>NZ_JBQFSP010000014.1:0-70558 GCF_056538065.1 Ruegeria sp. BH8 | reverse complement strand
CTATCGCCGAACAGGGAAACCTCGACCAACTCATGCAGAAAAACGGACCCTTCAAAAACCTCTTCGACCAACAGTTCAATAAACACAAACAAAAACAAAAAGTCGCTCAGTAATGAGAGGGGGAAGAACTGAGCGCAAAGCTCTTTTCAGGCCAAAAATCTCCTGATTGCCACGTACCGCTGAACAGAGGGCTTCCGCCATTCACGTAATATGCGCATGTTTGACGCGCATATCGTGTGATGGTAAAATGGCGCAGTTCAGAGGGTAATCAAATGAATGCTCCATCTCGTAGACCGACAAATCTATCACTGGATGGCGATATGCTGTCCGAGGCGCGGGATCTGAAGATCAATCTTTCCCGCGCAGCCGAAGACGGCATTCGGGCCGCAGTCGCCAGCGCAAAAGCGGAACGCTGGAATGCCGAAAACAAGGCCGCACTTGAGAGTTCCAACGCGTATGTCGAGCGTAATGGCTTACCGCTGGACACCTACCGACAGTTCTGATGCCAAAATACGACGTGTTCCCCAACCCGTCAGGTGACGGGTATCTTCTGGACATCCAGAGCGATCTGCTGAGCGGGTTGAACACACGCGTCGTCGTGCCCCTGCTTCCCGAAGCGACCGCGCCGATCCCAGCCACCCGGCTCAATCCCGTCTTTGATATCCAGGGCAAACCGTTTGTAATGGCAACCCAATTCATGGCTGCCGTTCCGGTGGGCATTCTAAAATCGCCGGTCGACAACCTTGATGATCACTTTGCGCAGATCACCGCCGGCGTCGACATGCTAATGCAGGGATTCTGACAAGCTTCTGGCCCTTGGAGAACCAAGAGCCAGGAACAAGTATGATAATGAAGATCAGTCGTACAGCACTGCCGCGATCTTTGGATCGTCGATGTTGGATGCGTCGTAATAGTAGAACCCGGTATCAATCAGGGCAGGAACTTCTTCGCCCTTCATCGCGGCCACAGCAGCCTTGACGGTTTCATACCCGATGCCCACGGGATTCTGAGTGATTGCACCCGCCATCAGCCCGCTTTTGATCGCATCTTTCTGGGCCTTGCCACTGTCATATCCGATGATGGTCAGCCCCTCGGTCCCCAGTTCCTGCACACCATTCACCACACCGATGGCCGAGCCTTCGTTGGTGCCGAAGATGCCATTCAGATCGGGGTTCGCCGTCAGGATCGCTTTGGTCACCTCGGTCGATTTCAGGTGGTCACCCTGACCGTATTGAACCGTGACAACTTCGATGTCCGGGTATTTTTCAGCAATGCGATTGACGAAGCCGTCGCGCCGGTCGATGCCTGTGCGGCTGGTCTGGTCATGCGCAACAACGGCGACTTTGCCTTTGCCGCCAATCATCTCGGCCATCTTGTCCGCAGCCAGCGCAGCCGCGGCCTGATTGTCTGTTGTTGCTGTAGAAACTGGGATGTCGCTGTCAACGCCACTGTCAAAAGCGATGATCGGAATGCCTTTTTCATCAGCTTGCTTCAGCAGTGGAATGGCGGCCTGGCTGTCCAGAGCGGCAAAACCGATGGCCTTGGGGTTATTGGCCAAGGCCGCCGCCAGCATGTCGATCTGACGATCCACCATGGTTTCGTTGTCCGGGCCTTCAAAGGTGATCGTGACACCGTATTCCTCGGCGGCCTGTTCCGCACCGGACTTTACCGCCTGCCAGAACTGGTGCTGAAACCCTTTGGACACCAGCGGAATATATATGTCTTCCGCTGATGACATAGTTGCAGGTATCGAAAGGCTGGCCGCACTCAGGGCCCCCAAAATGAAACGACGTGTTAGCATGTCTTCTCCTCCAGTTGGTCTTCGTTTCTGATTTTTGTGACTGTTCAACCTGTCTTCCTGCGCCGCGCCATATCGGCGTAAACGGCCAGAATGATGATCGCGCCGGTGACAACGGTCTGCCATTCCTGCGCGACGGACAGCACTCGCAAACCATTGGTCAGAACTGCCATGATCAGGGCACCGATCAGGGTTCCAAGGATTGTACCACGCCCACCGGACAGGGACGTGCCCCCGATCACGACGGCAGCGATGGCTTCCAGCTCGTAGCCAAGCCCCAGCGCGGGCTGCGCCGAATTCAGTCGCGACGCGATCAGAATTCCACCGATACCGCAGATCCCACCTGCCAGAGCGTAAATACGCATCTTCCAAAGATCGGTATTCACCCCCGATAGGCGCACCGCCTCTTCGTTTGATCCCAGCGCAAAGGTGTATCTGCCCAGAACCGTGCGCCCCAGAATGTACGAAGCTGCAATGGCAACAAGGAAAAGGATCAGCACGCCATTGGGGATCGGTAATGCGGGAAAAACCTTTCCGATCAGCGACCCGCGCGAAATCTGGTCAAAGCCCGGCGTGTCGTTGAAGTAGATGGGCCGCGTGCCGGAAATCACCAGCGACAACCCTTTTAGGATCAGCATCATACCCAGCGTGGCAATGAAGGGCGGGATTTTCATCTTGGCGACAAAGGTGCCCGAGCACAGCCCGCAGAACGCACCCGCCGCAATCGCTGCCGTAACCCCCAACAACAGTGGCATTCCGAGATAGGTCAGCACGACACCGGCGATAACGGCACAGAATGTCATCAGAGTTCCCACGGACAGGTCGATCCCGCCAGTTATGATGACCAATGTTGCAGCAACCGCCAGCACCCCATTGACCGATGTCGCCTGCAAGATGGCGATCATGTTTGAAGTTTGCATGAAGTTCGGCGACGCGATTGAAAACCCGATCAGCAAGGCAATCAAGCTGGCGAAGGCCAGCAGCTTTTGGTAGGCGCCGCTTTCCGAGAGCCCCGCCAGTGGGCTTTTCTTTTCGATTTCCGTTGCTGAGGTCATTACGCTGTTCCTGTTATCTGCATCGCCGCCGCCCGCTGCGTCGCCAGATGCATGATGTCTTCCTGAGTGGTGGCTTTGCCGCCCGGCAAAATGCCGGTCAGTCGGCCTTCGCACATCACGGCAATGCGATGGCTTAGGCGCATGATCTCGGGCAGTTCCGACGAAATCACGATGATCGTCTTGCCCTGCCCGGCCAGTTCTTCCAGCAGCTTGTAGATTTCAGATTTTGCGCCCACGTCGATACCGCGCGTGGGCTCATCGAAAATCAGGATATCGCAATCCCGCAGCAGCCATTTGGCAATGACAACTTTCTGCTGATTGCCGCCGGACAGCAGGCGTACCTCCTGCGTGTCCGAAGGCGTGCGAATGCCCAGCTGCGTGATGTAACCCTTGGCCGTCGTGCTGATTTCACCATCGTTCAGAACACCGACACGTCCGGTGAACATATCCATCGAAGCCAAGGCAACATTGTCACGAACGCTCATCCCTGTGGCGAGGCCGAAATGCTTGCGATCCTCGGAAAGATAGCCGATGCCCGCCTTGACGGCATCGGATGGTGTCCTGATCGAGACCACCTGCCCATGCACCCGGATTTCTCCGCTATCTTTGGGATCAGCCCCGAAGATTGCCCGCGCAACTTCGGTACGTCCGGCCCCCATCAGCCCGGCAAAGCCCAGGATCTCACCCTTCAGGACCGAAAAGCTGACATCGCGGATTTCGTGACCCCGACACAGCCCAGTCACTTCCAGCGAAACCTCGGCATCGCTCAGATCGGGGGGGGCCAGCGGCTCTTCCTTGACTTCGCGACCTACCATCATCGCGATAATCTGGCTGATCGGCGTTGCTGCCGCGTCAACGGTGCCAACGTATTCTCCGTCGCGCATCACCGTAACCCGGTCAGCAATCTGCTTCAGCTCATCCATTTTGTGGCTGATATAGACAATGCCCACGCCTTCAGCCTTCAGACGGCGGATGATCACGAACAGCTCGGCAATTTCAGCATCGTTCAGGGCCGCGGTCGGTTCATCCATGATCAGAACCCTGGACCGGTAAGAAAGAGCCTTGGCGATCTCGACCATCTGTTGTTTCGCAATGGTCAGACTGCCGACCTGCGCCTTGGGGTCGAGGTTTAGGTTCATGGACGCAAAGATCTCGGCCGTATGTGCATTCAACGCAGCATCGTTCAGTCGGCCAAACCGTTTACGAGGTTCGCGGCCGATAAAAATATTCTGTGCCACTGTCAGATCATTCATCAGGCTCAGTTCCTGATGGATGATGCCGATACCCAAAGCCTGCGCCTCGCGTGGCGTGGTTGGGTTTGCATCACGTCCTTCGATTTGCAATGTGCCACCGTCGCGCTGATAAATCCCCGAGAGGATTTTCATCAGCGTGCTTTTTCCCGCGCCGTTCTCGCCCATCAGCGCATGGACTTCACCGGGCACCAGATCGAACTGCACTGATTTCAGCGCATGGACTCCGGGAAAGTGTTTCTCGATCCCCGACATGTCGACCAGTTTTTTCATTTATCCTCCCAAACACCCCTCTCCCCAAGGGGTGGTGCCGCCTACATCACCGCGCCGATTTGCCAGGGCACAAATTCGACCCCACCAAAGCCAAGTTCTTCGCTTTTTGTTTGTTCACCCGATGCGACGCGGATCAGCATTTCGAACAGCTCTTCGCCTTTTGCCTCAATGCTCACACCGTCTGTGACGATATCCCCACAGTTCAGATCCATGTCTTCCGACATCCGGGCATACATTTCGGAATTGGTAGCCAGCTTGATGCAGGGTGTTGGTTGATATCCCGAAACCGAGCCCCGCCCGGTGGTGAACACGATCAGGTTCGCGCCTGACGCTACCTGCCCCGTGACCGAGCATGGATCAAAACCGGGGCTGTCCATGAAAACAAAGCCGGCCTTGTCGATTTTCTCGCCGAACTTGTAAACACCGCGCAAGGGCGCGGTGCCGCCCTTGGCGACGGCGCCAAGCGATTTCTCAAGAATGGTCGTCAACCCGCCGCGCTTGTTGCCCGGGCTTGGGTTGTTGTTCATCTCGCCGCCGTTGCGCTGTGTATACCCCTCCCACCAGCGAATGCGTTCGATCAGCTTTTCCCCGACCTCAACGGTCTCGGCCCGCCGGGTCAAAAGGTGTTCCGCGCCATAGATTTCCGAGGTTTCGGACAGGATCGTCGTACCGCCATGCCGCACCAACAGATCCGACGCATAACCCAAAGCAGGATTGGCGGTGATCCCGGAATACCCATCCGACCCGCCGCATTGCATTCCGACCGTTATCGCACTGATCGGCGCAGGTTTGCGTTCGGCCTTGTTCGCGAGGTCGGCAATCCCGCGCAGCTCGTTCAATCCACGTTCAATGGTACGGCGTGTGCCGCCCTCACTCTGAATGGTCATGTAACGCAGCACGCCATCAGGACGGATCGGACGACCGCCAACCAGATCGGCCACCTGCATCACCTCGCAGCCCAAACCGATCAACAGGATACCGGCGAAATTCGGGTGCTGGGCATATCCCGCCAGCGTTCGAAACAACGTGGCGTAGCCTTCATCTTTGCCCGACATGCCGCATCCAGTGCCATGAACGATCGGGACGATACCGTCCACATTCGGGTACGCGTCCAATAAGCCCCGTTTCTCGGCGGCTTCGGCGATGAACCGCGCCACGGAGCCAGAGCAATTCACCGTTGTCAAAATGCCGATGTAGTTGCGCGTGCCGACCTTGCCATCGGCGCGGTGGAAGCCCTGGAAGATACGGTCGCCTGAAATCTCGGGCAGCGGCGCGTTCGCGCTTGCATATGCGTAGTCCTGCTGATGCGCCCCCATACCCAGATTATGGACATGAACATGCTCGCCCGCGGCGATATCCGCTTTGGCCTGACCTATGATCTGTCCATAGCGGATCACATTTTCACCCGCCGCAATCGGGGCGGTGGCGATCTTGTGCCCGCGTGCGATGTCCGTGGGAAGCCGTATCGATATCCCATCCGGTTGCGCGTCGGCTTTCAGGTCGCGCAACGCGATGATCACGTTGTCATCCGGGTTCAGCCGGATTGTGTCACGGGCCGGGCCTCCCGGGGTTTTGATCTCTGAAACTGGGCGCATGGATTCCCCGCTTGTTCGCCACAGAGCTACGGGGATAATCCACTCTTGTCAACTAACATGTTAGTATGATAGTTCAGATTCATGAACCACCCATATGACATTGACGCCACCCGCCTGCCCGACATTTCAACATTTGAGGGATCGCTTGCGCAGCGGGTTTACCAATCCATCAAACAGGCGATCCTGGCACTGGATTTCCCTCCCGGTGCCAATCTGAGAAAGGCACCAATCTGCACGCGCCTGGGTGTATCCCGCGCACCTGTCGCGGACGCCATCACCAGGCTTGCCGCCGAAGGACTGGTGGATGTGGTGCCGCAATCGGGTACACGCGTGTCCTATTTCTCGATGGATGAAATACGCGAAGGCGCCTTTCTGCGAGAGGCCCTGGAGCTGGCAACTGTGGCCAAGGTTGCGCGTGACCTGACCGATGATCAGCGCAAAAAGCTGAGCCGCAACGTGCGCCTGCAAGAGCTGTTGATCGAAGATGACGACATTGCCGGGTTCTATCACGCGGATGAAGAATTCCACGCCCTGTTGATGGCGTTCACCGGGATGCTTCGCTTGCCGGATGTGGCGCAGACGGTGTCGCTACAGGTCAGCCGCGCGCGTATGTTGCTGTTGCCGACACCCGGCCGCATCGCGGAAACACTGGCCGAACACCGGGCGATATTCGATGCCATCTGCGCCCATGATGAACGTGCAGCACAAGACGCCATGCGCCATCACCTTGGGCAACTGATGCCTCGGATAGAACAGCTGCAACAGGAAAGACCGCAGCTGTTCAATTTACCCCCCCAAAACACCCGAGAGGCAGGATGACCGTTTCGCAAACCGCCCTTCTGAACAACAGGACGTCCCGGCCTGTACCGCTGACCCGCATGGGGTTTGGCGGCGCGCCATTGGGCAATCTTTATCGCAAGGTCTCGGATGCTGATGCGCAGGCTGCGTTGCAATCCGCTTTTGACGCAGGCATCCGGTTCTTCGACACCGCGCCGCAATACGGGTTGGGGCGGTCCGAGTATCGCTTTGGCGAAGCGATCAGGCGGTTTGGGCGTGAGAACATTCAGCTATCAACCAAAATCGGTCGTCTGCTGTTGGATTGCGAACCACATGAGGTGACACCCGAAGCGTTTGTGGACGTTCCGCAGAAACGCATTGTGTTCGACTATACCTATGACGGCGTCATGCGGTCATATGAGGCAAGCCGGGACCGGACAGGTGTTGCCAATGCGGACATTCTTCTGGTGCATGACGTCTGCGCTTTCAGTCAGGGCAGTCAGGAAATGTCAGACGCCAAAGTACGCGAGTTGTTCGATGGCGGCGGGTACAAGGCGCTGGTTGAACTGCGCGATGCAGGTGAGATCGCTGCGATTGGCGCCGGCGTGAATGAATGGCAGGTTTGCGAAAAACTGCTGGGTCTTGGCGATTTCGACGGGTTCCTGCTGGCAGGTCGGTATACGCTTTTGGAGCAGGAAGCTTTGGACAGTTTTCTGCCACTTTGCGAGAAACGCGATGTGGGCATCATTCTGGGCGGGCCGTATAACTCAGGTATCCTCGCCACCGGACCGGTGCCTGGGGCCAAGTATAACTATTCCGATGCGCCTGAGGATATTCTTGAACGGGTGCGCAGGATCGAAACTGTCTGTGCGGCCCATGACACACCGCTGATCGCAGCCGCGCTGCAATTTGTTCTGGGACACCCCGCCGTGAAAACGGTTGTTCCGGGCGCCGTCAATGCGGCCGAGGTTCAAGCCAATGTCGCCCTGCTGGAGCGGACTATCCCCGCCCAGCTTTGGTCAGACCTGCGTACCGAAGGCCTGATCCGGCCAGATGCCCCCTTGCCCAAGGAACCTGTCAATGCTGCGTAACCTCGACCCGCTGTTGTCTCCTGAGTTGCTGTACGCCTTGCGCGCCATGGGCCATGGCGATGACATCGTTATTGCGGACGCCAATTTCCCGGGCTCCAACCTTGGGCCTGACTGCATTCGTGCGGATGGTTCAACGGCAAGTGATCTGCTTGGCGCGGTGTTGTCTGTCATGCCGCTGGACACATTCGTACCCGACCCCGCGCTGACCATGCAGGTTGTCGGTGATCCCGAAGCCGTGCCCGAGGCCGTCGCAGATTTCCAAAAGATCATCGACGCGCAGGCTGACAACCCCGCGCAAATTCAGGGTCTGGACCGGTTCGACTTCTACCAACGCGCGGCATCCGCATTTGCCATCATTCAGACCGGCGAGCGCAGGCTGTACGGCAACATCATCCTGAAGAAAGGCGTGATTGCATGAAGATCGACGCCCATCAGCATTTTTGGGCGCTGGCACGTGGTGACTATGGGTGGCTGACACCGGATTTGGGCCAGATTTACCGGGACTTCGGGCCAGGTGATCTTGCGCCATTGTTGCAAGCACAGGGCATCGACGGGACAATTCTGGTTCAGGCAGCGTCGACCGTCGCCGAAACGAAGTACCTGTTGTCACTGGCGGACAAGACACCTTTTATCAAAGGTGTGGTTGGCTGGGTCGGTTTCGACGCCCCTGATGCGCGTGCACAAATCATCAGACTAGCCACTCATCCCGCTTTGGTTGGTCTGCGGCCAATGATTCAGGATATCGCTGATCCGAACTGGATGCTCGGCGCAGCCCTGAGACCTGCCTTTGAGGCCATCCAATCTAAAGATCTGACTTTCGATGCCCTCACCCTGCCCCGGCACCTGGGGCCGTTGCGTCGCCTTCTGACACAGCACCCGGACATGCGGGTTGTGATTGACCATGGCTCGAAACCTCTGATCCGGGACGGTGCATTTGACGGGTGGGCCGAAGACATGGCCGCCATCGCGCGGGACACCAACGCGTTCTGCAAACTGTCCGGTCTTGTCACCGAAGCTGCACCTGACTGGACGGTTCGGGACCTGTACCCCTATGTGGATCACCTACTGAACACGTTCGGACCATCGCGGTTGATCTGGGGCAGCGACTGGCCGGTCTGCACATTGGCCAGCAGCTATGAACGATGGGTAGATGCAACCGACGAACTGCTAAGCGCACTTTCCTCCAATGACCGTGCGGCCATCCTCGGAGGGAATGCGGCAAAGGCTTATCACATCAGGATTTGACGGTGCCGCACCGAACCCCAAACACGCACTGCTTTGCGCCCGCTGAACCTGCCCAATCTTTTCCCTGAGGCGCGAACAACAAGGCAGTTATCCCCAACACACCACCCGGCTTCGGGAAAATCATGAGGACCAGAATGACATCGCATCAGCCTTCTGACCGACTAAAAGGCAAAACCGCATTCATCAGCGCCGCTGGGCAGGGCATCGGACGTGCCACGGCCGAACTGTTCGCAGCCGAAGGCGCGCATGTCTTTGCAAGCGACATCAACGAAACCACTTTGGCCGGGCTTTCGGAGATCGACAGGATCTCTCCAATCCATCTCGACGTGACAGACGCGCATGCCGTAAAACGTGCCGTGGCTGAATTGCCACCGTTGGATATCCTGTTCAATTGCGCGGGTTACGTGGCAAACGGCACCATTCTTGAGTGCGAAGAGGACGACTGGGATTTCAGTTTCGATCTTAATGTGAAGGCTATGTATCGCCTGATCCGTCTGACCCTGCCCGCGATGTTGAAAAACGGCGGGGGGTCGATCATCAATATGTCCTCGGTCGCATCGTCGATGAAGGGCGTTCCAAACCGGTTTGTATATTGCGCATCAAAGGCTGCCGTAATTGGCCTGACCAAGTCGATCGCCGCCGATTTCGTCACGCAGGGCATCCGGTGCAATGCTATCTGCCCCGGCACCGTTGACAGCCCCAGCCTGCACGAGCGTTTGCGGGCGACGGGCGACTACGAAAAGGCGATGACGGATTTCATCGCCCGCCAGCCGATGGGGCGCATTGGGACTGCCGACGAGATTGCCGAACTGGCGCTCTACCTTGCGAGTGACAGCAGCGCATTTACCACAGGTCAGCCCTTTGCCATTGATGGCGGATGGGCGATTTAATCTGAAAGGGATCACAATATGAAACTACTGCGGTTTGGCGCCTTGGGTGCAGAAAAGCCTGGGCTACTGCACGACGATGGCACAATTCGCGACCTGTCAGGCGTCATCGACGATATTTCGGGCGACGTTCTCAGCGACGAAGGTTTGGCGCGACTGCGCGCGCTGGATCCACAGGATTTGCCGATGGTTGAAGGCAACACCCGTTTAGGGGCGTGTGTCGGCCAAGTGGGCAAGTTCATTTGCATCGGCCTGAACTATGCCGACCACGCGGCAGAAAGCGGTATGGAATTGCCGCAGGAACCTGTGATCTTCTTCAAGGCGACATCGGCCATTATCGGTCCGAACGACACGGTGGAAATCCCGCGCGGGTCCGTCAAGACCGACTGGGAGGTCGAGTTGGGCGTCGTGATCGGCAAGGAAGCTAAATACATCTCCGAGGCCGAAGCGATGGATCACGTCGCAGGTTATTGTGTGGTCAATGACCTGTCAGAACGTGATTTTCAGCTTCACCGCTCGGGGCAGTGGGTCAAGGGCAAGTCGGCAGACACATTCGGCCCCATTGGTCCATGGCTGGTAACGCGGGACGAGGTTGCAGACCCTCAGAACCTGCCGATGTATCTTGAGGTCAACGGCCACCGTTATCAGGACGGCTCGACCCGGACGATGCATTTCGGGGTGGCAACTGTGATCTCACACCTGTCGCAATTCATGTCCCTGCAACCGGGCGATGTGATCTCGACCGGAACTCCGCCGGGTGTAGGCATGGGGCAAAACCCGCAAGTCTATCTGAAACCCGGCGACACGATGGAATTAGGCATCGAAGGCCTGGGTGTTCAAAAACAGAATGTGATCGCGGGATAATCGGGCACAACCAGATGTCAGCCCGAATACATTATCAGGCGAGGTTTCCCTCGCCTGATAATTTTTGACTTAGGCTACCAGATCGAACCGGTCGTTGTTCATGATCTTGGTCCACGCCGCCACGAAATCGCGCACGAACTTCTGGGCATTATCGTCCTGGGCATAGACCTCGGCATAGCCACGCAGGATTGAGTTCGAGCCGAAAACCAGATCCGCGCTGGTTGCGGTGAACCTGACCTCACCCGAGGCACGATCACGCAGCTCATATGTGCCACCGTCAACCGGGTGCCAGCTAAGCGACATATCCGTCAGGTTGACGAAGAAGTCGGTGGTCAACTGACCCACGCGATCCGTGAAGACCCCGTGCGCCGATCCGCCGTGATTGGCACCCAGCACACGCAGGCCACCAACCAGAACCGTCATTTCAGCTGCGGTCAGACCCAGCAGTTGCGCACGGTCCAGCATCATCGCCTCGGGTGATACCGCGTATTCCTTCAGCTGCCAGTTTCTGAACCCGTCCGCCAGCGGCTCCAGCACCGAGAAGCTGTCCGCATCGGTCTGCTCATCTGTTGCGTCGCCGCGACCAGCCGAGAACGGAACCGTCATGTCAAAGCCTGCGGCTTTGATCGACTGTTCCAGACCGACGTTACCCGCCAGAACGATTACGTCGGCGATCGAGGCCCCGGTTTCCGCTGCAATCGGCTCCAGAACGCCCAGCACTTTTGCCAGACGCTCGGGCTCGTTCCCTGCCCAGTCTCTCTGAGGTGCCAGACGGATACGCGCACCGTTTGCGCCGCCGCGTTTGTCCGAGCCACGGAAGGTACGGGCGCTGTCCCATGCGGTGGTGATCATCTCGACCGCGGTCAGACCACTGTCGGCGATCTTTGCCTTGACGGCATCGACGTCATACCCGGTCGAACCGGCAGGGATCGGGTCCTGCCAGATCAGCTCTTCTGTCGGGACGTCTGGGCCATAGTAATTGACGCGTGGCCCCATGTCGCGGTGGGTCAGCTTGAACCACGCGCGGGCAAAGGTGTCAGCAAAGTAATCCGGGTCGGCCATGAACTTCTGACAGATCGCGTTGTATGTCGGATCGATCTTCATTGCCATGTCCGCATCGGTCATCATCGGCATACGGCGAATAGAAGGATCGGTCGGGTCGACCGGCTTTTCATCTTCCGGCATGTCGACAGGCTGCCACTGGTTGGCACCCGCGGGCGATTTTCCCAATTCCCACTCATATCCGAACAGGTAATCGAAAAAGCCCATGTCGAATTTGGTCGGGTTTTTCGTCCACGCACCCTCGATACCAGACGTGAATGCGTTGGTTGCCTTGCCGTTCTGATCGGGGTTGTCCCATCCCAGACCCTGACCGGAGACCGGGCAGGCTTCGGGTTCGGCGCCGATATGATCGCCCGCCATCGCGCCATGCGCTTTGCCGACCGTGTGACCACCACAGGTCAGAGCGGCGGTCTCTTCGTCATTCATCGCCATGCGGGCAAAGGTTTCGCGGATGTGCAGCGCAGTTCTTGCTGGATCCGGGTTACCGTTCACACCTTCTGGGTTCACATAGATCAGGCCCATATGCACCGCACCCAGCGGGTTTTCCAGCGTTCCGGGGGTTTCCAGATCGCCATAACGGTTCTCGGACGGGGCCAGCCACTGGTTTTCCGAACCCCAGTAGACGTCTTTTTCCGGGCCCCAGATATCTTCGCGGCCAAAGCCAAAGCCAAAGGTCTTCAGACCCATGGATTCGTAGGCAACCGTTCCCGACAAAACAATCAGGTCTGCCCAGGACAGCGCGTTGCCGTATTTCTTTTTCACCGGCCAGAGCAGACGGCGCGCTTTATCAAGGCTGGCATTGTCCGGCCACGAGTTCAGCGGTGCAAAACGGATGTTGCCCGAACCTGCGCCGCCGCGACCATCCCCCAGGCGGTACGACCCGGCAGAGTGCCACGCCAGACGGATCATCAGGCCGCCATAGTGGCCCCAATCGGCTGGCCACCAGTCCTGACTGTCGGTCAGCAACGCCTCGACATCTGCGCGGACAGCGTTGAAATCCAGCCCTTTGACTGCTTCGCGGTGGTTGTAATCCGCGTCCATCGGGTTGGTGCGCGTGTCATGCTGGCTCAGAATGTCCAGGTTCAGCGCATCCGGCCACCATTTGGTGACAGAGTTGCCCGTACCCGTGTTCCCGCCATGCAAGACTGGGCAGCCGCCGGATTGGTGATTGTGGGGATTACCGTCCATTGTAAATCTCCTGAGTATTTACCGAGGGGTTCAGATGTCTTGACTCGTACCCCACAGTTTCGATAATTGGAAATTTGTAATTACTATCGTTGCGATTAGTTTTTCCTATGAAGTCACTCACGCTTAAACACCTGCGCTACTTCGAAGCGCTTGCCACCTACCGCCATTTTGGCAAAGCCGCGGCGGCCAGCGCGATTTCGCAACCCGCGCTTTCCATACAAATCAAAGAGCTGGAGGCCATCATGGGTGGCCCCTTGGTCGAACGCGCAGCGCGCGAGACGCGCCTGACCGCGCTTGGCGAAGATGTCCTAAAACATGGCCGCGAAATCCTGACGCGGGTCGAGGATTTGGGGAACCTTGTGCAATCTTCCGCCGGTCCCTTGTCGGGTCGCATCAGAATCGGGGTCATCCCCACGGTCGCGCCTTACTTGCTGCCATCAATCATCAAGGCACTGTCCCAACGATTCCCACAGCTGACGATCGAGCCCAAAGAGACCATCACCCAAACCCTGATCGGCGAAATTTTGGACTCCAGGCTGGATTTTGCTGTTGTCGCTTTGCCTGTCTCGGAACCCAGCCTTCGGGAATTTTCGTTGTTCAACGAAGACTTTCTGCTGGTTCGCCCGGCGCGGGACGCCGGGTTGCCAATGCCAAGTTCGTCACAGCTCAGAACGATGCGGCTGCTGTTGCTGGAAGAAGGGCATTGTTTCAGGGATCAGGCGCTTTCGTTCTGTTCGATCCGCAACATCGAACCGCAGCACATTATGGAGGGCAGTTCTCTGTCCACACTGGTGCAGATGGTCGGGGCGGGCATCGGTGTGACACTGATACCGGAAATGGCGGTGGGGCTGGAAACACGGTCTGCCGACGTGTCCATCGCCCGCTTTCAGGATACTCCACCAACCCGGACCATCGGCCTGATCTGGCGAAAGACCAACCCGCTGGGTGAAAACCTGCTGAAAATCGGTGCAATTATTCGCAAAACTGCCGAGGAAAACGCGGGAGGTCTAGGGCACGCTGACCCGGAACCAAACGGCTGATCACAATCCGCTTTGGTGATTTGCGCGGCAATTACCCGGAAAACACATCATAAGCCTTCAACGCTTTGGCGCTGTAAGCATAAGACGGCCCGCCGCCCATATAGGTCGCCATCGCCAATGCCTCGCACATCTCGTCTCGGGTTGCACCCAGCCGGACAAGGGAACGCACGTGAAACCCTATGCAGCTGTCGCAGCGGGTCGCAATGGCGATGCCAAGGGCCATGAATTCCTTGGTTTTCTCACTTAGTGCGCCATTGGTCTTGGCGGCCTTGCCCATGATGCCAAAGCCGCGCACGGTTTCGGGCACTTCCTGCGAAAAAGTTCCGATATTGGCCTCGGTCTCGGCCATGAAAGCTTTCCAGTCCATATCAATTCTCCTTATCCGCGCTCGTCCGCGCCCATGCGACGCTCCAGCCAGCGCACACCCGCACTGATGATCAGAACCAGGATCAGGTATTCAAAGATCAACAGGGTATAGATTTCCAACGGGCGGTATTCCGTAACCACCAGCTCATTCGCGCGGCGGGTCAGTTCCTGCATCCCGATGACGCTGGCGAATGCACTCATCTTTACGATGTAGATGAACTGGTTTGCCAAGGGCGGCAGAATGCGCCGGATTGCCTGCGGCAGGATCACATAACGCATGGTCTGCACGTAGTTCAGCCCGATGGTCTGCGCCGCTTCGCTTTGACCTCGCGCAATGGATTGAATGCCTGCGCGGTAAATCTCGGCAGTGAAGGCGCTGTCAGAAATCGCCAATGTGATGATCGCACCCCAAAAGGGATCGATGGGGACAATCATGCCCATCGACTTGAACACGATGGGCAAGCCATAAAAGACCCAGAATAGCATTGGCAGCAGGGGAATGGCGCGAATAAATTCAACGTAAACACGGTTAACCAGCCGCCAGCCGCGTTTCTCGGACAATCCCGGCAGGGCCACCAACAATCCGATGATGATCGACATCGCCGCTGCGATCAGTGAAATCTGGATCGTTGCCCCCATCCCCGAGATCAGAAATTTCACATTGATCCAGCCCGATGCAGTGGTCGGGTCGATCACATACCAACCCCAGGTCTGGGAAGACGAACAGCCTACCAGCAGCAGCAAAGGTACAATTAGTAGAAGTTTTTTCATCTGCCCCTCTCAGTGCTGCAGTATCTGAGACAGGAATTTGCGACAGCGGTCAGACTGAGGGTTGGTGAAGAAATGTTCCGGGTTGCCTACTTCGACGATTTCACCAGCATCCATGAATATCATTTTGTCAGCCACTTTCCGGGCAAACCCCATCTCGTGGGTCACGACCACCATGGTCATGCCCTCACTCGCCAGTTCAACCATAACTTCCAACACTTCTGAGATCATCTCGGGGTCCAGAGCCGACGTGGGTTCATCGAACAACAGCGCGCGCGGTTCCATGCACAAGGATCGTGCAATCGCTACGCGTTGTTGCTGGCCACCAGACAACTGCATTGGCTTTTTGTCCGCCTGATCGGGGATATGTACACGATCCAGATAATGGCGCGCTTTTTCCTCTGCGTCCTTCCGGCTCAGGCCGCGCGCTTTGATCGGACCCAAAGTCAGGTTTTCCAAAACGGTCAAATGCGGAAACAGATTGAATTGCTGGAACACCATTCCGACATCGGACCGTATGGTTGCCGTAGACTTGACGTCATCCGACAGCTCAACCCCATCTACCCGAATGATACCTTTCTGGTGTTTTTCCAACCGGTTGATACACCGAACGACCGTGGATTTGCCTGACCCCGAAGGCCCGCAAATCACCACCTTTTCGCCGCTGCTGACCGTCAGGTTAATGTCCTTGAGAACGTGAAACGTGTCATACCACTTATTCACGCCCACAAGCTCGATTGCGGCGCCTGCCATAAGCTGAACTGCCCCCGTTTTTGCCCCATAGTAATATTTTCTTGAGGTTATCTTTCCCTTTGGACTGAAATCAATGAGGATTGCAATCACAAGGTCGTAACGCCACCAACGGGAGATACCTATGAGCGTTTTTTGGAAAGCCGCGGCGGTTGCCGTGTTGGGGCTTGTATTGTCCGGTTCCGCACAGGCGCAATCTGCGCTGAACGAGGTGCTGGATTCCGGCGTTCTCAAGGTTGGTACCACAGGTGACTGGAACCCGATGACACTGCGCGACCCGGCAACCAACAGTTACAAAGGGTACGACATCGACATTATGAATGCATTGGCCGCCGATCTTGGGGTTGAGGTCGAATTTGTCCCCACGGACTGGAAAACACTGGTCAACGGTGTGGTGGCAGGCAAGTACCACTTGACCGGGTCTGCATCGATTTCACCACCGCGCATGAAAGTTGCCGGTTTTTCCGACAGCTATATCTCGGTGGAGCTCTTCCCCTACACAACCAAGGACAAGGCCGACAAGTTCGACGGGTATGACTCGATCAATCAGGCCGGTGTGAAGGTCGCGACGACTTTGGGCACCACATTCGAAAAACGGGTCCGTGAATGGTTTCCAAACGCCGAGATCAAGGTGGTCGAGGCCCCGGCCCGCGGGTATCAGGAAGTAATCGCCGGTCGTGCTGATGTATTCATAACGTCGAACATCGAGGGCTCGACCCTTGAAGAGAAGTTTCCTGTTATCCGCGTGAAAAACGCCGGCCCCCGATCACCTTCGCCGATTGCGATGATCCTGCCACAAGGCGATCAGATCTGGATCAACTATGTGAACAACTGGATCGAAGTGAAAAAAGCGGAAGGTTTTTTTGAAGCAAACCGCGAGAAATGGGGGCTCTGACGCCTTCAAGGACGTGCGGACTTCCTGACGCCCGGTCCTATGGCCCGGGCGTTTTCGTCTGCCATCTGGTTCTTCAGAAAAGAGGATGCAGACACGCGACCTGATGGGTTTCGTCATCCAGTTCAGGCAATGTTTGCCTGCACTGGTCCGTCGCAAGCCAGCATCGTTGCGCAAAAGCGCACCCTTTCGGGATATTCATCGGTGACGGCAACTCGCCTTCCAGCTTGATCCGTTCTTTGCGGGCATCCGGGTCGGCGCGGGGCGTCGTGGACAGCAACGCCTTGGAGTACGGATGTCGGGGTGCCGCGAACAGCTGCTCTTTCGGACCTTTTTCAACCGCGCGCCCCAGATACATAACAATCACGTCATCGGCGAAATGCCGGACAACCGACAAGTCATGTGAAATGAACAGGTAGGCCAGGTTCAGCCGTTCCTGAAGATCGACCAGCAGGTTCAGGATCTGCGATTGAATCGAAACATCCAGCGCCGAAACAGGTTCATCCAGAACCAGCACCTTGGGATCCAGCATAAGCGCCCTTGCAATAGCGATCCGCTGGCGTTGCCCACCCGAGAACATATGCGGATAGCGGTCATAATGTTCGGGGCGCAGGCCTACCATCTCGATCATCTTGCGAGCGTGCTTTTCGCGATCGGCGGCTGTCATCTGTGGCCGGTTGATGATCAGCGGTTCCTGCAGGATCTGGCCGATGCGCTGACGCGGATTCAACGAGCTATAGGGATCCTGAAAGACGATCTGCACCGTCTCTCGCATCTTGCTCCATTGCGAAGGGGTAATTTCGACCCCGTTTATCGTCAGGCTGCCCGAGGTTGGTTCTTCGATCATTGTGATCAGTCTGGCCAGCGTAGACTTGCCACAGCCTGACTCTCCGACAATGGCCAATGTTTTTCCCGGTTGCAGGTCGAAATCCACCCCCGACAGCGCCTTTACGGTTGCGGGTTTGGACAGCAACCCGCCTTTGACCGTGTAAAACCGGGCCAGGGCGTTGGCCTGAACGATAGGTGTGGTCATACCAGCTCTCCGGCGGCAATCTTTTCAACATAGTGACAGCGCGCTTTGCCAAATGCCTCGGCATGAGGGGTCGGCGGGGTCTGAGCGCAGGTCGCATCGGCAAAGCGGCACCGTGGGCTGAAAAGGCATCCTTTTGGCCGGTCGAATTGCCCCGGGACAACACCTGGAATCGTCGGCAGAATCTTGGACGTTGCCCGCTCCGGCAAAGCACTTAGCAGGGCCGTGGTATAGGGATGACGCGGCGTTCGAAACAAATCCCTGACAGGCTGTTCTTCAACCTTTTGCCCGGCATATTGCACCTGAACCCGCTCGGCGGTTTCCGCCACGACACCCATGTCATGGGTGATCAGAACCAGACCCATGCCATGCTCATTACGCAACCGGATCAACAGATCCAGAATCTGCGCCTGAATGGTCACGTCCAGCGCCGTGGTCGGTTCATCCGCGATCAGCAGCTTGGGGTTGCAGGCAATGGCCATCGCGATCACAACCCGTTGGTTCATGCCCCCTGACATCTGATGCGGAAAGGAATTCAGGCGGCTTTCAGGCGCGGGAATGCCAACCTGATCGAACAATTCGACCGCACGCTCGTGACGCTCTTTTCGGTTCAGGCCAAGGTGGATGCGCAATGCCTCTTTGATCTGAAACCCGACAGTAAAACAGGGGTTCAGCGAGGACATCGGTTCCTGAAAGATCATCGCCATGTCCTTACCAATGATCTTGCGCCGTTCGCGGGCCGAGATACCGGACAGGTCACGGCCCTCAAAGCTCATCTCATCGGCGGTGATCGTGGCGGTCCAGGGCAGCAAGCCCATCAGTGCCAGCATCGACACGGACTTGCCCGAACCGCTTTCGCCGACGATGGCCAGCAATTCGCCTTTGTCGACCGACAGATCGACACCGTCCACGGCGCGGAAACTACCCGAAGATGTGGCGAACTCAACAGTCAGATTACGGATCTGCAAAAGGCTCATGCGATCAGCTCCGTTTCAGTTTCGGGTCCAGCGCATCCCGCAACCCGTCACCCATCAGATTGATGGCAAGCACGGTGACCAGAATCGCGAGACCGGGGAAGGTTACAACCCACCATGCGCGCAGGATGAACTCGCGCGCTTCAGCCAGCATGGTGCCCCATTCCGGCGTGGGGGGCTGCGCGCCCATGCCCAGAAACCCAAGGGCCGCCGCGTCCAGAATGGCAGTCGAAAAAGACAGGGCCGCCTGCACGATGATTGGCGCCAGACAGTTGGGCAATACCGTGATGAACATCAGCCGCGACTTGCCAGCACCGGCCACACGGGCCGAGGTCACATAGTCTTTCTGCCGTTCCGCCAGAACCGACGCGCGGGTCAGGCGCACGTAATGCGGTTGAAACACGATGGCGATGGCGATCATCGCATTGGTCAGTGATGGGCCCAGAATGGCGACCAGAACAAGGGCAAGCAGCAGAGACGGGAAAGCCAGGACGATGTCCATCACCCGCATAATCAACGTATCAACCCATTTGGGCGCAAAACCCGACAGAAGGCCGACCATTACGCCGCCCGTTACGGCAACACAGACCACAACGATCCCCACAAAGAAGGAATAGCGTGAACCCATGATCAGCCGCGACAGCATATCCCTGCCCAAAGGATCGGTGCCCAACGGGAAGGCCCAGCTTCCGCCTTCCTGCCAGGCAGGGGGTTGCAGGATATGGTCCCGGAACTGTTCGGTCGGATCATAGGGGGCCAACAAAGGGGCAAAGGCCGCACAGAACACAAAGGCGGCAAAAACCCACAACCCGATCACGGCACCGCGGTTTTCGCTGAAATAGTACCAGAACTCTCGCAGTGCGCTGGGACGATTTTCGGCCATTGGCTGGTTCGACGAAAGCTCGGTCATCATCGTCTCCGGATTTTGGGGTTGATGATGCCGTACAAAACATCGACCAGCAGGTTCACCAGCATCACGATCACCGCGATCATCAGCAAACCCCCTTGCACCACCGGGTAATCCCTGCGGAAAATACTATCGACCATCCACTTGCCGATGCCCGGCCAGCTGAAGATGGTTTCAGTAAGAATTGCCCCCGCCAGCAACGTACCAACCGACAACCCGATCACCGTGACAACCGGTATCAGCGCGTTACGTAGCGCATGCAGCCCGTTTACCCGGGTCGGCGACAACCCTTTTGCACGTGCAGTGCGGATGTAATCCTCGCCCAGAACCTCCAGCATCGCCGACCGGGTCTGACGCGCGATCACTGCCAGCGGAATAGTACCCAGCACAATCGTCGGAAGGATCAGATGACGAACGGCCGACCCGAATGCGCCTTCCTGCCCGGACAAAAGACTGTCGATCAGCATAAAGCCAGTGACACTTGGGAAGTAATAAAGCAGGTCGATCCGACCGGACACCGGTGTCCAGCCAAGATTGCCCGAAAACACGATGATCAGCAGCAGCGCCCACCAGAAGATGGGCATCGAATACCCGACCAATGCCGAAGACATCAGTGCCCTGTCAAAAAACTTCCCCCGGTTCACCGCCGCAATCACACCGGCAGGCAGACCCAATGCGATGGCGAAGATCATGGCGCAGAGCGAAAGTTCCATTGTCGCGGGGAACAGCGAAAAGAACTCCTCCCAGACCGGTTTTTTTGTGACAAAGCTTTCGCCGAGATCGCCCTGCAAAACTCCGGCAAGGTATTCCCAGTATTGCTGCAACACCGGTTTGTCGAAACCCAGCTTTTCTACCATTTCCTGATAGCGTTCTTCAGTCATGCCACGCTCGCCGGCCATGACGATGATCGGATCACCCGGCAACACCCGGATGAACATGAATGAGATCAACGTCACGCCCAGAAAAGTCGGGACGAACAGGCCAATGCGGGTGAGTAAGTAACCAAACATCAGCGACCTATGACTGTAAGCTCTTTGGGGAAATCGGTCAGCGACCGGCAACCATCCACAGTGACAAGCACGTCATCTTCGATGCGAACGCCAAAACTTTCGAGCGCGTAGAGACCTGGTTCATTCGTCCAGACCATGCCCGGCAGAATTTTCTGGTGGTTTCCGCGCATGATATAAGGTGCCTCGTGCACATCCCGGCCAAGCCCGTGGCCCGTTTTGGTACGTATACGATCCGCAAATGGCGAGGCCTCGAGCACGCTGATGACCGCATCGTCGATGTCATGGGCCGTTGCACCCGGGCGGCAAGCTTCGAACCCGGCTTTGTTGGCGCGCAGAACGGTATCGTAGACTTCCCTACCCTCGTCCGATACGTCTTGAACAAAGAAGGTTCGCGTGATGTCAGCGGCAAAACCATCGTTGCAGGCGCCGAAATCGAACAGTAACGCGTCGCCTGCCCTGATCTGGTAGTCGCTGCGTGCTTTCCCATGCGGCCGTGCAGAGTTGTCGGCAGCCGCAACGATTGGCGAAAACGCCAGAGACTCGGCTCCTTCTGCAAACAGCGCCTGTATCAGGGCCTGCTCGACCTGTTTTTCAGTCTGACCGACGCGCACATCTGCAATCACACGACCCAGAGCACGTTCCGAGATATCGATGGCCGCCTGCATCGCAGCAATGTCTTCATCGGTTTTGATAATGCGCAGGCCCGAGATTTCGCGTTCACCGTCAACGATCCGCAAGTCCGGCATAGCACGTGTGAAAGCCACAGAGACAAAAACCCGCATCACCTGACCTTCCACCGCAAGAGAGCGGATCGGCATATGTGCGGCCAAAGCAGTAAACGCATCATCATAACCGGTCTGATCGCGCCAATCGAAAACAGCGCCCTCGAACCCTACAAGATCCCATGACGCCAGTTCCAGATTGGGCACAATCGCTGCGGCCTGTCCCTCAGCCGGGACAATAACCACGAAAGGCCGCTCGTGGCTCATGAAAGCTTTTCCCAAAGCGCGGGTGAAGTTCGGGCCAGGCACAAGAGCTACTGCGTCGACTGACAGGTCCCGTGCCAGTTGACGATATTCGGACAGATCCGGCATTCAGGCCGACCTCCTCAATAAGAAAGCCGGAGCCGCCAAACAGGCGGCTCCGGTGAGTGAGTGGTGGCTTACTCGACGCTCACACCATAGAAGATGTGGCCGCCCAGCGGGTGCACTTTGTAGCCTTGCACCTTGTTGCTCATCGGCATGAATACAACCGAGTGAGCAATGGTTGCCCATGGGGCCTGCTCTTTGAACACGACCTGCGCTTCTTCATACAGCTTGGTCCGCTCGGCCTGATCGGTGCTTTGCTTGGCTTTCAGGATCAGATCCTCGAACGGCTGGTGGCACCATTGTGCACGGTTAGATGCTTCGACCCCGTCACAGCCCAGCAGAACGGCCAGGAAGTTGTCCGGATCGCCGTTATCCCCGGTCCAGCCCAGCAAAACAGCACCATCGCGGTTCAGTTCTTTCGAGCGTGACAGGTATTCGCCCCATTCGTATGAGACGATTTCGACGCCCACACCAACCTTGGCAAAATCCGCCTGGATCAGCTCGGCCATGCGGCGGGCATTGGGGTTATAGGGGCGCTGAACAGGCATCGCCCAGATCTTCATCGACAAGTCCGAGACACCTTCGGCATCAAGCATGGCCTTGGCCGCTTCGGGATCATAGGCATCGTCCACAATAGCGTCGTTATAGCCCCACATGGTTGGCGGGATCGGGTTCTTGGCAGCCTGGCCCGAGCCCTGGAAAACCACGTCGATGATCGCCTGTTTGTCGATCGCCATGTTCAACGCTTTGCGAACCTTGGGGTTGTCGAACGGCGCCATCGTGGTGTTGTAAGCCAGATACCCGACGTTCAGCCCTTCCTGCTCCATCATGTTGATGTCTGCATCATCCTTCATCGCCTGAATGTCAGCCGGGTTCGGGTAAGGCATCACATGGCATTCGCCAGCCTTCAGCTTCTGGTAGCGAACAGACGCGTCCGGCGTAATGGCAAAGATCAGGTTTTCGACCTGCGCCGGTTCCTTCCAGTAGTCGCCATTGGCCGCATAGCGGATCACCGCGTCTTTCTGGTAGGCCACGAACGAGAAAGGCCCGGTCCCGATGGGCGCGGTATTCAGTTTTTCAGGCGTTCCGGCAGCCATCATAGCATCGCCATATTCGGCTGACATGATCGAAGCAAAATCCATCGCCATGTTCGCAACAAAGGGTGCCTCTGGCTTGGACAGGGTGAACTTCACCGTGTAGTCATCAATCTTCTCGATAGAAGAGACCAGATCCGGCATCCCCATACCCTGGAAGTATTCCCACGTGCCGCCAGACACTTGGTTATAGGGGTGGTTCTCGTCCTTTTGGCGCATGAACGAAAAGATTACGTCATCAGCGTTGAAGTCTCGGGTCGGGGTGAATTCGTCATTCGAATGGAATTTAACACCCTGGCGCAGCTTGAACGTGTATTCCAGGCCATCATCACTGGCCTCGACACTTTCAGCCAGACCGGGGATCACATTGGTTGTACCGGTTTCGAATTCAAGCAACCGGTTATAAATGGGATGCGACGAGGCATCAAAGGTAGTCCCTGCGGTAAACAGTGCAGGGTCAAACCCCTCGGGTGAACCTTCGGAACAATACACCAGGGTATTTGCCTGTGCCACGGCACCCGACAGGGCTATTGCCGTGGTTGCGGCCAGAAGATTGAGTTTCATGATTTTCTCCCAGAAATGGACTTGGCAAGACAATCGCAGGGCTCTTTGTCGTCAGAGCGTTCAGTGACAATACAGGTCGTTGCGATATCCCTGACAAATGTATCCAAAATACAAAACCTGTTGTCAACCGGCTCTGTCACTGACTTTCGTGAAAGATTCCTGTTGCCAGGGCGTGTCTTGAACCTGAAAGCGCCCTGCCCCAAGGAAATCACGAAGGGCAACACTTACATTCCACTGGGCCCGGCGGTTTGGCCACAGATATCGACTGTCATTGACCCGAAGTCATTCAGGTAAGAAAGGAATCTAACTTTGACCGTTAGCTGATGAAGCATCCTTGCGCATATCGCGAATGCAATCGTAGCCCAGCCAGAATAAGACTGTCAGTGCAACCAGAAATACGTAGGGAAGCAGCGAGATATGCATAACCAACACGCCATAGAACATGGCGGCGTACGCAGCGATTTGGACTATCACCAACAAACCCCACGCAACCATTCCCCAAAGATTGCGCGCTTTCCTCTGACCGGCCGAGTTGCGCAGGCTCTGACACTCTGCCTCGTTCACCACAGGGGACGCGGCACGCGTTGAATTGAGAATGCCGTTGGTGTCGAGCGCGCTGGATCGACATGCATCGAAACAAGGGGCCGCCTCTCGACAGGTGGGCGCAGTGTGTAGCATTGATTGAGTCCTTGGACATCTGGGGTTTGGCAGCGAGCCTTCACTGTGCCCCAAGACACCGACCCCCTGCACCATGTCGCGCGCGAGATCAGGTTCCACCGTTGCCGTCTTGCAATCATATCCAGCGGAGAAATGCCGATCCTCGCTCAGGCGCAGCATAAAACCGCACAAATAGTCGATTGGCCCGCGAAAACCGCGATCAGATGAGGTCTGAAGAAATTTCTCATGACCCTCGGTGGCTCATGACTTTTGGCGCGGTTTCGGAAGCGCACTAACCACCGAACAGGGACTTCGCATGCTTCCAGCGCTCTATTCTACTGCGTCCTTCGATGCTGAGGGCGAATACCCTGTACGCGTACCATGATCTCCTCGTTAGATAACCCAATAACTTCTAATAGGGGTTTCGGTTCAGGTATCGCTTACAAGTTCATTTGTGTACAAATTGGTAAGATTGCGCTCAAGTACGTGTCATATCCAGCCTCCGAGGATGCCATGCCGATTGAACACGCCCCCTTCAGCCAAGCGGAATATGACCGCAGGATCGCCAAGACCCGAAGCGCTATGGAAAAAGCGGGGTTAGAGCTACTGTTTGTCACCGACCCTTCGAACCAGGCTTGGCTGACTGGCTATGATGGTTGGTCCTTTTACGTGCATCAGGGCGTATTGCTCGGCATGGAAGGTGAGCCGATTTGGTGGGGACGCCAGATGGATGCATTGGGTGGGTTGCGCACATGCTGGATGTCCAGGGACAACATTCGCGGCTATGCAGACCACTACGTTCAATCAACCATACGCCATCCCATGCAGGATCTGGCTGGCCACATTCGCGCACTCGGGCTGAGCACCGCCCGCATCGGCGTTGAGATGGAGAACTATTACTATTCCGCAAAGGCACACGAGGTTTTGGGCAAGGAATTGCCCGAAGCGACGCTGGTGGATGCGACGGCACTTGTGAACTGGCAGCGTCTGATCAAGTCGGAAGAAGAAATTGTCTTTATTAGAAAGGCGGCCCGGATTTCCGAAAAAGTAATCCAAACGGCCATTGATCGCGCCGCGGTGGGCGTGCGCAAGAACGACCTTGTCGCAGATATCCTTCATGCCGGGATTACCGGGGTTGAGGATGATTGGGGGGATTACCCGGCCATTGTCCCTTTGACACCCTCAGGGCTGGATGCCACTGCCGCGCACCTGACATGGAATGGCGCGCCGATGAAAGAAGGTGAGGCAACATTTTTCGAACTATCAGGCTGCTATCGGCGGTACCACGCTCCGCTTTGCCGCACGGTATTTCTTGGCACTCCGCCGCCAGAAATGCGGGACGCGGAACGCGCGCAGATCGAAGGGATAGCGGCGGGTTTAGAGGCTGCACGGGCTGGCAATCGGACAAGCGACATTGCAACCGCTTTTCTTAAGGTTCTTGCCCGTCACGGACTCGAACGGGAGGGGCGCATGGGATACCCTATCGGCCTGAGCTATCCGCCAGATTGGGGCGAACGGACAGCGTCGATCCGCGCCGAAGACGAGACCATTCTGCAACCGGGCATGGTTTTCCATTTCATGCCTGCGCTATGGATGGACAGCTGGGGGCTTGAGACCACGGAAACCATTCTTATCACTGAAAACGGCCCCGCCGAAGCCCTGTGCAATATCGAGCGAAAGCTCTTTGTGAAAGACTAAGCCTTGAGCACCCTCGAAGACGCCAAGACCCTGCTGGGCGAACTGATCAGCTTCCCCACGGTTTCGTCAGACAGCAACCTGGACATGATCAAACACCTCGCGGACCGGTTGAGCGATTGCGGTGCAGAGGTTGAAATATGGCATGATGAAACCGGCACCAAAGCCAATCTTTTTGCCACATTGGGCCCAAAGCGCGACGGTGGTATCGTTCTGTCAGGCCATTCCGATGTAGTGCCTGTCGCCGATCAGGACTGGTCCTCGGACCCGTTCGTGATGGAGGAGCGGGACGGCAAGTGGTTTGGGCGCGGAACCTGCGATATGAAAGGGTTTATAGCGGCGGCAGTCGTCATGGCCCCGTATTACGCAAAGCTGGACCTTCAGCGCCCGGTGCATTTTGCCTTTACCTATGATGAAGAAATCGGCTGTTTTGGCGCGCAGGCTTTGGCCAAGACCCTGCGGGAGAAAGCGATCAAACCCGCTGTGGTCATCATCGGCGAGCCCACCTCGATGCGCATCATCGAAGGCCATAAGGGTTGCTATGAATATACAGCGCATTTTACCGGGTTCGAAGGCCATGGCTCGGCCCCCGAGCGCGGCGTTAACGCAGTCGAATACGCGGTGCAATACGTGTCGAAACTGCTGGCGCTGAAGGCTGATTTGCAAGGGCGAGCACCGGCAAACAGCCCGTTCGACCCGCCATGGACAACAATCAATACCGGTACGTTGGTGGGCGGGGTGGCCCATAATGTGATCCCCGGTAAGGCGCGGGTCGATTGGGAGATGCGACCAGTGCAAAAGGCGGATGCGGATTACGTCAAAGACGAACTGCACCGGTTTTGCGCGCAAACCCTGATCCCGGCAATGCAGACTGTTCATCCCGGTGCCGGTATCAAAACCGAAGTAATCGGTGAGGTCGACGGGCTGGAGCCAATGGACGAGAACGAGGCGCGTGACCTTGTGATGGAACTGACAGGGGCAAATGGCGCCGACGTTGTACCTTTCGGCACCGAGGCCGGGATATTCCAGCAGTTGGGGATGAGCGTCGTTGTCTGCGGCCCCGGATCAATCGATCAGGCGCATAAA
The DNA here is from genome assembly GCF_056538065.1 of Ruegeria sp. BH8. Classification (NCBI taxonomy): domain Bacteria; kingdom Pseudomonadati; phylum Pseudomonadota; class Alphaproteobacteria; order Rhodobacterales; family Roseobacteraceae; genus Ruegeria; species Ruegeria sp. BH8. The sequence goes on along the minus strand of NZ_JBQFSP010000014.1, from coordinate 43,552 downwards.
CCTGATGAATACGTCTCGGTCGACCAGATGGCCCAATGCCTTGATATGCTTGGGCGATTATCTTCGAAGCTGGAATAGATGATGACCTCGGCCCGCGCGGTATCGATATTCTGGTTGGGTGCACCGGTTCTGTTCGTGCTGTTCTGGGCGGGTGGCTACAGCTTTGCCAAGCTGGGGCTGCCCTATGTGGAACCGATGACCATGCTTGCGATCCGTTATGGTCTGGCTGTTCTGTGTCTTCTGCCGCTGCTGGCGGTGTTCCGCCCTGCCCTGCCGCGTGATCCGGCGCACTGGGCCGCGATGGCGGCAAGTGGGTTTCTTATTCAGTGTGTTTACTTCGGTCTGGCCTACCAGGCGATGAAACAGGGGTTGGGTGCCGGCACCACTGCCATCGTGATGGCCTTGCAACCCGCACTTGTCGCCGCCTTCTCTCCGTTGGTCGGAGAAGCGCGTGGACGGCCCGTGATGTGGGTCGGCCTGGCGCTGGGTTTTGCGGGGGTTGCAATCAGCGTCTTTGACAAGACCAGCGCAGTGCCTCTTTCCGCCGGGCTGCTTGCGGTTAGTGCATTGGTCGGCCTGACCGCCGCCACTTTGCTGGAAAAACGTCACGGGCGGCGCAGCGACCCAGTGTTGGGTGGTGCTGTTCAATATGTGATCGGATTTGCCGTGCTGCTTCCCATCGCAATGGCGACCGAAACAATGGAAGTCACCTGGCATCCAAACCTGATCCTTTCCCTTGCGTATCTGGTCATCGCCAATTCCCTGATCTCGATCAGCCTCTATGTCGCACTTGTTCAGCGCGGCGACGCGACCCGCGTGTCCACATTGCTTTACCTTGTCACACCTTTGGCAATAGCACTGGCCTGGATGATCCTGGGCGAGCCGGTCACCTGGCGCATCGCCTTTGGTTTCGCTCTCTGCCTCGCAGGCGTATATATCGTGCGGAAATCCAAAGATTGACGCCTATGGCAGTTTTCGATCGGACAACCGGAAATTCAAAGCCTGCGACCAGTTCTATAATGGAAACCACCTGAACCGAGATCACATCCGTCAGGAAAGCGCATTCAGATAGCTTTTGATCGTCGTCCGGCTTCCGTGCTGCCAAATCCGTGGCAACCAGCGTATGAAGGCTTCTGCGAACTGGGCTTCACGGCCAGTACTTCCGTATAGGTTTGCTGCCTCAAGCCACTTTTCGGGCTGTTCCCTGGCGGTAAGGGCCGCACTCTGCAAATCGCTCCAGATGGGATCATTGGGCGCAATCTCTGATCCGTCCTCACGCAGACCGGCGCACATCCGGCACCAGAAAGCTTCAACGAGCGCCAGCCCGGTGACAGATGTACCCGAGGCCAGTGCATCGCGAAGGGACGGGAGCAAGAATCCGGGGTGTCGTGCAGACCCATCAAAGGCCACGCGCCGCGTGGTGTCATGAATAGCCGTGTTCGAAAACCTACGTTTGACCAGATCCAGATACTGTTCAGGCGTCATCCCGGGAACCGCACTGGCATGAGGGAGAATTTCTTCGGTCTGGACTTTCAGAAAGAATGCCGAAATCTCCCGGTCGTTCATGCAGTCCGCGATTGTGGGGATGTTCAGAACCTCGCCCACATTCGCCAGAATTTGGTGCCCGCCGTTCAGAATGCGCAGTTTCAGGGTTTCAAATGCGTGCACGTCTTTGGTGATCGTTACGCCGACTTTCTCCAACATCGGCCGCCCGGCGCAGAAATCATCTTCAATCACCCATTGGCGGAAATTCTCGTGTGACACCGGAACGCTGTCTTCAATTCCTTGGGCGCGGGTCTGGGATCGGACATGATCAGTGGTGGCGGGGACAATGCAATCCACCATCGAATTCGGAAACGCCCCGTTCTGATCGATCCAATCCGCAAGATCAGGGTCCGTAAGGCGCGCCAGTTCAACAACGCAATTGCGCAGGATGGTACCGTTGCCCTGAAGGTTGTCACAGCTTAATGCCGTAAAGGGCAGATGTCCGGCAGAACGGCGATTGCCAAGTGCTGCCACTATGGCACCAAAGACCGTGCGAGGCTGTTGCGGGTTTTGCACGTCGTGTCGAATATCATCGTGGTCCACGTCGAAAGCACCCGACTTGGCATCCAGAAAATAGCCGCCTTCAGTAACGGTAAGGGACACGATCCGAATGGCGGGATCGGACATTTTCCTGATCAGAGGTGCATTTCGGGGTTCAATGGGCAGATAGTCGATCAACGGGCCGATGACTTCGGCAGAAACACCGGACGGGTCAAGCTCGATCAAAGTTGTCAGACAGTCTTGCCCAATCAGCTTTTCGCGCATGTCCGCGTCATAGGCCCGAACGCCCGCCCCGATGATCGCCCAGTCGAGGGCCAACCCTTTTTGCATCAGCCTGTGTATGTACCATGCCTGATGCGCACGGTGAAAATTCCCAAGCCCAATATGAACAATTCCAGGGGTCAGGTCTTCACGCCGGTATCCGGGTATTTTGACATCCGCAGGAAGCGATCCGAGGCGTTCGAGGCACAGCTCTACCGGTGTTATGTCCGCCAAAGGGGTCATCAGCTCATCCAGTTTCCGCCATCGACATTGTAAGTCTGGGCCACGATGTATTCCGCTTCATCAGACGCCAAAAACACCGCTATCCCGGTTAAATCCTCGGCCCGTCCCATACGGCCGAACGGTACCGCTGATGCAACTTCACGCTTCTTCTGCCCCGGTTTTTTATTTTCGTACTTCGCAAAGAAGGCGTCGACGCCGTCCCAATGCTCTCCATCAACAACACCGGGCGAGATCGCATTCACATTTATCCCGTGAGCGATCAGATTGAGCCCCGCTGACTGCGTCAAAGATATTACGGCAGCCTTGCTGGCGCAGTAAACGGCGACCAAAGGTTCGCCACGCCGACCAGCCTGTGAGGCCAGATTTATGATCCGGCCTTTGACATTGGCGTCGATCATGTGCCGCGCAACGGTCTGCATTGTAAACAAGGTGCCCGAAACATTGATATCAAAAACGCGCTGGTAATCGGAGCGGTCGATTTCGATGATTGGCGCTGCTGAGAAAACGGCAGCATTGTTGATCAGAATGTCAATCTGGCCGAACTGATCCACTGCGCGCGCAACAGCAATGTCGATGCTGTCCTGATCAACAACATTCATTTCGACCGCCATTGCAGCGTCACCGATTTCCGAGGCTGCGGATTGCGCCCGCGCGAAATCTATGTCGGCAATGGCCACACGCGCACCTTCGGCGACGTAAGCTTTTGCGAAGGCCAGCCCGATTCCACGCGCAGCACCAGTGATAAGCGCGGTTTTTCCGTCCAGTCGCTTCATTCGATCCGCAGCCCTTGCGCGTCAAAACGATGAAGCACGTCGGCACGTGGTGACAGGTAGATGCGGTCGCCATGCCTAAATCCAACCTCTCCGTCTGCTCGCACCGTGATTGTTTCCGCCAGACCGGTTTCATGTATGTGGAAAAACGTATCTGATCCAAGATGCTCGGACACGCCTACAACACCGCTCCAGGTTCCGTCGCTCTCGGACACAGCAATATGTTCGGGGCGGATGCCGATTGTATGTGCGCCGTGTTTTGCAGCTTCTTCGCCTTCGATAAAGTTCATCCTGGGCGAACCGATGAACCCGGCGACAAAAAGGTTTCGTGGCGTACGATACAGGTCCAGCGGGCTTCCGACCTGCTCGATCACACCAGCCTGAAGCACGACGATCTTGTCGGCCATCGTCATTGCTTCAACCTGATCATGGGTCACATAGATCATGGTGGTCGCCAGCCGTTCGTGCAACTCGCTGATCTCCAACCGCATGCCAACGCGCAGCGCAGCGTCCAGGTTGGACAGCGGCTCATCGAACAAGAACGCTGCGGGTTCACGGACAATGGCACGCCCGATAGCAACGCGCTGACGCTGGCCACCGGACAGCTGGCCGGGGCGGCGATCCAGATAGTCGGTCAGGTTCAGAACCTGCGCGGCCCCTTTCACACGTTTGTCGATTTCGGCCTGATCCAGTTTTGCCATGCGCAACGGAAAGGCGATGTTCTTGCGAACAGACATATGCGGATACAAGGCATAAGACTGGAACACCATTGCCAAGCCGCGTTTTGCGGGTGGTACGTTTGTTGCGTCGGCCCCGTCAATGTCGATTGAACCCGAGGTGATGTCCTCCAACCCCGCAATCAGGCGCAGCAAAGTGGACTTACCGCAACCCGATGGTCCGACGAACACCGTGAACTCTCCGTCTTCGATGGTCAGATCCAGTGGCGGGATAACCTGTACGTCGCCAAAGCTTTTGGTCACGGACCTGAGTTGAATACGTCCCATGATAAGTTTTCCTTATTTCACAGCGCCAAAAGTCAGGCCGCGGACAAGTTGTTTCTGGCTAAACCAGCCAAGGATCAGGATCGGTGCAATCGCCATTGTCGAAGCCGCGCTGAGCTTGGCAAAGAACAGGCCCTCGGGGCTGGAATAGCTGGCGATAAATGCGGTCAGCGGGGCCGCGTCAACGGCTGTCAGGTTGAGGGTCCAGAATGCCTCGTTCCAGGCTAGAATGAAGTTCAGCAGGACAGTCGAAGCGATGCCCGGTACAGCCATGGGTGTCAGGATGTGCAGGATTTCCTCTTTCAGCGTTGCCCCGTCCATCCGCGCGGCTTCAAGGATTTCACCGGGAATTTCGCGAAAGTAGGTGTAGAGCATCCAGACGATGATCGGTAAGTTGATCAGCATCAACACGACAACCAGTCCACCTCGTGTATCAAGCAGCCCCAGACGGATGAACAGCAGGTAGATCGGGTAAAGGACCCCGACTGCCGGCAACATCTTGGTAGAGAGCATCCAAAGCAGAATGTCCTTTGTACGTTTTGAAGGAACAAACGCCATTGCCCATGCTGCCGGTACGGCAATGATCACACCCAACAGGGTTGACCCACCTGCGATGATGACCGAGTTCCAAAGGAAACGCATGTAGTTCGAGCGTTCCTGCACGACAGCATAGTTCTCGAGCGTCCAGTTGAAGTTCAGGAACAGTGGCGGGCTTGCGATAGCCTGTGCTTCGGTTTTGAAGCTGGTCAGGATGGTCCAGAGGATCGGGAAAAAGATCAGCAGACCGACGGCCCAGGCCAGGGCAGTGTTCAGCGACTTGCGTTGGATTGTAACGGTGCGGGCCATGGTTTTACCTCTTCACGCGTCCAGGTTCTTGCCGACGATGCGCATCAGGAAGACCGCAACGATATTGGCGAGAATGATCGCATAGACACCTCCGGCTGATCCGAGACCGACATTCTGGCTTTCCAAAACGCGCTGGAAGATCAGGTAGGTGAGTGTACGGGTGCCGAACGCGCCACCGGTGGTGACGAAAATCTCGGCAAAGATCGAAAGCAGAAAGATTGTCTGGATCAGGATTACGATTGTGATTGCACGGCTCAGGTGCGGCAGAATGATGTGGTAGAACCGCTTGAGCGGCGGTGCGCCATCCATTTCAGCAGCTTCCAGTTGCTCACTATCCAGCGACTGAATTGCAGTCAAAAGGATCAGTGTCGCAAATGGCAACCATTGCCACGACACGATCATGATAATCGAAGTCATTGAAGCTTCGGACAACCACGAGACCGGTTCAGCCCCGAAAAAGCGCCACAGATGGGCCAGCAACCCGTTGACCGGGTCCATGAACATGTTTTTCCAGACCAGAGCTGACACAGTCGGCATAACAAAGAATGGTGCAATAACGAGGATGCGCACCACCCCCTGGCCCCACATCGGTTGATCTAAAAGCATCGCCAGCAGGATGCCCAGTAGGACCGTAATCGCCAACACGCCGATAACAATGACAAGCGTTGCCTGTACCGCAGGCCAAAACGAACTGGACGAAACAAACCGGATATAGTTGTCGAAACCCACCCATCCGAGATCACCGCCCCGCAAGGGAAGGTATTTCTTGAAGGAAAAATACAGGGTCATCGTCAGCGGCACGAGCATCCAGCCAAGCAGCAGCACCACTGCGGGTGCCATCATCAGGCGTGCAACTGATCTGGAATGTTGAGTTGCCATTGTGCAAGACCTCTCTGTTCAGGCGTAAGGCAGCCTGCGAGAAAAACACGAATTGTGGAAGTGGGAGCAGGGGGCAGAAGGTCTGCCCCCCGCTGGGAAGGTTGCCTCAGTACCCTGCGGCTTCCATCTCTTCTGCTGTGAAGGCCTGCGCTTTGGCAAGCGCCTCATCCACCGTTTGCTGTCCGGCATAGACGGCCGAGAACTCCTGGCTGACTTGCGTGGCGATACCTGCAAATTCCGGAATTGCCGCAAACTGAACGCCAACATAAGGCACCGGCTTCACTGTCGGGTTGCTTGGATCGGCAGACAGGATCGAGTTCAACGTCATCTGAGCGAATGGAACTTCCTGATAGTTAGGGTTTTCGTACAGCGATTTGCGCGCACCCGGCGGCACGTTCGCCCAACCTTCGGCTGCGGCAACCAGTTCAATATAGTCCTTGGACGTGGCCCACTCGATGAATTGTTTGGCTGCATCCTGTTTTTGTGTGCCCGCTGGAATGGCCAGCGCCCAGGCCCAGAGCCAGTTGGACCGCTTGCCCAAACCGGTGTCTGGCGCAAGAGCAAAGCCAACGTGATCCGCCACTGTCGAGTCGTTGGGGTTGGTCACGAAAGAGGCTGCAACTGTCGCATCGATCCACATGCCGCACTTGCCCTGCTGGAACAGCGACAGGTTTTCATTGAAGCCGTTGGTGGCATATCCGGCCGGTCCGGATTCCGACATCATTCCAACGTAGAAATTCAGCGTTTCAGCCCATTCGGGCTGGTCGAATTGCGGCTTCCAGTCTTCGTCAAACCAACGTGCACCAAACGAGTTGGACATGGCCGTAATGAACGCACCACCTTCACCCCAACCTGCCTTACCACGCAGGCAGATGCCGTTGATGTCGTTGTCACGATCGGTCATGGCAGCCGCAGCTTCACGGATGAATTGCCATGTAGGTGCTTCGGGCATTTCCAGACCGGCCTTTTCCATCAGGTCGGTGCGGTACATGATCATCGAGCTTTCGCCATAAAACGGCGCAGCGTAAAGCGTGCCATCATGGCTCAACCCGCCTGCCATCGCAGGCAGCAGATCACCAACATCATATTCATCGGACAAACCGTCCAGCGGTACCAGCCAGCCGTTCGCGCCCCAGATCGGAGTTTCGTACATGCCGATGGTCATGATATCGAACTGACCGCCCTTGGTCGTGATGTCGGTGGTCACGCGCTGACGCAGTACGTTTTCTTCAAGCGTCACCCACTCGACATCGATGCCGGTCGCTTTAGAGAAATCGTCTGTGTAGCCCTGCATCCGGATCATGTCGCCATTGTTGACGGTCGCGATCGTGATGGTTTCCGCTTGGGCTGCTGCCGTAGCGACGAAAGTCAACGCAGTCGCCGCACGAAGTGCGTTCTTCAAATACATCCCTGTCCTCCCTGAGCTTGGATGCTGTACAGAGACCCTAGTTTATAAATTGTCGCGGCGTCAATAATAACTTTACGCGCGTTAAGTTTTAATTCACGCGGATTCTCTCAAGACAAGCCGCGCAGGAAACAGAGTCTCCGTCCGGTCGTCAAATTTTCCGCCGCTTTCAATGAGTTCAAACAAGGTATCCACACTGCGCCCAGCCACGTTGTCATAATCATGCGCAGCTGTTGTCAGCGATGGGCAGGTAAATTTTGCAAAGGGGTGGTCGTCATTTGATGCGACACGGAGTGAGCAATCTTCCTTTCGCCCAACCCGAATCCCCTGCTCATAACAGGCTGCCAGAAATCCGATCGCAAGACGGTCATTGCTGCACAAAACCGAGTTCGTCCTGAGAGCACCTTTCTCCAACACTCTCAAAGCACCCTGATGCCCGATCTCTTCAAACGCCCAGCCTTCACCATCGATTTTTATGACATGGGGTTCGAACCCCAGACGTTCCATAACCTCAATATATGCCTTGCGTCGCTTGTTGGCGTTTGGGTTTGCTGGCGTGCGCATTTCAAAGAAAGACGGAGGTTCACCCGTCCGGGTCATGTATTCCACGGTTTGGGAAACAAAACTGAAATTGTCCGACCCTATAAAGGCTGCACCCAAACCTTCGAGGTTGCTGTCAAACAGAACTGTTGGCACCTCGGCACAAAATTTCTCGATGTGAGCTCGGTCCGACCCGCGCCCCAAAGGAGCAAACAGTACTCCGGCCGGCTTGAGCGACCGCAGGCTGTCGAGTATATCGTTCTCGAGTTCCTGCTCACCGTGCGAGCTGAAAAGAGATGGACGATACCCGGCGACAATACAACTCTGCTCAAGGTATCTGGCCATCTCGGCGAAAAATGGATCGGCAAGATAGGGAACAACGATACCGATATTCTTGGTCAGCTTTCGGTTCTGGTTCACCGCATAGATATTTGGACGGTAATCGAACTTTTCCAATGCTTCTTCGATACGCGCCCGCGTAGAGGAACGAACGCTTTCCGGGTCGTGGAAATATTTGGAAACCGTTGGCCGAGAAATCCCGCTCAGGGCCGCGAACTCCTCCATATTTCTTATTTTTACCATACCTACCCGCTTGCGGAACTCTTTTGCTTTGACCTTACATCTTCTTTACGCGCGGCAATAAATCAATAGGCAGCCGTATCCGCGCGAATGGCCAGATGCGTGACACCAACGCCGACAGGCGAAAACCTCCTGATCACGTCGCGACGTTTTGGAATTGAGCCCAATATACCGCCCCTCAGCGCAGCCATCTTGGCAGTCAGGTCTGTTCAGGCTCATTTTGCTTCTTAGCAGTACCTGCTGCGACGTCCTAGTAGTCGCCCTGAACACCATAAGAAGCGAAACCGGATAGCGTTTCGAAAATCTGTTCATCGGTCAGGATCACCGGACCGAGGGTCAGGGAAAGGTAATATTGACGGGCAATGGTTTCCAGCTCGACTGCGCGCCATATGGCCTTGTCCAGGTCCTCTCCCATGGCAATGGACCCATGATTTCCAAGCAGACAGGCGGTTCGACCTTGCAGCGCTTCGATCACCAGCTCCGACAGCTCGGGCGTTCCAAAGCGCGCATAGGGTGCGCAGCGAACATTGGGACCGCCGAAGGCCGCGACCATGTAATGCGCTGCCGGGATTTCTTTGTGTGCAATCGCCAGCGCCGTGCAATAGGTCGGATGTGCATGGACCACCGCGCCCATATCGGGGCGGGTCTTGAGAATGTCGAAGTGAAACCGCCATTCGGTCGAAGGTTTGAGCGGGCCATCCCAGGTCCCATACTCTCCATCAAATGGCATTGAGACGATCATCTCGGGGGTCAGCTTGTCATATGGCGTCGCCGAAGGTGTGATCAGCATCCGGTTCTCGTATCGGGCCGAGATATTGCCGGATGTGCCCTGGCTAAGACCGCTGGAATTCAGAAAAAGGCATTTCTCGATAATTGCCTCACGGATTCTGCGTTCCTTGTCATCCATCTTGTGCTCCTGTCCTCGCGCCACCCCGGCAGAATGGACCAGCCTTAGTTATCAGAGGTCGCACCATCAGGCGACAAGCCCAACCTCGCAATTGCATTGTCCAAAGCCAACCCGAAAACCTGCGCCTGAGGTGACAGGACCTGGTCAGGCCGACGCATCAGCCCAACGGGCCCGCGTGTGATCGACGTATCAAACGGCAGCGCCACAAGGTGGCCATCGCTGATTTCATTGGCGACCACCCCCGCCGAGATGATCCAGATCGCGTCGGTCTGCCGGGTATACACCCGCCCGAAAGCACCCGAGACAGTTTCCAGACGATCTTCGATTTCACCAATCCCATGCGCGATCATGAGGCGATCCACCAAGGGCCGAATTGCCGATCCTTCAGGCGGGTAAAGCACTTGCCACTCGGTAATCCGCCTGAGATCGGGGGCTTTCAGCAGCGGGTGATCCGCGCGCACGACAAAGACGACTTTCTCCTCGTAAAGCTGGGTAAAGGAAATGCCCTGCATGGTTTCAGGGCGACCCAACCGCCCGATAACAAGTTCCAGGTCGCCCAGACGAAGACGCTCCATCAAATGGCCATGTGGACCGTCGAAAACGCTCAGTCGGGCATTGCCCGCAAGTTCGGAAAACTCAGTGGCAACGGCTGGCATCAAACGGGCCGCAACCGAAGGCAGCACCCCGACCCGGAGACTGGCTCTGCCCCGCGCCTCGATCTGCTCCACACCCGAAAAGCCTTGCTGCAAAGCGGCCAGCGACATTTCGGCGAAATGCAGAAACACTTCGCCCTGCCGTGTCAGAGAAACACCGGACCGGTTACGGGACAACAGCACAGTGCCCAGAATATCCTCAAGCTCCTTGAGCGTCTTGGATATCGCCGGTTGCGTGAGAAACAGCTTCTCTGCCGCAACTTTAAGGCTTTTCTCGCGACATATCTCAATAAAACATTGAATATGCCTAACTTTGATGCGGCGATCTATCATTACTTTCCAATTCCGGCAACTAAGTCCAAGCAGAACTCATTTTACATATCGAGAAATGGCGTTCAATTATTAGATACGCGAAATCAGGAGAGCCAACATGCGCGTTCAGGTCGCGATCATCGGCGGTGGACCTTCAGGTCTTTTGCTCAGCCAGTTGTTGCACCGCAAAGGCATAGACACCATCGTGTTAGAGCGCAAAACCAGAGAATACGTTCTGGGCCGCATTCGCGCCGGCATTCTGGAAACCGGTTTTGTGGAACTGATGCGCGAGGCCGGTGTAGGAGAGCGGATGGACAAGGAGTGTTTTGTCCATGACGGCACAGTGATCTCATACGGCGATATCGAATTCGGCATCAACTTTAAAAAGCTGACAGGCAGTCATGTGGTTGTTTACGGACAAACTGAAGTAACCCGCGACCTGTATGATGCGCGCGAGGCAATGGGCGGCAAGATCGTTTTCAACGCCGATGATGTTCAGATTCACGGGGCTGACAGCGATGCACCCTATGTGACGTATCAAGCGGATGGGACCGGACACCGGATTGATTGCGATTTTGTCGCCGGGTGCGACGGGTTTCATGGGGTGTCGCGTCAAACCATCCCGCTGACCGTGCGCCGGGAATATGAAAAGGTCTATCCATTTGGCTGGCTGGGCGTTTTGTCCGAAACACCCCCGGTCCATAACGAACTAATATATGCCGGATCGGAACGCGGTTTTGCGCTTTGTTCCATGCGCAATGAGAACCTCAGCCGGTACTACATTCAATGCTCGCTGTCTGACAGTGCCGATGACTGGACTGATCAAGCCTTCTGGCAGGAGCTGAAACGCAGGATCCCCGCGCAATATGCTGAGACACTGATCACCGGGCCATCTGTCGAAAAATCAATTGCGGCGCTGCGGTCTTTTGTGACCGAACCAATGCGCTGGGGCCGTTTGTTCCTGTGTGGGGATGCCGCGCATATCGTGCCCCCCACCGGGGCCAAGGGGCTTAACACGGCGGCAAGCGACATCCACTATCTGCACAACGCACTGCTGCAATTCTATGAAGACCACGACAGCGAAGGCATCGACCGCTATTCCGAAAAAGCGCTGGCCCGGATCTGGAAGGCCGAACGGTTCAGCTGGTCCACGACCAATCTGTTGCACCGTTTTCCGGAACAGAACGGCTTTGACCTGAAAATGCAGAAGGCTGGCATTGATTTCCTGCGCGAAAACAAAGAGGCGCAATCGGTGTTTGCACAAAACTATGTCGGGCTGCCCTACTGATGCAGATTGCGGCGCTGGATAACATTCACCTGCATTGGCGTGAGGATGGCGATCCAGATGGCACGCCTGTGGTGTTTGCCAACTCGCTGGGAACTGACCTGCGCCTTTGGGACAAGGTTGTGCCCTTGCTGCCCAAGGGCCTGCGCCTAATCCGGTTCGATCTGCGTGGTCACGGCCTGTCGGAATGCCCTCAGGCGCTTTACAGCATGGCTGAGCTGGCGGATGACGCCGAGGCTTTGCTTGACCATATCGGGGTTCGCGACACGGTGTTTGTCGGCCTGTCTATTGGCGGGATGATCGGTCAGGCGCTGGCTTCGCGCAGACCGGACCAGATCCGCGCCCTTGTTCTGTCCAACACCGCCACGAAAATGGGGACGGCGCAGATGTGGCGTAACCGGATGGGCGCGATCCGGTCGTCCGGCATCGAGCCTGTCGCAGACGCAATTCTGGACCGTTGGTTTGCGGCGGGTTTCAGGGCAACCGATAACGTGCTGCTTTGGCGCAACATGCTGGTACGTACCCCTGTTTCTGGGTACCTGGGATGCTGCAACGCGATTGCAGATGCGGATCTTGAACCCATGACCCGGGTGCTGCGATTGCCGGTTCTGGCCATTGCCGGATCAGATGATCGCGCCTGCCCGCCCGAACTGGTCCGGCAGACCTGTGCTATGATCCCCGGGGCGCGCTATGCCGAAATACCCAACACCGGGCACCTGCCATGTGTGGAAGCCCCCGCCACCTATGCTGAAGACTTGTCCGCCTTCCTGATGGAGAACCGCAATGAGTGACAAATACGAGTCCGGTATGCGAGTGCGGCGCAGAATTCTGGGCGATGCCCATGTGGATCGCGCCGAAGACGCCAAGTCTGATTTGGACGGTCCATTTCAGACGCTTATCACCGAAGGCGCGTGGGGCACCGTCTGGGCCTCGGACGGGATCAGCGACCGTGAGAGATCCATGCTGACGCTGGCTTTGCTGGCTGCGTTGGGCAATTTCGAAGAAATCCCGATGCACATCCGCGCCACAGCCCGTACCGGCGCCAGCAAGCAGGATGTACTTGAAGCGTTTCAGCACGTCGCAATTTACGCGGGCGTGCCACGCGCCAATCAGGCCCTCAAACTGGCAAAACAGACCTATGATGAAATGGAACAGGACTGAATGGGAAACGCGTAGGAACCCCAGTCAGACAAAAAGGAAGTGTGATCCGACAATGTTGAAACAAGGTGAATTCTACCAGCGTGACCGCGAGTGGCACCCACCTGCGCTGACACCCGACTACAAGACCAGCGTGACCCGTTCACCGCAATATTCGCTGATCTCGCTGCAAAACTCGATCAGTGAGGTCACCGGCCCGGTTTTTGGCCACAACGATGTTGATCCTCTGGATAACGACCTGATCTCGAACTATGCGCAGCCCGGTGAAAGCCCGATTGGCGAGCGTATCATTCTGCACGGCAGGGTGCTGGATGAAAACGGACGTCCAGTGCCAAACACGTTGGTGGAAATCTGGCAGGCGAATGCGGGTGGGCGCTATCGTCACAAGAAGGATACCCATCTGGCACCGATCGATCCCAATTTCGGTGGTTGCGGCCGCACCCTGACAGATGAAAACGGTTATTATTTCTTCCGCACCGTAAAACCCGGTGCCTACCCCTGGCGCAATTGGGTGAACAGCTGGCGTCCCGCCCATATCCACATGTCGATATTCGGAACAGGTTTTGCACAGCGCCTGATCACACAATGCTATTTCGAAGGTGACCCGCTGATCGACAGGTGCCCGATCGTGAAAACTATTCCTGATGCCGATGCGATCAGCCGCCTGATTTCGCGGCTCGATATGAATTCAACGATCCCACTGGATACCATCGCCTATAGATTTGACGTGGTCTTGCGCGGTCGGCGCTCGACCCTGTTTGAAAACCGTTTGGAGGGGAACTGAAGATGCAACAGCTGAATTATCTGAAGGAAACCCCCTCGCAAACAGCCGGGCCTTACGTCCATATCGGTCTGGCACCCGGGGCTGCCGGATTTGAAATCTACAGGCAGGAATTGGGCTGGGACATAGCCGGACCAAATGCCGAGGGTGAGCGTATCAGGGTCGAAGGACTGGTCGTGGACGGGGCAGGATCTCCCATCAAGGATGTTCTGCTTGAGGCTTGGCAAGCAAATGCCAAGGGCGTTTATGCCCATCCTGAGGGCGGCGGCGATGTCGAAGACGGCTTTCGCGGCTGGGGACGCGTCATTACCAATTTTGAAACCGGCGAATGGGCGTTCGACACTGTCAAACCCGGTCCGACACCGGGACGAAACGTGGGCCAGCAAGCGCCTCATATAAACCTCTGGGTCGTTGCCCGGGGCATCAATGTCGGCCTGAATACGCGTATCTATTTCGAGGACGAGGAAGAGGCCAATAGCAAGGACCCGGTCCTTAATCTCATTGAATGGGAACGCCGCCGCGCAACGCTGCTGGCCAAACGCACCAATCGGGACGGTCAAGTTGTCTATCGCTTCGATATCAAGATACAAGGCGAAGATGAGACCGTCTTTTTTGATATCTGATTACTTGGTGCTGCCTTGCCAAGGCGGCACTTAATTCAGGAAGTCACCATGACCAAACCCTGCATCATTTGCGTGGCCATCACTGGTTCCCTGCCCACCAAAAAGAACAACCCCGCGGTGCCGATCTCGGTTGCGGAACAGGTCGAAAGCACGCAAGAGGCGTTCGAGGCCGGGGCCAGCATTGTCCACGCCCATGTTCGCAACGATGATCAGACACCCAGCAGCGACCCCGAGAAATTCGCCCTCCTCAAAGAGGGTTTGCAAAAACACTGCCCCGGAATGATTATCCAGTTCTCTACCGGTGGGCGGTCAGGCGCCGGTCAGGCAAGGGGCGGAATGCTGCCCCTGTCACCTGACATGGCTTCGCTGTCTGTTGGGTCGAACAACTTTCCCACCCGGGTTTATGAAAATCCACCCGACCTGGTGGACTGGCTATCAGCCGAGATGCAAAAATACAAAGTTACACCCGAGATCGAGGCGTTTGACCTGTCCCACATCCTGCAAGCGATCAGATTGCACAAGGAAGGCAAGCTGTATGGCAAGCTGTATGTTCAATTTGTCATGGGTGTCAAAAACGCGATGCCGGTCGACAGGGCCGTGTTCGACTTCTACGTAAAATCCATGCAGGATCGCGCACCGGATGCCGAATGGTGTGCCGCCGGGATCGGTCCAAACCAGATTGTGGTAAATGAATGGGCCATTGCTGCGGGCGGACACACGCGGACAGGTTTGGAAGACAATGTCCGGCTGGATCGGAATACACTAGCGCCTTCGAACGCTGCGCTGGTCAATCGCGTGACCGAGCTATGCGCAAAGCACGAACGTCCGGTCGCCACCTGGCAACAGGCCCGCGAGATTTTGGCTCTTTGAGCGCAGGGAGGAATGATGCCATGACGATTGATATCCGCTCGCTTCATTTCAAAGGCCACACATAAGATGGAACAGCTTTCCACTCATCCCTGGCTCAGCGGGCTGTTTGAGGACCCACAGACCTCAGAGTTGCTGGGTGCAGAGGCTCAGCTGAGACACATGCTGTCCGTCGAGGCCGCATATTCAGAGGCTTTGGCGGCGGTCGGCACCGTACCACCAGAGGTGGCGGAAACCGCGGCAAACCTTATCCGACAACACCGTCCCGACATGCAGGCGCTGCGCGACGGGACGGCATTGGATGGCGTTGTGGTGCCCGCGCTGGTGCGGTCGCTCAAAGCGGCATTGCCTGAACATTGCCACGTCGCGCTGCATAAGGGGATGACGTCGCAGGATGTTGTCGACACCGCTCTGGTTTTGTCAATCAAGGACATTCTGGAGGTGTTTTCGGCCCGTCTTTCTGACCTGATGGATGCGCTTGTGGCGTTGGAACAGGCATATGGCGAACACGTGATGATGGGGCGAACCCGAATGCAGGCGGCATTGCAGATTTCTGTTGCCACGCGCCTGCGAAACTGGCGGTTGCCATTGGCCGATCACCAGAAACGCCTGACCGAATTGCAACCCAGATTGCTTGTGCTGCAACTTGGCGGCGCCGTTGGCGACCGCGCCGGGATGCACGGGTCCGGACAGGTAATCGCAGATCATGTGGCCCGTGGGCTTGGCCTGGCCAGCTGCGATGCAAACTGGCATACCCGCCGGGACAATCTTGCAGAGTTTGCCTCATGGCTTTCATTGATAACCGGATCGCTGGGAAAGATCGGTCAGGACGTGTCGCTCATGGCCCAGCAGGGGGTGGACGAGGTTTCGCTGGCAGGTGGCGGCGGATCTTCGGCGATGCCTCACAAGCGCAACCCGGTCCGCGCGGAACTGCTGGTCGCACTTGCTCGTTTCAACGCAACCCAACTTTCGGGCATGCATCAGGCGCTGGTGCACGAGCAGGAACGTTCCGGCGTTGCCTGGACGCTGGAATGGATGATCCTGCCCCAGATGATCCTGGCAACGGGGCAGGCTCTGATCAGCTGTGGTACGTTAGTGCAACAGATCGAACGGATAGGCATGGTGGAGTGACTGCACTGGCCTCTGAGCCCGACGTTATTCAGGCGCGACACTGACTTGGCGTCGCAGGTTGTGTCACTTGTTTCCCATCGTGTTTCCTCCGTTTTCCCAATCCCAACGACGGGCCACTTCAGTAGCGAAGGATCAGTGACGGTGCGGGCAACCTAAAGTCGCCGAAGAACCGAGAACAGGCGGCGTTCCTGATCAAGGTGATGGCCGAGGATCGCCCTGACGATCTGTCGCTGGCCTATTTCACGGCCAAGGAAGTCAGCCTACGTTGGACGGAACATATCGGAATTTCGTTGACGCGGATATCAGGACAGCTGCCATTTTGGAGTGCCGGAGTATGTCAGATGTCGCCGACAATATTGATGCGGCCCACGCGTTATGCAAGCGACGCAATCCCGCCACTCCACACAGCTTTGTGGTAAATAATAGGAAAAAACGTCCGTTCCCAAAGGCCAATCACTCATCAAAAGCTTGAAACTGATCTGCGGCGATTACTGTCTTTGCCCGACCTATGACGCCTTCAAATTTTGGCGCAGGCTTCCGCTCGGTTATCAGGAAGTCACTTGCCGAAAGAGCCGGAAGACGCAAGGCTGGTTTGGGTTCGGATGCCTGGAACTTGGTCGAGTCAACTGCCATGAAACATCGTTCACTGATCGCCTTCATTGCGACCGCAATATCGACTTCGCATTGTTCGAACACCAAAAAACCCTGTTTCGGATCCACACGTGACGCCGACAGGATTGAGTACTCCACCGACATATTTGCAATAACGTCAAAGGCCGCGCGGTCGAACGCTGCCCCGTCATGATTTCGAAGCTGTGTGCCCGCCATAAAGACCCGGTTGCCGTTCCCCATGGCCAAAGTTGTTGCGATGAACGCTGAATTCGTCACCACGGTAAGATCTCTGCGCGCCTTGAGGGCTTGGGCCACAAAACCCGACGTAGATCCCGTATCGATAGCAATGGACGCGTTATCTGGTACAAGGTTCAATATTGACTTGGCAATGGCGACTTTCGCTGCGCGGTTGGTTGTCATACGCGCGATGAAAGGGGGATCCAGAACCTTTTGGGTGCTGATCAACGCGCCGTGAACCTTGTCGATTTGCCCCGCATCCACCAACGGCTTTACAATTCGACGGATTGTCTGATCGGAAACGTTAAGCCTCTGCGCCAGGTCCATGACCGAGATTCGGCCATGCATGTTAACCGCGCTCAGGATGTCCTTTTCGTATTTTGACATTCAGTCACTCGGATGTTGGACTTTAACAGGATAAATTGTAGTTACCCCCTTAAATCAACAGATTTCAACACTATTGTTTAATTTTTGTTGATTTATATTGGCCGATACGGTGATCTGGCACCCAATTTGTCGACAGGGGCGAGGCCATGACAACCCATTCTGCAAAACACCTTATTATTGGCGGCGGCATCATCGGATGCTCAATCGCTTATCATCTGGCCCAGGCAGGTGAGACGGATGTCGTCCTTCTGGAAAAGGCATCTCTGACAGAGGGGGCAACATGGCACGCTGCCGGGCTGGTTGGGCAATTGCGATCTTCCCGCAATACAACCCGGATGCTGAAACGTTCGGTCGCGCTCTATGACCGGCTGGCCGACGAGACTGGTATGGAATTCGACTGGAAGAAAGTCGGCAGCTTGCGGCTGGCGGCAACCAAGGAACGGTTGCTGGAGGCAAAACGCTTGGCAACGATGGCACGCAGTTTTGACCTGGAGATGGAAATCATCTCACCAGCCGAAGCGAAAGCCCTGTTTCCCTATATCGATGCCGACGGGTTAGAGGGGGCCGCCTTTATTCCGTCGGACGGCCACGTTGACCCCGCTGGCCTGTGTCTGGCGATTGCAGCCGGTGCGCGTAACCACGGCGCACAGATCAGGCAGGGGGTGAAGGTTGAGGATTTCGAAATCCGCAATGGTCGCATAACCAAAGTGATGACAACCAACGGCGACTATGAGGCGGAAACCGTTGTGCTGGCCTCGGGCATGTGGAGCCGTGAACTGGCGGCAAAACTGGGCGTCGTGGTGCCAGCCTGCGCTGTCGAGCACCAATATGTCGTAACAGAACCGTTACCAGAGCCGGAATTGGTCAAGGGCCTGCCCACACTGCGCGACCCCGAGCGTCTGGTCTATTACAAGCCCGATGCTGGCGGGCGTCTGGTCATCGGAGGTTACGAAGACGACACATTACCATTTGGAAAACGGGGCATTCCCGGAGAGTTTGTGCGCCAGTTGCTGCCTGACAATCTTGACCGTTTCGCGCCGCTGGCTGAACTTGCCGGTGTCGTCACCCCTGTCGTGAACCAGGTCGGAATCCGGCAAATCATCAATGGACCGATCCCCTATTCCGCCGATGGTGATTTTGTCATGGGCTGGGCCCCTGAGATCAAGAACTTGATGCTTTCGACCGGGTTCCTCTACGGCATTGCGGCTGGCGGGGGCGCGGGGGAAATGATCGCGGAATGGATTCTGAACGGGCGCCCAAGCCTGGATCTTTGGCCATTGGACGTGCGGCGGTTTAGCCCACATCATGCGACCAAGGCCTTTATGTATCCCCGAGCCGTCGAACATTATGCACATCACTACAAGATGCGCTATCCGGGCCAGGAGGCCGAGACCGCACGTAATTTGCGCTTGTCTCCACTATATAACCGATTGAAAGAACACGGGGCGGTTTATGGATCGAAGAACGGGTGGGAACGGCCTTTGTGGTTTGCCCCAGCTGGGGTCGCCCCAGTGGATCAACTCGATTTCCTCAATCCCGGTTGGCATGTCTTCGCGGCCGAAGAACACCGCGCTGCCCGCGAAAGTGTCGTTCTGATCGACCAGTCGAGCTTTTCCAAGTTCGAGCTGATCGGCTCTGGCGCGTTGGATGTGTTGCAACACCTGGCGGTCTCAAACATGGACAAGCCGGATGGCAGCGTAATCTATACCCAACTTTGTAACGACAAAGGCGGCGTCGAGGCGGATGTCACCATCACCCGCCTGGGGCGCGACCATTTCTATATCGTGACCGGCGCTGGATTCGGGGTTCACGATTCCGACTGGATCCGACGTCATCTGCCGGAAGACGGATCAGCACATTTAATCGAGGTTACCTCTTCCCGGGCCGTGATCAACATCTGCGGACCAAAAGCGCGCGACGTCCTGCAGGCGGTAACCGAAGAGGATATCTCAAACGCTGCGTTTCCCTTTGCAACAGCGCGCGACATTACAGTCGGAGCAGCAAGAGTGCGTGCAGTGCGCATAGGCTATACCGGCGAGTTGGGCTGGGAACTGCACATCCCAACCGAATTTGCACTTCATGTCTATGATCAGCTTTGGAAGGCCGGGCACGCCCATGGCATCCGCGATATCGGCTACCGGGCCATTGACTCGCTGCGCCTGGAAAAGGGGTATCTTTACTGGAGCACCGACATCACCCCGGACTATACACCTGTAGAAGCGGGCCTGGGCTCTCGCGTCCACCTGAAATCGAAGGAAAGTTTCCTAGGGCGCGATGTGCTGGAGGACCAGAAATCCAATGGCACGGCACAGATACTCTGTACCTTCGTGACCGAAGAAAAACTGCCGATGACCGGGGGAGAAACCATCCTGCACAATGGCGTAACCGTTTCGCGCGCCAGCAGCGGTGGTTATGGGTACCACGTCGGGAAAACGATCATCTACGGCTATCTTCCGGTGGCGATGACGGACCAGACGGAATTCGAACTCGAACTGTTCGGTGACCGCAAACAAATCTGCCGGGTGGACGGGCCTCTGTTCGACCCGGCCAATGAACGGCTAAAAGCCTGAGGGGGAGGGCAGAAAATGACTGACGGAAACACTGACCGTGTCCTGAGTGAACTTCGCAACCTGAAAGGCTTTGAAGACACCTCAGCACAAAACAGCGAAATCAAGCGGCTGGGTGGGTTGACCAACCTGGTCTACAGAGTGGAAACCTGCGGACACACCATGATCGTTCGCATCCCCGGAGACGGCACCGCGGATTATATCGATCGTGGCGTTGAGATTCACAATGCCAGGGTCGCAGCCGAAGCTGGTATCGGTCCCGCTGTGCTTTGGGCGGATGCAGACACCGGTGTGATGATCAGTGACTGCATCGACGATATCGTCACCATGACACCCGAGCTTTTCGCAACGCGCACCGGAGCGGCTGCGCGTGCCGGGCATGCCCTGCGGCAACTACACGAGTCACCCCGCCCTTTCGAATTCCGGTTCGAACTTTTTTCGATGATCGATGAATATCTTAAAGTCCTGGCAACAAAGGATATTTCCCTGCCCGAAGGCTATACTGAAATCGTCGCCGAAGCGGCGCCGATCAAACAGCTGCTGCAAGACAAGCCGGGCGCGCTGGTTCCCAGCCATTGCGATCCGCTTTGCGAGAACTTTCTCGACAACGGTGACCGTATGTGGATCGTGGATTTCGAATATTCCGGGATGAATGATGCTCTTTGGGACCTCGGCGATTTATCAGTCGAAGCCGGGCTGACCGAGAAGCAGGAAATCGAGATGCTGACGTCCTATTTTGGCGCGGCACCAACAGCGGCTCAATTCGGGCGAATGGTGATCTACAAGGCGATGTGCGATCTTCTGTGGACACTCTGGGGCTTGATCCAACATGCTGATGATAACCCGGCCGAAGATTTCTGGGCCTATGCTACGGGTCGGTTCGACAGGTGCAAGGCACTGATGTTCAATCCTGCTTTCGCAGCCCATGTTCAGGCAGTTGCGAACGAATAGTGCAGATGGATAAGTTGCGATCTCTTGATGAATGACTGGCATGTGGAAATGAAAAATGGTTCGGACAAATGGGATTCGAACAGGTTTCACGGTAGGCTCTTTGAGGGGCCGCAACGTCCCCAAAACGGCAGTTAAAATGCTGTGCTGTTCTACCTGAGGCACAGTTTCCTGTCGTGATCGAACAGATATCATAGCTGAATGCGGTCCGAGAGTTGATCTGGCGACCTCAACATACGGGTTGCGATTTTCCACCGTTGGTCTTTGCACGGGGCACATTTGAAGGAACGCTAAGTGCAGATTTCCTGGCGCTTGGGCCAAACGTATATCAACGCAACAGGTACGCGGGCGTTTCTACGCCCCTTCTTGAATGATGGCGTCAAAATCACTGATTTCCTTCTGTGCGCGCGGTGAAGTAAGTCGACTGCAACAAGGTCCCCTGTCAGATCTGAGTCTGTCATAGCGGCGGGCTGATTTGGCTAGGTTCCTCACACGTGTTCGCCAAGACAACGCCTCTCATTCAGAAACTTGTAGCGACACGAAGGACCGAACCAAATTTGCTTTTCAGGGTCAAAAACGCTTTTAGTAGAAACTTAGCCAATGATAACCGTACCGGTTATGAAGTTCGCCTAGGTAAGCGAATCGCTGTCCCCTTCGGACACTGGTACAGGATTTGCTGAAACAAGGCCTTTGAGAGCTGTCGAGCTCTACCACTAGAGAAGAAATGATGGATCAGAAAAATCACCCGTCTCAACTGGGGAAAGCAATTCGACGCCGCCGGAAAGCGCTTGGCAAAACACTTGTCGAAGTTGCGGATGAAGCTGATTTGACGACAGGGTTCATATCGCAGGTTGAACGCGGCATCAGTGCCCCGTCCCTGTCTTCGCTTATGGCAATTGCTGCATCTTTGAAGACCAGCATTGAACAGCTAGTCAGCGTTCCCGAGGAGTACACCGAATACGTTCGCAAAGATCGACGTCAAACCTATGCTTTGGGAGTCAACGGGCGGTTCTATGAAAAGTTGGGTCCGGGGTTTTCGGGCGCGCTTTTGTATCCTTGTATTGTACATCGCCCTGCGGGTCACATGTCCGAGAAGATGTGTCACGAAGGCGAGACCTTTTGTTATCTGATTTCGGGTCAGTTGGAATATCATCTGGGTGACGAAGTCCACATCATGTCGAGCGGTGACACGATACATCACGACGCGTCCAAGCCGCATTATTCGATCGTTCTAGGAGATACCGAAGCGGTTGAATTGTGGGTGGATACGACGCCGATCAAAAATACGTCCAAGTAATCGCACCGGCTGAAAAGCTCACCGAAAGTTCTCCGAATTCTATCGCGTGGTCGCACTTGAAAGTGCTGCCCCGAACGTCGTGGCGTGCCCTGAAATTCTCAATCAATGCTCCTGTGAGCGCAATATGCAATTTACGCATTACTAAAAGAAGTTTTAGTAGTAATGAAATTAATGTATAACACCTTCACGCGATGAAGAATCGCTTTGGGAGGAACTCATCAATGAAACGTAATTTGATGGCAGCGACTGCCGTCGTGGCCACTGCAATGGCCCTACCTTTGTTTGCACAAGAGCGTGGTGGCATTCTGAATTTCGCCAGATATGACGGATCAAACCTGATTGACCCTATTTATGCCGATCGAAACCCTGACATCTGGATGGTTGGCAGCCTTTTCGACACGCTTTTGCGCCCCAGTGAAGATGGGAATTCTGTCATCCCAGGACTGGCCGAAGAATACAGTATCTCCGACGATGGACAGTCTGTATCGCTTACCTTGCGCAGCGGCGTCTCGTTTTCGGATGGAACACCTTTGACCGGAGAAGACGTTGTCTTTTCGCTGGATCGCGCCCGCAATCCCGATCTGAGCCCATGGGCTGGGCTTCTCGGATCCATCGACAATGTAAGCGCGGAAGGAAACGTCATCTCGATCAGCCTGAAAGCGGCTGACCCGACAATCCTCTCTATGCTTGCCACTTTCACAACCGGCATTGTCTCTAAAGCCGTCTTTGAGGCGGCCGAAGGTTCCACAGACCAGGAAAAGTCCGCCGCAATCTTTGCAGCCAAAGGCCCCGGTGTCGGGTCCGGTCCCTTCTATCTGTGTGGATTTGAGCAGGGAACTTCCATGGAGTTCTGTGCCAACAAGAATTATTGGCGCAAAGGATCCGACGGCAGAGCGCTGCCCTATCTGGACGGCGTGCATTTCGAGATCATACCCGATGACGCAACCCGGATTCTGAAGCTTCAGGCCGGTGAGGTGGATGCCGCCGAGTTCATTCCCTTTTCACGTGTGCCGGAGCTTGAAGCAGACCAAGCGATCAACATGAACCTCTATCCGTCCACACGGATCATATATTCGCCGATCAACACGCGTGAAACCCGTGCTGACGGATCGCCTAACCCTTTGTCAGACGCTCGGGTACGGCAAGCACTCAACTATGCCACCAACAAAGAGG
The DNA here is from genome assembly GCF_056538065.1 of Ruegeria sp. BH8. Taxonomy (NCBI): domain Bacteria; kingdom Pseudomonadati; phylum Pseudomonadota; class Alphaproteobacteria; order Rhodobacterales; family Roseobacteraceae; genus Ruegeria; species Ruegeria sp. BH8. Next base: position 20,044 of record NZ_JBQFSP010000014.1, on the reverse strand, counting down.
CACTGATCGGGCTTGTGCTGCAAGGCGCCGGCAAGCCAATGACGTCGCCTTTGATGGCGGCGGCGACCCAGCTTTCCGCAAATCTTGATCCGTTGTATGCCTACGACCTTGACAAGGCGAAAGCTCTGATCGCCGAGGCCGGCGTAGCGCCAGGAACCGAAATCACCTTTACGACTTTGGCTGGCTCTGCGGATGACAGCACAATATTTGCGGCTCTTCAGCAAATGTGGGCTCCGTTGGGGATAAACCTGTCAGTCGAACAGGTGGATGGACCGACACGTGGCGCCAAGAACCGCTCGGGTGAGTTTGACATCCACACCTATGGTTGGGTGAACGACGTAAACGACCCCAGCCAGGTCGTGGGCTGGTTGGGTCATACACCTACGGCCAATGCGGTCGGTACTGGTTGGGAAAATGCGGAATTTAACGCTCTGTTTGAAGCTTCGGCAACCGAAATCGACGCCGAAAAAAGAGCGGCCCAGTATGCTGAAATGCAGGAAATATATGCAGATGCTGCTCCCTTGCTTTTCATGTATGAGACGCCTTTTGCGGTGGCCGTTTCGACCAGCGTGGACGGTTACGTTCAGACACCACTGGGAAATAACGTCTTCGATCAGGCGACCGTCAGCCGCTGATCGCTTATATGCCGCCGGCAGTACCTGCCGGCGGTTCTTTTGACGGAGGCCTTGATGGCAACCCTTCAATACACGTTCAAACGCTTGCTGTTGATGATCCCGACATTCATCCTCGTGATGATCATTATCTTTGTTCTGGTTCGTCTCTTGCCGGGGGACCCGGCCATCGCCATCGCAGGAGATCGGGCATCGGATGCGGATCTTGCTGCTATCCGCGAACGGTTGGGACTGAACGAGCCGCTTTTGGTACAGTTCTGGCTGTTTCTGACAAATACGCTGCAAGGCGATTTGGGCCGGTCAATCCTGATGCGCGCACCGGTAACTGAAGTCATCATCAACCGACTTCCGACCACGGCTTTTCTGACGATCTATGCTGTCCTCATGTCTTTGTTGATTGCAGGACCACTGGCGTTTGTTGCAGCTCTGAACCGCGGACGGTGGCCCGACGCAGTGATCCGCACGGTTTTCCAGGTGGGGTTGTCGATGCCTGTGTTTTACATCGGTCTGATTCTGCTAACCTTTCTTGCCGCACAGCTCAGGTGGTTTCCAGTCGGCGGCTACGGCGACACCTTTGGCGACAGGCTATATCATCTGTTCCTGCCTGCCGTAGCGGTGGCGTTATATACGTCGGCGATCATCATGCGAAATCTGCGTGCTGCAATCATCGAGGTTCTGGATGCTGAATACGTTCAGTTTGCCCGAGCCAAGGGTTTGCCTGACAGGCTGATTTTGGGACGCCATGTGCTGCGTAACGCGCTGATTTCGACCGTTACACTTTTGGGTCTGTCCATCGGCAACCTCATGAGCGGAACACTGGTTACCGAAACAGTTTTTGCCGTGCCTGGTGTCGGACGCTTGATGCTTGAGGCGATTTTCGCGCGCGACTACCCGCTTATCCAGGGATTGACGTTGACCTTTGCCGTTCTGGTCTCGGTCGTATTCCTGCTTACGGACCTGTTTCAAAGCTCGTTGGACCCGAGGATGCGATTGACATGACCAACACTGCCACTTCTCCTGTTGGGGCGGGTGAGCCGCCAAGGACGCGCATGCCAGCGGCGCTACGAAAACCGGGTTTCATAATAGGCCTTTGCATCATTGGAATGTCGACTTTGCTTGCGATCATGCCAAATGCTTTCGCCCCCTATGATCCCAATTTCATTGATTATAACGCGGTTCGCCAGCCACCAAGCTGGGCCCATCCCTTCGGCACCGACCTGCTGGGGCGCGACAGTCTGAGCCGCGTTATTTCAGCCTATTCGGTAAACATGCAGATGGCTGTCCTTGCCACAGTCTTTGCCCTGATCATTGGCGTCGTGATTGGCGCGCTTGTCGGCTACTACCGCGGAATTGCCGATATGATCTTCGGGCGTGTTGTAGACGCGATCATCACGTTCCCATTTCTGGTTCTTGTTATCGCGGTCGTCGCCGTGCTTGGGCCGGGTTTGGTCAATATGTACATTGCGATAACGGTTGTTGGTTGGGTCTACTATGCCCGGTTAATGCGGGCCGAGGTCATCGCGCAGATGGGAAACGACTATGCTGCTGCTGGCATCGTCATGGGATACTCTGACAGGCGCATTATCTTTCGCCACCTTCTGCCGAACGCGATCACGCCGGTTATCGTTTACTGGATGACGGACATGGCACTGGCAATTCTGCTGGGTTCGTCGCTGGGTTATCTGGGTCTTGGCGCACAGCCACCGCAGGCGGAATGGGGTGTCCTGATCGCGGAAGGACGCAATTTTATCACAACGGCCTGGTGGTTGAGCCTGATGCCCGGCATCGCGATCGTTATCACAGGTCTTGGATTTTCCCTTGTTGGCGATGGGTTAGCAGACCTGCTCAGGCCACGTGGGTAAGGAGTTGACAATGACAGGCAATCAGCAACCTATCCTCGAAGTCAAAAACCTGAGTACAACCTTCTGGAAGGAAGGGACCCCTCTGCCAGCTGTGCGAGACGTAAGTTTTTCCGTTCGACGTGGCGAAGTGCTGGGATTGGTCGGTGAAAGCGGTTCTGGCAAGAGTGTCACTTTGCGTTCGGTTCTGGGACTGTCGCGGCGCTATGGTGAAGTCACAGGAGTCGTGAATTGGCAGGGGCAAAACCTTGTTTCGCTTTCCGAACGAAAACTGAGGCGCATTCGCGGTGGCGAAATTGCGATGATCTTTCAAGAGCCGATGACATCGCTTAACCCGTTGTTGACGGTTGGCATGCAGCTGACCGAGACGTTGAAAGCGCATACCGACCTCAGTCGCGCAGCGCGCCGTGATCGGGCGGTTGAGATGCTGGATCATGTAGGGATTCCATCTGCTGCGTCACGTTTGGACGAATACCCACATCAGTTTTCTGGTGGTATGCGGCAGCGCGTTATGATCGCGATTGCTCTGGCAGCAAATCCGAAACTGTTGCTTGCCGATGAACCAACCACCGCATTGGACGTAACAATTCAGGCACAGATTCTTGATCTGATCCTGTCCTTGGCCGATGAGCTTCAAATGGGCGTGGTTCTTGTCACGCATGATTTAGGTGTGGTCGCTCAGACCTGTGAATCCTTGGCGGTCATGTATGCCGGGCGGGTGGTTGAACAGGGGGCTGTGCGTCAGGTTTTGAATGCACCACGCCACCCTTATACCGTAGGGCTGATGCGGTCTGTCCCTCAGAATGTGCCGCCGCGTACACCACTCTATTCGGTGCCGGGCACGCCTCCGAGTCTTGAGAAGTTGCCGGTCGGATGCGCCTTTGCCCCAAGGTGTCAGAGCACCATCGACGCGTGCCTGAACGCGCGTCCGCCTTTGTCGGCGATATCCGAAGGCCGTCATGTGGCGTGCTTCAATCATGTGCCCGCAGCTCAGGGAGACGTCGCATGACAGATACGGTCATGGAGATAAATGATGTGGGTCTTCAATTTCATTTGTCACGGTCGGTTCTTGACCTGATCAGCCAGCGACCCGGGCGGGTTGTCAACGCGCTGAACGGTGTTAGCCTCGAGCTCAAGCGAGGAGAAACACTGGGAGTTGTCGGTGAGTCCGGCTGCGGTAAGTCCACACTTGCACGTTGCATAGTTAGGCTCCACCAGCCTCAGACCGGCAGTATCCGTTTCACTGGAAAAGATATCTTTGACCCGAAATATCGTAACGAGCGCGATTATAATCGTCGCGTTCAGATGATGTTTCAGGATCCTTATTCGTCCCTGAACCCCCGCATGACGACTGGTCAGATTCTGTCCGAGGCTCTTAGTGTTCACAAGATGCGCCCCGAGAGTGAAATCCCCTCGCGTGTTATGGAACTGTTGGATCTGGTATGCCTGCCACAGGACGCCGCAAACAAATTACCGCACGAGTTTTCGGGGGGCCAGAGGCAACGAATTGCGATCGCTCGCGCACTGGCAGTCGAGCCGGAAGTTTTGATTGCCGACGAACTGGTTTCCGCGCTGGACGTTTCAGTACAGGCACAAGTGGTCAATCTTCTGCTTGAATTGCAGGACAAACTGAACCTCACAATTCTGTTCGTCGCACACGACTTGCGACTTGTACGTCACGTCTCGAACCGGGTGGCTGTGATTTATCTGGGCCGGATTGTGGAGATCGGCGACAGTGAAACCTTGTTCTCCGATCCCTCACATCCTTACTCCCAAGCTCTGCTCAGCGCCGCGCCTTCGCTTGATCCGGATGACAAGGGAAACGTCATTCGACTGGAAGGTGAATTGCCATCACCTATGAACGTACCGCCCGGATGCCCGTTCCACGTGCGCTGCCGCTTTGCCACAAGCCTGTGTCAGCGCGACGTTCCCGCACTCAGACAATTTGGGGGTTTTGGAGAAGTCGCCTGCCACCACGCGGAAGAGATCAAAGCAAATGCTGGATAGGTTTCACTTATGTCCGAGCGAGAGAATTTCGCTGTTCCGTGACCAACTGATTGTGCAGGACCTGGATGCCTTTGTACTACCGCGATTTGATGCTCATCAAGGTGAATACGTCGCACCGCATGACGAACGTCTGGCGTATCTGACCGGGTTCACCGGATCTGCCGGACTTGCTTTTGTAACACCCGAGATCGTCGCTCTTTTTGTCGATGGTCGATACAGCTTGCAGGCTGCGCAAGAGTGCAAAGGCGCGTTGTTCTCTCATCACCACCTTCATGGCGAGACGCCCGAAAAGTGGCTGAGAAAAGAAATGCGTATTGGTTGGCGGCTCGGATTTGACCCGATGCACATACCCCCGTCGTGGTTTGACCGGTTTGACGCAGCTTGCAAGGAAGTAGGCGCAACGATGGTGCCGCAACAAGTCAATCCAGTCGACGCGGTTTGGACAGATCAACCAGCACCACCCTGCGGTCGTGTGACAGTTTTACCGTCGCAAATTGCCGGGAAAAACTGTGCTGAAAAATGCACTAGTCTGGCAAACTATCTGGTTGAGCGACAGGCCGACTTTGTCGTCGAAACACAACCTGACAATATCGCCTGGTTACTGAACATCCGCGGGGCGGATGTTAACTATAATCCGGTAGTTAATTCCTTTCTTCTCGCACATCGCGATGGGGCGCTGGTTTGGTTTGTCGATCCGAAAAAGCTGGATGATTTCGTAGAGGGGGCACTGCCTTCTAATCTTCAGATAGTTCCTCAGGCTGAGTTTTTACCCACGCTCAAGGCCAGCTTTCAGCCAGGTAAGTTTGTTTTGGCTGATCCGGATTTCTCACCTGTCGCGGTAAGGCAAACCATTGAAGAAGCCGGCGCGAAGCTTGGTTCTGAACGCAGTGTGATTACCCTGACTAAGGCATTGAAAAACACGATAGAACTGGAGGGTCTTCGAACCTGCCATTTCATCGACGGAATTGCGTGGGCAGAATTTGGGGCCTGGCTTGCAAACACCGTTCCCGTTCGCGCCGAAAGTAGTGACCCCCTGACCGAGCGTGAAGCAGAGCAAAAACTGAGGGCGCTGCGTTGCGCACAACAAGGTTTCCTTGATGACAGTTTTCACGCGATCTCAGCAGCAGGCGTGAACGCGGCGATGTGCCACTATAGCGCAACCGCGGATCGGAATGATCCTATCCGACCGGATCAAACCTATCTTATGGACAGCGGCGGACAATACGAGACTGGCACAACCGACACCACCCGGTGCTACGCTTTTGGATCACGACCGGAAGGGTATGATGAGGCATACACGGCAGTCTTCAAGGCCTTCTATGCCTTGGCCACCTTACGGTTCCCACCTGGTACCCAAGGACACCATATCGACGGGATCTGTCGTCGCCCGTTGTGGGACCTCGGGCTGGACTATGACCATGGGACCGGTCACGGCATCGGCCATCGACTGTCAGTGCACGAACACCCGCAGAGAATAGGAAAACCCTATAACCCGATTGATCTGGAACCGGGCATGGTCATGTCGATTGAACCGGGGTTTTACAAAGCCGCCAGCTTCGGCATCCGCATAGAAAATGTCTTTGAGGTCGTCACAGAAGACAACGGTTTCCTCGCCTTCCGCAATATGACTTTTGTGCCAATTCAGACTGACATGCTGATTGTTGAAAACCTGACTCAGGCCGAACGGCACTGGTTAAATCAATATCATCGTCAAATCAGACAGATGCTTTCACCGCGATTGAGTGAGCCTGCAAAGGGGTGGCTGACAAAAGTGACGACTGCAATCTGAAACACGAAACGAACTATTGGCCGGGCTGTATACTGCTGTGCGGCGAAACGAATGGCAACGTTTCCAACTGTCAGAATACCAAACCAATGACGGTTCGCGTGTGGCGTAAGAATAATAAGATCTGCCGAGATCGCCGAAACGGGTGGTTTTGGTCACAATAAGGGTTGGTAAGGATGCCAGATTTATCAGAATATAGCCGGTTGGCCCGTGAAATCTCTGTCGATGCCGTGGCATTGGTGCCGGGTCCGAATTTCGACCGAGCCATGGGCAAGTCTTTCATGACCAACGAACGCCCCATCGTGGTTGTGATCCCCGCATCAGGAGAACCCGCTGCCGTTGTTCCAAATCTGGAACTTGGCTCGTGGGATCAATTAAGGTTCGAAGGAGCGGTATTCGATTGGCGGGATGAGGCGGGTTACAAAGGGGCTTTCACCGCTTTGGCGAACCACCTGAGCATCGCGTCCCTTGCAGTTGAAGGGCAGGTCATGCGTGTTTTTGTCTCTGACGCGCTGACCGAAGCTATGCCTGGGTTACAAATAACTGATGCGGAACACCAAATCTCGAACCTGCGACTGATCAAGTCCAGCAAGGATGTGGCCTCCATGCAAGCTGCGATCACCATCTCGGAACGTGCGCTTGAGCGGGTTATCGGAACGGTACACGCAGGTCAGACCGAGAAACAGATCGAACAGGATTTGATCCAGGCAATGTTTGCCGAAGGCGCCGATTCACTGGCCTTTACACCGATTGTGGTCGCTGCCGACAACTCGGCCCGACCACATGGGAAAGCGCGTTTGGATTATCGGATTCAAACCGGCGATGCGCTGCTCTTTGACTTTGGCGCGCGCAAGGATGGATTTGTCGCGGATATCACGCGAACCTTTTTCGTTGGCGAAGTCTCAGATGAGGGCAAGGCTGTCTACGAAACTGTATTGCGAGCAAATCAGATGGGTCTGAACGTGTGTCGCCCCGGTGTGACGGCCCATGATATCGATGATGCTGTCATCGGCGTTCTTGAAGCATCCCCTTTCGCCAATCGCATCCGCACCAAGACAGGCCACGGATTGGGTCGGGATGTGCACGAGGCTCCATATATCATGCGCGGAAACAACCAGGTAATGCGCGCAGGCATGGTCTGGACCAACGAACCGGGTCTGTATGACCTAGGCAATTTCGGTGTCCGTATTGAAGATGACGTCTTGGTCACAGAAGACGGATGCCTATCACTGACCAGTTTCCCGAAAGAGCTTATTGTCCTGGGGGCGGGACGTCGATAACCGGGCTGTCCCAGCCACACGGTTGGGGTCAGTGAATGGCAGCCAACATGATGCGGGTTGGATATGTCGCAAAGCACTGATTGTGAGGCATTGTCTTGGCAATCGCAGGGCACGGGTTCCCCTTCTACCATGTCTTATCAAGTACAGGAAGTTGGGCTATTGTACCTAGCATTGCGCCTACACATGACGCGTCTAAAGCGCTGGCAACCGGTTTCATATGGATGTTGCGAATTACAGGCAAAAAGACGCGTTGACCACAAACCTGAAAGGTGACCCATGTCTTTCTCAAGCCGTTCTTCAATTTCGCGACGCCGCTTCCTTGCCACGACAACCGCTGGTGCGGCGGCAATTACCCTGCACCCGTTTTCGGTGGCGGCGGCCAATAGTCAGGCGCATCTGCGCATCATGGAAACCACCGATATCCATGTCCATGTGTTTCCTTATGATTATTATGCGGACAAACCCCGCGACACGGTGGGCCTGTCCCGCACAGCTTCGATCATCAACGAAGTCCGATCTGAGGCGACAAACTCGATCTTGGTGGACAACGGCGATTTTCTGCAAGGCAATCCGATGGGCGACTACATCGCTTACGAGCGCGGCATGAAGGACGGCGACAGCCATCCCATCATCACGGCCTTCAATACGGTCGGGTATGATGCCGCGACGCTGGGCAATCACGAGTTCAACTACGGTCTGGAGTTCTTGGACAAGGCTTTGGCCGGTGCCGAGTTCCCTGTTGTTCTGGCAAACGTCGCCAAGGAAAAAGGTGCAAACCCGCGTGACGACAAGACCCTTGTTCAGGCCTATGCCATTCTCGACCGTGAAATCGAGATGGGCGACGGCACCAAACATCCGATCAGGATCGGTGTCATCGGTTTTACCCCGCCACAAATCGTGAACTGGGACCGCAGGCACCTGGAGGGCAATGTTCAGGCCCGCGATATCGTCGAGACGGCTCAGGCCTATGTGCCCGAGATGAAGGAACAGGGATGTGACCTGATCATCGCCCTGTCGCATTCGGGGATCGGGGGGGCCGATCATGAGGACGGCATGGAAAACGCATCGGTGGTTCTGGCAGGGGTCGACGGGATCGACGCGCTGGTCACCGGCCACAATCACCTGGTTTTCCCGTCACCGACATTTGCTGACCGCCCCGGGATCGACGTGGAAAAAGGCACGCTGATGGGCAAACCTGCCGTCATGGGCGGTTTCTGGGGGTCGCATCTTGGCCTGCTGGACCTGCTTTTGGAACGGGACGGCAATGAATGGCGCGTCGTTACCACAACTTCCGAGGCGCGACCGATTTCCAAACGTAACGAAGATCGATCAATCACCGCTCTGGTCGAAGATGATCAGAAGGTTCTGGAATCGGTTGCGAAAGCTCATGACGAAACGCTGGCCTATGTTCGGCGCGCGGTCGGCAAGACCTCGGCCCCGCTGCACAGCTATTTTGCGTTGGTCGCGGATGATCCGTCTGTGCAGATCGTCTCAATCGCGCAGAAATGGTATGTCGAAGACATGCTGAAAGGCACCGAGCATGAAGGGCTGCCAATCCTGTCTGCGGCAGCACCGTTCAAGGCTGGTGGCCGAGGGGGTCCGGAGTATTACACCGATGTCCCGGTCGGGGACGTTGCCATCAAGAACGTGGCCGATCTGTACCTCTATCCAAACACGGTCCGCGCTGTTCGCGTGAACGGGGCGCAGGTGCGTGGCTGGCTGGAACGCTCGGCCGGTATGTTCAATCAGGTCGAAGCTGGGTCCAAGGATGCGATCCTTCTGAACCCCGAGTTCCCATCGTACAATTTCGACGTGATGGACGGTGTGACCTATCAGATCGACCTGTCGCAACCGTCGCGCTTTGGACCAAAGGGCGAAGAGGTGAACCCCGACGCAGCACGGATCGTGAACCTTGCCTTCAATGGAGCGCCTGTTACGGATGACATGGAGTTCATCATTGCCACCAACAATTACCGTGCATCCGGTGGTGGCGCGTTCCCGGGCGCAATGGGCGACACGATCGTGTTCGAAGCACCGGACACCAACCGCGACGTCATTGTGCGCTACATTGTCGAACAGGGCACAATCGATCCCAAAGCGGATGCCAATTGGTCGTTTTCGCCGCTGGCGGACACCACGGTGTTGTTCGAGACGGGTCCAAAAGCCCGCGACTATATGGGCGACGTCAAAGGTGTGGCAATCGAGGACGCCGGGGAAGGCGCCGACGGTTTCGCAGCCTTCCGCATTAAGCTCTGATCCAAAAGAAATGTCGCAACGATAACCTGACCCGCCACCTTGGTAACTCGGTGGCGGGTTTGCGCTGAACACCCGTACAGCTCGAAGGCACTGCCCCTGCAGAGTCAGATGCTACATTTTCAATTCGCGTTCCCGACAAGCGTCGTGGCGGCAGGTCATAGAACTTAGCGAACCGTTTGATCGCCAACTGAACTTCTGCGCTCCCAGTTCTGTCAAAGAAGCTGAATGGGTGAAGGCAGGGGCAAGTTGGTGAAATCTGTATTCAAGGATCTCGCGGCAAAGGGAGATTGAATATCCTATGGCAGGTAAAAAGTAGTCGCCTGCTGAACGGCATCTTGTTTCTCAGTTTTTTGCAAAGACCACGGACTGCGATCTGTAGAGCACAGCAACAAAAGGTCTTTCAGCTTCTGAACTACATTCGATACCATGAAAGACTCCGCTCTGTTGATTTTGAGTTCCTGTAATCCCGTCAGTTTGTTCAGTCTCATTTGTACCAGAGGCCGAATTGAAGATTTTGCCTTTCCCGTTACTTTCGTCAGCGTTTTAAGCCTGAGTGCAGTTGGATATTACAACGCCATGGGCCAAATCCAAATTCTATTGTACGCCGTGCGCCATCGGACTCGTTGTCTTACGTCGCACTTTGGGGTCTTCGTCGCTGTCTCGGCCAGCCTCTTTTTACGAACTGGCGAGTTTTGACTGATCCGACGTGTCAACTCTCGGCCTTGATAGCAGCGATCACAATGTCGATTGCGTGGTCCAGATCCGATTGCGAGATGGTCAGCGGCGGCGACAGTGTCAGAACGCATCCCTGACTGATCTTATAGCTCAAACCGGCCTGCAGACAGGCGTAGTAAATCCGTTCGGCACGCGCATTGCCCGGTATCTTTTCAACGCGATCATCAACGATTTCGACCCCGAACATCAAACCCCTTCCCCGGATGTCTCCGACGGTGGGTACGTTCTGAAGTTCGTCCATCAGACGACCAATTGCGTGCTCACCCAGCATGGCCGACCGATGAACCAACCCCTCATCTTCGATGATCTGAAGTGTTGTCAAAGCGGCCCGCGCGGTGACCGGGTTCTTTTCGTGTGTGTAATGACCAATGGCAAAATCCCCGCAAACATCCAATTGTTTGCGAGTAACACATGCGGCAATGGGAAGGATACCACCGCCAAGCGCTTTTCCAAGCGTCACAATGTCGGGAATGATCTCGTCATGTTCAAAGGCGAACATCCTGCCGGTTTTGCCAAGGCCGGTCGGGATTTCATCCATGATCAAAAGCGCGCCGTGACGATTGCACGCCTCGCGCACGGATTTCCAAAACCCCGGCGGTGGCACATAGGGCACCGCACGCATGGGTTCGGCTATGACCGCCGCCACATCTCCTTCACGCTCCAGAACATATTCGACCATTTTCGCGCAGGCCAACCCGCAGGTTTCCGGTCCCGCGTGATTGTATGGGCACCGGTAGCAGGCGAAAGGCGCGACATGTTCAGTCCCCGACAAGAGGGGGCCCGCGATATGACTGCGGAACGTCGCCTCGCCACCGACGCTTGCGGCGCCGAAGCCCGCACCGTGGAAGGCATCCCAGAAGCTGATTGTTTTGAACCGACCGGTCGCGGCACGCGCGATTTTGAGGGCAACCTCGTTGGCGTCAGAGCCGCCAGTGGTAAAGAGCATCTTCCCCAGATCGCCAGGCACGATATCTGCCAGTTTTTCTGCCAAATCCACTGCCGGGTCATTGGTAAAGCGGCGGGGTGCAAAAGGAAGATCATCAAGCTGCGCTTTGATGGCGGCTATCAGACGCGGGTGCCCATAGCCTATGTGGTGCACCGAGTTGCCATGGAAATCCATGTACCGGCGACCCTCCATATCCTCGATCCAGATCCCCTCGGCCTTTGCAATAGTGCTGACGCAGGGTGATGACAGAGATTGATGCAGAAACACATCCGCATCGCGTTTGAGCAGAGGTGCCGACTTCGGTCCCATGGACTTTCGCAACCATGCCTTGCGCGCTTCGGATGTGTTTGATTCCCCTTCCGTGTGGACAATCTGTGGCATGTCCGCTCCTCATTTCTGTCATCAAAAGATGCGGGCCCCAAAAGGCCCGCCAGTATCAGGGAGGATATGAGGCGCCCTTCCCGTCTGTGGGGAAAGGGCGCAAGGTTTAGTTGGGCCAGGGCAGCGAATAGGTTTTGACGTTGGTGAAAAACTTCATCGCCTCGATAACACCCTCCTTCACGCCGTTTCCGCTGTCCTTGATGCCGCCAAAGGGTGACATTTCAATGCGGTAACCCGGCTGTTCCCAGATGTTGCAGGTGCCGACATTCAACCCGTTGATAAAGGCGATGGCCCTGTTCAGGTCATTGGTGCAGACCCCAGAAGACAGGCCGAACTCGGTCGAATTCGAGATCGCCATCACCTCTTCGTCGTTGTCTGGTACGCGCACGATCGGCACGATAGGACCGAAAGTTTCTTCCATCACCAGCTCGCTGTCATGGGGAACCTTGTCGACAACGATAGGCGGCAGCAATGCGCCCTGACGGCCCGGGTGATACAAGATTTCTGCACCCTCTTTCTCAGCCTGCAGAACGCGGTTCTCGAATATCTCCGCGGCTTTGTCGTGGATCACACACCCCAGCTCGGTTTCGGGGTCTTGCGGATCGCCGAATTTGATCTTCTTGGCCTTCTCCAGAACCAGCGGCACAAACTTGTCGGCCACACTTTCCTGCACGAGGATGCGCTTGACTGCCGTACACCGCTGACCGGAGTTTCCGGTCGCACCCGCCACTGCAATTGTTGCGGCTTTGTCCAAATCCGCATCGCTGAGGTCATTCAGAACGATCAGAGGATCGTTACCCCCAAGTTCCAGCGCCTGCCGCTTGTAGACGCCTTTCTCAGCGATCAACTTGCCCACCGGCACACCCCCGGTGAAGGTGATGATGTCGATATGTTCATTGGTGATCATCTCATCGCCAATGTCAGCCGGCCAGCCGGTCACCACTTGGAACATCTCATGCGGCAGGCCTGCTTCATAAAGTATGTCGGCCAATGTCAGCGCAGTCAGCGGCGTCAGTTCCGTGGGCTTGCAAACCATGCAATTATTGGTCGCAATCGACGGCGCGATTTTGTGGCTAACCATATTCAAAGGGTGATTGAACGGGGTGATCGCACTGATTGCTTTCACCGGCTCTCGGGTGGTGAAAATCTTGCGGGCTTTGCCATTGTGGGTCAGATCGCAGGAAAAGATCTCGCCATCGTCCTTTAGCGCCTCAGCCGCCGCAAACTGATAAACATCCTGTGCGCGTTTGGTTTCGTAGATCGCATGCTGGTGGCAGATGCCCAGCTCCAACGTCAGCCATTTCGCAAGGTAATCGCGTTTCTCGCCGATCAGCTCGCCTGCGCGCTGCAAAATCTGGCTGCGCTCGTACCGGGTCAGTTTAGGTTTGTAATTCGCCGCGATTTCGAATGCCCTGCGTGCGTGTTCTGCGGTGCCAGCGGGAACATGGCCCACGACCTCGTTGGTGTACGGGTAAAGAACAGGAATGGTTTCATCGGTAAAGACGATTTCGCCACCGATCCGCATTCCTTCGTTACGTACTTCGATTTTCGACATGGTCTGGTCTTTCATGGCTTACTGTGCCGCCGCTGTAGTTGCGTAGAAAAAGGCATCAAAGTTGCGCAGCACGGGTTGGTTTGGCAGGTCGATGACACGGTTCACGATGAAGGGAACTTCTTGTTCCGTCAAACCACCATGGCTGCGCAGGGGCTCTTTGAGCGCTGCCAGATCGTGGCGATGCTCGGACGTTCCGATGCAAATGTTTTCGCCAGAAACCATCACAATGTCGCCAATCCGATCACCGGGCAATTCGAACCGTTCAATGGCCTGAGCCTTGGTCAGCACATGGGTGATCCCTTCGGTCGCCTTGAGTTTGGCAATGATGTCACTCTGATCCGCGCCATCCGGCAGGTAAGCGGTCGCGAACGAACCCAGTGCACCATGATGCACGACATAGGGGTCAGTGATCGGAAGGATGACCCGCGCCGCATCCTTGCCCAGCCATTCGTCCATCAGGTCCTGCACATAGACGACCGAAGGGGATCCATCTGCCAGGTGCTTAGGCTTCATGCCATGATCAGCCGTCACCACGATGGCGGCCCCCAATGCGTCCAACTCGCCCAGATAGCGGTCGAACATGGCGTAGAAATCAAGTGCGCCCTTTTGATCGGGTGCAAACTTGTGCTGGATATAGTCGGTAGTCGACAAATACATGACGTCGGGCTTGAACTCTTTCAGCAGCTTGACGCCAGCAGCAAAAACGAATTCCGACAGCTCGGCCGAGTATACCTCGGGCACGTCCATACCCAACCATTTGCTGGCATTGTCGATGCCATGTTCCTCAAGCGTCGTTTCGCCCGAACGCTCAGAAGAGAATGCAACCGCCCTGCCCTCGTCAAACTTCAGCCCGGCACCAAGCAGCGCGCGAAGCTTGTCCTTGGCGGTTACCATCGCCACGCGGAAACCTGCATCATAGAACTGTGAGAAGATGGTCGGCGCGCGCAGGAAGCGGACATCGTTCATCATAACCTCTTCACCGGTGTCGGGATCAATAAGGTAGTTGCCGCAGATTCCATGCACGATCGGCGGACGCCCGGTGGCAATCGAAAGATTGTTGGGGTTGGTGAACGACGGAATAACAGAATGCGCCAGACGGTCTGTACCTTCCTCCCGCATCCGTTTGAGGTTGGGCATCAGCCCTTTCGCAATCGCCACGTCGAGGTATTCAGGTTCACATCCATCAAGGCAGATGGCAATTGCGGGCACCTTCGGCGTTGGGTAGACGCGCTCATTTGCTTCGACAGGGGTTTGAATGGTCATCTGTGTTTTCCTTGATTTTTATGCGGCCAACTTGGCGCGTTCTTCCAGTGCCCGGAGAGGAGGCGCAGCGCTTGTCACGCCCATTTCTTCCAGAGATTCTTTTGCAGCGATCACAACTTTACGCATGACATCTTCGTCCATCTGGCCGATGCAACCGACGCGGAAACTGTCGACGACAGTCAGCTTGCCCGGGTAGATAATGAACCCTTTTTCTTTCATCCGGTTATAGAACTGATCAAAAACGAAATTCTCATCAGCCGGGCAGAAGAAGGTAACGATGATCGGGCTCAACCAACGATTATCCAGCAGTGTTTCGAAACCCAGTTCCCGCATGCCCGCGACCATGACGTCCCGGTTGCGGGTATAGCGGGCGCCTCGACCTGCAACACCGCCTTCGGCAGTGTGCGCCCGAAGTGCCTCGATGAAGGCCGCAACCACATGCGTCGGCGGGGTAAACCGCCACTGTCCCGTTTTGTTCATATGCGCCCACTGCGCATACACATCCAGAGACAGCGAATGACTGTTGCCTTTTGCGGCTTCCAGCTCGGTCTTGCGCGCCACGATGAACCCGAAACCCGGAACGCCCTCGATGCATTTGTTCGCCGAAGACACCATGGCCTCGTAACGAATTTCAGTTGGTTTGAGCTCAATCGCTCCAAAGGCGGACATCGAGTCAATCAAGAGCTTGCGCCCGGCGGCATATGTGACCTCCGAAATCTCTTCGACCGGGTTCAGAATGCCCGAGCTGGTTTCGCAGTGAATGGCGACGACATGCGTGATGTCCGGGTCATCCGCGAGAATGCGCGCAACCTCATCACCCCTCGGCGGCAGGTAATCGCCTTTGTCCAACACAACATGATCACGACCCAGGTACTGCAACGTTTGTGCTGAACGCTGCCCGTAGGCACCATTTGCCAATACCAACGCCTTTCCGTCTCGCGGAATAAAGGATGCCAGCATCGCCTCGACGGAAAACGATCCGCTGCCTTGCATCGGTACGCAATCGAACGCGTCGGCACCCTCGCCAAGCAGGTTCAGCAGGCTTGACCGCACCTCCCGCGTCATGGCGCGGAAATCATCGTCCCAGCTACCCCAGTCACGTAACATTGCCTCTTTGACCGCGTAGGACGTTGTCAAAGGACCGGGCGTCAAAAGGTAGGGTTCACCAAGGCGCGGTTGCTCTAATTTTGGTTTGGATGGCGTCATTACCAGGCTCCAGAACAGCGTTTTCAGGAACACAATTGCAGCAACGCTTGCTATATGTGAAATTGCAATTATCAATCTAATCATAAGCGCAGCCTATGAACGCATCTACAGGGAACTGCCATGCGACACAGCCAGTTGAAAGCCTTTCATTACGTGGCCAAACATGGGGGATTCTCCCGTGCGGCAGAGGCTTTGTATCTGACCCAGCCAGCGATTTCCGAGCAGGTCCGAAAACTGGAACAGGATCACGACCTGCTGCTGTTCCAGCGTGAACGAAAACGCGTGAACCTGACGCCCGAAGGCGAACAGCTTTACAGATTCACAAAACAATATTTCGAGATCGAAGATCAGATTGAGGATTACCTCTCTGAAACCAAAGCCGCGATCGATGGTGAATTAAGGATTATTGCCGATTCAGCGCATCACATGACATCTTTTCTAGGTTCGTTCCAAAAGAAATACCCGAAAATCACGATCACTGTGCGATCCGGCAACACCGAAGAAATCCTGGAAGAGCTTCGGTCTTACAATGCGGAAATCGGCGTTGTTGGCAGCCTGTCTCCTGGCAAGGACATGGACGTATTGAATTTGGGGTCCACTGAAATTGTGGCCTTTGCTGCCCGGGGCGTGCTGTTGGCATCCAAACCCACCCTGACCCTGGAGGAGCTTGCCGAGTTGCCCCTGATTTTCAGAGAGCACGGGTCAAAAACACGCGAGAAACTGGAAGAAGCCGCCGAGAAACAAGGTATCAGGTTAAACCCGGCGATTGTTGCTGAAGGCCGAGAGGCCGTTCGCGAACTTGTTGCCTCGGGTGCAGGTATCGGTTTTGTTTCTCAGGCGGAATATGGGCACGATGATCGATTGCGGCAAATCAAATTGAAGGGCGTGAATCTGCAAATGGGTGAGAGCATGATTTCCCTTTCCCAGCGTCGTGACGTCAAGATCATACGTGCGTTTATGGATTTTGCGGAGCGGGTGCATAAGGAGAAGGAAACCCCCGCAGATATGTGATCTGCGGGGGTATTGAGTTTTTTGTGTGGATTACCTGCTGCGCCAGGCCTGTGTGCGGGCCAGGATGCCTTTTGATGCCATCAGATGAAAGATCCGGGCGGCTGCGTTGGTGTAGAAGATCATCATGCCCATTGCGGCTGCGGGTGCGATATCCCCGGCATCATCCATGTTCAGCACCGCGATGGACGCGAGTGTGGTTTTGGGTGAGTAGAGGAACACAACCGCCGACACGGTCGTCATCGCGTTGACGAACAGATAGATCGAGATGTCCAGCACCGCAGGCAGGCAGACCGGCACCGTCACGCGGGCAAACAGCTTCATTGTTGGCTGTTTGAGAGAGGCCGACACCGACTCGAACTCTTTATCCATCTGCTTGAGAGCGGTGACCGCCGTCAGGTGCGATACGGTATAGAAATGCGTCACCGTGCAAACCACCAGGATCGCCATGGTGCCGTAGATCGCATTGAACGGATTGGACGGGTTGTTGAAGAAGAAGATATACGACAGTCCCAGAACCATGCCCGGGATGGCCATCGGCAGCATGGCGAACATCTGAAAGATCGACCGCCCGGTTTTGAAGCCGTTCGATTTTTCCACCAGGTACGCCCCGAAGAAGACAACCGTCGTGCCGATCACCGCCGTCAGGAAAGCCAGTTTGATCGAGTTGAAATACGACCCCCAGCCGCCGCCATCCATCTTGTCGAACTGGTAGTTCTTGAGGCTCAGGCTCAGATCGTAGGGCCAGAACTTGATCAGCGCCGCAAACTGACACACGGCCAGAAGACCAACGATGAACAGGCCGATCAAACTGCAGTAGATCAGGAATATGCGATCAGTCTTTGGGTTTGGTGTTGCCTGATATGGAACCGAACGCGCAGACAGCAGCGCCACCTGCTTGGACTGAACCATCCGGTCGATGGCAAAAGCCAGAATTGCGGGGATGACCAGAACCACCGAGACCACGGCGCCCATCTCAAAGTTCTGCTGGCCGATCACCTGTTTGTAGATATCCACGGCAAGCACGTTGAACTGGCCGCCGATCACCTTTGGCAGGCCAAAATCGGTGATCACCAGATTGAACACGACAAAGGCTGCGGAAATCAGGCCATAGCGCGCGCCGGGTATGGTAACGGTCCAGAATGTCCGCCAGGGGGTTGAGCGCAAGCTGACAGCGGCCTCGTACAACCGCGCATCCGATATCGCGAGCGCGGTCGATATGATCAGGAACGCGTGTGGAAAGGTAAAGAAGACCGATCCGATCACGATGCCTATGGGGCCGTAGATACTGGCGCCGAACAGCAACTCCTTGATCATCCCCTGATTGCCGAACAGGTAGACCAGCGCGATGCCCGGCAGCAGCGAGGGAACCAGAATCGGCGCCATCGCGATCAGGCGAAAGACCCCCTTGAACCGCATGCAGCTTCGGTTCAGCGCATAGGCAAACCAGAACGCCAGCGTCACCGTAACGATTGTGCTGACAACCGAAATCCAAAGGGAATTCTTGATCGAGTTGAACAGGGCCGGGGTTGAGAAGTAGTTGATGAAGTTGCCCAGACCCCGCGCTTGAACCGGCCGCATCTGCACCCGGCGGAACGTGTTGGAATCAAGCTCGACCCAATCGGTGCCTTCGTTCAAAGTCGACCCGACCAGAAAGCGCCCGGCCTCCGTCGTGTTCCGCATCTGGTACATGACCGGGCTGCGAAAGCTGAAATCCGGAAAGAACCCGGTCACCGGCAAACGCCCGTCCGAGCCGGTTGTCAGATCGGTGTCGGAATACACCCCCAATTGCCTGTTCAGTTCGTCAGCCGTCAGGATCGTTCCGTCGAACACACCCGCTTCATCACTGACCTGAAACTCATACTGGGACAGCTCGACCCGGTAGGTCGAGAAGGACTTGGAAAGCATCGTGTAAAGCGGCAGCGCCAGTGTCACGATCAGATAGAGCGCGATCACCATCATGCTTCCGCGCATCAGGATGTCATCGCGGCTGAGCCTGGGCCTGATATCCGGCCCGACAGGCAATGTGTCGTGATTGGTCGACATCGTGCTCATGCCGCAGCCTCCGGAAGGTCAAACGCCATCAGGCGGTTCTCGGGAAGCTCGATCACCATGCTGCACCCCTCTTCCAGCTCAAGACGACGCACGGCGTTGATCGAAAAATCCGCGATCAGTTCAGAAGATCCGAACCGCTCGTTGTTCAGGCGGCAGCGCCAGAACGAGCCCAGAAACTCCATTTCATCAAGCGTGACCTCGATGCAGTTCCGATTGCCGCCCGTGTCAAGATAACCAGCTTCATGAGGGATGATGTCTTCGGGACGAATGGCTGCGATGACCGGAGTGCCATCATTGAACGTGTGGCTGAGGCAGGCAAAGGTCTTTTCCCCGACGCTCAACCGCCCGCCTTTGGTGACCTGAGATCGGATCTGGTTCATTTCACCGATAAAGTCGGCCACGAACAGGTTGGCCGGTTCGCGGTAGATCTCCGTGGGCGATCCGACTTGTTCAATCACCCCGTGGTTCATCACCACGATGCGGTCGGCCATGGCCAGCGCTTCTTCCTGATCGTGCGTCACCATCACGGTGGTCACACCCAGCTTGCGCTGCAATTCCTTGATCTCATGCCGCAGGTGAACGCGCACCTTGGCGTCCAGCGCCGACAGGGGTTCGTCCAGCAGCAGCAAACCGGGATTGGTTGCAATGGCGCGGGCCAGAGCAATCCTCTGCTGCTGGCCACCGGACAATTGTGCCGGGTATTTCCTGCCCTGATCCGGCAGACCAACAAGGTTCAACAGCTCGCTCACCCGAACTGCGATATCCGACTTGCTGCGGCCCGTGTTTTCAAGGCCAAATGCGATGTTCTTTTCGATCGTCAGGTTCGGGAACAGCGCATAGGACTGAAACACAATCCCGAAATCACGCTCGGACGGGGGCAGGTTGGAGACGTCCTTGCCATCCTGCATAACCGTACCCTTGGTCTGCAGATCCAGCCCGGCAATCGCCCGCAACAAGGTGGTCTTGCCGCAGCCGGACGGGCCAAGGAAACAAATGAATTCACCTTCTTTGATTTCAAGAGAGATGTCCTTGAGTGCCAGAAAGCTGCCGAACGCTTTCCACAAATTCTGGATGC
>NZ_JBQFSP010000013.1:0-112624 GCF_056538065.1 Ruegeria sp. BH8 | reverse complement strand
CAACTGGAGCTTCGAGTTCTACATGGAACAAAAACACGTCGGCTTCGCAACCGGAAATCACAACATCATGCAGCTCGGGAAACTGTAACCGACTGCACTCGAAATACGCGCGAAAAAACTCTAACTCCAGGAGGAGACCATGGGAGAAATCGTACTTGCCGCCAAAATGACTCACGTGCCTACCCTGCTCATGTCCGAGCAGGAAGGACCGATAAAAGGCAAGCGTCAACCGGCTATTGATGGCCACCGGGAGATTGCTCGTCGCGCCAAGGAACTGGGCGCAACAACTGTTGTCATCTGTGATACGCATTGGGTGTTGAACGCGGGCTTTCACATAAACGCCAACGACCATTTTGAGGGTCTATTCACATCGAATGAATTCCCCCAGTTCATTCAGGACCTGCCCTATAAATATGAGGGCAACCCCGAATTGGGTGATGCGATTGCGCGGATTGCGACCGAAAAGGGTGCTTATACGTTGGCCCATCACCTGGACAGCCTTGAGGTGGAATACGGCACGCTGGTGCCGATGCGGTTCATGAGCCGTGAACACGAAATGAAAGTGGTGTCGATCGGTGCGTGGTGCACCGTGCACGCTCATGACGAGAGCCGTATCGTCGGCGAGGCAATCCGCGAAGCAGTCGAGGCCAGCGACGAAAAGGTGCTGCTGGTTGCGTCGGGTTCGCTGTCGCACAAGATCTGGGCCAACAAGGACTATGCCGCCAATAACGGCACTTTCACAATCAGCTCAGAATTCAATCGCCAGATGGATCTGCACGTGCTGGAAATGTGGAAAAACGGCGATCACGCTACGTTCCTCAAGATGCTGGGTGACTATGCCAACTTCTGCTGCGGTGAAGGTTCGATGCATGATACCGCGATGCTATACGGCGCACTCGGCTGGGACGCTTACGACAAGAAATGCGAGGTTGTGACCGAGTATTTCCCGTCCTCGGGCACCGGTCAGACTAACGTCATATTCCCGGTCTGAGGATCGCGGTTTCCATTCCGATTGCTTGCCCCTGGTGCCTTTTGGCGGGGCAAGCCGTTGATCTATCTAATTCGAACTGATGCAGGTCCCCAAATGCTTCCTTTGAAAGACCCCGGTTTGCTGCGAGAGGCTGCCCTTGTAGGTACACGCTGGATTGAAGCTGACCCGGCCAACGGCCTTGCCGTCACCAACCCCGCCACCGGTGAAGTTATTGGTCATGTTCCCAATCTGGGCGCCGCCGAAACCGCCGAAGCTATTGCTGCCGCCGAGACCGCGCGCCATGAGTGGGCTAAACGCACCGCCAAAACGCGTAGTCAAATTCTGCGTCGCTGGTACGAACTGATGATGGAGAACCAGGACGATCTGGGTGCCATCCTGACAGCTGAGCAGGGCAAGCCACTGGCCGAAGCCAAAGGTGAGATCGCCTATGGTGCCAGCTTCATTGAGTGGTTCGCAGAAGAGGCCCGCCGCGCCTATGGTGATGTCACCCCAGGCCACGCTCCAGACAAACGCATCCTGACGATCAAACAACCCATCGGGGTTGTAGCCGCGATTACGCCGTGGAATTTCCCAAACGCTATGATCACGCGCAAGGCTGGCCCTGCTCTGGCGGCGGGCTGCTCCATGGTTTTGAAACCGGCCAGCCAGACTCCATTCTCAGCTATCGCGTTGGCGGTTCTGGCCGAAAGAGCGGGCCTGCCTGCGGGACTGTTCTCGGTCGTCACCGGCTCAGCCCGTGGCATTGGCGGCGAGATGACCGGGAACCCGACAGTGCAGAAGCTGACCTTTACCGGTTCGACCGAGATCGGAACGCTTCTATATGCGCAATGCGCGCCAACGATCAAAAAACTGGGGTTGGAGCTGGGTGGCAATGCGCCCTTCATTGTATTCGATGATGCTGATCTGGACGCCGCTGTGGAAGGAGCGGTGATCGCCAAGTTTCGAAATAATGGTCAGACCTGCGTTTGCGCCAACCGCATTTACGTGCAGGCCGGTGTCTACGATTCCTTTGCCGCCAAGCTGCGCGACAAAGTAGCGACTTTGCCCACTGGTAATGGCTTTGACGAAGGTATCATATTTGGTCCGCTGATCGATCAGGCGGCTGTCGACAAGGTTGCTGAACACATCGCTGATGCGACCTCGAAAGGTGCCGAAGTCATTCTGGGCGGTAAGTCACACGACATGGGTGGCACATTCTTTGAGCCAACCATTTTGACCGGTGTTACTTCGGAGATGGCGGTCGCGACCGAAGAGACGTTTGGCCCGGTCGCACCCCTTTTTAAGTTCAACACCGAAAGCGAAGTCGTCGCTGCGGCAAATAACACCGAGTTCGGCCTTGCCTCATATTTCTATTCCCGCGACCTGGCTCGCGTTTGGCGAGTTTCCGAGAAGCTGGAATATGGCATGGTCGGAATCAACACCGGCCTGATCTCGACTGCGGAAGCTCCGTTTGGCGGGGTTAAGATGTCTGGTCTGGGCCGTGAAGGCTCGCGCCATGGGCTGGATGACTTCATGGAACTCAAATACCTGTGCATGGGCGGCATCGACACCGCCGAGGAGGCTTAATGCGCTTTGCTACTTTTACCGCCGAAGGGGATACCTTCTTTGGCGCGATTACCGATGATGGTGCGATTGCCCTGAACGGTGATTTCCCCGAGTTTTCCAGCCTGTATGAGGTCATCGCTGCGGGTGAGTTTAGCCGGTTGGCTGCGGCGGCCGAGGGTAAGCCTGTGACCCATTCCGATTTCACCTATGAAATGGTGATGCCGGATGCACGTCGCATTCTGTGCGTCGGCGTGAACTTTCCGGACAGAAATGCGGAATACAAGGATGGCAGCGCGCAACCGGAATATATGTCGCTGTTCCCCCGCTTTGCCAGCGGCTTTACCGGCCACAACCGCCCGCTGATCCGTCCGCCGGAAAACCACACGCTGGATTACGAGGGCGAAGTGGCCATTGTAATCGGCAAGGCGGGTCGCCGGATATCGCAGGACGAAGCCTATGAGCACATCGCCGCGTTGACGCTGTGCAACGAAGGCACGATCCGCGATTGGGTGCGCCATGCCAAGTTCAACGTAACTCAGGGCAAGAACTGGGACAATTCAGGGTCGATCGGCCCTTGGCTGGTGCCCTTCACCGACCCGGCGCAATTGGATGACGCCCGCATTCAAACCCACGTCAATGGTGAGTTGCGTCAGGGCGACACCCTCGACCGCATGATGTTCCCGATCCGGCGCGAGATCGAGTATATCTCGACCTTCATGACCCTGAAGCCGGGTGACCTTATCGTAACCGGCACCCCCACCGGTGCGGGCGCGCGCTTTGACCCGCCAAAATATCTTGCACCGGGTGACGTGGTCGAGGTTTCTGTCGGAGGTATCGGCACCCTGCGCAACACAGTCGAGGATGAGAAGGCATGACACCCGAAGAGCATGCCCGCGCAGCAGCCGACCTGCTTCAGGCCGAACGCACCGGCGACCAGATCGGTCTGCTGAGCCTGCGCCACCCCCAGATGGGTATGGACGACGCTTATGAGGTGCAGAACGCCATCTATCGCCAGAAGCTGGCCGAGGGGCGCAAGGTCATCGGGTGGAAAATCGGTCTGACATCGAAAGCGATGCAAAATGTGCTGAACATCGATATTCCCGACAGCGGCATCCTGTTTGATGATATGGCGTTTGAAAACGGTGGTATGGTCCCTGCGGGCCGGTTCATCCAGCCCCGGATCGAGGCTGAAATCGCCTTTATCATGAAATCCGCCGTCGGTGGCGAGAATGTCAGCCGCGACGACATCGTATCCGCCACGGACTACGTCTCACCGGCGATTGAAATTCTGGACACACGTATTCAGCGTCAGGACCCCGAGACCGGCAAGGCCAGAACCGTCTTTGACACGATCAGCGACAATGCCGCCAATGCAGGGATTGTGCTGGGTACAGAGCGCCACGCGATTGACGAATTCGACCTGCGCTGGGTTGGTGCCTTGACCTTCCGCAACGGTGAGATTGAGGAAACCGGCCTTGGGGCCGGCGTATTGAATGATCCTGTTGAAAGTGTTGTCTGGCTGGCCCGGCGCATGGCGCAATACGGACAAAGTATTGAACCCGGACAAGTGATCCTGTCGGGCAGCTTCATTCGCCCCGTCGAATGCCCGCCAAGCACAGAAATTCACGCCGATTTCGGACCCTTCGGCTCGGTCGATATCAAATTTGATTGAAGGAGCACCTTAATGCCCGCGCCAACAAACCCCTTCAAGGCCGCACTGAAAGCCGGAAAACCCCAGATCGGATGTTGGATTGGGATGGCCAATGCATATGCCGCCGAAATCGCCGCCACATCCAGATTTGACTGGCTGCTTGTTGACGGGGAACATGCCCCGAACGATCTGCGGTCTATCCTTGAGCAAGTGAGGGTCATCGAAGGCACAGGTAGCCAACCGGTAGCGCGCCTGCCAATTGGCGAGACCTGGATGATCAAGCAATATCTCGATGCTGGCGTCCAAAGCATATTGGTGCCAATGGTTGAAAGCGGCGATCAAGCGCGGGAATTGGTGCGCGCGGTGCAATATCCACCACATGGAGTTCGAGGCGTTGGGTCTGCTCTGGCGCGTGCTTCGCGTTTCGCGGCGATCCCGGATTACCTGACAACGGCAGGCGACCAGATTTGCCTGTTGGTTCAGGTGGAAAACCGCCTTGGCCTGGATGCACTGGATGACATTCTGACGACAGATGTCGACGGCGTATTTATCGGTCCGTCAGATTTGGCCGCGGATATGGGGCACATCGGCAATGCTGGCCACCCCGACGTGGTCGAAGCGGTTTTGGACGCGTTGTCAAGGATCGTGGCAGCGGGCAAGGCAGCGGGCATCCTAACGTTGGACCCCGTGATGCAGCGCAAGTGTCTGGATCTTGGGGTTACGTTCCTGGCCACGAATATCGACGTAACACTTTTTGCCAAGTCTATGCGCGGGGCGGCCGAAACTGCGTTGGAAATGTTGCCAGACCAGTGCGCGTCTGGAAATGCGCGAACAGAAATGGCCAGCAAGTATCTTCAGCAGTTATGCAAGCACTGGTCCCACAAAGGGCAAGTCGAATTTGGCGCAACTGAAGGAAACGTTTCGTTTGAAAACCGGCGCGCGGTTGCGATGAAAGCGACGGACGAAGGGCTGGAAATAGTTGCTTCAGTCGGCCCACGTGAGGATTTGAACTTTTGGATGGGTGTTATAGAGGACCACCTGAAACGCTTTGCGTTTCGCGAGGAGTTCGAGGTTGTTTGGAATGCATAGCGCTGGAATGCAAGGGCAACCGAGCGCGCCCGGGACTTTCGGACACCGCCGCAGGCTACGATTTGTAGTCTGCGGGTATTCGACAAGATCCTGCACCGGATTCTGACTCGGGTAAAACAAGCCGCAACTGCGGATTTTCCAAACCTAAAGCGGCATCAACCTCGATAGACGTTGTGACAGTGGAAACAGACAGGCTTGCAACGAGTGATAGATGTCCGGCTTGCCGTCAAAGATGGATGTCACAACAGCCCCTGCCCCATCTACTGCTGGATACCAGCCGCCATGCTGATGATCGACAAATGTTTCATTCGCATAGGTCCAGAGCTTTCTGTACCACTCCTCGTCTTCTGGCCTTCTGTCAAGCACGATCAGAGCGGCAACCGCCCCGATGGCTTCGGTGATGGGCCACCAGAACCGCGAAGCGTTGGCAACGCGGCCATCAAAATCAAGTGTGTAGGCCAACCCGCCATCAGGCAGCCACGCATCTTTCAAAGCCTGCGCAATCAGGTGGCGCGCCGTGTTCGGAGTATTAGGGCTCGTTCGGCCTGACAAATCCCAATGCTGAAGCTGAAGCCGACCCAATTCGAACGAATGCCCCGGCGTTGTTCCGGAAGGCCTGAACATCGGATCGCCCGCATAATCTCGGTTAATTTGCCAATCAGACGAATAGTGTTCGGGAAGCCGCCAGTTTTCACCGGGTGCAATTTTGCCAATGAAAAAGTCCAGAATGCGACCGGCGCGGGACAGGTAGGTTTCGTCCCCTGTTGCCTCAAAGGCAGCCAGCATCGCCTCAACGCCGTGCATATTGGCATTCATTCCACGATATGCGGAAAACGGCGTCCAATCCCTGTTCCATTCATCGCGAAACAGGCCCGCTTCTTCGTCCCAGAAGTGTTTTTCCAGAACATTTCGGACATCTGTCATTAGTTTGTCTGCATCCGGGTGACCCGCCATTTTCGCACTTGCCGAGGCAAGAAGGACAAAGACGTGCCCATAAGCAAGCTTGCGGTCATCCTTGATCTGATCCCCTTCCAGCGCCCAAAGATATCCGCCGTGGTCGCGATCTCGGTGATGGCTTTCAAGATATGCCATACCGTGATCGATGATCCGTTCAGCACCTTGAAAACCAGATAGATGTCCTAATGCATAAGAATGAATCAACCGGGTTGTCGTGTGCAGCTCCTGCAGCTTGCCGAGCAGCGGGCGACCATCGTGACCAAGTATATAGAACCCGGGCTCATCCCGGCAACTTGCGCTGAAGAACGTAAGTTGCCGCTTGGCCTGGTTCATCAACCAATCGCGGTGTCTTGGCGTTTCAATCCAAAACCCGGTCTCGGACTGTGACCCCGGAAGCAATAACTGATTGTCGTTCATCTAAATATCCCGCGGATGGAGTCCTGTCGTGCGCGACTTGGCCCGATCTTCCAAATTGCCCATCATCTCAGCAAGCACGTAGCAACGCTGTACCATCCGAGGCAAACAGATGTGCATTCTGTGCTTGAATGCGCAAACCGAGGCGATCCCCGGATTTCACGGGGATATTGCCATGCTTGCGCACCATCATGGGGCCGATCCCCTCAGCATTGACGTAGATGTTCGTGTCCGACCCCAGATGTTCAACAACATCCGCAACGGCGGACAGATCACCGGCACCGTTTTCCACAACATCGATGTGTTCCGGCCTTACACCCAGTTCTTTGGCCTCAGCGGCAAGGGGTTGATCGAGAATTTTAATTTCAACTCCATTCCCGACATTCACACCAGTTTCAGTTCCCAATACAGGCACAACATTCATGGTGGGTGAGCCGATAAACTGCGCAACAAACTTGTTGGCCGGTCTTTCATAAAGCTCAAGCGGGCTGCCGACTTGCTGGATGTCGCCTGCGTTCAGAACAACGATCCGATCTGCCAGCGTCAACGCTTCGACCTGATCATGGGTCACGTAGATCATGGTCGCGCTGAGCTTTTGATGCAGCCGCGCAATCTCCAGCCGCATCTCGACACGCAAAGCGGCGTCAAGGTTTGACAATGGCTCGTCAAACAGAAATGCGCGCGGGTCTCGGATGATGGCCCGCCCCATAGCAACCCGCTGACGTTGACCACCTGAAAGGGCCTTGGGCAAGCGATCCGTCAATTTGGTCAATCCCAGCGTCTCTGCCGCCTGGGCGACCTTTGATATGCGTTCAGCCACCGGAGCTTTGCGGATTTCCATCGAGAAACCCATGTTCCGAGCGACATCCATATGCGGATAGAGAGCGTAGGATTGGAACACCATCGCGATGTCCCGGTCCCTTGGCCTCACATCGTTCATACGCTCGCCATCGATCAGAAAGTCGCCGCTTGATATCGGTTCAAGACCAGCAACCATGCGCAGCAAAGTGGATTTGCCGCAGCCTGACGGGCCGACCAGAACGATGAACTCACCATCCTGAATTTCAAGATTGATGTTGCGCAGGACCTCGACGGATCCATAGCGTTTTGCAACATCACGAAGTTCGATACGTGCCATGATCTGGCCTCCTATCCTTTGACCGCGCCGGACGTGAGGCCCTGCACGAGATAGCGTTGAATGAAGATGAAAAAGAGGCAACTTGGGATCAGAGCCAGCACGCCAGCCGCCATCATTTGCCCCCAATCGACCGAGAATTTGGAAACAAATGTCAACAAGCCAACCGGGAATGTCATCGCGTCGTTCTTCGAGATCAGCATCAACGCAAACAAGAGCTCGGACCACGCGGCAGTAAAGACAAACCCAAGCGTCGCCCCTAACCCGGGCAATGTCAGCGGGAACACCACTTTGCGCAGCGCCTGAAACCGTGTACAGCCATCCATCATCGCCGCATCTTCCAGATCTTTGGGTATGCCATCAAAAAATGACTGCATCAGGAATGTTGCAAAGGGGATGTTGAACGCAGTGTAGACCACGATAAGGCTTGTCAGCGAATTCAGCAGCCCCAGGTCCGCGATGATCTTGTAGATGGGTGCGATGATCATCAGCAGGGGGAACATCTGGGTGACTAGCATCAAGGCGATGATGATGCGTTTGCCCGCAAAAACGAAGCGGGAAAAGGCATAACCCGCCCCAGCCGCGAACAAGGTCGTAAAGAACGCCGCGCCCAGCGACACCACAAGAGAGTTCCGGAAATAGGCCACAAAATCGGTCTGAAAGATAACCGTTTTGAAGTTTGAAAAGGTCACCTCGCTTGGAAACAGGCGGGTGCCCTCTGAAAAGATCAGTGCGTCCGGCGTCAACCCGATCTTGAGCAACCAATAAAGCGGGAACAACGCAAAGATCAGATAGAACGCAAGTGCCGCGTATTTACCCACAACCAGCAGGGGGTTGGGTTTCCTGACAGCTGACATGGTCAACTCCTCAAATCTTGACCAGCTTCTTGCGAAGCCAGAGCAGGATAACGGCGTAAATCAGAAGGATCAGCAACAGCGCCACAGCAATGGTTGACGCGTAGCCGAAGTCCAATTTTCGAAAAGCGGTGGTGAATATGTAGGTCGACAGGATTTGCGTCGAATTCGCAGGCCCGCCACCGGTCATCACATAGATCAGGTCGGCAAAGTTGGCGATCCAGATCGTCCTCAGCATCACGGTGATCGCGATCATCGGAGCAAGGAACGGCAACGTGATCTTGGTGAAAGTCTGCCAGGGGGTCGCGCCATCGACTTCTGCGGCCTCATAAAGCTCATCGGGTATCGATTGCAAAGCCGCCAGCAGCGTGATCGCAAAGAAAGGAACGCCGAACCAGATATTTGCCGTGATCGGACCCCACATGGCAAGCTTGGGGTCACCAAGGATATTGTAGGGCTCTGACAGAATGCCAAGGGCGGCCAGCCAATGCGGCAGCGGGCCGATGACAGGGTTAAAGAGCCACGCCCAAGTCAGCGCAGAAAGGAAGGTCGGGACAGCCCAGGGTAGGAAAACAAGCGCCTGAAAAAGTTTCTTTCCAAAGAACTGCGTATTCAAAAGCATGGCAAGGCCAAGGCCAAGCAGAAACTGGAACGTTATCGACCAAAAGGTCCAGAACAGCGTGTTCTCCATCGCGATCCAGAACTTGCGGTCTTTCCACAGATCAACGTAGTTTTCAAACCCGATCCAGCCAGAAGCAAAAGGCTTCAACAGCTCAATGGATTGGAACGAATATGAGATTCCGATGATTAACGGAACCATGATCACCGCACTGATCAGAAGAATTGCGGGTGACAAATAGAAAAACGGCTCGACCATGTATTGCAGGTAGAGCGAGCGTCGTGCCCGGGTTTCCCCGGGCCTGACAGTTTTCTGAGTGCGCGAAATCACTGTTTTGCCTTCCACTTGGCATGCTCATCAGTGAGGAACTCAGCCCACTCATCCGCGACGTCCTGCGCGCTGCGCTGCCCCAACAGGGCTTCCTGACTGGTTTCCAGCAGAAGCGTGCTACCAAAATAGCCCCACTGTTCCAGGTTGGTTGGCATTGTTGTCGGCACATATTGCTCGCCGTTCAGTTCCTCAAACCAGCCTTTGAATTGCTCGGTCTGGAAATGAGGATCCTGATCAGCGCCTTTGTGGATCGGAATGACGCCAACGCGTTTTGCCCACGTGGCGTTGGCTTCGGGCGTCGACAAGGCCGCAACCAGATCAAAGGCTTCGTCTTCATGTTCAGTCGCATTGAAGATCGACCAGCCTGCGAACCCAATTGTTGGGAAAGCTTTGCCCGATGGTCCGACAGGCATCGGAATGACCGCGAAATCTTCGGCAGGCATCCGTTCGGCAATAGCGATCAGTGCGTCCGGGTCCTGATCAAGGAATGCACAGGTGCCGGAATAGAAGCCGGCCACGATCTCGTTAAAGCCCCAACTGACGGCATCCTTGGGCGCATACCCGTTCTGATACATATCGATCATGAACTGGATACCTTCGACCGAGCCGGGCTCGTTGATGCGGCTGACACCGTCTTCTGTGAAGAACTCGTTGGTGCCGTTCATGGCTGCGGCGAACATGATCCAGCCATTTGTTCCACCGGGACCACCGCGCAGACAGTATCCGTATTTGCCTTCAAGCTCGGACACCGCGGCAGAGGCAGCCTTGAACTCCTCCATCGTAGTCGGAGGGGTGTCGATACCGGCTTCGGCCAGCAGTTTTTTGTTGTAGAACATCGCCCGCAGGTAGAAGCCGTACGGGATCATATAGAGATCACCCGCCTGGCTGCCCATGGCGACTGTCTTGTCAGTCAGCGAAGCCCCGTGTTCCCATCCGGCGACATGATCCTTGAGACTGACCAGCTGATCGGACCCGGCATAGAGGGCCTGCCAGGTGTCGGGCATTTCAACCACATCCGGGATGTCGCCTCCTGCCACCATTGTTGCCAGCTTTTCGAACGCGTTGCCCCAGGGTAGCGATACAATCTCGACAGTGACGTCTGGGTTATTGGCTTCAAACTCATCAATCAGCCCCTGAAGCACCTCTGTACGCTCGGGGCTTGTAATAACCTCGACCAGTTTCAGTGTGGTCTCGGCATAAGATGCCGAACCCATGAACACGGCCGCAGCCGTCATTCCAGTTAGTAGTTTCTTCATGTTTTCCTCCTGTTGGTTTTTTTGAGCGAACGGTTCTAAGCCGCGCTTTCGGCGAGAGCCGAAGCAAAATCGGCCCATAGATCTTCTGCCGACTCGAGCCCCAAACTCAGGCGCACCAGATTGGGTGAGACCCCAAATTTCTGCATTGAGTTTTGTTCACCAGCCTGAGCAAGCCCGACGCGCGCAGGCAGGATCAGACTTTCGAAGCCCCCCCAGCTCACACCGAGGCGGAAAAGGTTCAAGGCATCAGAAAGTTTTGCGATGTCGACACTGTCATCAAACTCAACCGACATAAGACCGGACCGCCCGGTCAACCCGGGCACGTCGTTGGCACCGGGTGAGTTGACCAGCCTGACCTGCGGAACAGTGGCCAGGCGATCAACAAACGTGTTGGCCGTTGCTTGATGCTGCATCATGCGTGCGTTCAGCGTGCGCAGGCCGCGCGTCAGCAGGAAGGCTTCAAAAGGTGCCAGTTTGGCCCCAAGCAAAGGAAGTGTCAGATCACGGATGCGGGCGATATGGTCCCGGGAGGCAACCACCACGCCCGCAACCGTGTCCGAGTGCCCCGAAATATATTTCGAGGCCGAGTGGATGACGATGTCGATGCCCAATGCGAGGGGGCGTTGGAACACCGGGCTTGCCCATGAATTATCAATCATCGTCAACACATTGTGGCGTCTGGCATGCTCTGCGACGCGACGTAGATCCATCGCCTCAAAAATGATCGATCCGGGGCTCTCCAGATAAGCCACCGTTACATCGGCAAGCAGATCGGGGTCGTTCTCGAAACGCTCCGGCGCATGGTAGTCGATATGCACCCCGAACGGGCGCAGGATGCGCTCCATGAACCGGAATGAATCCGGATAGACATGTTCGACGCAGGCAATCCGGTCACCGGGTTTGACAAATGCCAGCAGCGTTGAGGAAATGGCCGCCATCCCGGAAGCAAATGCAACGGCTGCCTGACCTTGCTCGGCTTCAGCCATAAGCGTTTCAAACGCGGCGACGGTCGGGTTTTCCACGCGCGTGTAGATGGCCGTTTCTGATCTTCCGGCCATCCGGTCTTCAAAACTTTGGTAATTGTCGAAGGTGAACAGTGACGTTTGAACGATCGGCGGCGTGACCGAACCAGCCGCATCCGGGAAGGTTGCTGCAAGACGCGTCGAAAGGTCTTCGTAGTCAGACATTCTGGCTTTCCATGATTTCTAGGACTTCTGCTTCGACCATGTCCATGATCGCGCCGATAATACTTGCGGCTTCGTCTGCACGGCCGGAGACAACTGCTTCGGCCAGCGGCGCATGTATTGGAATTGAGGCCTGCCCCAAGTGTGGTTGACCGAAGGGCGTGTCATATACTTCGTGAAAAGCTTTTTGAATTTGCCGGATCAACTGCCCGAAAAGTGGATTTCCGCACGCTTCATGCAGTGCCGCGTGAAACCGGTAATCGGCCGGCCGCCAATCCTCACCTGCAGAATGAACAGCTATGAGCTCTGCAACGCGGGCCGAAATCAAAAGCCGCTGCGCGTCTGAGCAATTCAGTGCTGCCAACCTTGCTGCCTCGATTTCCAGTGGCCGGCGCACGGCGTGTGTTCGCAAAAGGCTTTCGGCTTCGAGCTTCAGCGTGAGTGGGAGATGGATCGTATTGGCAGATACCTCGGCCGCCAATCGCGTCCCGGCTTTCTTGTTCCGTACAACGATGCCCATATTCTGCCAACTTGTCAGGGCCTCGCGAACCTTCGCCCGTCCGATCCCAAGCTGATTTGCAATTTCGATCTCTGGCGGCAGGCGATCCCCTACTTTCAATCCTTCCACTTCGATCATTCCAGAGAGAGCCTCCAGAACGTCCCGGCCGCTGCTGCCAGCCGGTAGCACCTTCAAGGTGTTGCCGACACTCTCAGCTTTTTCCTTTGGGGGCGTTCTTTTGACCACGCGCGGCTTCTCCGATTCGTATTTCATTCACTTTTACATTTAATGTAGGACAAAATAAACAATAATGTCCGACATTAAAAAAAGCTTGTCATCCTTACAGTTGAAGTCGAAAAATCCGGTCTCGGTCATTTCGCGGCGGGATCAATGCAACCTTAATCGCCTGCGGCTTGTTGGCGGGCTGCGGTCTTCGCGCGTCCGTATATTTGCTGTATTCCGCCCGATTTGCCGTAATCCTGAAACGCCCGCCCAGCGGCGCCTGTAATTGCCGTTAGATTTTTGTCAGCTACGGCTGAATAGTGCTTCTTTACGCTAGGGACCCGCGGTTTCTTGCCCAAAAAAAGATGTGCAAACTTGGCAAGGCTGATCTAACTTTTTAAATGCGGGGGCGCATCTCCGGATAATATGGATTTAAAACATTGAAACCTGAACACCGCGTATCTGCGGCCCCCCGGCATGAACTGCGCAATGTGCGCAATCAGGGGATCGCGTTCCTTGCTTTGGCGTTCTTGTTCAGCATTTTTGTGAACCTGCTTATGCTGACTGGCCCATTGTTCATGTTGCAGGTGTATGACCGGGTATTGGGCTCGCGTGCAGTGGAAACACTGACAGCGCTGTTTTTGTTGGTGGCGTTGCTTTATGCGCTGATGGCGATGCTGGATTTTGCCCGCGGACGCATCGTGGCCCGGTTCGGCGCACGGTTCCAGTCACAGTTGGATGAGCGCGTCTTCGAAGCAACGCTGCGGCGTTCACTTTTGCCGCAAATACGATCTGCCCCGGCAACGGCCTTGCGTGATTTGGAATCCATTCGAAACCTGTGCTCATCCCCCGTTCTGCTGGCGGTGATGGATATTCCATGGACGCCTGTTTTTCTGGGTGCGATTTTCCTGTTTCATCCCTTGCTGGGCTGGCTGGCCGTGGCAAGCGGTGTTCTGCTTGTCGTGATTGCACTGCTCAATCAGGCTCTGACCAGCAGAAAAGTCGCTGAAGCACAAACTGCAGCAGCGCGGGCAAACGCCTTTGCGGAACATGCGAGACAAGCGGCAGAGGTTGTGCGCTCACAGGGTATGCAGGCGGACGTGACAAAGCGGTGGTTGGACCAGCGTTCGAATGCCTTGCGCCAAACCATTTCGGCCAGCGACTGGACAGGCAGTTTTACGTCTTTGACCAAGTCGTTACGACTGTTTCTTCAATCTGCAATGCTTGCCTTGGGCGCGTGGCTGGTTTTGCAAAACGAAATGACACCGGGCGCGATGATCGCGGGTTCAATCCTTTTGGGTCGGGCCCTCGCCCCGGTCGAACAAGCGGTCGGCCAATGGGGCATGATCGAACGTGCGCGAACGGCCTGGACTTCCCTAAGCCGGTTTTTGGATCAGACCCCTCCCGAAGAGCAGCGGATTCGCTTGCCCATCCCGAAAGCGCAGTTGGAAGCCAAATCGCTGACTGTCATTCCCCCCGGGGCAACAACGCCAACGTTGCGGAACGTGAATCTGAAGCTGCAACCGGGCAAGGCGCTGGGTGTCATCGGCAAAAGCGGATCGGGAAAGACGACACTGGCCAAGGCGTTGCTGGGGCTTTGGAATCCGGCAGCCGGTGAAATTCGACTGGGTGGTGCCACTCTGGATCAATATGACTCCAACGATCTGGGCAGCCATATCGGATATTTGCCGCAGCAGGTTACCCTGTTTAACGGGACCGTGGCCGAGAACATCGCCCGGATGTCAGAAAACCCGGATTCCGAAGCGGTGGTGGCCGCAGCCAAGAAAGCCAATGCGCACGACCTGATCCTGTCTTTGGAGAAAGGTTATGGTACCTTCCTTGAAGGCAATGACAGTCAGTTGTCAGGCGGGCAGAAACAGCGCATCGCTCTGGCCCGCGCCCTCTATGGCGACCCTGTTCTGCTTATTCTCGACGAACCAAACTCGGCACTGGACGCGGATGGCACCGAAGCCTTGAACGCGGCCGTGAGGGGGCTCAAGGCGGCAGGCAAAGCCGCCATCATCATGACACACCGCCCGCAGGCCATTTCGGAATGTGACGATCTGGCCGTTGTCGAAAAAGGACAAGTGGTCAGGTTCGGCAGTCGTGACGAGGTTCTCAGCGCAATGGTGCAGAACGCGGGCGCGATTAAGCGCAAGCTTAGCCCCGTAGGTGAATAATGGCAAAAAAGACGACCAAGAAGCAGGCGCAGGCCTGGAGTATGAGAATTCCCGCCCTGGTGGGATTCGCCGCACTTGCCATTTTGGTTGGCGGATTGGGTCTTTGGGCAGTGAAGACGCGCCTCGCAGGTGCGATCGTATCCTCAGGCGTGATCGAGGTACAAAGCAACCGTCAGGTGGTAGAACACCCCGATGGCGGCGTTGTTGGCGAAATATTTGTACGCGATGGTGATGTGGTCGCCTCGGGCGAGATGCTGTTGCGGCTGGATGATACTTTCCTATCGTCCGAACAGACGATTGTGGAAGCGCAGCTTTTTGAGCTTCTGACACGGCGTGTCAGGCTTCAGGCCGAACGCGACGGGCTTTCGTCGCAAGAGTTGGCGGCGCAGTTGCACGAGGTTCAGACGGAATACAGCATTGATCTGGACCTGATCGAAGGTCAGCAAAACCTGTTCGACGCCCGGGTGGAAACCCTATCCAAACAGCAAGAACAGCTGAACAAGCAGCTGGTTCAGATCGAGAGCGAGATTGAAGGCACGCAGGCCCAACTCGTTTCGCTGCGCCGTCAGGTTGAATTGATCGAGGATGAGCTGGAAGACCAGCAAAGCCTGTTGAAACGAGGATTGACGCAAACCAGTCGTGTACTGGCCCTGCAACGGGAAGAAGCCAGCCTGACAGGTGAAATAGGCCGACTGGAAGCTGCTGTCGCCCGCCTCAAAGGGCAGATCGCATCAACCGAGATCCAGATCGTTGAACTGTCTGCAACCCGCCGGGAAGAGGCAATTACCACGTTGCGGGACGTACAGGCGCAAGTTGCTGAACTATCGGAACGCCGACTGTCCCTGTCCGAGCGGCTGACACGATTGGACATCCGCGCACCGGTCAGCGGAACAGTATATGGAAGTCAGGTCTTTGCCCTTCAGTCTGTCGTTCAGCCGGGTGAACCCATGATGTATGTTGTTCCACAGGATACGCCATTGCTTGTCGCCGCGCGCGTTGACGCGATCCATGTGGATCAGCTGCATGTGGGTCAACCTGTCGCCCTGCGGTTTCCGGCCTTCAATCAGCGTGAAACGCCTGAATTGGACGGGCAGGTCAAAAACGTGTCAGCCGATACATTCACGGATGAAAAGTCCGGCTTTACATTCTATCGCGCCGAAGTGGTTATGAATGATGGCGAGCTGGACCGTCTCAACGGTCAGGAGCTTTTGCCGGGTATGCCTGTTGAGACACTGATCAAAACCGATGAACGCACCCCGTTGTCCTATCTGGTCAAGCCGATGGCCGATTACTTCAATCGTGCATTTAGGGAATGACGGCAGGGCTATCTCTGGATAACTGCGCTTTCCCATTCGGCCAGAAAACGGCGGCGTTTTAATCTGTCCAAAAACGTCATCAGCGCTGGATCAAGCCCAATCGTTTCACGTTCTTCGTCCGTGTCAAAAGGTGCCAAAGGCGGGAGGGTGTGGCCCCCACCTGACTGCGTGGATTGCTTTGATACAAGGTGACGAACAAAAGACGCGGCAAATTCGGGTACGGGTGTACCTTCAAGAACCATCACCGTGCGCATCATGGTCGTCTGAAAATCCGACGGCAGGATAACCTCAAGCGTATCCTTGTGCCCGGCGCGCGCATCCGCATAGCTGCCAAGTACATTATAGGCTACGGCGATCTCACCTTTAACAAGATCATCAATCATGTCGCCGGAACAGCAGTACAGACGCACATCCAACCCGCCCATGACTTCCATCAGGCGCCAGAACGTTTCTGACGCACGGGCATCCTGCGTTGCAAACAGATACCCTAGACCGGACTGACGGATGTCATAAGTTCCCACCCGGCCCCGAAAGCTGTCCGGTCGCATTCGAAGAGCTTCAATCAGTTGCTGTCGAGTCTCTGGGACAGGCGCGCCGGAAAAGGCGGCACGGTTGATCACGATGGTCGCGGGCTCGAACGTGAAGGCGAAAAGACTGCGATGCCACTGCGCCCAGGATGGCAGCGATATGTCATCAATCACGCGTCCATAACCGTCATTGGCCAGTTTCAGTTGCAGGTCCATGGCGCTGGAAATGACAATATCGAAATCTTCCGGTGCGGTGCGCACGATCCGATCGATGTCGGCAGTACCCGTCACCAAATACTCGACAGAAATGTCAGGGTTTTCCTTGATAAAGCTGGAAATCATAGGCTCAAACAAAAACGTATCGGTGCTTGAGATGACCCGAATATGTGCCTCGTCTGCTTCGGCGTTGAATACTTGCCGATCCTCCCAGACTTGCGCCTGTGTGACAGCGGGAAACCAAAGGAAGACTAAAGCGATAATGTAACGCATGCGCCGCCTCCCTGTCTGTTGGACAAGGCAAGCGCTCCACCATGCGCTGTTGCAACGTCCTGCGCGATGGTCAGGCCCAAACCGGACCCAATGGTACCACTTGCGTTCTTACCCCGTTCAAACCGACGCGTGAGAGTGTCAATTTCGTTTAAGGGAAACCCCGGGCCACGGTCTTTTACCCGGATTTGAGCCCATGGCTCCGACGTGACTTCGATGCGAACAGAACTGTCGGCCGGAGCATATTTAAGTGCGTTGTCAATCATGTTGCGCACGGCGTTTTGAATGAGGATGGGGTCACCTGAATACATGACCTGTGGGTCGCCACAAAGCGACAACGACAAGTCCTTCATCTCGGCAATTGGTGTCAGGCGCTGCACAAGGTCACTGACCAAAGCGTTCAGGTCAATGTCTTCCCGCTCAAGGTGGTCAGCCCGGAACGTGATCATCGCATGATCCAACAGCTGTCCGGCTGCACGAGAGCTTTCGTCAATGGCACGCACCATCGAGCGCAGCGCCTCGCGGTTTTCTTCTTTTTCAACCCTTTGTAAAGTGGCGTCAGCATAGGACCTGACCGTAGCAAGAGGGGTGCGAACACGGTGGGCCGCCTCGGCAATAAAGTCTTCTGACTGGCTGAGTGACTGATCAAGCCGCCCCATCAATGAGTTCAGTGAAGCAACCAAGGGGGCCATTTCGCGGGGTACCGGCTTTTTGAACGGGCTCAGATCCTGCGGCCCACGGCGGGTGACAGAGGTTGTCAATCTGTTCAGCTGCCCGATGGTCGAGGACGTCGCCCAGAAGGAAAGAGCGGCAGCAAGGGCAAAGAACCCTACGCCCAGAATCGCTGCATTGCGCGAAATCTGGTCCAGAGTTTCGGCCAACGCGTCTTGTGTCTGCCCCAGCGCGACCACCAGTTCGGTTTGCTTATCCAATCCCACCAAAGTCCGGCTGGCGCTGACCTGACGAATGGTTTCACCGCGAATCTGACTGGAACTGAAAAGCGACTTTCCGTCACGCGGTCCAATGGTCGGTGGAAAATCCTCGTATCCGGAAAGAAACGTGCCGTCCTGAAAAATAGAATAGAAGATCCGGTCGTCCGCAGGGGTGCTTAGCATCGCGAAGGCGGCATATGGGATATCGACCTCCAACACCCCTTCCCGCAAAGCGGCCGCATCGAGGATTGAGGCCACCGATGCACCAAGAATGTTGTCTTGTCCCTGTTGCGCGACCTGCGCAGCATAGTTTCGGACTGCGACAAACAGCAGGAACGCAAGTATGGCCGCGCCGCCGATCAGTGTCAGAACCAGCCTGTTCCGCAGCGATCCTGACACATTGGGATCAGGAGGCATGGTCAAGTCTGTATCCCAGCCCACGAAGCGTGGTGATTTTCAGGTCCGAGGGTTCCAGATGCTTGCGCAAACGGCCCACATAAACTTCGATCGCGTTATCAGAGACATCATCATCATAAGAAAACAGCCGGTCCGTTAGTTTTTGCTTCGAAAAAACCTGACCAGGTGCGCTGATGAACAATTCCAACAGGCGCAGTTCACGATTGCGCAGCGACACGGTCTCGTCACCCACGGTCAGATGGCCAGCCAGGGGATCGAATACGATGCCGCCGACTTCTATCGTTGTCTTCGTATTCCCGGATTTGCGACGCAGAACTGCGCGGCAGCGCGCTTCCAGCTCGGCATGATCAAACGGTTTGGTGACATAATCGTCAGCACCAAGATCAAGCGAGCCGATTCGATCCGAAACCTGACTGCGGGCCGTCAAAACGATCACCGGCGTGTCCAAATGGCTCGCGCGATGCCGCTTGAGGAAATCGCGACCGTCCCCATCCGGCAGCATGATATCCAGCAGGATCAGATCGTATTCCTGAGTTTCAACAAAGGCAGTTGCATCACCTAATGTAGACGCGTTATCAACCACATGCCCGTCTAACCTCATGCGGGAACTGATTGCGTTTGCGAGGTCTAGATTGTCTTCGACAAGCAGAAATTTCATCGGGCTTTTATACTATTCTCGCGCGTGACAGGTTGATGTCAGGTTGGTGTGTTTTTGTTCTTCCCAATCTGAGCCGCCATGCGGCCCGTTGTCAAATGGGAGGACATCATGACAACATTCGCACTGGGCCGTCGCGCCCTTATCGCAGCTGTAGCTGCAGTAGGTCTTGCAGGACCTGTTCTGGCTGAAGACCAGGTAGTGGACAGCATCCACTTTCTGATCCCCGGCGGCGCCGGTGGTGGTTGGGACGGTACCGCCCGCGGCACCGGCGAAGCGCTGACGAACGCCGGTCTTGTGGGCACCGCGTCTTATGAAAACATGTCAGGCGGTGGTGGCGGCAAAGCCATCGGCTATCTGATTGAAAACGCCGACAGCAACCACGGGACATTGATGGTAAACTCCACGCCAATCGTGATCCGTTCGTTGACTGGCGTGTTCCCTCACAACTTCCGCGACCTGACGCTGGTGTCGGGTACGATCGGTGATTACGCAGCCATTGTTGTCGGCAAAGACAGCCCCATCAACTCTATGAGTGATCTGCTGGCAGCCTTCGACGCCGACCCGGGCAACACGGCCATCGGCGGTGGCTCGGTTCCTGGTGGTATGGACCACCTGGTCGCAGCCATGGTGATGGAAGCGGCCGGAAAAGATGCGCTTGGCGTGAAGTACATTCCATATGATGCGGGTGGCAAAGCCATGGCTGCCCTTCTGTCCGGTGAGATCGCAGCGCTGTCTACAGGTTTCTCTGAAGCCGTCGATCTGGCCAATGCAGGTGAAGTCAAAATCATCGGCGTCACATCGGCAGATCGCGTAGAGGCCGCCCCAGACGCGATGACCATGAAAGAACAGGGCATCGACACCACCTTTGTGAACTGGCGTGGCTTCTTTGCGGCCCCGGGTCTGCCCGAGGACAAGCTTGCAGCATACCAGGCCGCGATTGCCAAGATGTACGACACCCCGGAATGGGAAGAGGTTCGTGCACGCAACGGTTGGGTGAACATCCACAACTCGGGCGATGATTTCCGGTCATTTCTTGAGCAGCAGGAACAACAGATCGGTGATCTGATGAAGAAGCTGGGCTTCCTCTGAATACAATTTGGGCAGAGCGGTAACCCGCTCTGCCATCCCTGACGACGAAAAAAAGGAGGGGGTCTCATGGCGCTGGATCGCTGGATCGCGCTCATTCTTCTGGGTGTTTGTTTAACATATGGCTACGCCGCTTGGTTCACGATGGACAGTAGTCTTCCCCCTTTCATGCAAAGAAACCCCATATGGCCAAGCACTTTCCCCAAAGTGCTGTCTATTCTGGGGATAATCACGGCCACGATCATTCTGCTGGGTTTCGAAAAAGCTGAACCCAGCGAACCTGAAATCGATTACCGGCGGTTGGGCGATTACCATCTTGGTCAGGCGATCATGCTGCTGGTTCTGATGGTTGTCTACGCGTTGTGCCTGCGTCCCGTCGGGTTCCTGATCTCAACTTCGGCCTTCCTGATCTTTGGGTCTTTTATCCTGGGTGAACGAAAATGGCATATCATGCTGCCCGTCGCTCTGATCGCCACTGGTACGGTCTGGTATCTGGTTCAGGAAGTCCTTGGCATTTACATGCGCCCTTTGCCCGGCATTTTCGGAGGCTGACATGCTTGAAGGACTTCTGATAGGCCTGCAAACGGCATTCTCACTGCAAAATCTGCTGATGGTCGTGGCGGGCTGTCTGATTGGCACATTCATCGGAATGCTGCCGGGTCTGGGCCCGATGTCGATCATCGCCATCATGATCCCGGTAGCTATTTCCATGGGCGACCCGTCCGCTGCGCTGATCCTGCTGGCCGGCGTGTATTATGGCGCCATTTTTGGTGGTTCGACCTCTTCTATTCTGCTGAATGCGCCGGGGGTCGCGGGTACCGTCGCCTCCAGCTTTGACGGCTACCCGATGGCACGTCAGGGCAAAGCGGGCAAAGCCCTGACCATTGCCGCAATCGCGAGCTTTGCAGGTGGCACGTTCGGCGCGTTGCTTTTGATGATCTTCGCCCCTGCCCTGTCTTCTGTCGCGTTGCTTTTCCATTCAGCCGAGTATTTCGCGCTGATGGTTGTCGGCTTGTCGGCCATTGCCGCCTTTGCGGGAACAGGTCAGGTTGCCAAGGCTATCATAATGACAATCCTTGGATTGATCATGGCCACTGTTGGCGAAGGCGTACTGTTCAATATGCCTCGTTTCACCATGGGCATCATGGATTTGCAGTCGGGCTTTGGCTTTATCACACTTGCAATGGCCATGTTCGCGTTACCCGAGGCGCTGTTTCTTGTCCTCAAACCCAAGGACCTTAAGGGGGAAGAAGGCGAAATCAAGGACCTGCGCATAAGCAGGGAGGAAGCCAAAGCCATTGCACCAGTGATTGGCCGCCAGTCTATACAGGGGTTTTTCATCGGCGTTCTGCCGGGTGCGGGCGCAACGATTGCCAGCTTTCTGGGCTACGCGGTTGAGCGTAACATCGCCCCAAAAGCCGAGCAGGACGAATTCGGCAAAGGGTCGATCAAAGGGCTGGCCGCGCCTGAAACGGCGAACAACGCCGCCTGTACAGGCTCATTCGTGCCGCTGCTGACCCTGGGCATTCCCGGATCGGGAACGACGGCAATCCTGCTTGGGGCATTGATTGCTCTGAATGT
This sequence comes from Ruegeria sp. BH8, assembly GCF_056538065.1. NCBI lineage: Bacteria > Pseudomonadati > Pseudomonadota > Alphaproteobacteria > Rhodobacterales > Roseobacteraceae > Ruegeria > Ruegeria sp. BH8. The sequence continues at coordinate 90,695 of NZ_JBQFSP010000013.1, read as the reverse complement.
GACACCGGGCCCACGCCTTATGCTGGACGACCCGCAGATCTTTTGGGCGGTCATCATGTCCATGTTCATTGGCAACCTGGTGCTTCTGATCCTGAATCTGCCGCTGATCCCCTACATAGCCAAAGTACTCTCGGTGCCGCGCAACTATCTGATCCCCTTTATTTTGTTCTTTACTCTGATGGGGGCCTATATCGGACAGAACAATGCAACCGAACTGCTGATACTGGTGGGTTTTGGGGTATGCGCAACGGCGTTGAAATTTGCTGATTACCCACTGGCACCACTGCTGATCGGTTTCATCCTCGGCGGTATGATGGAAGACAACTTCTCACGGTCCATGCAGTTGTACGATGGTATCGCCTTTATCTGGGAACGCCCGATGACGCTGGGTCTGTTGGTTATTGCGGCGCTTCTGGTGCTACTACCCAGCTACCGCGCGCGCCGTGCACAGGCCCGGGCGGAAGGGGTTGCCGAAGGTGACTGACCCGCTGGCGGGAATACGGGTTCTCGATCTGACCAATGTCCTCGCGGGTCCGTATTGTTGCTACCAACTGGCATTGATGGGTGCCGACGTGATCAAGGTCGAGCGCCCCGATGGTGGCGACCTTGCTCGCGTTCTGGGTGCCGATCCCGCCAGAAACAAGGCGGGGATGGGGATCAGTTTTCTGGCGCAGAATGCCGGGAAAAAGTCTGTCACGCTGGACATGAAATCGGAAAAGGGCAAGGCGCTGTTGAAACGCCTTGTCCAGTCAGCTGATGTTCTGGTGGAAAACTTCCGGCCCGGAGTAATGGATCGTCTTGGTCTAGGGTATGAAATTTTGCGCAACTCCAATCCCAACCTGATCTATTGCGCCATCAGCGGGTTCGGGCAGGATGGCCCCCGGCGCGGCGATCCGGCTTATGACCAGATTGTGCAGGGTATCAGCGGCGTGATGTCAATCACCGGAGCCCCCGACACGGCACCGTATCGCGTCGGTTATCCGTTGGCGGACACGGTCGGGGGGATGACGGCCGCCTTTGCAGTCGCGGCGGCATTGAACGCCAACCCACGCGGCACCTATCTGGATGTTGCGATGTCCGAAGCCGTGATTTCGACGATGGGTTGGGTTGTTTCAAATTATCTGGTGGGTGGCGTAACGCCCGGAGCGCATGGGAATGAGAACACAACCTCGGCCCCCTCAGGTACATTTGCCACGCGGGACAACCCGATCAACATCGCGGCCAATCGGGACGAGCAATGGCAGGCACTTGCCCGTTGTCTCGGGCGGGATGACCTGCTGAACAACCCCGACTACGCAACGCGTGAAGATCGCAAAACAAACCGCCACGCCTTACGTACAGAACTGGAACGCACCCTAAAGACGAAGGCCGCGGCCGAGTGGGTGAGTGAATTAAACGCATTGGGGGTACCGACAGGACAAGTTCTGACCGTGCCCGAGGCCCTTGCAGACCCGCAACTTTCCGATCGCGGTCTGATTGGCTCTTTGTTGGTTCACGGCGAACAAATGCAACTTGCAGGCAGTCCCGTCGTAATGAATGGCGCCCGGCGAATGCCGCAAATCGCGCCACCAAAACTTGGGGCCGACAACAAGGCGGTGTGGTCCGAAATCGGATTGACCGACGCGGAAGTCGACGCGCTGAGCAGAGAGGGGATCATATGAGCGATGTGTCAGATTGGTGGGCAACATCCATCATCGATATGGAACCTGGCCGGATAGACCTGCGCGGGGAGCCGATTCAAAACCTGATCGGACGCCTTGGTTTTGCGGAGATGATCTGGTTCATGGTACGCGGCGACCGCCCATCAAAAGCGCAGGCCCAATTGTTCGAAGCCGCGCTGGTCGCGGCAGTCGACCACGGTCCTCAGGCACCGTCGATTGCAACCGCGCGCATGGCGGTTACCTGTGGCCTGCCTCTCAACAACGCGATGGCGAGCGCTGTGAACATGTTGGGCGACATTCATGGAGGGGCTGGCGAGCAGGCCGTGGAACTCTACCACTTTATGGGCCATTACCCTGGCACTTTGGCGCAGGCAATCGATGCGTGGATCGAAAGCCACGGAAAGATACTTCCGGGTTTTGGACACAGGTTTCACACGCCCACAGACCCCCGCGCGCCGCGCCTGATGGATTTGGTCGCCGAAGCGGTGAAAACCCGTGCTTGCGATGGGCAATTCATGCGAATTGCGCAGCAAATCGAGGCAGAACTTGCGCGGCGTAAGGGTAAACCCGTCCCGATGAACATCGATGGCGCAACCGCAGTTATTTATGCCGAGCTTGGGTTTGCGCCACCATTGGCGCGCGGCCTTTTCTGCCTGTCCCGATCAGTAGGTATTCTGGCACATGCCTGGGAGCAGATGCAGCAAGGTGGTCGCAACAAAGGGCCTACCCCACCCTCGTATCGCTGGACGTATCAGCCGGGTTAAGCGCTTTTCCGATGGGACCGATTTGCCAACAGATCGGCGGCCGCACGGGCAATAACCAGCTCTTCATTTGTCGGGATAACCATGGCGACCACTCGGGACAGGTCTGTCGAGATGATCCGATCATTGTCCGCGTTGGCATCGGGATCCAGTTCAATCCCCAGCCACCCCATTCCAGAACATACCCTATCACGTACAAGACGCGAGTTTTCTCCGATACCACCTGTGAAGATCAAGGCATCAATACCGCCCAATATTGCGGCCATTGCCCCAAGTTCGCGGCGGATGCGGAACGTGAAATAGCTGATGGCCTGTCGACTTTCGCGGGTATCTGCGTTTTCAAGGGTGCGCATGTCGCTTGAAAGTCCCGAAAGACCCAGCAACCCTGATTTGCGAAACAGAAGGTCGGAAATCTCTGAGGCGCTCAACCCTTCCTGATCCATTAGATACAACAAAACACCGGGATCAAGCTGACCGCAACGGGATCCCATCGGCAGACCGTCCAACGACGAAAACCCCATGGTAGAACCGACGGATCGCCCCCCAATCATGGCACACATCGACGCACCGTTGCCCAGGTGCGCAACCACGACCCGCCCCGCGTGCAAAAGCGGTGCGGTTTTGGCCAAATGGTCCGAAATGTACTCATAACTAAGCCCGTGAAAACCATAGCGCCGGACGCCTTTGTCGTAATACTCGCGCGGCAGGGCGAATACGTCGTTCTCCCAGGGGTGGTTGCGATGAAAGGCCGTGTCGAAACAGGCAATCTGGGCGGCATTTGGAAAGCGTTCCATAGCTGCCTTGACGCCAGCCAGGTTGTGCGGCTGGTGCAGAGGTGCATACGGAGAAAGCTTGTCCAACTCCTCCAAAGCAGCGGCAGTCAACGGCAAAGGCGTATCGATCTCGGGTCCGCCGTGAACAATACGATGCCCAACCGCGGTGACCTCGCAACTGGGGAAGGCCCGTGACAACAGGTTCAGTACCCAGTCCAGGGCAGCAGCGTGGTCGTGAATATCGCCTGCCGTGCCATTCGCCAGAACTCCACCACCAGATGACCGCGCCTTGACGATTGGCTCAGGCTCACCGATCCGTTCGACCACACCGGCGCACACCATGACTGGATCGTCTTCTGTCAGTTCGAACAGGCCGAACTTCATCGAAGACGATCCGGCATTCAGGGTCACGACATGTGTCATGCATATCCTCTGGTTTGCGAAAAGGTGAAGTTCCTAAGGTTTACTGATCCGCTCTGGTACAAGGTTGAGTTTAAGACATTACCCAAGACTACGAGCCAGCCAACCGCTACAAACCCTGGTCTTTGCAAATCTCCATGGAAGAAAAGATCGTTCAGCCCATTTTTTTCCGGGGTGCCAACATCACCTTCATTCCTGCCAACCTAGTCGTAATCATGGATTGGAACACGTGCAAGGCACTAAGCTGACGCTGTCAAACACGGGTTCCGAAGCAAAGTTCACTTCATCCTCCGCGACGGTTTCCTCCACCCCCTTGTTTTCGCATGGTCAACCCAATGCGTTTTCTCGCGACATCAACATCGACGACACGTACTTTAACCACCTGCCCGGTTTTAACCACGTCATGCGGATCTTTGACAAACCGGTCCGCCAGCTGGCTGACATGAACCAGCCCATCCTGATGCACGCCGATATCCACAAAAGCGCCGAAAGCGGCGACGTTGGTGACTGTGCCTTCCAAAACCATTCCGGGTTTCAGATCGGTGATTTCTTCGATGCCATCGGTGAAAGATGCGGAGACAAAACTGGGTCTGGGGTCGCGTCCGGGCTTTTCAAGTTCGGCAAAGATGTCCCGAACCGTCGGCAGGCCGAAATCCTGAGTTACAAATTGTTCCGCCCGCAACCCCTTTAACGCGCCATCATGGCCCATGATGTGACGGATATCGCGACCGCAGGCGGCAACGACCCGGCGCGCAATGTCATAGGCTTCGGGGTGCACTGAAGACGCGTCTAAAGGCTCTGAACCGTCCCTGATGCGCAGGAAACCGGCGCATTGTTCGAACGCACGTGGTCCAAGGCGGGCGACGGACAGCAAATCCTTCCGCGATAGGAAGGGCCCATTCAGGTCACGGTGGGTGACAATCGCTTCGGCCTGCGCCGGACCCAGACCAGACACGCGTGACAGCAAAGGGGCAGATGCGGTGTTCAGATCAACCCCGACAGCATTCACCACATCCTCGATCGCGGAATCCAGCGACTGTGACAGGCGATGCTGATCCACATCATGCTGATACTGGCCAACACCAATGGATTTCGGTTCGATTTTAACCAGCTCGGCCAAGGGGTCCTGCAATCGGCGCGCAATCGAGACCGCGCCACGTAGCGAGACATCCAGATCCGGAAACTCGCGCGCAGCCAGTTCAGATGCGGAATAAACCGAAGCGCCAGCTTCTGACACCACCACTTTTGTTGGTGCTTTCACCGTCTTGGGTAGAAGTGCAAGAGTGTCTGCAACCAACCTTTCGGTTTCACGGCTGGCCGTCCCGTTCCCGATTGCGATCAGTTCGATCCGATGAGCTGATATCAGATTGAGGATACTGGCCTGTGCACCTCGCAGATCATTCTTCGGCTGAAACGGGTACAAGGTGTCGGTGGCGACAACCTTGCCGGTCGCATCAACAACAGCAGCCTTTACGCCCGTACGAATGCCCGGATCCAGACCCAAGGTCGCCTTGGCACCTGCCGGTGCGGCAAACAGCAGATCCTTGAGGTTTCGCGAGAAGACCTGAATGGCTTCGTCTTGCGCCCGGCTGCGCAGGTCAGCCATCAGTTCGACCATCATGGACAGCGAAAGTTTCACCCGCCAAGTCCAGCCCGCGACTTTGCGCAACCACACGTCTGCTAGCCCAGTGCCACGTGTCTGTAGATGGGCGGCGACAATCGTCTCGGCCCGCGCGGCACCAAACTCCGGTTCAGGCGCGATATCCAGCGTGACGATGCCCTCTTTGGATGCCCGCAGCATCGCCAATGCCCGATGTGACGGCACGTCCGCCCACAATTCGGAATGGTCAAAGTAGTCACTGAACTTGGCGCCGTCCTTTTCCTTGCCTTCTATGACCTTTGCGCTGAGCAGAGCCTCGTGCTGCATGAAACTGCGCAATTCGCCCAGCAGAGCGGCGTTTTCTGTCAACCGCTCGGTCAAAATATCCCGCGCACCGTTCAAAGCATCCCGGGTCGTTGTTACCGCCTCGGTGAGGTACGCCGCGGCTAATATTTCAGGGTCGCAGTTGCGGTCCGCCAGAATAGCGTCAACCAAAGGTTCAAGCCCATTTTCGCGTGCAATCATCGCCTTGGTGCGCCGTTTTGGCTTATACGGCAGATAAATGTCTTCCAACTGCGCTTTGGTTTCCGCGCGCGCAATGGATTTACTCAGATCGTCGGTCAGTTTGCCCTGATCCTTGATCGAGTTCAGAATGGTTTCACGCCGCGCTTCAAGCTCGCGCAGATAAGTCAGCCGCTCAGACAGCAGGCGCAATTGGGTGTCGTCCAATCCTCCGGTTGCTTCTTTCCGGTATCGGGCGACAAAAGGCACGGTTGCTCCTTCGTCCAGTAGCTTGATCGCGGCACCGACCTGCTCGGAACGTGCCTTAATCTCGGTGGCGATAGTGCGGGCGATACGGTCCAATGGTGCCTCCTGAAGCGACGGTGGAAGAACTTCTTAACCAGCCGTTTCGGCAAGGGGAAGACCCTTGGTTCACTCCGCAGTCAGGCCGTTTCAGTTTGGCTGTTCATCAAGTCAGCACGCCAGGCAGTGTCCACATCAAACCCACGGCATAAGTCCGCGATACGGGCTACGCGTGCTTACCGAATGGGCCATATGTGCCAAGGTCACCAGATCATAAACCGGCAGGCTCAATTCCTTCTGAATTGAGGCCGCGTAAGGCGGTAGATCGGTGCATTCCAGTACCAGCGAACGGATTTCCGGTGTATCGCGTTTCAGTTTGCGTACAGCATTCAGAACTTCAGCCTCAATCAGATCGGTATCCATTCGGGTGCGCGTATTGCGCAGGATGACTTCGGCGAACTCGGTCGTGTTCTCAAGACCCTGCACAGCTACGGGGATATCTCCTGCCCCAACCCCATCGAAATGGCGTTGCGTCAGCGCCGAGGAATCGGCGGTTATCACTCCTACCGGTGCACTGGCACCGGTCATGTAATAAGCCAGCGGCACCTGAATCAGGCTTGAGGCAAAAACGGGCACGGACACGGCTTCGGCCAGCTCTTTCTGGAACAATGCAAGAAACCCGCAACTGCCAGTGATGGCCCGCACACCTTCGGATTCAAGCCTCTGCGCGCCTTTGATGAAGGGCTCCAGCAACTCTGGTGTCGGGTTGTTCAGCAGCTTTGGTACTGTGACGCCTTCAATCATCTCATACAGCACCGGGAACGGAAGACTCGATGGGTTTTTGATATGGCCCGGAGGTTTGGGGAAATAGCTTTCCAGGCACAAAACTCCGATGGATGCCCCGCAGATATTCTGTCCACCTGGGTAGATCGGCATGACGTTGTGATCCTTCTCGAGAAGTCGCTTCGCGTGTTTTAAAACCGCGACAAGGCAAATGGGTCCAGACTGATGTTCAGACGCTGTCCAGCTACCAGATCGGCCACAAGCTCTCCGGTTTTAGGCGCCATCATCAGGCCATAGTGGGAATGACCGAAAGCGCTGAACAATCCCTGATGTCCGTCAATCGGCCCGATGGCAGGCAAGCTGTCTGGAAACGATGGGCGGCGCCCCATCCAGAATTGCGTGTCGGCGGTATTAAGATCCGGTATCATTGCCTTGGCTTGTCGCGTCAGTAACGCCTGTTTTCGTGGATCGGGCGGGGCATCTACACGCGCAAACTCGGCGGTGCCTGCCACACGCAGCCCGCCCTGCATCGAACTGGCAACCACTTTGGCATCCACATCCATGACCGAATTCTGAAGGCTCGCCAAAGGTGCGGGGAACTGAACATGGTACCCGCGTTCAGCAGCCAGCGGCACAGACAGACCCAAAGGTTTCAAAAGCTCGGCAGACCACACACCTGCAGCCAATATGACTGTATCAGCCTGAAGCGTATCGGTCTGGGTTGTCAGATGCCACCGCCCCTCGTCGGTACGGTTCAGTTTTCGAACTTCGGCCCGAATAAACTCAGCGCCTTGTTGGCGCGCTTTTTCAGCCAGAACCGCGCCAATCTGACCGGGTGATGTAATCCGTGCCTGACCTTTGATAAGGATCGCTGCTTCGAAATCCTCGGATAGAGCGGGTTCAATTCGGCGCAACTCTGGGCCGTCGATCCTCTCGAGTTGCCCACCTTTCTCCTGTCGGATCAGATATCCCAGCGCCTTCAGGTCAGCTTGATTCGGGTGTCGGAAAGCATGGATGTAGTTGGAATCGACAATCAGGTCTTCATAACCAGTGTTCTGCAAATGACGTCGATACAACTCTATCGACGGTCTGCAAAGAAGCTCCATCGCATCCGAGATTCGGCGGACCGATCGTTCATCAGATGCTTTCAAAAACCTCAGGCCCCAAGGGACCATCCTCGGCCAGAACGAGGCCCTGACGGACAAGGCGCTTTTGGGGTCCAGCAGCATCCGGGGGATTGCCTTCCAGATACCGGGAACCGCTTGGGGGATCACTGACCATGGCGAGACGACACCAGCATTACCGAATGAGGTCTCCTGCCCGGGCTCTCCCCGGTCAATCAACCGCACGGTTTTGCCACGTTCCTGCAATGACAGCGCGCAGCAGATGCCGACGATCCCGGCGCCGATTATGGTAACACGTTCAGACATGTCAGGCCGTTGCTTGAGTTCGGGTGCGGGCGATCAACTGCGCAACGATCACGGGTGACGCCACTGCCAGCGCGATCAGGTCTGCCGTTAACGTGGGTGCCACGAAGATGATCCCGGCAAAGGCAATCAGAATACGAGACAATACGTTGAGCGGTTGCAGCCAATATCCGACGACCGCCGCGGACAGAGCGATGACCCCCGCTATGCAGCTTGTCGCAGTATATGTGAATTCCCAAAAATCAAACCCAGTGGAAGACACGAACAACAAAACCGGCGCATAGACGAATGCCATCGGCGCTATCACCTTGCCCAACCCGAGCGTAAACGCGGACAGCCCGGTGCGGAACGGATTTGAGTTGGCGATCGCAGCTGCCGCATAAGCCGAGGTACAGACCGGAGGTGTAATTTCGGATACCACACCGTAGTAAAGCACGAACAGGTGGCTTGCGATGGGCGGAACACCCAACTGAGCCAGCGCGGGCTGCGCGACAGAAACCAGCATGATGTAAAGCGCGGTGGTCGGAATACCCGCCCCCATCAAGATGCAGACGACAGCGATGAAGATCAGTGAGATGAACAGTTGCAGGTCTTCGATTGCAAACAGCTGGAAGCTGCCGAACGAGATCATATTATAAAGATCCGCCGCCAGATTGCCTGCCCCTTGCGTGACCATAAATCCGATACGAAAGCCGATACCGGTGGTGTTGATCACACCCACAACAATACCGACAGCGGCGGCAGCGGCACCCACCGCCAGCGAGTATTTTACGCCCAGTTCGACAGCAGCCAGCATCTCGGGCACTTCGATACGTTTTTGTGGGTTCAGTGTGGCTGTCACAGACAGCGCGCAGAGTATCGCGGTCATTGTCAGGTCGAACCCGCCATCCGAGAATTTCCACAACACAAAGGCCAGAAACGCCGCCGCGTAAATCAGCGTTGGTGGCTGCTTGATACGCGACATACCCGCGATCACCGCCAGCGATATGCCGCAGAAGGCCGACATGAATGGCGTGTAACCGGTAAACAGCACCACCAGCAGGCCAATCAGGGGCACGATATTGGCCCAACCTTCAGCCCAGACAGCTTTAAGCTGCGGTAATTGCTCTTTCGTCAGACCCTTCAGGTTCAGCTTGCGCGCCATCAGATGCACAACTGCAAAGACACCCACGTAGTGCAGAAGCGCCGGGAAGATCGCCGCAATGACAATAGTGGTGTAAGGCACCTCTAGGAACTCGGCCATGATAAAGGCCGCGGCTCCCATGATGGGCGGGGTGATCTGGCCGCCCGCCGAGGAAGCGGCCTCGACCCCGCCCGCGAAATGGCCCGGATAACCCAGGCGTTTCATGTTCGGGATGGTTAGCGCTCCGGTTGAAACCGTGTTGGCGACTGAAGACCCCGAGATCGTTCCAAAGAATGCCGATGAAACGACCGATACCTTGGCCGGGCCACCTGTATAGCGACCCGCCAGAATGGTGGCATTGTCGATAAACAACTGTCCCAACCCGGTGCGCTGCGCGATCACACCAAACAAAACGAAATGGAAGACTATGGTCGAAACGACCCAAAGCGTGACGCCATAGATGCCTTCCTGCGGAAAGTACATCGACGACACGAAGGTTTTGAAATTTACACCGGGATGCTGCAACAAACCGGGAAAATAAGGACCAAGCAGAGCGTAAGAGATGAATACGCAGATAATCAGCGGCAGCACCCAACCCAGCGTGCGACGGGCGATGTCAAGTACCAGCAGAATGATAACCACGCCAAGAAAGACATCGTAATTGTTGGGATTACCCATACGAAAAGTCTGTTCCTCGATCCCGAGAAAGGGAATACCGCGCCAGGCAAATCCAACGTAAAGCGCCGCAACGATGCCAAATGCCATGAATACCAGGTCATAAAGCGGGACGTTCCCAATACGAAACCTGCTGATTTTGAGCGCATATAGGTTTTTAGCCCCGACAATCGGAATGGTCGCGTAAACCAGTATGAACAACAGGGCCAGATAAATGCCCATGTGCCAGTGGTCCGCCGGCAAGCCGAAACCTGCGGTGAAGAATTCATAGGACGCGAATAACAGGGCAACAACCCGCAGAACCTTGGCCGTGTTCGGTGTAACCTGACGTACTGCGGCGCCTTCGTCGAACTGTTCTTCGATGGCTGCCAGTTCTTCGGCTGTCAGGTCGTGGTCATCGCGTGTTTCGGTCTCGGACATGATGGCCCTCTGATTGCGCGTGTAAGGAGAGTGCGGTGCCCCGCACAGGGGCACCGACGACAGGCTTCAATGAGGTTCGATTACTGCAGAAGGCCTGCTTCTTTGTAGAACTTCTCTGCACCAGGATGCAGGGGGACACCCAGTGCTTCGACTCCGTCCAAAGCTGTGTCAGCTGTGATCTGCTTGCCTTTGGCGTGACCGTTGTCCAGCAGTTTTCGGGTGTTGTCGTTCCACAGTGCTTTGGTCAGCTGATAGACCAGTTCTTCGGACAGATCCGACGACACAACCAGCATAGCGCTGACCGCTGGGGTCTTGGTTTCGGTGTCAATCCCTTCATACACACCGCCCGGTATGGCGGAAGGGATATAGGCCGGAATGATCTCGTTGATCTTAGCAAGGTCTTCGTCACTGAACGAGTGCAGGTTCATACCTTTGGTCGATGACAACTGCACCATAGCGGCGACCGGCCAGCCAGCTGCGTAGAAATACGCGTCCAGCTGCCCATCGGCCAGACGCTCGGCGCTCTGACTGTTGTTCAGCTCTGCTTCGTCCATGTTATCGCGGTTCACGCCCCATGCATCCAGCATCTGCAGCACGGCCACCTGTGTGCCTGAACCCGCCTGTGCGATACCCACGCGCTTGCCTTTGAGATCGCTCAGGTCACCAATGGTCTGACCTGCGGGCAGAACCAGATGCAGATCCTCTGGGAACAGGTTTGCCACAATGCGCAGCTTGGGATGCGGCTTGCCTTCGAACTTGCCTTCGCCCAGATACATCGAACGGGTGACATCAGCGGCGGCCAGACCGGCCTCAAGCTCGCCATTCTCCACTGCCGCGTTGTTAAAGACTGACGCAGTTGTTGATTGTGCAATCGCGATCAGGCCGGGTACGCCGCACTGACCACCTTCTTCGCAGGGGCGCGAGCCCGGAGGGGCCGAGATCCCATTTGCGATGGTTCCGCCAATCGGAAAATAGGTGCCGCCTGCACCACCGGTGCCAATACGGAAAAAAGTTGGGTCCTGTGCAAGTGCGGGCGCGGCCATAGCACCTGCCAAAGCCAGACCTGTCAGGCATTTCATCAGTCTCATCGTAAGCTCCCAGTTTTGGATCATTGGATTCGGTTTGTCCGAACTCTGATCCAATCAGCCTATGGAGATTTACCATAAATACAAATTTGTTATATTTAACTAAACTGAAGTTTGGCTTATGGATTTGGAATGAACCTTACTCAATTGACTGTTTTTCGTGAGGTGATGGAAAGCGGCTCTATCTCTCAAACCGCAAAAAAGCTGAACCGGACACAGCCGGCCATCAGCCTTGCGCTCAAGAACCTAGAAAAAAGTTTGGGGCTGATCCTGTTCGAACGAAGAGGGCGCCGTTTGATTCCAGTACCGGAAGCACACTACCTATTGTCGGAAACCACTGGTATTCTGGACAGATTATCTACGATTTCCAGTACGATGCACGGACTTCTTAAAGGGAGTTCCGGTAGCTTGAATATTGCAGCGATGCCAGGCCCTTCCACTTTTGCCTTTCCGAATTTCATCAGCCGTTCAGTTGGTGGAAACCCCGATATACAAATCACACTTTCAACTCGCAGCTCTCCGCAGATTATGGAACTGGCGGGTACTCAGAACATCGATTTCGGGTTTGCTGATTTTGAACATCCGACAGGTAAGCAACCACAGTTCTCAGCCGAGATCATAAGCGGCGACTGTTTTTGCGCGCTGGACAGAGACAACCCCCTGGCGAAAGAAAGCGCCGTTATGATATCCGATCTTGACGGAGTTCCAATGGGCGGGCTGCATGACACGCATCCGTTTCAGGAAAAAGTGCGACAAGCGTTTCAGATGGTCTCGGCGAATTATACGCCAACCGTGACCTGCCAATATTTTCTGCCGCTTATCCCTTTTGTCGGATCGGGCCAATGCTGCACGATTGTCGATCCGTTGACAGTCGTTACCGAGCGGGAGTTGAACATTTCAAACGACCGTGTCGTGTTTTTGCCCTTCAGTGAACCGTTGAGGTATGAATATGCGATCCTGTCACCGAACCACCGGCCTCCGTCTCAGCTAGCGTTGCAGATCAAAGCCGGCTGGAAGGCAGAGGTTTTGTCGATGCTACATCGAACAGGTGCCAACCCACAGACAGAAATCGCCTGAAAACATACACGTTTCCAGTGCTGCTCAGTTGCGTTGTTCAATTGATGACTCCAGCGTTGACCGCAAAAGTTGCGCATCAAGCGGTTTGTAGAGCAAAGGCAGATTGGCGCGCTTGCAGCGCCTGGCCAGTTCAGGTGATCGGTTGGCCGAAATAACGCAGCCGGGCAGAGGCCCAAACTCGTTCGTCAGGGCATGTATCGCGTCGACACCGGTTCTGTCGTGGTTCAAATGAAAATCGGCAACTATTGCGTCGGGCAGAATGTCAATTTCGCGAAGTAGATTGATTGCTTCGTCTTCGCTTTCGCTCTCCAAAACCTCGACCCCCCAGGATTCGACTGTCATGGTCAGTGCGCTACGAAGATTTTCATCATTCTCAATCAACAATACGACCGTGTTACCAAGTATGTTGTAGCCCGGATCGTGGGCCGCAGGGGCACTGCCGCATGCAGTCTGCTCTTCCTGTGCCAACGGTACTTCGACCGAGAATCCAGTTCCTTTGCCTACTTCGGAATACAGCTGGATTGGATGTTGCAACAGCCCACAGGCGCGCTCTACGATTGCAAGGCCCAATCCCATACCTTCTGCGGCACTGGCATCAGAATGCAGGCGCTGAAATTCCTGAAAAACGAGGTCTCTTTGGTCTGACGCGATTCCGATGCCCGTATCCCAGACCTGCAAGGCAATTGCGCCTTCACGACGCCGCACACCGACCAGAACTTTTCCGGTCTCGGTATACCTGATCGCGTTCGACAGCAGGTTCTGCAAAATCCGACGCAAATAGCTGGCGTCGCTGGTCACACGCGCGTTTGTGTCAACAAATGACAGTTCAAGCCCTTTTGCCTGCGCAACCGGGCGAAATGCGTCTTCCATCTGAGAAAACAGCGCACTCACTGATATGGTGGACAAATGCGCGGTGGCCCGTCCTGAATCCAGCTTCGAGATATCCAGCAGCGCTTCCAGAATGTGTTCAACGCTGTTCAGCGCACTTTCAGCCTTGCCTGCAACAGTCCTTGCGTCGTCTTTGTCCAGGCCGCTGCCCAGCGATGCAACATAAAGCTTTGCCGCGGAAAGAGGTTGTAACAGGTCGTGGCTGGCCGCTGCCACAAATCGCGACTTGGACGCGTTTGCACGCTCGGCCTCGTTCAAAGCGTCAGCCAGTTCCATCGTGCGTGATGTTACGCGTTGTTCCAACAGCTCTTTGGCTTCGTATAAGGCCTGAGCGGACTTTCGTTCTGCGGTAACATCGGTGAAAGATATCACAAAACCCCTGTCGGGCATTTCCTGAGCAAACACAGAAAGTATTTTCGACCTTCCACGGTGCATCTGAAATTGCAGAGGACGGCGATAGGTTTGCCGCGTCACCCAATCCAGCAGATCGGCTTCCGTTATTCCCTTCTGAAACTTGATGTTCGCGCTGAGGCGGTTGGACAGCGATTCAAACCGGGTCCCCATCTGAAACTGCGCGATCGGAATGGCCAGCAACTCGCTGGCGCGGTTGTTCCACCCGATCAGACGGTGTTTGTTGTCAAAAATACAAACGCCCTGTTCGATATGTTCCAGCGTTGCGCGGATCAGCCTGGCCTTGTCATCCAGTATCCGGTCACGTTCCTGCCGTTCGATCCGCATGATATCGGTCACATCGGTTTGCAGAATAACAGTGCCGCCATCCGGCGTGCGGTGTTCGGATACTTGCGACCACCGATTGCCAACAAGCCGGACGTTGAACACCACATGATCGTCCGTGTGCCGATCCAGGCGGCTTTTGGCCCAGTCTGTCGGGGTCATTGTTTCAGGCAGGGACAGAAACCCTGATCGGCTGACCAGTTCGACATATGCGGCAAAGCTCAATCCCGGGCTCAGCCGCTCCTGAATGTCAGGCATATGCAGACCAAAACGGCTGTTACACAGCACCAGTTTTTCGTCGCGATTGAAAAGGGCGAACCCTTCCTGCACCGTTTCGATTGCATTGGCCAGGTCCGCGCGTGCGGCTTCGGTATCCTTGTTCGCCTGTGCCAATCTGGCATTAGAATCGTTCAGCAATTCAAGGGCGCGTTCCAGATCATTCGTCCGGGCGCGGACCTCTTGTTCAAGCACGGCCGCGCGCTGAAACTGCGCATAGGCTGCGCCTGACGCATCGGTGGATTCCTCTACCCGGCGCATCAGCGCTTCGGCGATCTTGCGAAGTTTCTCGTTCTGGCGGTCAACCGAGTCCGAGGGGTCTGTAAGATGCTCGATCATGCGTTACTCTTTCTCGGGTGGATAAATCGCAACACCCGTCAGAGTTTGGTTCACGTGGATGGAATTGTACTGCTCTCCGTAGGTTGAAAATCCGACAACGTGATTGCGGGCCAGAATGTCCGAGATGTCGCGCGTCTTTTGCTTTTCTTGTGCTTCCAGTCGGCGGAGAATGCAGTCGCAACCCAGAATGGTGTCGGGTTGCCGTTTCTCGGTCAGAAGGCCGATTTCTTCCTCAAGGTGCTCGACCATGTCCCTTGGTTCGGCCAGCGTCAGCACAAGCCCTTCATCAATGGCCGAGAAAAAGACAAGGTCCCCGTTGCCCGCCACCTGCTGAATGGCGCGGACGTGATGCTGCCCGCCAATCTGCACAACAACGGGGTGCGCCGCAAAGGTGAATGTCGTCAGTTGTTCCGGGTCCTTGCCAAGGATACGGGCGTACTCGCGGGCGGCGGGCTCGGCGTTGATCTCCTGAACGATGCGTTTTGCCGGATCGGCCTTGGTCACCACCATACGCCGGGTCGTTGGTACCAGATGATCGGTTTTGAACACCTTGATCGGGCACCGCGTACGAACCTGAGTCAGTATGGCAGCATTGCTCAGTGCTTTGCCCTGATGCAGCACATAGGTACGCCCGAACCGGGTTCCATCACCGGCCGATCCGCCAAACAATGGCACCGGCCCCAAGCCGACGGCCAACTCGGAGGTCAACGCATCCTCTTTGGTCGACAATCCGTCGATCATCAGGAATGTAAATTCATGGTTCCAGTCGGGCGCCGTGACCATCATGGCATTTCGGTTGTGGATCATCTCATTGATGATGCTTTCCGCCTCAAAATCGTTCAGATCGGAAACCAGGACCGTACGCGTGTCGAAATGGGATTGCGGAAGGCCGATTGCGACGATCTGATCTTCGCAATAACCGCTATCCGCAAGTTCTCCGGCGGTGGTGCAGCCAACCACCGGCGTAGGCGCAAACACCTGCTCGGCTTTGGCAATGACCGCAGCCGCGTCCGCGTTCGGACTGACGAACAATATCACCAGCGCAAGTGGCTCAGCCCCGAATTGACGTTCGAGCACCCCAAGCGCCTGCCCGGTGTCGTAACGCACGAAAGCCGTTTTGACGATGCCTGTCGCACCGGTCCGGGCTGTCGCCCACCCGACTGCTTGGTCCATCGAGCCTCCTCCCTAAAGCGCGACGATGTGGTGAGAGTATGACGCTTAGCCGTGGTCTTGCAAGACGCTGGCAAACGAAGCTTTCTTTGCAATCAGAACGGCTTGCGTCCGGCTTTGCACACCCAGTTTCCGCATGATTGCCGTGACATGCGCTTTGACCGTGGGTTCCGCAATGGACAGGTCATAGGCAATCTGTTTGTTCAGCTTGCCCTCACAGATCAGTTGCAGAATGCGGGCCTGCTGATTTGTCAGCGTCGCAAGCCGATTGACCGCCTCGGCGTGTTCATCCTCTTCAACATTGATCAGAACGCACCCTTCGGGCACGAAAACTTTGCCGGAATGCACTGTCTCGAATGCCAGGCGAAACACATCGCGTTGGCTATGCTTGGGTACATAACCCGATGCGCCCGCCTGAATCACCTGACTGACAACGCGATTATCCGTCATCGAGGACACCACAATAACCGGGGCATTCGCAGCAGCCTTCAGACGGACAAGGCCGTCCAGCCCCTCCACATCCGGCAGGTTGAGGTCCAGCATGACCGCGTCCGGTTTCAGCCCACCTGACAGAAGTTCCATCGCGCCTTCCAGTCGGTCCGCGGTATGGATTTCGCCGATCTGCGCCACGCTTTGCAAGGTCATCGACAGCGCGTCGCAAAACAGGGGGTGGTCATCGACGATCAGCACTTTCTCGAAGCCAGATCTTTCGACGGAGTCTGCAAGCATTTGGTATTGCCTTTTTTCAATCAGGTTGCCCCCAGTTTATCCAATCCTAACAACGAAAGTAATCTGCGCCTACTGGCCCAAAGTCGTACATAAGATCGGCTCGGCGACACCTACACCCAAGGTCTAATAGGCAGGGCGAAAAACACCACGTAGCGTAAGAAAAAACACCTGGAGAAGAGAAATGGAGCTTAGTGACAGCCGCGTCATTGCCGCGCCGCGATCCAAGGTCTGGGACGCGCTTTTGTCGGCTGAGGTTCTGAAAGAATGCGTTCCGGGATGTCAGGAAATGACGGGCTCGGTCGATGACGGATTCGAAGCGACGGTGGTGCAGAAAGTCGGCCCCGTAAAAGCGACCTTCAAAGGGGCCGTTACCCTTTCTGATATCGTAACGCTTGAAAGCGTGAAGCTCTCGGGTGAAGGTAAGGGTGGGGCTGCTGGTTTTGCCAAGGGTGCGGCCGATGTCAGTTTGTCTGATGTGCCCGAAGGTACTCTGCTGACCTATACCGTCGACGCACGTGTCGGTGGCAAGCTGGCCCAGCTGGGCAGCCGGGTCATCGATGGCGTCGCCAGAAAAATGGCCGACCGGTTCTTTGAAAATTTTCAGAACGCGGTCGAACCCGAAAAAACACCCGATCCGGAAACCTCGGATCAGGTTCAAGCCGAACCTTCTGCCGAGGGTGAAGGCGGCGAAGCAAAAAAAGGTTGGTTCAAGCGCGTATTGGGCGGTTGAACCGTTGGAATTCAGGGAGGAGAAAGTCATGAAAATTTCCATGACCGTGAACGGCAAGGCTGTTAGCGGCGAGGTTGAGGGCCGGACGTTACTGTCCGGCTTTCTGCGCGAGCAACTGTCATTGACGGGCACGCATGTCGGCTGTGATACGGCCCAGTGCGGTGCCTGCGTTGTACATGTGAACGGCCAGGCCGTGAAGTCGTGCAATATACTGGCGGTCGAAGCTGACGGCGCTGACGTTGGCACAATCGAAGGTCAGGCAAATGCGGATGGTTCGCTGAATGTGATCCAGCAAGCCTTTCAGGATCATCACGGCCTTCAATGCGGGTTCTGTACTCCGGGTATGGTGATGAGCGCCGCAGCGCTGCTGAAAGACAACCCACGCCCGTCTGAGGCCGAAATACGGAAATATCTGGAAGGCAACCTGTGCCGCTGCACAGGCTACCACAATATCGTCAAGGCGATCATGGCCGCCTCAGGTCAGGACGTCGGCAGTATCGCCGCGGAATGATGCCGCTGCGGGCGTAAACGTTGCGCCCGTGGGACAAGTGAAGGGTGCAGCAGCATCCGTTTATGGGAGGAGAACAAGCAATGCCCAAAGACAGTGGCATCGGAGCCAGTTCCAAGCGACGCGAGGACGTCCGCTTTCTGACCGGAGCAGGCAACTATACCGACGACATCAACGTACGTGGTCAGGCTTACGTATATTTCCTGCGGTCCGACATCGCGCATGGTCGGATCAATTCTGTAGATACATCATCTGCCGAAGGTATGCCCGGTGTGGTCAGAGTATTCACCGGCAAAGACTTTGAAGGCGTGGGCGGAATGCCCTGTGGCTGGGAAGTGACCGACAAGCACGGCGCGCCGATGCAGGAACCACCACACCCAATTCTGGCACAGGGCAAGGTGCGCCATGTGGGCGATCCCATTGCCGCCGTGGTGGCTGACAGCCTGGAACAGGCCCGTGACGCGGCCGAGGCTATTGATCTGGATATCGAGGAACTGCCCGCCGTGATCGACATGAAATCCGCGGCGCAGGAAGGCGCGACGCTGGTTCATGACGATCTGAAAAACAACATCTGCTATGACTGGCAGCTGGGTGAGGTCGACGACGCCAAGGTGAACGACGTCTTTGCCAATGCCGCGCATGTCACCACTTTGGATCTGGTGAACAATCGGCTGGTCGCCAACCCGATGGAGCCGCGCGTGGCTGTGGCCGAGTACAGCCGGGGCACGGATGAATATACGCTCTATACCACTTCGCAGAACCCGCATGTCATCCGCTTGTTGATGTGCGCGTTCGTTCTGGGTCTGCCGGAACATAAAGTCCGCGTCGTAGCCCCGGATGTGGGCGGTGGTTTTGGCACCAAGATTTTCCATTACGCAGAAGAAGCGTTCTGCACCTTTGCCGCCAAGGCCTGCAACCGCCCCGTCAAGTGGACAGCCAGCCGGTCCGAGGCATTCATGTCGGATGCGCAGGGTCGTGACCATGTCAGCACGATTGAACTGGCTCTGGATGCGGATAACAATTTCATCGGCCTGCGGACCAACACCTATGCCAATCTGGGCGCCTATCTGTCGACCTTCTCCAGCTCGGTTCCGACATGGCTGCACGGGACGCTGATGGCAGGCAACTATAAGACCCCGGTCATTCAGGTGAATGTGAAGGCGATGTTCACAAACACGGTGCCGGTGGACGCCTATCGCGGCGCTGGTCGACCGGAAGCAACCTTCCAGCTGGAGCGTGTCATCGACAAGGCTGCGCGCGAGTTAGGTGTCGATCCGATCGCCCTGCGTCGCCAGAATTTTGTCACGCAGTTCCCCTATGACACGCCAGTCGCGCTGACCTATGACACCGGGGATTATAACGGGACCATGGACAAGCTTGAGGCCGCTGCCGATCTGGCGGGTTTTGCCGCACGACGCGCGCAGAGTGAGGCCAAAGGCAAGCTGCGCGGTCTCGGCGTCAATTGCTATATCGAGGCTTGTGGTATCGCGCCTTCGAATATCGTCGGCATGTTGGGAGCCCGTGCAGGTCTTTACGACGCGGCGACAGTTCGGGTGAACGCCACTGGTTCGATCAGTGTTATGGTCGGCGCACACAGCCACGGGCAAGGCCATGAAACAGCCTTCCCGCAGGTCGTGGCCGACATGATCGGCATCGACGAGTCAATGGTCGAGATCGTGCACGGCGACACTTCGAAGATCCCGTTCGGCATGGGCACCTATGGCTCACGCTCGCTGGCGGTCTGCGGCTCGGCTATGGTCAAGGCCACCGAAAAGGTGATCGACAAGGCCAAAAAGATCGCAGCCCATTTGCTGGAAGCGTCCGAGGCAGATATCGAACTTAAGGACGGTCAGTTCAGTGTTGCGGGGACCGACAAGTCGGTGGCGTGGGGGGATGTGACCCTTACGGCCTATGTCCCGCACAACTATCCGCTGGAAGTTGAACCGGGACTGGAGGAAACCGCGTTCTATGACCCGGCCAACTTTACTTTCCCGGCAGGGGCTTATGCCTGTGAGGTCGAGGTTGATCCAGACACAGGTCAGGTCACGATTGAGAAGTTCACGGCGGCGGATGACTTTGGCAATATCGTCAATCCAATGATCGTTGACGGACAAGTGCATGGCGGTATTGGTCAGGGCATCGGTCAGGCCCTGCTGGAGAACTGCGCCTATGACGAGAACGGCCAATTGCTGAGCGCGTCGTTCATGGACTATGCGATGCCACGCGCCGATGATGTCCCGTTCTACGGCGTGGATCATTCCAGCCAGACGCCCTGTACGCACAATCCGCTGGGCGTGAAGGGTTGCGGCGAGGCCGGAGCGATCGGCTCACCGCCAGCGGTGGTCAACGCGGTGCTGGATGCGTTGAACTCGGGTGGAAGGGCTGTTGATCATATCGACATGCCGATGAGCCCGTCACGCGTTTGGACTGCGATGCATGGTTGAGAGGTTGGGGTGCGAGGGGCCAGCCCCTCGCGCTCCCTGGGATATTTATAGCCAGATGAAGGGCGGATCAGCGCCTTTCGGAAAGGAAGAACGAAATGTACAATTTCGAGTTTGAGAAGCCCTCGACCATTGCTGACGCAGTTGCAGCATTGGCAACAGAGGATGCGCAGGCGTTGGGAGGCGGGCAAACCCTGATCCCGACATTGAAACAGCGATTGGCGGCACCGTCCAAACTGGTGTCGATGGGCGGCATTGCCGAGATGCAAGGCGTCTGCGTTGATGATGACGGCTCGGTCTCTGTTGGGGGTGCAACACCTCACGCTGTCGTTGCTCGCGACGCTGCAGGATCTTATCCCGCGCTGGCGGCATTGGCTGGACAAATTGGCGACCCGGCAGTGCGCAATCGCGGAACCATCGGTGGTTCGGTTGCGAACAATGACCCGGCTGCCTGCTATCCGGCGGGTGTGCTGGGATCGGGCGCAACCGTGGTGACCAACGCGCGTCAAATTGCGGCAGATGACTTTTTTCAGGGCATGTTCACCACAGCCCTGGATGAAGGAGAGATCATCACCTCGATCCGCTTTCCGGTTCCGCAGGCGGCAAGCTATCAAAAATTCCAGCAACCAGCATCGCGGTTTGCACTTGTTGGGGTATATCTGGCCCGTTTCACGGACGGCGTGCGCGTGGCGGTGACCGGCGCAAGTGAGGATGGCGTCTTCCGTTGGAGCGAAGCCGAGCAGGCGCTGAACAAGGAGTTTCGCCCGGACGCCTTGATGGACCTTCGGATTAACCCCGCCAACATGATCGCTGATTTACATGGCAGCAAGAAATACCGGGCGCATCTTGTGTCGGTCATGACCAAACGCGCCGTGGAAGCCTGCATGTAGGCATTTCACGACAAGATGCTCAAAAGCCCCGGTTTTTACCGGGGCTTTTTCGTTGAGATATGGTTTTGATGTCTCACCAAGGTCGGGCTGGCCAGCACTTTTCCGTTGTTTGAGGGTCGTGGCCAGTGTCTGCGCAAAATGAAATCAGGCCGCCCATTTCCGGGCGGCCTGATCAAGTCATAAACTAAGCTTTCGCTTTATTCGGCGGCTTGTGCACCTGTAGCGGCGTGTTTGTCACGCTGGCTGTCGCGGAACAAAGCTTTGGCCAGAGCAATACACATCAGACCCATCACAGCAGTAAAGGGCAATGCACCGATGATCATCGCGTTTCGCAGCGCATCCATCGGGTTGTTTTCACCGGCTGCGAGGATCAGAGCGCCGATCACAGCCGTCAGGATGACACCCCAGATGATGCGGTGCTTGATGCCCGTCTCCTGGCTGCCACCCGACATGATGGTGTTCATCACGAGAATGCCCGAGTCTGCCGACGTGACGAGGAATGTCATGATCAGGATCACGCACATCACGTTCAACATTGACAGCAGACCACCGTCAATCATGTAAGATAGTGTCACGAACAGCTTGTTGGTGTTCGATGCGCCGATGATTGCACCTTCTGCAGCGCCTGCCAGTTCCAGATCAATCGCAGTTCCTCCCAGAACAGTCATCCATGCAAAGCACACCAAAGCCGGGGCGAACACACAGCCTACGATGAACTCGCGGACAGAGCGTCCTTTCGAAATGCGCGCGAGGAACAGGCCCACGAAGGGCGAGAACGCGATCCACCAGGCCCAGTAGAACGTGGTCCAACCCGACTGCCAGCCGAACTGACGCCCCTGCTCACCCGCCGCATAAACGGCTGCCAGGGTTGCTTCATCCAACTCTGCTGCTGCCCCTTCCAGGCCGCTCTTGAAACCGTCAAAGCTGCCCCACGCATTGGTAGCTCCGCCCATCAAATCATTGGCATGGGCTTGTGCTTCGGCAGGCAAAGCCGCAGCGAAGGCTTCAACTGACAGCGGGCCATAGGCGTTAAAGCTGAGCGACAGGATATGCAGGATATAGTCGACCATTGCCGTGCCATAAGTGGTCATGGCAAAGACGAACGAGCCGAAGACGATAAATGTGCCCAATAGGATGATCGACAATACGAGGTTCAGGTTCGACAGATATTTAACACCACGACCAACGCCTGATACGGCCGAAATAATCGACAGACTCATGATGATGACCAGACCGGCGATCAAACCTACTTTGCTTGGGGTTGGAACTTCGCCACCCAGATCCATGACCCATTCCATACCGGTGATGGCATAAAGCCCGTCGATGAACTGGCTGACACCATAGCCGATGGTGACGGAAACACCGAGGATCGTCGCAACAACACCCAGAACGTCAACCACATGGCCGAAGAATCCATTGACGAAGCGGCCGAACAGGGGCGTCAGCGCCGAGCGGATGGTGAGAGGCATGTCGCGTGTATAAGCGTAATATGCCAGCGACAAACCGGTCACCACATAGATGGCCCAAGCGTGAAACCCGTAGTGCAAGAAGGTATAGCGGTAAGCCGACTGCAGCGCTTCGGGTGTATTTCCAACGACCGCCTCGGATACGACTTCGGGGTTCGAACCCCACAGCCCCAACGGTTCTGCGGTTGCAAAAACCATCAGACCAACACCCAGGCCGGCGCCGAACATCATGGAGAACCATGAGAAGTTTGAAAACTCGGGCTTTTCACCGGGTGTTCCCATCACACGGCGACCCGTGGACGGAATAGCGGCGACAACGGCCAGAAAAACGAGGAACAACCCGACAATGACAATGTAGAAGCTGTTGAAAAGCTCAAGCAGCCGCCCGTTCAGGCTGCCAAGCGTGCCGTTTGCATTTGCAGGGAATACCAATGCCCACAGAACCAGCGCGACCATGATGGCCTTGCTGATCAGGGCAATTGGGACGCTGTAGTTTTCATAAAAACCGGCATCCGCCGTCTTTATCTCAACGTCCGTGAATGGATCGGGTATCGACATATTGCGTTTTCCTCCGTGTGTTCGCCGTTTCTTGTTCTTTGGATTTCTGCTTGGGGTGCACCGCGCGGGACGGCGTAAACAAACATGCCCAATGCACCAAACGATCAGCGAGTTGACTGCAACTCAGCTGAGATTTACGGGGAAGACCACACACCATGTGGGATCGCCCACCGCTCTTTTCCTCCCAGATTGTGTTCGCTTGCAAAAGCTGTTGGTTCGTTGTGGCAAGTCTGTCTGCCGTTGAACCTGGTAGCAGCTTCGCAAGAAGTGGTTGCGCCCTTCAATTCGGGAAAACCTATGACAGAGGTTAGGGCAGCTCACCCAAGAATCCGACCCTTATGCTACTCGAAACGACGCTCTCGGTTACTCGAAACACGTGTTAGCGAGAACAAGTAAAGGGCGTGATTGTGGTTCCTTCTACAGTTTCAATACCAGTTTGTCCGACTTGGCCCGCGAAACGCATGTGCACAGGAACTCATGCGTTTCCTGCTCTTGCGGAGTAAGTATACCGTCGCGATGATCAACTTCGCCGGACACGACATCAACGATACAGGTTCCGCAAAGCCCTTCGGAGCAGCCGAAATCAACCTGCACACCATTGGCCTGCAAAACCTCCAGAATAGATTGGTCCTTGCCAACGGGATAGACCGCGCCGGTCGACTGGATCTCGATCTGGAAATCGGCGTTCGGGGCATGTTCAATGTCCGACGCGGCGGCGAACCGTTCAAAGTGTATCGCGCCGCCACGCAGCAAGGCACCTGCTTCCAGTACCGCATTCAGCATCGGTTCCGGGCCGCAGGTATAAACGTCTGCGCCCATCGGCATCGATTGCATGACCGATCTCAGATCGAATACCCCGTCTGTGTTATCACAATGCAAATGATACCATTCATCCAGTCCAAGCGCCCGGAATTGCGCATCCATCGCCGCGTATTCTTTCGAACGAACAAGATAGTAGACACGAAAATCCTGCCCTCGGTTCAGCAACTCACGTGCCATTGCAACCAATGGTGTGGCCCCGATACCGCCAGCGATCAAAGTGACGTGCCGATCATGGCTTTCGAGTTTGAAATGGTTGCGGGGACCGCCAATTTCCACGGTCGCGCACTCTTGCAGGTCATGCATCGCCAGTGACCCGCCTCGCCCTTCGTCTTCGCGTTTGACGGCCACGTTGATCAGGCGTCCATCCTGGCTCCAGCTCCACAGCGAGTATTGCCGTATCAGACCGTCTTCAAGATGGATGTCCACATGCGCCCCGGGCTCGAGGCTGGTGAAGCGCCCGCTTTCGATCTCGAAGCAGAAATCAGAGGTGTCGGGACTGAGTGGTGTTTTTCGCACAAGGCGGGCAACTTGAGTATCCATCACTTGTCCTGTTCGGTCTCACGTGGCGTACATTCTGCGTCTTTCAGCAAACAACAGGAAAAAAGATAGATTTCAATTGCAAAATTTCTAACATTCGGGTGAATTGAGCTCACCCAGAGTTCAAAAGCCAACAAACCTCCATGTCTCGACGCCACTACAACCTTCCTCCACTTACGACACTATCGGCCTTTGAAGCCGCCGCTCGGCATCTCAGTTTCAAGGAAGCCGCAAGCGAGCTTTCCGTGACGCCTGGTGCCGTCAGTCATCAGATTAAGGCGCTGGAAAGCGAGCTGGGCGCGGCCCTTTTTGTCCGAAAGCACCGCGGCGTGGAACTGACCGAGGATGGGCAAGACCTGTTTGAGGCACTCGGCACTTCGTTCCGGCAGATTTCAAAGGCACTTGAAAAGATTCGCAGCAATGATTCCGAGAACCACGTAACCGTTGGATCAACCACTGCAGTCGCCGCACTTTGGCTGTCGCCATCTGTCATCCGGTTCTGGCAGGATTTTCCGCACGTGAAAGTGAACCAGATGGCGCAGGACAAGGCCTTCACGGACCGGCCGGATATCGACCTGTTCATCCGCTATGGCCGGGACGCCAACGCGCAACTCACGCACACGAAACTGTATCGCGATATCCTGACACCCGTTTGCAGCCCCCAGATGGCCGCGGACCTTAAAGGGGCCAGCCTTGAAGACCTCGTGCAGCGGCGGCTGATCCATCTCGAAACTCAGGACAGCACCTGGACGACCTGGTCATCCTGGTTCCACGACCTCGGGTTTTCTGGAGTTGTTCCCGTGGAATCGCGGGTGAACAGCTACGCGCTTGCCCTTCAGGTGGCGCGTAAAGGGGCGGGCCTTGCGCTGGGATGGAAACGTCTGGTCCAGCCCATGCTGGCTTCGGGGAAACTCGTCGCGCTGGAGGAATTCAGCCTGCCCGCCCCGGACAACTTCTATCTTGTCGGTCGCCCGGACGATCAGCTTTCGGAAGGGGCGCTGGCTCTCAAGAATTGGTTGCTCAACGAACTGTCTGAAGGTTCGGTTTAGCCTGCCTCAATTTGCCATTAGGTTTTTTAGTATTGAACGTGGGCGGCCTCAGCCGCCAATGGATGCAGCGATAAACTCATTCAAAATCACTCAGGAGTGGCCGATGAACAAGCACGCACCGCTTTCGTCTGTTCTGACACCGGTAAACACCGCAAAGGGTCTGCCGAACGAGCATTATATTGATCCCGCAGTTTTTGCCGAAGAACGGGATGCGGTCTTGTTTGCGAACTGGTCCGGCATCGGCTTTGGCAAAGACATTCCCGAGGCGGGAGATGCATATCCGATCGATTTCCTCGGTGTGCCGCTGTTGATGGTTCGTGATCGCGACGGTCAGATCGGCGTGTTCCAGAACACCTGTCGTCATCGCGGCATGATTTTGGTCGACAAGCCGCAAAAAATCCGCGGCGCGATCCGCTGCCCCTATCACAGCTGGTGCTACGGCCTGAATGGTGAATTGCGGACTGCCCCTCATGTCGGTGGCCCTGGGCAGAACACCCATGAGGATCTGGACTTCGCCGAGTTGGGCCTTATCCGCATCCGCTCGTATGTCTGGCGGGATGTTGTCTTTGTCAATGTCAGCGGCGACGCGCCGGAATTCGAAGATGTCCATGGCGAGTTGATGGAACGCTGGAAAGAATTCGATCAACCGATGTATCACGGTGGCGCTGGCGCATCGGTTTATCTTGAGTTGAACTCGAACTGGAAACTGGCTGTTGAGAACTACTGCGAAAGCTATCACCTGCCCTGGGTTCATCCCGGCCTGAACAGCTATTCGCGTCTGGAAGACCACTACAACATCAACGAACTGGGCAAATATTCGGGTCAGGGCACCTATGTCTACCGCCAGTTCGAGGGTCACGATGGCGAAAAGCTGGATGATTTCGAGAATCTGAGTGAGCAGTGGAATGACGGCGCGGAATATATCGTCGTTTACCCGAATACCCTGCTGGGTGTTCAGCGTGACCACGGCTTTGCCTTCCTCATCGATCCGATCACGCATGAGCGTTCGAACGAACGGATTGAGCTCTACTACGCCAAAAAACCCGAAGACGCACCCGAACACGAAGCGCTGCGTGCCAAGAATGCGCAACTGTGGAAAACAGTGTTCGAGGAAGACGTCTTTGTGGTTGAAGGCATGCAGAAAGGCCGTCACGGCGTGAAATTCGATGGCGGCCGTTTCTCGCCCGCGATGGACGGCCCGACCCATTGTTTTCATCATTGGGTGGCCACGCAAATCGAAAAAGCCCGCGCTGAAGTGTAAGCAATCCTGAAAATGTTGATCTGGTCAGGCCCTTCTGACCAGATCGCGGATCGGTTGTAACAACAGCAGACGGGACGGCGTTGCGTCTTTTGTCTCCTAGTGGACAGCCGGTGAATTCGCTGAAAGGGTCACAGTGGATCTGGACGAACTCGACAAACACCTCTTGCGGGCCCATGCGGAAAAAGATGTACCCGCATTGATCCGGCTGTATCACCAAGCGGCGATTCTCGCCGAAGAGCGCCAGCATCATGAAGCCGCGTGCTTCTATCTGACCCACGCATTTGTGTTTGCGCTGGAATACGGCGCGCCGGAGGCAGATGAGTTGAACCTGAAGTTGTTTGAACGTGGCCGCGCACACCGATTGACGTTCTGACGAGCTCATTTGCTTAAGCGTACCGCGACGCTAGGCAATTTTCAAAGTTTGAGTTTAGCTGACTTCATTCGATCTCGAATTTTGTCGACATTGTCGATGGGCCAGTCTTCATGAAAGAACAGGCGCGAACGAAAACGCGCGAGATAGCCAAAATGCGAAACGAAGCTCAGGCCGTGGTCATCGGCGGGGGAGTGATCGGGTGCTCGATCCTGTATCATTTGACCAAACTGGGATGGTCGGATGTTGTTCTGTTAGAGCGGGACGAGCTGACCTCGGGGTCAACCTGGCACGCAGCCGCCAACATTCACGGATTGCACGACAGTACCAATATCAGCCGCATCCAACATTACACGATGAGCCTGTATAAAGCGCTGGAAGCTGAAACCGGTCAAAGCTGCGGAGTATTCCAGCCCGGCTCGTTATACTTGGCCCAGACAGAAGAACGCGAACATCAGCTGAAGCTACAGGCCGCAAAGGCCAGGCTGTATGGCATGAATTTCTATGAGATCAGCATCGAGGAAGCCCAGAAGCTGAACCCGCTGGTCAATTACGAGGGCATCCGTTGCGTGATGTTCGAACCCGATGGCGGCAATGTGGACCCGTCGGGCGTGACCAATGCCTATGCGGTCGGCGCACGTCAACGTGGGGCGCAGATTCACCGTTTCACTCCGGTCACCGCAACCGAGCAGCAGGAGGATGGTAGTTGGATCGTCAGAACGCCAAAAGGTGACATCAGGACACGCTGGGTGGTGAACGCAGCGGGCCTGTGGGGGCGCGAGGTTGCTGCACTGGCTGGAATCGAACTGCCGCTGCAACCTACAGAGCACCAGTATTTCGTAACCGAATCCATGGCGGATGTGAAAAGCCACGGCACCCGCCTGCCGTCTGTGTCGGACCGGGATGGAGAGTATTACCTGCGTCAGGAAGGCAACGGCTTGCTGGTCGGCGCCTATGAGAAAGACATGAGGTTCTGGGCCGAAGAAGGCACGCCGCTGGATTTTGCCCACGACCTGTTCCCTGATGATCTGGAACGGATCGAAGAGAACGTGATGAACGCCATCGAACGCCTGCCCGCGGTTGGTGAAGCCGGGATCAAGCGTGTCATCAACGGCCCAATGATCTGGTCTCCGGATTCGAACGTTCTGATGGGGCCGGTGCCCGAGGTCGACGGCTATTTCTGCTGCAATGGTATCATCCCCGGCTTCTCGCAATCGGGTGGCATGGGCCTGATGGCAGCGCAATGGATCATCGAGGGTGAAACGGAATACGACATGTTCGCCTGGGATCTGGCGCGTTTTGACAGCTGGGCCACCAAGGCATTCACCAAAGCGCGCGTGGCAGATCAGTACAGTCATCGGTTCGCGATCCATTTCCCCAATGAAGAACGCAGCGCCGGTCGTCCGGCACGGGTTCGCCCGATCTATGAGGCGCAGAAAGCCATGGGCGCGGTTTTTGGCCTGAACGCCGGTTGGGAACATCCGCTGTGGTTTGCCGCAACGCCCGGCACCAAAGACACCAATGGCTTTACCCGTCAGAACTGGTGGGGACCGGTGGGCGAGGAATGCAGGATGTTGCGCGACCGTGCCGGGATCATCGATATCTCGAATTTCGCCAAATATGTCTGCAAGGGTCCGGGTGCAGCAGACTGGCTGAATGCCGTCTTTGCAAACACCATGCCCAAAACCGTTGGTCGGTCCTGTCTGACCCCACTGATTTCAAAGCGCGGCGGTATTGCAGGCGACTTTACCGTCACCCGCGTGGCTGATGACGAGTTCTGGGTGATCGGCTCGGGCATGGCAGAACGGTATCACAAACGCTTTTTCAAACAGGTTCCGCTGCCTGAAGGCACCGCTTTCGAAAGCAAAACCGAAGCGATGTGCGGCTTTAACGTGGCCGGGCCCAAATCCCGTGACATCCTGCAACGTCTGACCAACACATCGCTGGCAACCGAAGATTTCCCGTTCATGCGGTCCGCCAAGATCGAGCTGGCGGGAGTCCAGGTCCTTGCCCTGCGCGTCTCCTTTACTGGCGATCTGGGGTGGGAGCTGCATTGCGCCACCCAAGATCAAGCACGACTGTACAATGCCTTGATTGAGGCAGGCAAAGAGTTCGGGGCTGGCCCTGTTGGCAGTCGGGCACTGATGTCTATGCGGGTCGAAAAGGGCTATGGGTCTTGGAGCCGCGAATACAGCCCGGAATACTGGCCGCATGAAGTGGATCTTGATCGCCTCTGCAAATTCGAAAAGGACTTCCTCAACAAGGCAGCTGCGCAGAAAGTATTGCAGAACCCGGCTCGGGAAGACCTGGTGATCCTGCACCTTAACGAAACGGATGTGACAGCGTCCAACGCGGATGCAACAGGTGGCGAGCCGATCTTCAAGAACGGTGAAGGGATCGGTCGGGTGACCTCAGGCACCTATGGCTACACCGTCGGAATGTCGTTGGCCTTGGGATATGTAAAAAATGCCCAGCCAGGTGATGAGGTCGAGGTTATGGTTCTGGGGCGCCCACACAGGGCCACAATCCTGCATGAACCGCCCTTTGATGCCGCAGGAAGAGCGCTTAGGGCTTAAAACCGCAATAGCTCAAGGCGTTGCCCTTCGGGATATTCCGTCACTTCTGCCGGGATGATCGCCAATCCATCCGCTTGCGCAAGCAAAGCAACACGACCACTGTAGGACGGCTCCATCAGACGCAATCGGGGCCGTCCGTCCAGTGTGTGACCGTCAATCTGAACCGGGCGATATTCCTGTCGGCCTGCGGTGCGGTACAAAGGTTCCGACAGAACTGCTTGTACGGCTGCGTGCGGTGTGTGGTGCAGACCGGCGCGGCGCGCCATCATCTGCGATCCGAAAATTTGCCAGGTCACAAAAGCAGAAACCGTGTTACCAGGCAGACCGATGTAAAGCGCACGGCCACGCCGACCGAACATGATGGGCTTGCCCGGTTTCATTGCGACTTTCATCACATCCGTCACGCCACCGATCTCGGTGAACAGACGCGGCATATGATCTTCATCGCCGACAGAAACACCACCGGTTGTGATAATCAGGTCAGAGGTTTCAGTCGCGTCCAGCAAGACCTGTTTCAAAAGCTCGGGATCATCTTCAACCTGCCCCCGGTCCGTGAGTTCAATCCAAGGCTTCTGCAACAGCGCAAGCAGCATGTAACGGTTCGAATTATAGATCTGCCCCGGCCCAAGGGGCTCACCCGGTTGGCGCAATTCACTGCCGGTTGAAAAGATCAAAACCTTCAGCTTGCGGAGGACCACGACCTCGCCATACCCGGCGGAAGCAAGGGCTGCCACCTCACGCGGGCCAATCTCGCAGCCGCGCCGCAGGATCGGCGCTCCGGCACGAAGGTCTTCACCGGCACGCCGGATATGTTGCCCGGGCTTTGGACGGCGGCTGAAGCGAATTTGTCCCTCCACAAAATCACAATCTTCCTGCATGACGATGGCGTCGTAATCAGAGGGAACGGGCGCTCCGGTAAAAATCCTCAGCGCGCTACCCACAGGTGCAGCATGAGATCCGCTGTCCCCCGCCGCGATGCGACCCGCCACCGGCATCTGGAACAGGTCGGTATCGCCAAGATCGGCTGTTCGAACCGCATAGCCATCCATTGCCGAATTGTCGAAAGCGGGCATATCGACCTTGCTGAAACAGTCGCAGGCCAATACTCGCCCAATTGCAGCGGCCAAAGGCAGCGTTTCCGTTTCTGTGATCGGATCAGCAGCGGACAGGCCCCGGCGCAGGGCCTCATCCACGCTCAGATACATATGCGCGTGTCGATCACAGCCGCATCCATCAGCCATATCCAGCCTCCAACTCTGCGAACATGCCTTCCATCCATTCTAAGGTGGGCTAGGCTCGCTCAACCGACACGACATCCGCGGTACTGTCATTGACATAGGTCACGTGAAACCGCGTCGCGCGCTTCGAAACGACGAGTTGGCTGGCCAAGCGCGACTTCCGCTACAGTGGCTTCCCGGATGGCTCTCAGGCCGGGAACAGCTCTTCCTGATATGCGAACAGCGCGGGTTGCCCACCCGTATGCAACAGCACAACTTTCTGGCCCTGTTGAATTGTGCCGTTTTCAAGTAATTCCAACAAACCTGCAAAGGTTTTGGCCGAGTAGACCGGATCAAGAAAAACACCCTCGGCACGCGCCATCTGTTCAAGCGCCCTCCGTGTGGACGGACCTATCCGCCCGTATCCAGGGGGCAATGCGCCGTCCCATGTGAGGATGTCTTTCATGACCAGAGCCGGGTCAAAATTCATCATACCCGCCAACCGTTCCAATACCTTTTGCAACCGCGCATGTTGCAGGTGGCGGTCGCGGCGAACGCAGATGCCATAAACAGGTGCCGTGTTGCCAGCCAGCCGCAGCCCGGCCAATAACCCGCCGTGGGTCGAACCGCTGCCGGATGGCACCACCGCCACGTCGAAATCGGCGATCTGATCCAGTAGTTCGGCAGCCCCGGCCACATAACCTAACGCCCCCAAGGGCGGATGATCGATGCCCAAGTGAATTACATACGGCTTTCGGCCCTCAGCGATCAGCTGATCTGCCCGCGCGTGAAGGGCATTGTCGGCCCCGGCCTCGTCTTCTCCGGTATCGTAGTGCATGTGCTCGGCACCCAGAAGCCGGGCCAGAAGTACATTTCCCGAGGAATAATAATGTTCTCCCATATCCGGCACACGCTCTTCCAATTGAAGCACGGCCTCCATCCCAAGCTTCGATGCAGCCATGGCAGCCGTGCGCACGAAATTGGATTGCACAGCGCCGGTGATCAGAATGGTGTCTGCCCCCTGTATCTGTGCCTCACCCATATAGAACTCGAGCTGCCGGGTTTTGTTGCCGCCAAAGCTCAACCCTGTCAGATCATCCCGTTTGATCCACAGATCCAGACCAAGCTGGTCGGACAGACGATCAAGCCGTTCGACCGGCGTGGCAGCTGTCATCAGTCTCGCGCGGGGATAACCGGCTAGTTTCTGTTCAATCGTCATGTCTGCGTTCCATCACCTCACCCATTCAGGATCGCGCCGAATAGGGCATATCCAGCAAGAATAGTAAGGATAGTGATTGCCGGAAAGATCGCAGACCGGAAATGGCCAGTTTACTGCCCAGAGAAACAGCCACACGGCTCTATTTCTCGCTCGGGTCGCTTTCCGCGTAATTCCGCAATACATCCATATCTGCAATTTCCGCGTGGTTTCGGTTGATCTTCACCCCGACTGGTTTCAACCTCGAAAACGCTCGGCTCAGGCTTTCGGGTTTCATCCCCAGACGCCCGGCGATCAGCATCTTGTCATACGGCAGTTCAACTTCGCACTGGCCGGCATCGCAATCACACAGGTTCAGCAGGAATTCCGCGACACGCTGCGCACCGGTCTGGGCTTTGAGCTGTTCGAGCTGCGCCACCAGGGAATGCAGATGCGTGAATGTGGCCGCCAGGATCGATACGCAGATTTCCGGGTCTTGCTTCATCAGCGACAGCAGCACCGGACTTGGGATGTGCATGATCTCGCAGGGAGATACCGCCTCGGCCGAAACGGGATAGCGCACATTGCGCAGCGCAACGGCTTCGCCAAAGCTTTCACCACGCGTGAAAACGCTCACCACGGCTTCGGCACCGGTCGGGGAAATGCGAAACAGCTTGACCCAACCAGCCAGTACAACATGTACGGCCTTGGCCTCTTCCTCTTGCAGAAAGATCGTCTCGCCCCGGTCGTATTGCCGCCAGACGGCCTGACGCAGCAGAGTATCGACATGTTGCTCTGGCAGGCTTCGCAAGAGCAGTGACTGCCGCGCAATTATCTTTTGTGCCTCGTGTGACAAGAAGGCAGCCCCTTATTCGTCCGCTCCGGGAACACCCCCGGATGATCAACCCCGAGATATGCTATGCCAAAGCCAGCGCGGGGGTGCCACCCTTTTCTCAGTCTCCAACTTGACTATTGTCATGTAAGGGCGGGCGCCTCTGGCATAGGTTCAACGAAATTTCAGTTATCCGGGGAGCACGCCAGATGGACTTCGAGCAATTTTTCAGCCAGAGCCTCGACACTTTGAAAGACGAAGGCAACTACCGGATTTTCATCGACCTGCAACGCCGTCGTGGCGCGTTTCCGAACGCGCGTCAAACCGACGGGCCGGTTCAGCGGGATGTGCGGATCTGGTGCTCAAATGACTATCTGGGCATGGGGCAGCACCCTTCGGTGATCTCTGCCATGCACGACGCACTGGATCGCTGCGGAGCAGGCGCTGGCGGTACGCGCAATATCTCGGGCACCACGCATGATCACGTTCTGCTTGAGGCTGAGCTGGCTGATCTGCATGGGAAAGAAGCCGCGTTGCTGTTCACCTCGGGATATGTGTCGAACTGGGCTGCTTTGGGGACATTGGCTGCGCGAATTCCCGGGCTGATCGTGTTTTCTGACGCGCTCAACCACGCCTCGATGATCGAAGGTATCCGGCATTCGCGTGCCCAGAAGGTGATTTGGAAACATAACGACTTGGCGGATTTGGACGCCAAATTGGCCGCAGCGGATCCCGACGCACCCAAAATGATCGCATTTGAATCGGTTTACTCCATGGATGGCGATATCGCTCCCATCAAGGAAATCTGCGATCTGGCTGACAAATACGGCGCGATGACCTATCTGGACGAGGTTCATGCCGTCGGCCTTTACGGCCCGCGCGGTGGCGGGATTGCTGAACGCGATGGATTGATGGATCGCCTGACTGTCATCGAAGGTACATTGGGCAAAGCGTTCGGCGTGGTTGGTGGGTATATCGCGGCCTCAGCCGCGCTGTGTGATTTTGTCCGCAGCTTTGCCAGTGGCTTCATCTTCACCACTGCCCTACCCCCATCGATTGCAGCCGGCGCTGCCGCATCGATCCGGCATTTGAAGCATTCAAGTGCAGAGCGTGACTTGCAAAAGACCCGCGTGGCGCAGGTACGCGCCCGATTGGATGCCGAGGGCATTCCGCATTTGCCCAACCCCAGCCATATCATCCCGGTGATGGTTGGCGACCCTGTGAAGTGTAAATTCATTTCGGACACCCTGCTTGAGGAGTTTGGCATCTACATTCAGCCGATCAACTATCCTACAGTTCCCAAAGGAACCGAGCGCCTGCGGATCACGCCGTCACCCGTTCATACGGATGAGGATATCGATCATCTGGTGGGCGCCCTGTCGGCGCTGTGGCAGCGCTGTCAGATCGCGCGGATGCCAATGGCCGCACAA
This sequence comes from Ruegeria sp. BH8, assembly GCF_056538065.1. Classification (NCBI taxonomy): domain Bacteria; kingdom Pseudomonadati; phylum Pseudomonadota; class Alphaproteobacteria; order Rhodobacterales; family Roseobacteraceae; genus Ruegeria; species Ruegeria sp. BH8. The sequence continues at coordinate 56,067 of NZ_JBQFSP010000013.1, read as the reverse complement.
TAACCTAAGCGTCCCTTTGCTTGGTAACCTGCCGTCCCTTTTAGGGGCGGCTTTTTTCAGATCAGGTAAAGTGCGAAGATCACAGCAGAGAACCCCGTCAGAACCAAGGTGAAGCCTCGCAGCCAGCCCGGGCTTTCAGCCAGGTCCAGATATCGGGCCAGAATCACACGGGTTTTGATCAGGGCAAGGAGCAGGATACCGCCTGCAATGAGTGCGTCAGGCGTTTTCATCAGGGTCAAAAGCGTTGAAGCCAGACTGAGCGCCAAAAGCGCCAGCCACGCGCCGGTGAGTGAGTTCGGACGCCTCCGGCGGGAGTATTTAGCAAAAGATGAAGTTGCCGGCATATTGTTTATCCCAGAAGATAAATCACGGGAAACAGCACGATCCAAACCAGATCGACCATGTGCCAGAACTGTGCGCCCGCCTCGATGTTACGAGGATCATCGCGCCACGCGACCAGCAACAGGATACACACCCCGGCCAGAACATGCGCCGCGTGAAATCCTGTCAGCAGGTAGTAGAACATGAAAAACGGGTGGGTTTCATAGGTAATGCCCTGCCCCGCCTTTCCAGCATATTCCACGCTTTTGACAACCAGGAATGCGATCCCAAGTACGGCCGCCCCTGTCAGGGCAAGTCTGGCCTTGAACCGGAATGCTGCGCGGCGCCAGTTCAGGGCCTGCGCGGCCAGGTAGCCAGATGTGACCAGTATTGCAGTGTTAAAGGCTGCACCTGTTCGATAAAGATGCGATTGCGCCTCGGCAAAGCCTGCAGGGTCGGTCAGGCGAACGCCCATGAACGCGATCAGCCCCGCACCAAAAACCAGCAGCTCACTAATAATCAGAACCCACATCAGCAATTCGCCCGGAAGCTCGTCGATGAAGGAGGTTTCGCTCATGCACCGACCAATTGGCGATATATTTGCGGCAACGCCATGGTCAGGCGATGCGGATCTGGGATAACAGCGAAACCGCCGTGTCCGAACATGCGGGGGAACCAGCTTTTGCCGGTTTTATCGATGGTGACGCCAAAAACCGATTGCCCGGCGCGGCGTGCCTCACGCACGGCCATGCAGGTGTCTTCAATACCGTGACGCCCTTCGTAATGGTCAAGGTCATTGGGTTTGCCATCGGTGATCACCAGCAACAGGCGGCGTTTGCGGGTCTGACTTGCCAGATCCTTTGAACAGTGGCGGATCGCGGCCCCAAGCCGCGTGTAGTGACCGGGTCGCAGTGACGCGATACGTTGTTCAACTTTGGCGTCCATCGGCTCATCAAACCGTTTGCATCGCTGGATATAGACGCGCTGACGTTTCAGCGAACTGAAGGCATGAATGGCGAAATCGTCACCGCAGGCGTTCAGGCCCCAGGCCAAAGCAGCCAGGGCTTCACGTTCAATGTCGATCACGGCGCGACCGGTTACGGCACTTTCAGTGGACCGGCTGACATCCAGCAGGATCGAGACTGCCAGATCGCGCGCCTCGGGGCGGGATTGTTGCCAAATGCGGTCGTTGCTTTCGCCACTGGCCATGCGGTCAGTTTCGGCGCGCACGGCGGCTTCGATATCCAACTGGTCACCGTCCAGATGGCCGCGTGTCATCACGCGTCCAGGGCGCAGCGCCTCGAACTGGCGTTTGACCGCGCGGATACGGCGGGCGGTGGCAGGGTCCTTGCCAAACGCGGCAGCATCGTCGCGGATATCCGCATCCGACAGCAGGACGTTGACGTGATCTGCTAGATATCGGCCCGAACGCACGTCCCATTCGGGATAAAGGATGCGACCGGACAGACGCTCCCGGTTCACATCCTCGGGTGCCAGATCAAGGTGCAGTTTCAGCCGCGTTGGCGGGGCTTTTGATATCTGACCCAGGCCAATCTCTTCCTGGTCATCGGCCGCTTTCTTGGCATTGTCGGGATCATCATCGTCGATGCGGCGGTTGATGTTCAGGAACTCGGCCCAGCTGAGGATGGCTTCGAACTTATGCAGAATGAAACTGTCGCTGCGCTCGGCCTGATCCGATTTGCGACGACGGGCGCGGTGGGTTTTCTCACCGGATTCCTCGGGTGGACCTTCAGTTTCGGGGTTTTCCACCTCGTTATGTTCGGAAAAGCCAACTGCGCGCAGTTCGGGCCACAGGGGAACCGGGCGCATAGGCTGATAGCCGCGAGGGGCGATCAGGTCCTCGTCCAGTGTCAGAAGCTGCTCGGCTTTCGCCGACAGCGGTTGAGGGTCACCCAACTTATGGCGGATCAGCTCTTCAACTGCGTCTTCAATCGGTGGCAGGTTGGGGATATCGCGCTGATGCAGCACGCCCTTGCAAAGTTCGGTGTAAAGCGGGCGCAGGCCGGGGGCGTCGTCCAGCGTCGTATCAACCATTCTCTGCGCAGCGATCAACGCGCGCAGGTCGGCGCGCAGCGGATCGTCTTCATCAATTCGCGTTCCCGCATGGGCAGCCGCAGCGGCCAGCCAGACATACAGCGCGCCATTGGCTTCGCGCGCAGGAAAAACCGCCAACCGGTCCGGCAAGCGCAAGACTTCGCCATCAAACGAAGCGCGCGGCATCAGCTCCACTTCGGTCGCCAGACGCCGACGCCAACTTAGGCGGTGATGTGAAACCTCGGGCGAGACCGGGCGCAATTCTACGCCCGGACCACCGCCCAGCCCTCGAAAGAGGACGGCCAGCCGCCCCGCGACCTCAGAGAGGTCGACCGCGGCTCCATCGTGCACCTGGGGTGCATCGAGGCGGCTGGCAAGGGTGTGCCACAGTTTCCCGATCGTTTCTTCGGGTTCCCATGGCTCAAAATCGATCTTGACCATCGGCCGGCCTCACCCAAAGACAGCCGTAACAAGATCGAGGAGCCCGCGTTTGATATCCTCGTCATCTGTCAGAGGTTCAATCATGGCCGCGAGGATGGCGCGGTCGGTGGACATGCCTTGTGCGATAAGTGTTGCGGCATAAACAACCAGTCGGGTGGAAACGCCTTCCTCAAGATCCTGACCCTTAAGCCCGCGCAGCTTACCCGCCAGCCGAACCAGCGGCTTGCAACGTTCCAGCGGCAGACCGCTTTCCTGTGCGACCACTTCGGCTTCCATCTGCGCGGATGGGAAATCAAACTCCAAAGAGATGAACCGCTGCCGGGTCGAGGGTTTCAGGGTTTTCAGGATATTCTGGTATCCGGGGTTGTACGACGCCACCAGCATGAAGCCAGGTGCGGCTTCAAGCTCTTCGCCAGTGCGGTCGATTGGCAGGATGCGCCGGTCATCGGTCAGCGGGTGCAGAACGACAGTCACATCCTTACGGGCCTCGACCACCTCGTCGAGGTAGCAGATCGCGCCTTCGCGCACTGCGCGGGTCAGGGGGCCATCGACCCAGACGGTTTCCCCGCCTTTCAGCAGATAACGGCCAATCAGGTCAGCAGCCGCCAGATCATCATGGCAGGCTACGGTATAAAGCGGGCGGCCAAGTTTTGCGGCCATGTGGGCCACAAAGCGGGTCTTGCCGCAGCCCGTCGGACCTTTCAGCAGAACTGGCAAGTCGTTGTTATAAGCCGCGGTGAACACATCGCATTCATCGCCTTGGGGCAGGTAGAAGGGGGCGTTTGCCGCCCCCTCATTCAGTTTTATGGAGCCATCCATATCCATCATCACTCCGCAGGGGTTTCGGCGGCGCCGGGTTCAATAACTTCTTTCCGGGGAACCCAGATCGAGTAGATGAACAGCAGCGCGCCAAGGACCACGACGATACCGGAACCCAGACGCATCCAGTAGAAGATTGCGATCTGGTCTTGTACGTCCATGAAGTAATCTCCGACCACACGCTGCATGTGCGTCTGCACGGTTCCGCCGAAGGTCAGCACGAAGGTCATAAAGACCATACCGCTGGTCATCAGCCAGAACGATCCCATGTTCAGCACCTGATTGTAAGGATCACGGTTTTTGAGGATCGGCATCGCATAGCTGAAGATCGCCAGGTTGAGGCAGACATAGGCACCGTAGAAGGCCAGGTGACCGTGGGCCGCAGTGATCTGTGTGCCGTGGGTATAGTAGTTTACCCCGTGCAGCGTATGCAAGAAACCCCAGACGCCGGCACCAAAGAAGGCAAGCGTTGCACAACCCAGAGACCACAGCAGAGCGGCCTTGTTGGGATGGTCACGACGGCCTTTCCAGACCATGACGAAGGCAAAGGCCATCATCGCGAAGAACGGGATCACCTCGAGGCTTGAGAAGATCGACCCAATCCACTGCCAGTAACCGGGGGTGCCGATCCAATAGTAGTGGTGACCTGTTCCAAGAATTCCCGAGAATAGCGCAGCGGCCACGATGACATAAAGCCATTTCTCGACGATCTCTCGGTCCACACCGGTCAGCTTCAGCATCAGGTAGGCCAGGATCGACGCCATGATCAGTTCCCACACACCTTCGACCCACAGGTGGACAACATACCACCAGTATTGCTTGTCCAGGGACAGGTTGCCTGGGTTGTAGAAGGCAAACAGGAACAGCAGCGCCAGACCCCACAGGCCCAACAACAGGATATTGGTGATTGCGGTCTTCTTGCCCTTCAGAACGGTCATCGACACGTTGTAAAGGAACATCAGCGCGGCGACGACGATACCGGCCTTGACCCATTTGGGTTGCTCAAGGAACTCGCGCCCTTCTTTGCCCAGCAGCCAGTTGCCTTCGAACAGGTTGAAGACATAGGTCAGAACCACGCCCAACGTACCGACCACAAGGATGATCAGCTGCAGATAAGCCAACTTGGGCGAATGGATTTCACGCTCGGCCTCTTCCGGGATCAGGAAATAGGCCGCACCGAAAAAGCCCAGTATCAACCAGACGATCAGCGCGTTGGTGTGCAGCATCCGCACGATGTTGAACGGCAGAAGCTCGCTCAGGAAGTTAGGCGACACATAGATCAGACCAGCCAGCAGCCCGCCGATCACCTGTATCGCGAACAGTGCCATGGCTACCGCAAAGTAGGCATAGGCGATTTTTTGGGATTCGTATTTCATTGCTCCATTCCCCTTCTCAGCCAGCCTCGTTGGGCGGCCAGTCCTGAGCGTCGATGTTGTCCGTCCAGATCAGGAAGTTGGTCAGATCCCGGATCTCTTCGTCGCTGAGGTTGAATTGCGGCATCTGCCGACGACCGGGAATGCCGGTGGGTTGTGCCTCCATCCAGCCCTTGAGGGATTCAAAGGCCGATTCCGGGTCGTCCAACACGCCCCAACGTGTCATCACATTGCCGACCTCAGGGGCAAAGTACGCCCCTTCACCAAGGATCGTGTGGCAGTTGATACAGGCGTGTTTTTCCCAAACATGTTTGCCCCGAACCACACTTTCGTCGAGCTTCGCGGCATTTTCGGAATTGACGATATACAGGTGTGAATGGGCTGATAGAGCCAGAAAGATAAGGATGAAGAACAGTGACCCGCCATAGAATATGTTGCGAGCCATGCTCTTTGTCATGACTTCTCGCATCGCGCTCTCCTTTGCGCAGATTAGCTAGTGCAGGCAACATGACGTGCGGGTCACAGGGCTGCCTTAACGAAAGTCAAGACTTCTAAAGTATCCTCAGGAACGAGATCAGAGATCCGCAAACAGCGAGAATAACGAAATGACCTTAGGGTCGCCTTGAAATCTGAGGCAATTGTGAACACTTTCGCGTCGACTTCTTGATATACCGGACGTAATCAACCACCTGAGAAAAGGTGAAAATTCCGCTTCAAAGATTGATGGGCAAAAATGGCGAACTATTCCTATATCGGTTATACACCCGGTGTCATCACGGTGAATACGATTGGGCCGGACACGGTTACGTTGGATGTCAATTTTGATCCCGACACGGATCGTCGTTTGTTCAGCGTGACTGACGCAGCCGGTGGTTTTATTCAAAACGGCGGCGGACCACCTATCCCCGATACAGGGGATGTTTTCAACGGTGACCGCTTTGACAACGAAGACGGTGATGACCTGACGCAGACCGGTACTATCACCACCCTCGATGGTTCGACCACCTTTCTAAGCGGCCCAATATACCTGGAAGAATCCTACGTTCTGTCCAAACCAGGCGGGGGCACAATCACTGTATATCGCGTCGAAGTTGACGGCGTATTGGGCGGCTATATTACCTCTGAACCTCTTGTGCCCGGTACGACCTACTCGATGAACATCGTGAACGTCACGCCGACCAATGCGCCCGACACAACTGACCCGGCTGCCATCATTGACGTGCCGTGCTTTACTGCCGGAACACTTATCATGACGCCAGAAGGTCCGATGCCCATCGAGGATCTGAAGGTGGGTGACATGGTCGTGACTGCCGACAATGGACCGCAACATATACGTTGGATCGGAAAGCGAAATCTATCGCATGAGGAGCTGGTGAAAAAACCCAAGCTGCTTCCAATCCTCATCAAAGCCGGGGCCTTGGGGTGTGACTTGCCAAAACGCGACCTGCTTGTTTCGCCACAGCACCGGATGCTGGTTCGATCCCGGATCGCCGTCAGAATGTTTGACGCAGAGGAAATCCTGGTCCCCGCGCGCATTCTTACTGCCAGCCCCGGTATCAGCGTTGCAGAAGACACTGTGTCAGTCACGTATTACCATCTTTTGTTCGACCGTCATGAAATCATCTTCGCAGAAGGTGCCCCGTCGGAAAGCCTTTTTGTCGGCGCACAGGCTCTGTCCAGCGTTCCCCCAGAAGCAAGGGCAGAAATCTTCGACCTGTTTCCGGAACTAGAGACCCCTTGGCACGTTCCTCAGTCTGTGCGGCACATACCTGAAAACGGAAGACGCGCTCGTGCGCTCGTGTCCCGCCACGTAAAGAACGAACGCCCCTTAATATTCTGAACTGCAATCCGCGCTTAAGGTTCCGTGTCAGCCGTGCTTTGCTGCGCGCGGACCCGTCAGCGCTGGCCACATGGCAAACAGGTACAACCCAATTGCGGCAATCCATAACCCGTCAGCCGTCAGCATGGCGGTCATATATCCACCTGCTAGCCCGGACCCCAGCCAGCGGACCAAAGCCGCCGCCGCCATAAGCCCGTATCCGACCGCCATGGGCGACGGTGCAACAAGGGGGCGGCCACTGTGGCCAAGGGCAGCGCGGCTCATGACGGCAAGGGTCATGCCACCAACGCACCCAATCCCCAAAATGTGCAGCGCGCCGATCTCATTACCATATCCGATGACGGCAGACCCCCACAGCAACAACCCGAGGGCCAGCATCATCAGGCCCAGGTGCAGAGCAATCAGGATCGGCTGCCGCAGCGCCCAACCCGCTCTCCACCGTGCCATGCGCATCAGCTGGGCGCCGCCCAGCAACAACGCGCAGATACCCGCCAAGGAAACACTGCCCAAGCTCAGCACCAACAACGGCAGCACAAGGGCAAGCGCCATCACGGCCTTTTCCAGCGCCGCGTTTGAAGCCGGCCACAGGGCCTCGGGAACACCCTCGCGTTTCATTGCATTGCGCGTAAAGGCCGGAGTTATACGTCCCCCCAGTATCGCTATCATTGAACACAAGGTCAGTAGCCCTGCACGAACCCCGGTATTCAACGTGTCTGCGGCGACACCTATCCATTCCAGATGAACCATCAGGTTGGCCACCCACACCAAACTCAGAAGATACAGAAATATCATGTTCTGTGGCTTGGGCCTTCGTACCAGCTGGCTGGCAATTTTCAGGACAAGAATCGGAACAAAGCTCAGGTCAACAATCGCGACGGTAATCGGAGAGAGCGATCCTGAAAACCACACCGCCAACCGCCCCGCCATCCAGATCAGCGCTACGATCGTGACAAAGCGCGCCCGCACTTCCGGCGTGCCGGTCCAGTTCGGAACTGCCGTCAGAAAGAACCCACCCAGTGCTGCCGTTGCATAGCCAAAAATCATCTCATGGGCATGCCACATGACCGGGGGCATTCCATAACTTTGCTCGTCATAAGGTAAAAGCCCATCCAGTGAGGCCAGCCAAACACCCCAGGCGACACCGGCAAACACACCATAAAGACCGGCGGAAAGGAAAAATATCCGAAATCCTTCGCTGAAAATGCGCGATATTGCAGATGACATGCCTGCTCTCCATGGCTCATCTTATCGTTCAACAAGCAGTACCGTCCGACGGGATTGGGGCACTTAACCGAAATCAAGACGCCATAAACATGTGTGAAAAAAACAGGTTTTATTGGTGAAATCTGCACCTGGTTTTTGTCCAAAGAACAAAGTTAGCGGCGCGCCCGTTGACTTTGGTCAAGGATGACAATCCCGTGATGGATCAGTCTCTGCATTGCCTCACCACGCAAATGGAGAGTGATCATGTCACTTGGAATCAGCTACAACAAGACCGGCCGCGCTTTTGGGGTCGGATTGGCAATGTTGTTGGGCAGCGTCGCTGCTCCAGCTTTTGCCGACGAGCCAACGCTTAGCGACGAAGCCTTTGAAGCTTCGAAACAACTGTACTTTGAACAATGTGCAGGCTGCCACGGGGTTTTGCGCAAAGGCGCTACCGGAAAAAACCTGGAACCACATTGGAAGAAGACCGCAGCCGACGGCACCGTAACCGAAGGCGGCACCCTGAAACTGGGTCAGGAACGCCTAGAGAAAATTATCGCCTGGGGAACTGAAGGCGGGATGAACAACTTCTCGGACATCATGTCCGAGCAGGAAATCAAGGATATGGCGACCTACATCATGATGGAGGCCCCAAAGCCGCCTGAAATGTCGCTGGAACAGATGAAGGCGACCCGCAAGGTCTACGTCGAAGAAGCGGACTATCCGACCGAGCCGCTTCACGGCCGCAACTGGGAAAACTTCTTTGTCGTCATCGAACGCGATGTGGGCAAGGTTGCCGTCATCGACGGTGACACGAAAGAAGTGCTGACGCACATTCCGACCGGCTATGCCGTGCACGTCCTGAAGGCTTCGGAACATCACAACATCACCGAACCCGAAACACCTGGACGTTTCTGGTACACAATGGGCCGTGACGGCAAGATGACCAAGATCGACCTCTGGCAAACGCCGGACAAAATGCTGGTTTCGGAAGTCAAGATCGCCTATGACGCGCGCGATGTCGCCGTGTCGGGTGACGGCAAATACGTCATCGGTGGTGGGTACTGGCCGCCTCACTTTGCGATCGTTGATGCGCAGACCATGGAGCCGGTCAAAGTCGTTTCGACCCGTGGCACAAACGTAGATGGCGAGTATGTGGAAGAAGCCCGTGTGGCCGCTATCTACACCACGCCGAACGAACCCACCTGGATCGTTGCCGTGAAAGAGCTGGGTCAGCTTTGGCAGGTTGACTACACCGACCTCGACAACTTGCGGATTGACAAGATCAACTCGGCCAAGTTCCTGCATGACGGGTTCTTCGACCCGACAGGCCGGTACTTCCAGATCGCGGCAAACGCATCGAACAAGATGGTCGTTGTCGATACCGAAACGCACAAGCTTGAGGCGATGATCGACACCGCTGCCCTGCCGCACCCCGGCCCGGGCGCGAACTGGATTGACCCGAACTGCGGACCTGTGGCGGGCACAACCCACCTGGGTGTCGGTACCGTGACAGTCTGGGGCAACGACCCAGAAGGTCACCCGGATCAAGCGTGGAAAACCTGTTACGAGGTGGAAACCGACGGCCCCGGCCTGTTTGTCCGCACCCACCCGAACTCGGATTACATCTGGGCTGATCAGACCAAACACCCCGAGCCGGAAATTCAACAATCGGTTCAGGTCATCTCGAAAGAGACCGGCGAGATCGTGAAAACGATCCAGATCACCGAAGATGAAGGCAGCGCCGCTGTTCACTTCGAATTCAACGCCGATGGTACCGAGGTCTGGGTTTCCAAGTGGAACCTGTCGGATTCGAAAGAACCCAACGGCCAGATTGTGATCTTCGACGCCAAGACATTGGAAGAAATCGGTCGGATTGACGGGCTTTATGCGCCAACCGGCAAATTCAATGTCCACAACCGGTCGAACCACGTCACCTGACGGGTTCGCAACCTAAACCGGAAAGGGCGGGCCCCTCGCCCGCCCTTTCCTCGTTTGACAGATCCGCCAAACTCACCGGCCTGCCACCCAAGGCCAGACAAGACAGCCAAAACGGAGCCCGGATATGACTTCCGAACCGGATAAGAAAAAACCGATCTGGCGCCGGTATTTCCTGTGGGGAATGCCCGTGGCCGGCATTGCTGCGGCTTTCGCCGCCGGCATCATCTTCTGGGGTGGGTTCAACACCGCCATGGAAGCCACGAATACCAAGGAATTCTGTGTCTCGTGCCACGAGATGCGGGATTTTGTTTATGCGGAATATCAGGGCACGATCCACGACGTGAACCGGTCGGGCGTTGGTGCGGTCTGCTCAGACTGTCACGTGCCTAAGGACTGGACCCATAAGATCATTCGAAAAATAAAAGCCTCGAAAGAGCTTTATGGAAAGATGGTCGGCACCATCAACACCCGAGAGAAATTCGAAGCCAAGCGCATTCATCTTGCCATGAATGAGTGGGAGAGGATGAAATCAACGGACTCGCGTGAATGTCGAAACTGCCATGACTTTGAATCGATGATGCCTGAATTCCAGCGTCCGCGTGCACGTCAGCAGCACCTGAACGCAATGGAAACCGGTCAGACCTGTATCGACTGCCACAAGGGCATTGCACACTCGAACATCCGAGACCGCGCATCCGACGAATATCTGGAAGAGCTTGAAGCGCCAAATCCGGCCTTCATTCGACCAATTCCGCCAGAATACCTTGCCAGCCTTGAGCGGATCGAAGCCAAGGAAGCTGCCGAGGCCGAGGCTGAGAAAGCTGCAAAAAAAGCCCAGCAGGAGGCCGTTCAGGCCCAGATTGCGGCAGCAGTTGATGCCGCTGTCGCGGAAGAGCGGGCAGCGGCTGCAACCGATGGTTCGGCAACACCTGCCAGCAATGAAAGCGGCGATGTCGGAGGCAACATCGACTGGAATGCAGTGGCCAGTGCCGACTTGAAACTGTTCTATCCAGGCCAGGCGTCGTTTGAATGGGTGCAGAACGGAAAAACCCATGGCGGGGCCCGTCCGCTGACCAAAGGTGGCGATCAATGTTCGACCTGTCATGCCAAGGAACTGGATGCGATTGGTAACAAGATTGTTGCCGGTGGCGAGCTGGAACCCACTCCGATCCCCGGCAAACGCGGTGTGATCGACGCAACCGTTCAGGCGGCACATGATGACGAAAACCTGTACATCCGTCTGCAATGGCCGGATGTGGGGCACAACCCTGCTCCGTTTGTCGATGGCGGCAAAATGGATCCTGAAAACCAGATCAAGGTCGCTATGATGATCACTGGAACCGGTATCGAACTGGGCGATCAGGTCGGGTGCTGGGCGTCGTGCCACGCCGACAACACCTATATGCCCTTTGCGCCTGAGGCCGATGCAATTGCCGCAAACGGGGATGTTTCCGGTCGCCTGACCGCTCAGGACACCGTGACCAAGTACCTCAGCGAAAGCCGCACCGAGATCGAGATCAAAGGTCGAGGCGGCAAGGCTTTGGGCGGTTGGGACAAGTTGCAGGCCGCCGAACAAATCGAGCAGTATCTGGCTGACGGCACCTATCTTGACCTGATGCGTGTCTACGCGGACGGCAGCGCCACAAATGGTTATCTGCTGGAACAGCGGGTGGTCAATGATGGTGAGATTGCAGCCTCGGCAAACCTGTCTGGTGGCATGTGGACGGTTGTTTTCACACGTCCGCTGAACTCGGGCGCACCCGGCGATGTTCCGCTGGAGGCCGGTCAAACCTATACGGTCGGTTTTGCCATCCATGATGACTTTGCCGCCGCACGGTTCCACCACGTAACGCTGGATACCAGCCTAGCGCTCGACGACGACAGCGCGTTTATCAACGTGGTCAAGCAATAACAGTTTGGGGCCGGTTCTCCCGGCCCCAATTACTTTGGAAAGGAGACATGGACCATGAAACCCCACCGCCTTCTTCCCGCGCTGCTGCTTCTTGCCGCGCCAGCCTGGTCAGATGAAACCGCCGAGATCTGCGCCGAAGCCGAAGAACGTTATGTCGAGCTGTTCGGCCACCCCTCGGCCTCGGTCGAGGACGCCAAAGTGGTTTTGATGTACAACTACAATTTCTGCCCGTTCGAACTGACCGTAAAGGCAGGTACAACTGTCCGATGGGTGAATGTCGACAAGCGCACCAGCCACAGTGTGTTGCTGAAAGATGGCAGCGAACCCGAAAGCGACCGGTTGTTCCCGGAAGAAACGGTTGAAATGACCTTCCTGACACCCGGCCCTCAGGATTATCTCTGCGGGCCCCATTGGGAGACACAGAACATGATCGGGGTGATCACTGTCGAGCCCTGATCCCGGGTGTTTTCATAGGCTGAACAGAGGGGCGCGGGCGCAAATCCCGCGCTCCTTAACTTATGTCAAGGAGGTTGGTTTTCGATTGCGCCAATCTGCCCTCATGACACGCCCGGCCTACCCAGCAACGTCCCGCAAAAGCATTGGATTCGCGCAGGAAACCCCGGGTTTCGAAGACATTCAGACCCAGCGAGTTTGAACATGAGCGGTAAGGTTTTTCTGATTGGTGCAGGCCCCGGCGACCCCGAGCTGATGACGCTGCGTGCCCTGCGAATGCTGCAGGAAGCAGATGTGGTGGTCTATGACAGGCTGGTGTCTGCTGATATCCTGAATCTGCACGCCGAAGGCGCGCGGCTGATCCCTGTTGGGAAAGCGCCCAAATGCCACACCGTCCCACAGGACCGGATCAACGAAATCCTTCTGGAAGAGGCCAGCGCAGGTCACACGGTCGCCCGTCTGAAAGGTGGCGATCCGATGATCTTTGGCCGCGGCTCGGAAGAAGCCGCTTATCTGATGGCCCATGGCGTGGCGGTCGAATACGCACCGGGGATAACGGCGGCGCAGGGCGCGTCCTGCTCGACCGGCGTGCCGCTGACCCATCGCGGTCTGGCCACCTCGGTTCAATATGTTACCGGACACCGGCAGGCAGACAAAGTGCTGGATCTGGACTGGAAACGCCTGGCCGACCCGGACACGACACTGGTGGTCTATATGGGTGTGGCCAATATCGGCCAGATCGCCATGGGGCTGATGACCGAAAACCTACCGGGATCAACACCGGTTCTGGCCATCGGAAATGCGACGACACCCGATGAACGCCGGCTGGTGTCACGGCTGGACCAATTGGCCAACGACGTGCGCACCTCCGGGTTGAAGGCACCAACGCTTTTCATCATCGGCAAAGTTGTCTCACTCTACGCCGAACAGCCCGTGGCGAACATTCTGGAACGGGCTCATGGCTAAGCTAGGGTGCAGAAATCGTGTGCCGTGTCCCGCGCCGAACAGAAATGTGCCCGGCCACAAGGGGTGGGTCGCCCGAACCTTTCTGACAACTGCGGTTCTGGCCGCAACGTCCGCCTTTGCTGCCGATGTCATTGATCCCAACGCACTGAAAAGACTTGTGCATCAGGATTGCGGCTCGTGCCACGGGTTATCGCTGAAAGGCGGCCTGGGGCCTGATCTGCGCTCGAAAACACTGGAGCATTATGACGCCGAGGTTTTGACCGGCGTCATCCTTGACGGCATCCCCGATACGGCGATGCCCCCGTGGCGGCCCCTGATCAGCGAAGAAGAGGCCGAATGGATTGCCCGATACCTGCTGGAACAGGAGGCACAATGAAACACCTTATCCTCAGCCTTGCGGCGACATTGATGATGACCACGGCCCAGGCCGAGCCGATGGCGACAGGAGACCTTGGGCTGGTGATCGAACGTGCCAGCGGATCGGTCCTGTTGGTGGACCAGTCCGACCGTGCAGCTCTGGCCCGGATAGAAGGATTGGGCGATCTGTCCCACGCCTCGTTGGTCTATTCACCGGATGAACGTTTTGCCTATGTCTTTGGCCGTGACGGAGGCCTGACCAAGGTTGACATTGTCACCCGCCAGATCGTGAACCGTGTTGTGCAGTCCGGAAACGCCATTGGTGGCGCAATCTCGGACGATGGCGCCTTTGTAGCTGTATCGAATTACGAACCCGGCGGTGTGCGCGTGTTTGATGCGCAAACGCTGGAGATGGTGGCTGACATTCCCACCGGCAGCAAAACGATTGGTCTGGTCGACGCGCCGGGCCGCCGTTTCGTTTTCACAATGTGGGACACCGGCGAGACATGGATCGCGGATTTCGCACAAGGCGCGCCCGAGATCACCAAGATCCCCGATATCGGCAAGAACCCTTATGACGCGCTGATCACTGCCAATGGCCGCACCTATATCACCGGCCTGTTTGGCGAGGATGGTCTGACCGCGCTTGATCTGTGGTCCGACAACCCGGAACCGATCCGCGTTCTACCCGGCTATGGCCGTGGTCAGGAGGAAATGCCGGTCTACAAGATGCCCCATCTGGAAGGTTGGGCGCTGACAGGGTCCGAATTTGTCTTGCCCGCCGTTGGCCACCACGAGGTTTTGTGGATCGACGCCACCACCCTGACCGAGACCGGACGCACGCAAACCTACGGACAGCCGGTTTTTGCCATGGCCCGCCCGGACGGGCGGCAGGTCTGGGTTAACTTTGCCCACCCGCTGAACGATACCATTCAGGTCATCGATACCGTCAGCAAACAGATCATCCACGAATTCAAGCCCGGCCCGGCCGTTTTGCACATGGAATTCACGCCGCGCGGGCACGAGGTTTGGATCAGTGTGCGCGATGCGAACAAGGTCATGGTTTATGACACGCATAGTTTTGAAAAGCTGCGCGAGATCGAGGCCGAAAGCCCTTCGGGTATCTTCTTTACCGCGCGTGCGCACAAGACGGGTCTGTAAGTCATGCAACACATTACAGACCCGATCGACCGCCGCTTGCTGGATGAATTTCAGCGCGATTTCCCGGTGACCGAACGCCCGTTTCAGGTTCTTGGAAACGCACTTGGACTTGACGAAAGCGAAGTCATCCACCGCCTTTCAAGAATGCGCACTACGGGTCGCATCACGCGGGTTGGCGCAACCATCACGCCCGGCGTGGTGACGGCCAGTACGCTGGCGGCAGTGTCCGTCCCGGAGGAGCGGCTGGAAGAGGTCGCCGCCCTGATCGACGCCGAACCGGGTGTAAACCACAATTATCAGCGTGAGGATACCTGGAACCTCTGGTTCGTTGCAACCGGCCCGGATCGGGCGCATGTGGATGCTACCCTCGCACGGATCAGCCGGGTCACCGGGCTGCGGGTGCTGGATTTGCGGCTGGTGCGCCCTTTCAACGTTGATCTTGGGTTCCGCATGATCGGCGGGGTCAAAACCGTGCCTACAGCACGCCAGGTGGATGCAACTGCGATGCGCGAAGGTGATCGGTGTCTACTGCAGACGCTGAGTTCGGGACTGTCTCTGGTCGCTGAACCCTATGCAGATTTGGCACATTCACTGAACCGGGACGTTGATGATGTGATGGCGCGAGTCATCGCGTTGCATTCGGCCGGTATCATCTCGCGGCTGGGCGTCATCGTACGTCACCGGGCGCTTGGCTGGTCGGCCAATGCGATGGTGGTCTGGGACCTGCCGGCAGAGCAGATCGACATCGCTGGCCCCGCTTTGGCCGCTTTCCCAGGGGTGACCTTGTGTTACGAGCGCAACCCGGTGCCCGATGTGTGGCCATATCGCCTGTATTCCATGATCCACGCGCGGTCCCGCAGCGAAGCTTTGGACGTACTGGCCCGTGCGACGACCCTGTCCGAACTGACAGGTGCACGGAACAAGGTTCTGTTCTCTACCCGCTGTTTCAAGCAGACCGGTGCACTGATTCAAACCAAAGAGGTCGCCGCATGACGCTGGACCAAACTGACCGTGCGATCCTGAACCGTATGCAGGACGATCTGCCACTGGTTTCACATCCTTACGCAACAGTCGCCAAAGAACTTGACCTGTCCGAGGCCGAATTGCTGGCGCGCCTGACGCGCATGAAAGAGACACGCGTCATCACACGTTTTGGGCCGTTCTTCGATGCCGCTGCAATGGGCGGTGCCTTCTGCCTCTGCGCGATGGCCGTTCCAGCCGGGGAATTTGAAGCCGTAGTGACCAAAGTCAATGCACACCCCGAGGTCGCCCATAATTATGAACGCACGCACCGGCTGAACATGTGGTTCGTACTGGCCACTGAAACGCCCGAAGGAATCAGGGCCACAGCCGATGCAATCGAACGGGAAACGGTGATCGAGGTTCTTTGTTTCCCCAAACTTCAGGAATTCTACATCGGCTTTCGGGTGGCGGCATGATCGACGCAACAGACAGACAGATTATCCAAGCGCTACAGGGCGGATTGCCTCTGGTTTCTGCCCCATATGCTCAGGTTGCTGATGATCTGGGGATGCAGGAAGCCGATCTGCTTGAGAGGCTGTCAGCCCTCAAAGCGCGCGGCGTAATCCGCCGCATCGCGGCCGCCCCCAACCACTACAAGCTTGGCATGACCTCGAACGGCATGACTGTCTGGGATGTCGAAGATGACCGCATCGCCGAATTGGGCGCTCAGATCGGTGCTCTACCCTTTGTCACCCATTGCTATGAACGCCCGCGCGCCCTGCCCGACTGGCCCTACAATCTGTTTGCCATGGTTCACGGATCGGATCGGGATGAAGTCGAGGAAAAACGCGCCCAGATCACTATGATCCTGGGTGATGCCTGCCGGGCCAAGGATATCCTCTATTCCACGCGCATCCTGAAAAAGACCGGGCTGCGCCTGAAAAAGAAAGGCTGAGACGATGTTCCGCCTGACCGAATACATGCACCAGCTGGTCAAACCGACCCCGGTGCGAAAACGCCGCCCCGGTCCTGTGAAACCGGTTGTAATCTGGAACCTGACGCGGCGCTGCAATCTGAAGTGTCGTCATTGCTACACCGTCTCGGCGGATGTTGCGTTCCCGGGCGAGCTCAGCCACGAGCAAGCCATGGTAACCCTTGAGGATCTGGGCCAGTTTCGCGTCCCGGCCCTGATCCTCTCGGGTGGGGAACCACTGGACAGGTTCGATTTCTTCGACATTGCCAAACGTGCCCGCGACATTGTGCCGATGCTGGCGCTGTCGACCAACGGGACACGCATTCATGATGAAACAGCCGACATGATTGCCGACGTTGGTTTCAACTACGTTGGCATCTCGTTGGATGGGATCGGGGCCACGAATGACTGGTTCCGCGGTGTTGAAGGGGCTTTTGCCGACGCCCTGCGCGGTGTGCGCGAATGCAAGAGGCGCGGCATCAAGGTTGGCTTGCGGTTCTGCCTGACCGAAGGCACGCAGCATCACCTGCCGGACCTGCTTCAGCTATGCGATGACGAGGGCGTCGACAAGTTTTACCTGTCGCACCTGGTTTATGCCGGGCGTGGTGACAAGAACCGTGGTGAAGATGCCGAGCATCAGCGCACCCGCAAGGGAATGGATCTGCTGTTGGAGCGCGCGTGGGAGGCTGCCTCGGGCGGTCGCCCGCTGGACATCGTAACCGGCAACAATGACGCAGATGCGGGGTATTTTCTGAACTGGATTCGTGCGCATTTCGACGTTGACAAGGCTGCGCATGTCCGCGAGCATCTGGCCGCTTGGGGAGGAAATTCCAGCGGTTTGGGTGTGGCCAATATCGATAATCTGGGCCGGGTCCATCCTGACACCTACTGGTCTGATTACACAGTCGGCAACGTCAAGACGACATCGTTTTCCGAGCTTTGGACCAGCGACGATCCGATGCTGGCCATGCTGCGCACGCGTCCGCGCCCCCTCAAGGGGCGCTGTGGGGCCTGTGAGCTAAAGGATGTCTGCGGTGGCAACACCCGCATCCGGGCCCTGCAACTGACCGGTGATCCCTGGGCCGAAGATCCGGCCTGTTACCTGACAAACGAAGAAATCGGTGTTGACGACGCAGGCGAGCGTCTGCGGGTCACGCCGTTCCGGGGGAAAAGCCATGATCCGGCGCATCAGTTCTTTTGATCCTGTCTGCTTTGAGCCTTCGACATGGGCGCCAGAGACACGTAGCGGAGCCTCCGGCGGGAGTATTTTTGAAAAGATGAAGGTCGTGTTGATGTGTTCTGTACTGGGCGCCGGTGGTGCCTGGGCGGATGCACCAACGGATTATGCCGAGCATTGTGCGTCCTGCCACGGTGAAAACCGCCTGGGCGGTGTGGGTCCGGCACTGATCCCAGAGACGCTGCAGCGCATGCGTGGGCCGCGTATCGCGGCGGTGATTGCGGAAGGGCGCGCGGCGACGCAAATGCCTGCTTTCTCGCACGAACTCGATGCTTTGCAGATTGAAGAGCTGGCCGGCTGGTTGAAATCACCGCTGGAAACCGACCCCGAATGGGGCGAGGCCCATATTATGGACAGCCGCACGCTGGATGACGGTTATGTCCCGGTTGATGCGCCAGTGTGGTCAAGTGACCCGATGAACATCACCCTGGTGGTCGAAACCGGGGATCATCATGTCAGCGTGCTGGATGGTGACACGTTTGAGGTTTTGGACCGGTTCGAGACACCCTTCGCGGTTCACGGCGGGCCGAAGTTCAGCCCGGATGGGCGTTACGTTTTCATCATGTCCCGGGATGGCTGGGTTCAGAAATACGACATCTGGGCCCTGCAACAGGTGGGGCGCGTACGGGCGGGGCTTAACAGCCGAAACATCGCAATGTCCGGTGACGGCAAGTGGCTGGCCGTTGCGAATTATCTGCCAAACAGTCTGACCCTGCTGTCGACCGAAGACCTGTCGGTGGCAAAAGTCATTGCGATCAAAGGAAAAGCGGGGAAATCCAGCCGCGTATCCGCGGTGTATCAGGCCCCCCCGCGCGAGAGCTTTGTTCTGGCGCTCAAGGATGTTCCCGAGATCTGGGAGGTCTTTTACGGAGCCAACCCGCCGCAATCCGGGTTGGGTCACGACTTCCGCATCGAAGGGCAGTTCAAGAACACCGACCCCTTCCCGGTGCGCAAGATCACCACGCCCGACTATCTGGACGATTTCTTTTTCGATCAAAGCTATGAATACGTCATGGGTGCCGCGCGCGATGGCAAGGGCGGACAGGTGATCGACCTTGTTATTGGGCACAAGGTGGCCGATCTGGACTTGCCGGGGATGCCGCATCTGGGCTCGGGAATTACGTGGAAACATGGCGATACGACCGTTATGGCCACACCGCATCTGACCGACGGCACGGTGTCGGTGATCGACATGGAGACTTGGGAAACCGTCAAGCGGATCAAGACCGAAGGGCCGGGCTTCTTCATGCGGAGCCACGAAAATTCGCCTTACGTCTGGGCCGATGTCTTCTTTGGCCCCAACAAGGATGCCATGCATGTGATCGACAAGCAAAGCCTTGAAATCGTAAGGACTTTGCGCCCTGCACAGGGCAAGACCGTGGCACATGTCGAGTTCACAAAGGATGGCCGCCACGCGCTTGTATCAATCTGGGAAGATGACGGCGCGGTGATTGTTTATGATGCGCAGACGCTGGAAGAAGTGCGCCGCCTGCCGATGCGAAAACCGTCTGGGAAGTACAATGTCTGGAACAAAATCACCTTCTCGGAAGGCACCAGCCACTGAAGGCAAATGGCCGGTCTGGAAACTGGCAATTCTGCTTTATCCAGCCACCATGTTGACCGTGGCCATCAACCTGTTTCTGGCCGGTCTGATCCTGCACAGCGCCGGTTTCGGGGTGATTGGACCGGTTCCGGCAATCCTTTGGTCAATACCTTTAGGCATACCCGCGTCCTGGTTGGCAGGGCGATGGGTGCGTGGGTTGATGGACGAAGCGGACGGCTGAAGGGAAATTCCAAAGGCCTGACGAAAGTCAAGTATCGGACAGGGAAAACCGCCTACGACTCGGGAAAGAATACCGAGTTGGATTCTCCATGCCTGCCTTTAACTCTTTCCACACCCTCCCTGTTCGCGCATTACGCGCGGCGTGTGGACTGGCAGGTATTTTCCTTCTGTTGTTGCAAATGCTTGGCCCGGTTCTGGCGAGTCCCGGTGAGAGCATGTGGGTGGAGATCTGCTCGGAGGCGGGCGCGGTCTGGGTTCAAGTTGACCTTGAAGAAGAAGGCGACAACGATCCAACCGCGCCCTGCCCGAAATGCGCGGACTGTGCGCTTTGTGCGGTGACGGTGTCAGCACCGATGCCGGGCGCTTTGCAGCCCGCAAGCGTCGGAAATGTTCAAAATGTACGTTTTGAACATGGGGGGCAGTGCATTTTGTACAGCCCCAAACACCTGTGGCCCGAAACCCGGGGGCCCCCGTTCACGACCCTAGAAGAATCTGAACGCGCCCCGCGCGCGTCCATGGCGTCCACCCAATTGATCGGAGGTGCGCCGTGGTCATAAGTCGCGCAATCCATTTCCTTCTGGCCCTCATTCTGTCCTGCGGTGTCGCAATCAGTGCACGCGCCGACAGTCTTGCCAGCTTTCTTCCTGACATCGATCCGGCTGACCTGGCCCCGGGTGCCGACGCGTTTGGCCCGGTACGCAGCGACGTGAAGGTTGCCCCGGTCCTTCGGGGTGGCGAGACCATTGCGTGGGCTTTTCTGACTTCGGACTTTGTCGGCACAACCGGATATTCCGGCAAACCCATTCACGTGGTTGCCGCCATCGACGCGGATGCTGTTCTGACCGGTGTTCAGCTGGTCAAGCATTCCGAACCCATCGTGCTGATCGGCATTCCCAATTCCCGGATGGTTGAACTGACCGAAGGCTATGCGGGCCTTGACCTGAAACGAGAGGCCGAGACCGGGGGTGAGGGGCATGACCTAGACATTATCTCGGGTGCGACCGTGACGATCATGGTGATCGATGACAGCCTTGTGCGCGGAGGGATCAAAGTGGCCCGCGCGCTGGGGCTGGGCGGATTGTCTCCGGTGCAGGCTGGAGGTCCGAAGCGCGAAGTCGATATGGCGCAGGATGCCATTTACGACTGGACCACATTGTCTGGAGACGGCTCGGTCCGGCGGATGACGCTGGATGTCGGGCAGGTCAATGCCGCCTTTGAAGCCACCGGGGATCAGCGCGCGATCAAGCGACCCGAACCGGGCGCGCCGGATGACACCTTCATCGACATGCACATGGCGCTTGTTTCGGTCCCGTCTATCGGCAAGTCGCTGCTGGGTGAGGCTGAATACCAGAACCTGACCAACTGGCTGGACGAAGGTGAACAGGCCATTCTGGTTCTGGGGCGCGGGGCCTATAGCTTCAAGGGCTCGGGCTATGTCCGGGGTGGGATCTTTGACCGGATTCAACTGATCCAGGGCGACAGCTCGGTGCGGTTCTTTGACAAGCAGCAGCGCCGTCTGGGTGAGGTTGCCGCGCCAGATGCCCCCAGCTTTACCGAATTGGATATCTTCAAGATTCCCGCTGATGCCGAGTTTGACCCGGCCGAGCCGTTCCGCCTGCAATTGCTGGTGCAGCGTGCCGTCGGGGCGGTTGAAAAGACCTTTCTGACCTTCGATCTGGGATACAAACTGCCGGAACAGTACCTGTTGCCCGTCACCGCGCCTTCGGTCGTGGATGATGCAACAGGCGAAGCGGCCGCCAAGGCCGCCCTGTGGCAGCGCATCTGGAAGGATCGCACCGTCGAGATCGCCGGGCTTGGTGTCATGCTGCTGGTGCTGACGGCCACGTTCTTCTTCCAGTTCCACGCCACGATGAATGCGCGCGTCTTCTACTGGTTCCGCATCGGGTACCTGACGATAACCCTGTTCTTCATCGGCTGGTATGCCAATGCACAGCTGAGCGTGGTGAACCTGATGGCGCTGGCGGGCAGTTTGCGCACGGGGTTCTCGTGGGATGCGTTCCTGCTGGATCCGCTGGTCTTTATCCAGTGGTTTGCCGTGGCCGCAGCCCTGTTGTTCTGGGGTCGTGGGGCCTATTGCGGATGGCTGTGCCCGTTTGGCGCGCTTCAGGAGCTGACCAACAAGATCGCGCGGGCGCTGAAAGTGCCGCAATGGACTTTGCCCTGGGGCCTGAACGAGCGTCTCTGGCCTGCGAAATACATGATCTTTCTGGGTCTTTTTGGCCTGAGTTTCGTATCGATCCCGCTGGCCGAGCAATATGCCGAGATCGAGCCGTTCAAGACCGCGATCATTCTGAAATTCATGCGCGACTGGCCGTTTGTGGTCTTTGCGCTGGTCCTGCTGGGGATCGGGCTGTTCGTTGAACGGTTCTATTGCCGCTATCTTTGCCCGCTGGGCGGAGCGCTGGCGATCCCTGCCCGTATCCGCATGTTCGACTGGCTGCGCCGCTACAACGATTGTGGCACGCCCTGTCAGACCTGCGCCAATGAATGCCCCGTTCAGGCGATCCACCCCACCGGTGAGATCAATCCGAACGAGTGCGTCACCTGCCTGCATTGTCAGGTGCTCTATCAGTCCGAGGACAAATGTCCCGTCGTTATCCGCCAACTGAAACGGCGGGCCAAGACCGGGTCGGTCACACCTAAGACCCCCCTCGGGCAACCACCGGCGAACCATCCGAACGCCAAACCGAAAACCGTTTCCTAAAAAGGAGGAACGACCATGTCGGACCAAGAAAACAAACTGAACATCACGCGCCGCGGAATGCTGGGGGCCACTGCCACCGGTGCCGTCATCGCCGGGACCGGTCTGGGATCGACCCTGATGACCGCGAAAGAGGCCAGCGCTGCCGCCAAGCAGCATCTGGAACCGGGCGAGCTGGACGAATATTACGGCTTCTGGTCGTCGGGCCAGACTGGCGAGCTGCGCATTCTGGGCGTGCCGTCCATGCGCGAGCTGATGCGGGTGCCGGTGTTCAACCGCTGCTCGGCCACGGGCTGGGGCCAGACCAACGAGTCGCTGAAGGTTCTGACCGAAGGCCTGCTGCCTGAAACCAAGGAATTCCTGGCTGCAAACGGCAAGGTCACCTATGACAACGGCGACCTGCACCACCCGCATATGTCGTTCACCGACGGCACCTATGATGGCCGTTATCTGTTCATGAACGACAAGGCCAACACCCGCGTGGCCCGTGTGCGTTGTGACGTGATGAAATGCGACAAGATCATCGAGATCCCGAACGCGCATGACATCCACGGCCTGCGTCCGCAGAAATTCCCGCGCACCGGCTATGTCTTTGCCAATGGTGAGCACGAGGCCCCGCTGGTCAATGACGGCCAGATCCTTGATGATCCGTCGCAATATGTGAACATCTTTACCGCCATCGACGGCGACAGCATGGAAGTTGCATGGCAGGTGATGGTGTCGGGCAACCTCGACAACACCGACTGCGACTATCAGGGCAAATACGCCTTCTCGACCTCGTATAACTCGGAAATGGGTATGAACCTGGCCGAGATGACCGAGAACGAGCTGGACCATGTGGTCGTGTTCAACCTCAAAGGTATCGAAGAAGCCGTAGCGGCCGGGAACTATCAGGAACTGAACGGCGTCAAGGTCGTGGACGGGCGTAAAGAGGCGGGTGGAAACCTGACCCGGTACATCCCGATCCCGAACTCGCCGCACGGTGTGAACGCGGCACCCGACAAGAAACACATCATGATCAACGGCAAGCTGTCGCCGACCGTGTCCGTGATCGATGTGGAAAAGGTCGATGCGCTGTTCAGCGAAAACGCCGATCCGCGTTCCGCTGTTGTCGCCGAGCCGCAGCTGGGTCTTGGCCCGCTTCACACGGCATTCGACGGCAAGGGCAACGCCTATACCACCCTGTTCCTGGACAGCCAGGTGGTGAAGTGGGACATCGCCAAGGCGATCGAGGCCTATGCGGGTGCCGATGTTGACCCGATCGTCGACAAGGTCGACGTGCATTACCAGCCGGGCCACAAC
The DNA here is from genome assembly GCF_056538065.1 of Ruegeria sp. BH8. Lineage (NCBI taxonomy): Bacteria > Pseudomonadati > Pseudomonadota > Alphaproteobacteria > Rhodobacterales > Roseobacteraceae > Ruegeria > Ruegeria sp. BH8. Next base: position 32,245 of record NZ_JBQFSP010000013.1, on the reverse strand, counting down.
TCGACCTCGATGGGTGAAACTGCCGAAGCCGATGGCAAGTGGCTGATTTCGATGAACAAGTTCTCGAAAGACCGCTTCCTGAACGTGGGTCCTCTGAAGCCCGAGAATGAGCAGCTGATCGATATTTCCGGCGACAAGATGAAGGTGGTCCATGACGGCCCGACCTTTGCCGAGCCGCATGACTCGATCATTGTTCACCGGTCCAAGGTGAACCCGGTCAACGTCTGGGACCGCAACGACCCGATGTGGGAAGAGGCGCGCGCGCAGGCTGCCGCTGACGGTGTCGATCTGGACGAAGGTGCCGAGGAGCCGATCCGGGATGGCAACAAGGTGCGGGTCTACATGACCTCGACTGCGCCCGTGTTCAGCATGGAGAAGTTCACTGTCAAACAGGGTGACGAAGTGACCGTTTATGTCACCAACCTCGATGACGTGGATGATGTGACCCACGGCTTCTGCCTGTCGAACTTCGGTATCGCGATGGAAGTTGCACCACAGGCCACCGCCTCGGTCACGTTCATTGCCGACCGGCCGGGCGTGCACTGGTTCTATTGCCAGTGGTTCTGCCACGCGCTGCACATGGAGATGCGCGGCCGGATGTTTGTTGAGCCGCGGAGCGCATAAACATGCGTTGGCCCCTGCTCATACCGCTCCTGCTCGGCTCGCCCCTTTGGGCGGCGGACTGGGATGTGCCCAATCGGGCGGGGGCCATCAACGAGATACTGGCGCAGGCGGCGGATGGGGACACCCTTCGCCTGAGCCCCGGCGTTTACGTCGAGCAGTTGGTTCTGGACCGGCCCGTGACCCTCGACGGGCTGGGACAGGCCACCATCGACGGCCAAGGCCAAGGCAGTGTGATCACAGTGACCGGGCCGGGCGTGACCGTACGCGGTCTGACGGTGATCGGATCGGGATCGGACCATGACGGGATCGACAGCGGCATCCAGCTGACCAAGACGGCGCGCGCGCCGGTGGTCGAGGATAACGTGCTGCTGGGCAATCTTTACGGCATCGACATCCACGGTGCGAAGGACAGCATCGTGCGCGGCAACCGGATTGAAGGGCGGCAGGATCGCCATATGAACGCGCGCGGCAATGGTGTCTATGTCTGGAACGCGCCGGGTGCGGTGGTTGAAGGCAATGACATCCGCTATGGCCGCGACGGGATCTTTGTGAATTCGTCCAAGAAGAACACCTTTACCGGCAACCTGTTCCGCGATCTGCGGTTTGCCGTTCACTACATGTATGCCGACGACTCGGTCGTCAGCGACAATGTCTCGATCGGCAACGATCTGGGCTATGCGGTGATGTTCACGACCAATGTGCGGGTTGCCAACAATGTCTCGATCGGGGACCGCGAACATGGCGTGATGCTAAACTATGCCAACAAGAGCGTCATCACCGGTAATGTGGTGAAAGGTGCCAAGGAAAAATGCACCTTCCTGTATAACTCGAACAAGAACGAATTCACCGACAACTGGTTCGAGGGATGTGGCATCGGTATCCACTTTACCGCTGGCAGTGAACGCAACCGCATCGTTGGCAATTCATTCATCGGCAACCGGACGCAGGTGAAATACGTCTCGACCAAGTGGGTCGAGTGGTCCGAAGACGGGCGCGGCAATTACTGGTCCGATTTTGCCGCCTATGATGTGGATGGCAACGGAATCGCCGATGTCCCCTATCGACCCAATGACAGTATGGACCATGTGTTGTGGACCCAACCCGCAGCCAAATTGCTGCTCGGCTCGCCTGCCGTGCAGCTGGTGCGCTGGTCGCAATCGGCCTTCCCGGCACTGTTGCCGGGGGGTGTGATGGACAGCAACCCATTGATGCAAGCCCCTGAACCCCCAGCTATGAAAAAGGTGCCTCATGACGGATAAGGCCCTGTCAATTGACCATGTTTGCAAGAACCGGGGGAAAACCCGCGTTCTTGACGATATCACCCTGTCCCTTGCCCCCGGTCAGCGCGTGGCGCTGCTGGGCCATAACGGCGCGGGCAAGTCGACCCTGATCAAATCCATCCTTGGCCTGACACCAATTCAGGACGGGACCATTCGGATCGGGAACGCCACCCCCGGCAGCGCGCAGGCACGACGGGATACGGCCTATCTGCCCGAGGCGGTCTCGTTTCACCCGGCGTTGACCGGACGCGAGCAGCTGACGCTGTTTGCAAAACTGTCCGGGTCAAAAGCCGATGTGCCCGGCCTGTTGGAGCGCGTTGGCCTGAGCGACGCATTGGACCGCCGGATCGGTGCCTATTCCAAGGGGATGCGGCAGCGTCTGGGGCTGGCGCAGGTGCTGCTGGGACAGCCGAAAGTGGCGCTGCTGGATGAGCCAACATCGGGCCTGGACCCGATCTCGCGGCAGGACCTCTATGCCATTATTGACGAATTGGCCGCGCAGGGTACCGCCGTGCTGATTGCCAGCCATGCCTTGACCGAGGTTGAGGCGCGCACCGACCGGATCGCCATCATGCGCAAGGGTCGGATGGTGGCCGATGACACGCTGAACAACCTGTCGGCGCTGGCCGGTCTGCCGATCCGCCTGAAGGTGCGCGCCACCGCCAATGCGGATGCCCTGGCCGCCGAACTGGGCGGCAACCGGATCAACGGCGCATCGGTCGAGCTGCTGTGCACACCCGAAGACAAGATGGAGGCCCTGCGCCGGATCGCCGGATTGGGCGATGCGGTGGCGGATGTGGAAATGACACCGCCCAAGCTGGAGGACCTTTATCGCCACTACGCACAGGAGGAGAGGACATGACCCGCTTCCTTGCCATTTCCCGAACTGAAATGCTGATCCTGCGCCGCAACCGCTGGCTGCTGGTTGCCACGCTGATCATGGTGCTGTTCGCCTTGGCGCTGACCTTTGCGGGCAGTGCGCCCACCGGCACTTTGGGTGTTGATATGCTGACCGTCTCGGTCGCGTCGATGACCACATTGTCGGTTTACCTTGCGCCTTTGCTGGCGCTGATGATTTCCTTTGACGCCATCGCGGGCGATGTGGACCGGGGCAGCCTGTCGCTGCTGCTGTCCTATCCGGCTGGACGCGGGGAAATCCTGTTGGGCAAGTTCTGCGCCCATCTGGCCGCGCTGGCCTTTGCCATGACCGTGGGTTTTGGCACCGCAGGTGCGGTAGCCGCGTTCTTTGGTGGTGCCGGGCCGGAAAGCCTGATGGCGCTGGTGCGACTTATCCTGACATCAATCCTACTGGGCGCCGTGTTTCTGGCGCTTGGATACCTGCTGTCCGCTTTGGCGAGGGGCGCCACCGCGGCGGCGGGTCTGTCGGCCGGGCTTTGGCTGGTTTTTGTCGTCCTTTATGATCTGGGCCTGTTGGGGGCCGTCGTCATGGACAAGGGCGGCGCATTCACCCAATCCGTCTTTCCATGGGTGATGGTGGCCAACCCGGCCGACGCGTTCCGTTTGTGGAACATCGCCGCGACGGAAGGCGTTGCCATGGCCTCGGGCATGACCGGGGCCGCACAGGCGCTGCCGGTCTGGGCCGCACCCGCGTCGCTGCTGATCTGGCCGGTGCTGGGCTTTGCCCTCGCCCGGCTGGCTTTCCGGAGGGTCGAGCCATGAGGCATCTTGCCCTGATCGCATTGCTTGCACTGGCGGCCTGCAAGGAAGAGCTGGCAGAGGCCCCTGACCCGGTCGATCTGACACCCGATGCGCTGAGCTATTTCTGTCAGATGAATGTCACCGAGCATGGCGGCCCCAAGGGGCAGGTTCATCTGGAAGGCTATCCGGCCCCGCTGTTTTTCGCGCAGGTGCGGGACATGGTGGCCTATCTGAAAAGCCCCGAGCGCGATGCGGATATCACTGCCATATATGTCAGCGATATGGGTGTCGCGCCAAGCTGGCGGCAGCCAGGGATTTCGAACTGGATCGCTGCGGATGGTGCGACTTTTGTCGTTGGTGCCGATGTGGCAGGTGGCATGGGGGCGCGCGAAGTGGTGCCCTTTGCTGATCCTGCCGATGCGCAGGTTTTCGCGGAGACCTATGGCGGGACCGCGATGCGCCTGCCCGACATTCCCGACGCCGAAGTGCTTGGCCCTGTCGATCTTGATCTGACATTGGAGACCCCCGTATGACCGCCCTGTCCCGTCGCCGTTTTCTGATCATTTCAGCTGCCTGTGCGGCCACCCCGGCCATGGCTTCGGACGCGCATTGGCGCGGCACAGCCCTTGGGGCTGCGGCCAGCCTGCGGCTGGTTGGGCTGGCGGATGTCGAGGCCGCACCGATCATTGCCGCCGTCGAGGGTGAGGTGACCCGGCTGGAGGATATCTTCAGCCTGTACCGTCCGCAGTCACAGCTGAGCCGCCTGAACCGCGACGGTGTTTTGACCGCACCCGCGCCTGAGCTGTTGAATGTGCTGAGCCTGAGCAGTGCGCTGCATCAGGCCTCCGGCGGCGCTTTCGATCCCAGCATTCAGCCCCTGTGGTATGCTTTGGCAACAGGGGCAGGCCCCGGAGATCTGGCTGCCGCCCGCGCTGCTGTGGGTTGGGAACGGGTGTCTTTCGATGCTGCGTCGGTGCGGCTGCCGGTGCCGGGCCAGTCGGCCCTGACGCTGAACGGAATCGCCCAAGGAGCGATCACGGATCGGATCGCCGCGCTGCTGCGTGGCTTTGGTTTGCGTGATGTTCTGGTCGATATGGGAGAGGTTGCCGCCTTGGGTGCGCGAGGCGACGGCGCCCCCTGGAAAGTCGGGTTGGTCGCGCCGGACCAGCGGGTTTTGAAACGGGTCGCGCTGCGTGACCGCGCGGTCGCGACATCATCGTCGCTGGGGACGCAGCTGGGACAGGGTTTGGGCCACATCATCACCCCGGACGGGCCTGCAAACCGGGACAGAACGGTTTCGGTTTCTGCCCCTGACGCGGTGATCGCAGATGGGCTGTCTACTGCGATATGCGCGGCGCCCGAAAGCCAAGTAGCTGAAATCTTGAGATATTTTATCGGATCCCGTGTCGAGCTGAATGTATGACGCATGGTCGCAAATCTCAGGTGGGTCAGGAAAATTCACCAAGAACATGATATTCGCGAAAAACATGATATAGGTCAATTCGTGCGCTGCTTCGCGCAGTTAGGAAGTAAGGACGCGAACCAATCTATCCACACTCGAGTCGCCAGCCATGAGCCAGTTGACCAGCAGACGCGCTTTTCTGAGCGCACGTATCCTACGGGAGGATCCTGATGCGATCCGACCGCCGGGTGCGGGCGTGACAGGCTTTGCCGATCTGTGCACAGGCTGCGAAGACTGCGCCGGGGCCTGCCCGGAAGAGATCATCACATTCGACAACAGCGGCTTTCCGGTTCTGGATCTTTCCGCAGGCGGCTGCACCTTATGCGGTGCATGTGCCGAGGTTTGCCCGACCCCGGCGTTGTTGCCCGAGCGTGTGACCGAGTGGCCGTGGCGCGCACGGATCGAGGCTGCAAGCTGCCTGTCGATGAACGGGGTAAGCTGCCGCCTGTGTCAGGACACTTGCGAACAGGAAGCCATCCGCTTTCGCCTGCAACTGGGCGGGCGGGCTGAACCAGCGCTTGAAACCGAAACCTGCATCGGATGCGGCACATGTTCTGCCGCCTGCCCCGCCGGGGCCATCACGATGCACCGCCCCGCCCCTTTGCACCCGGAGGTGACCCAATGAATATCTGTGGCTGTCTTGTCCACATCGCCCCCGATCACACCGACGCCGCACGCGCGGCGATGACCGGCACCGATGGCGTCGAGCTTCATGCCGAGGCCGAGGATGGCCGGTTCGTCGTGGTTGTCGAGGATACAGCCGACCGGCTGGCCTCGGAAACCATCATGGATCTGCACCAGATCCCCGGCGTGATCTCGCTATCGCTGACCTATCACCATTTCGAAGATCCCGCGGAGGCTGCTCCGCGTCCTGATGCTCCAAGCCAACCGTCCAGCAGGAGGCCCATGCAATGACCATCTCTGAATCCCGTCGTACATTTCTGAAAGCGTCCGCAGCGGCTGCCACGGCCTCGGCTGCCGGCATTCCAATGGCCGCTGGTTCGGCCAGCGCCCAGGCCGCCGCGCCCGATATCCGCTGGGACAAGGCCGCCTGCCGGTTCTGCGGCACGGGCTGTTCGGTTCTGGTGGGCACCAAGGATGGCCGCGTAGTCGCCACGCAGGGCGACCCGGATGCGCCGGTCAACCGGGGTCTGAACTGTATCAAGGGCTATTTCCTGTCCAAGATCATGTATGGCAAGGACCGCCTGACCACGCCGCTTTTGCGCAAAACCAACGGCGAATATGACAAGAATGGCGAGTTTGAGCCGGTCAGCTGGGACGAAGCCTTTGACGTCATGGCTGCCAAGTGGAAAGAGGCGCTGGCCAAGAAAGGCCCGACCAGCGTGGGTATGTTCGGTTCCGGTCAGTGGACCGTCTGGGAAGGTTATGCGGCGGCCAAGATGATGAAGGCCGGGTTCCGGTCGAACAACATCGACCCCAACGCGCGTCACTGCATGGCTTCTGCCGTGGTCGGCTTTATCCGCACCTTCGGCATCGACGAGCCTATGGGCTGCTATGACGACCTTGAGCACGCGGATACGTTTGTTCTGTGGGGGTCGAACATGGCCGAGATGCACCCGATCCTGTGGTCGCGTCTGACCGATACGCGCCTGACCAAGCCGGGATGCGAAGTGCATGTTCTTTCGACCTTCGAGCACCGCTCGTTCGAGCTGGCCGACAATGGCATGGTGTTCAACCCGCAGACCGATCTGGCGATCCTGAACTATATCGCCAATTACATCATCCAGAATGGCGCGGTGAACGAAGAGTTCGTCAAGAACCACGTCAACATCACCAAAACAGCCACCGATATCGGTTATGGCCTGCGCGACAATCATCCGCTGCAACAAGAGGCCGCGAACCCCAATGTCGGCAAGATGGAACCGATCAGCTTTGAGGAATATGCCGAGGCGGTATCGGAATACACGCTGGAATACACTTCGGAACTGTCCGGTGTTCCGGCGGACAAGCTGGAGCGTCTGGCCCAGCAATATGCCGACCCGAACCGCAAGGTCATGAGCCTGTGGACCATGGGGTTCAACCAGCATACCCGCGGGTCGTGGGTGAACTCGTTGATGTACAACGTGCACCTGCTGGTGGGCAAGATTTCCGAGCCCGGAAACTCGCCCTTCTCGCTGACCGGTCAGCCGTCGGCCTGCGGGACCGCGCGTGAGGTTGGCACCTTTGCCCACCGTCTGCCTGCCGACATGGTTGTCATGAATGACGAGCACCGCAAGATTTGCGAAACCGCCTGGAATGTGCCTGCGGGTACCATTCCGGCCAAGCCCGGTTTTCACGCCGTGCTGCAGCACCGCAAGCTGAAGGATGGTGATCTGAACGCCTATTGGGTGCAGTGCAACAACAACATGCAGGCCGCACCGAACATCAACGAAGAAGGCTATCCCGGGTATCGCAACCCCGAGAATTTCATCACCGTATCAGACCCCTACCCGACCGTCACGGCCGTGTCCGCCGACCTGATCCTGCCCACCGCCATGTGGGTCGAGAAGGAAGGTGCCTATGGCAACGCGGAACGCCGCACCCAGTTCTGGCGGCAGCAGGTCAAGGCACCGGGCGAGGCCAAGTCGGACGTGTGGCAGGTGATGGAATTCTCGAAACGCTTTACCGTTGAGGAGGTCTGGGGTGAAGAGCTGCTGGCCACCATGCCGGAGCATCGCGGCAAGACCATGTACGAGGTTCTGTTTGCCAATGGCAGCGTCGACAAGTTCCCGCTGTCGGAAACGGCCGAGGGCTTTGACAACGACGAATCCGAGCATTTCGGGTTCTACGTTCAGAAGGGCCTGTTCGAGGAATATGCCAATTTCGGACGCGGCCACGCGCACGATCTGGCACCGTTTGAAACCTATCACCAAGCCCGTGGTCTGCGCTGGCCGGTCGTGGATGGCAAGGAAACGCTGTATCGTTTCCGCGAAGGCTATGACCCTTATGTGCCCGAAGGTGCGGGCGTGAAGTTCTATGGCAAGAAGGATGGCAAGGCGAGCATCATCTTTGCGCCTTACGAACCTGCGGCCGAGGAACCGGATGCCGAATATGATCTGTGGCTGTGCACCGGTCGTGTGCTGGAACACTGGCATTCGGGGTCGATGACACGCCGTGTGCCAGAGCTGCACCGCGCCTACCCGGCGGCTGTGGTTTACATGCATCCGCAGGACGCCAAGGATCGGGATCTGCGCCGGGGTCAGGAGATTGTTCTGTCCACCCGTCGGGGCGAGGTCACCAGCCGGGTCGAGACCCGTGGGCGCAACAAGGTGCCGCGCGGTCTGGTGTTCATGCCGTGGTTCGACGAAGGCCAGTTGACCAACAAGCTGACGCTGGACGCGACCTGCCCGCTGTCGAAAGAGACCGACTTCAAGAAATGCGCCTGCAAGGTCGAGCGCGCATAGGCAACAAGGATCGTACGGGTATATCCTCATGTCTTTTGCCGACAAACCCCTTTCGCCGCAGCGGCGCCGGTTCCTGCAGGATTCGGCGCGGGCGGCGGGCGGCTGCGTGGTCGCCGGGACGGTGCTGGCCTATCTGGCCCGCGACGCCCGCGCCCTGCCGGCCGAGGCTTTGCGCCCGCCCGGCGCGCTGCCGGAAAAGGAGTTTCTGTCGGCCTGTATCCGCTGCGGATTATGCGTGCGGGATTGCCCATACGATACGTTGAAACTGGCCGAGTTGGGCTCGGACGCGGTGGCGACGGGAACCCCATATTTCACCGCCCGGGATATTCCCTGTGAGATGTGCGACGACATCCCTTGCGTCGCTGCATGTCCGACCGGGGCACTGGACCCCGCGCTGGACAATATCGATGATGCGAAGATGGGGGTCGCGGTTCTGGTCGATCAGGAGAACTGCCTGAACTTCCTCGGGTTGCGCTGCGACGTCTGTTACCGCGTCTGCCCCGTCATTGACGAGGCGATCACGCTGGACACCACGCACAACACGCGGTCGGGCCATCACGCGATGTTCATCCCGACCGTCCACGCCGACCGCTGTACCGGCTGCGGCATGTGCGAGAAAAGCTGTGTTCTGCCTGAGGCCGCTATCAAAGTGCTGCCTGCCCGGCTGGCGCGGGGCAGTTCGGCAGAGCATTACCGCAAGGGTTGGGAAGAAAAGGCCGCGAAAGGCGCGCCGGTGGTCGAGGGGATCATCGATCTGCCGGACCGTTTGCCCGGACCGGGCACAGACAATCTGGCCACGCCCGGCGGCTTTGCACCGGGATATGATCTGCCGGGGGTGGGACAATGAGCGCCCGCACAGATATGCCCACAGGTCACGAGGCCATCGCCAGCAAGGGCTGGATCGGCGCGCATCGCTATCTGCTGCTGCGCCGGGCAAGCCAGCTGTTCTTTCTGGTTCTGTTTCTGCTGGGCCCATGGTTCGGCATCTGGGTCGTTCAGGGCACGCTGGCCGGGTCGCTGACGCTGGGCGTGTTGCCTTTGACCGATCCGTTCATCCTGTTGCAGAGCATGGTTGCGGGCCACTGGCCCGAGGTGACGGCACTGATCGGTGGGCTGATCGTTCTGGTGGTCTATGCCCTGATTGGTGGCCGTGTCTATTGTTCCTGGGTCTGCCCGATCAATCCGGTGACGGATGCGGCCAACTGGTTGCACCGCAAGCTGGACCTGCCGAAAGGTTGGCAACCCAAGCGCGGGACGCGCCTGTGGATTCTGGCAACCGTTCTGCTTGTTTCGGGTCTGAGCGGCATGATCGCGTGGGAGTTGATCAACCCGATCACCATGCTGCATCGCGGGCTGGTCTTTGGAATGGGCTTTGTCTGGGCCCTGATCACAGCCATCTTTGTCTTTGACGTTTTTGTCTCGCGCCACGGATGGTGCGGACACCTGTGCCCGGTGGGCGCGTTCTATGGCCTGATCGGAGCAAAAAGCCTGCTGCGGATCAGCGCCACAAACCGCGCCGCCTGCGATGACTGCATGGATTGTTACGCGGTCTGCCCGGAAAATCAGGTGATCTCGCCCGCGCTGAAGGGTAAGCCGGGAAGTACCCCGCTGATCCTGTCACCCGACTGCACGAATTGTGGCCGCTGCATCGATGTCTGCGCGGTCGACGTCTTTACCTTTACTCACCGGTTTGACGACCACGTCGTCCAACCTTCCGATCCAGTTGCCGCGCCCGAGCCGCGCGCCGCCAGACCTATCTAGGGGAGTGCCAAGATGAAAAAATCAATCGTTACAGGCGGAATTGCCCTTCTACCCGTATTATTGCTGAGCGGATGGGCCCTCGCGCAATCTGCTCAGGTTGAATCCCTGCGCGGTGCGGATGTGGACGAGCCGGTGCCGCTGGACCAGATCCACCGCAATGTCGAAGGGCGCCAGCAGCGCAATTACCGGCAGCAGCCGCCGGTGATCCCGCATTCGGTCGAACAGTACCAGATCGACATCCGTACCAACCAGTGCCTGTCCTGCCATGACTGGACCAAAGCCGGTGACCGCAACGCGCCGACGCTGTCGATGACCCATTATCTGGACCGCGAAGGCCGCGAACTGGATCGGATCGCCGGAACCCGGTATTTCTGCAACCAGTGCCACGTACCGCAGGCCGACGCCCCGCCGCTGGTCGACAACGTGTTCCAGCCCTCCGCCGGCAATTGATCCAACGCAAGACTGAAAGGAGCACCGATATGGCCGACTCTCCTGAAAACCGCGGCTTGCTTGGTCGCCTCTGGAACGCGATCTGGACGCCGACGGTGCTGTTCAGTTCAGGCTTTCTGGTCCTGGCCGGATTTCTGGCCGGTATCCTGTTCTGGGGTGGATTTCACTGGACCCTTGAGCTGACGAATACCGAAGAATTCTGTACCTCGTGCCACACGATGGAAACCAACCTGGGCGAGTATCGCGAAACGGTTCATTACAACAACCATTCCGGCGTTCGCGCGATCTGTTCCGACTGCCACGTGCCGGATGAATGGAGCCACAAGATCAAAGCCAAGATCATGGCCGTCAAAGACGTCTATCATGAGCTGGCCGGAACCATCAGCACACCCGAGCAGTACGAAGAGCATCGCCTGAGCATGGCTTCGGCCGTCTGGAAGAAGATGAAGGAATCGGACAGCCGTGAATGCCGCAACTGTCATAACTTTGACTACATGGACTTTACCATTCAGGAAACCCGCGCCGCGTCGGAGCACCAGCGCGCCATCGACACCGGCATGACATGCATCGATTGCCATCAGGGCATCGCGCATAATCTGCCCGCGAACTATCTGGAACAGTACCAGAAGATAAGCGAGGCCGTGGAGGGCGAGGTTCTTCAGGAACATGCTTCCGCCTCGGGCAGCGACATCCGCGCGTTTCTGAACAACAGCTCGAATTAGGGTGGGGGCAGACATGTTAGACTTACTTGGAACAATCGGCGCCAATGTCCTGGGCCTGCCCGGCATACTGGGACTGGCGCTTGGAATGATGACCCGCAAGCTATGGTTGGGCGCGGTACTGGGGGCCGGTGTCGGCATTCTGGAAACGCTGGTTTTTGCGGGCTTTCAGTTTGCCCATGTGGAAGCGCTGGAACTGGGCATCTCGGTTCTGGTCGGGCTTTGCGCGGGCAGCCTTGGCACTGCCATCCGCCTGAAAGGCGCAACCGTCTGAAGAAGACACCGGTTCTGCCCATTTGGTGGAACCGGTATCCTGTCAGGTAAACTTTCCAGCGCCAAAGCGGGTGCTTGTACCGCGCGCGACACGTCCATTGACGTAGCGGAAGCGTTTAAGGAGCGCGGCAGCAACGAAAATCGGCAGGGTCTGGTTTTCGCATTTCCACAACTTCGATAAAAGCGCACGAGGCCCTAGCGCCTATGGGAAAACACCCTTCCCCATTACGCGCGGCAAGGCAGCAGGCCAGGCCCAAAACTGCGCGTGAAAAATCTATATGAAATCGAAAGCCAATGATTTGACACGAAAAACTCAAAGTGGAGTGGAATTTCAACCCTACATCTGTCACAGCAGATAACAAGTTAACAATGGTGTCCCTGCGTCATGTGGATTGAACGTAAATTCCTCTCTATTTTTGCTTATACAAATACAATATGTTTTGAGGGGAGTAAGGGGAGAAGGAAAATGGGCGGGGGCGCAGAACGATGACGGGGGTCCTTGAGGCATCGCCGCGTATCTCAAAAGTTCTTCGACTGGCTGATCTGGAAAACCATGCCACGCTGTTTCGGCAGGAAGGCGTGGATGATGATATTCTGGACGAGCTGACAGATCCCGAACTGCGCGATCTGGGGCTGACGGTTGGTGAAAGAAAGCGGTTTCGCAAGGCGCAGGCCCGTCTGAAATCTGAGGAAGCATCGACCCGGCAGGAGCTTAGGTCCGAAGCCGAACGGCGGCAGCTTACGCTGGTTTTCTGCGATCTCGTGGGGTCGACGCAGCTGGCCCAGCGGTATGACCCGGAAGACCTGATGCAGATCATGAACCTGTATCTGGATACGGCGATCGGCACCCTGAAACAGCATGGCTGTCATCTGGCCTACAGGCAGGGCGACGGGATCATGGTCTACTTCGGATATCCCAAAGCCATGGAGGACGATGCCGAACGCGCGGTTCGCGCTGTGCTGGAAACCATCGAAGCCGTACAAAACCTTGAAAACAGGTTTGGCGAAAAACTGGATCTGCGCGCGGGAATTGCCACCGGTATGGTTGTTGTGGGAGTGGTCTCGTCAACAAGTCTTGGTTCGCAGGACTTTCTGGTCGGTGAAACCGCGAACCTTGCATCCCGCCTGCAAGGTCTGGCCGAGCCGGGCGAGGTGATCGTTTCCGCAGAGACGTGGCGATTGACACAGGGCGCATTCGAGTTCGAGCCCCGTGGCAGCCAGAACCTGAAAGGGTTTGACAATCAGCGCACCGTCTATCGCGCAATTTCCGAAAGCGTCGCGACCAGCCGGTTCGATGCGCGTGTCGGACAGTCAGCCGTTGATCTTGTCGCCCGTGGCGACGATCTTTCGGTCCTGACCCAGCTTTGGAAAGACGCACAGGCGGGGTCCGGCAAGTTTGCGTTTGTCGGTGGCGCCGCAGGCATTGGCAAATCGCGGCTGATCAAGTCCTTGTCTGAAACAATTGGCGTCAAACCCTTTACCTTGCAGTGCATTCCGCATCTGGCCAGCCTTCCGCTTCACCCGATCGTGGGTGAGTTGAGGCGGGTTTCAGGCGACAAATCCGATGACAGCATCAGGGCCGCGATTTCCGATTTTGTTCAGGCCGCCTCTCGTCTGAGCGACGCGGATTTGCCTGTTCTTCTCGATATGGCCGGGGTCGAAACGGGCGCAGCGCCGGATCCCGACCCCCTGAAGAAGGCCCGCAAGTCGCTGGACGTGTTGTTGCGCAGCCTTGGCAGCCTGTGTGACAGGCGCGGCACCTTGTTGCTGGTGGTGGAAGACGTGCACTGGGCTGACGCAACCACGCTGGACGTGCTGGAGGCGCTGGCATCAGGACTGGACGGGTTCCCGATACTGGTGGTCCTGTCGCATCGCCCTGAATATGAACCGCCTGAGCATTACGAGGGCCGCGCGGCGCGCATCGATCTGACGCCTTTGGCCAGCAGTGAAGCCTCGGAACTGGTCCGGCGCGTGGCCGAGCCATACAGTTTGCCGGTCATCCTGATCAGGCAGATTGTCGAAAAAGCCGATGGCGTGCCGCTTTACATCGAAGAGATGACAAAGGCGGTTCTGGACCAGCTGCCGCAAGATGCGCCGATCAACGCCGAGGTTCTGGATGCCCTGAGTATCCCCGCGACCCTTCAGGATTCGTTGATGTCGCGTCTTGACCGGATGGAAAACGCAAAGCCCATCGCGCAGCTTGGGTCTGTTATCGGGCGCAGCTTCACCTCGGCGATGATCCAGGCGGTGGCGCAGGAAGACATGGATGTGGAAAGCGCGCTGATGCAGCTGATGGCGGCTGGCGTTGTGCTGATCACGGGCGAAGCCGGAACGGCCACCTATACGTTCAACCACGCGCTGGTTCAGGATACGGCCTATAACTCGCTGCTGCGCGAAGACCGACAGAAGGTTCATCTGAAAATCGCCCGGGCCTTGCTGGCCGGACATAACGCATTCGGGAACCCCGCCCCCGATACCGTGGCGCATCACTGCGACCATGGCGGGTTGAAGGATGAGGCGGTGTCCAACTGGTTTACGGCAGGCGAACAAGCCCTGACGCGGTTGGCGAACCTGCCTGCGATCTCGGCGTTTCGCGCGGCACTGCGTAATATCGGAACGATGCCCGCCAATGCCGAGCGTGACGGATTCGAGCTTCGGGTGCAGATGAATATCCTTCCGGCTTACATGGCGATCTATGGATGGTCCTCCGACCAGGTCGGAGAGACAGCCGCCCGCGCGATGGAGCTTGCCCATGCATTGGGCGATGGCGAAACCCTTTTCGCGGCCACCTTCTGCCGCTGGACCAATTTCTTTGTCGCGGGCCAGATGAACCGCGCAATGGAGATGGGACAGGCCCTGGACGCGATGGCCGGTATGAGTGGCGATCCTGTCGCCAACGTGCTGGCGGCCCGCGCGCTGAGCTTTACGCATTACTTCCGCGGGGAATTCGCGGATTGCGAGCAGCAGCTTGACCGTGCCTTTGCCCTGATTACCCCCGAGCTGGACATGGCCATGATGCCGATGACCCAGTCCTCGACCACGGCGTCTTTGCTGGCCATTCAGGGGTGCCTTCTGTGGCAGCAGGGCAAGTTTGATGAGGCGGAGGCGGCGCGCCTGAAAGCCATCGACGTCAGCCGGGCACTGAACCACGCACCCAACCTTGTCTACATCATGGGCGCGTGCAGCATGTTTCTGCCCTACGCGGGCGAGTGGGACCGGCTGGATGTGACCATGAAGGAAGCGCGCAAGATCGCCGATGAGGAAGGGTTCCTGTATCTTCACGCCATGCAGGATATCTACATGGGTCTTGCGCAGGCGGGAAAAGGTGACATCGAGGGCGTCCCGGCCCATATCGAGGCCTGCATGAACCTGATCTCAAAGTCTGGTGGAAACTTTACTTTTCCGCAGAATCAGATTGTTCTGTCTGAGTTGATGATCGATCACGGGGATATTGATCAGGCCCTGGACCGGCTTGAAACCGTGTGTACCCCCGGTTGGGAACGAGGAGAAACGCTGAACAAACCGGAATATCACCGCGTGCGGGCCAAAGCCTTTGCTGCCAAGGGTGATCGGGACAGCGCGATTGCCGAGGGTGAACTGGCATTGGCGCTTGCCCGCGAATGTGGTGCCGTTGTTCAGGAACAACGCGCCGAGGCACTTCTGGACAGTTTGACGAAAGCCGAATGAACGAGACGGACTGCCCGGCCAAACAGGGCAGCATCACCAAGAGGGATTTACAATGACCGACGCATTGGATTGGAACACCGAACAGTGGAATGCCGTTAACAAGGCCGTCCATGATGAAGCGCTGCGTGCGCGGGTGGCTGCGAGCTTTCTGCCGCTTTATGGGCCGCTGCCGGCGGACACGCAATCTGTTCCCCTGAACAAGCTGGGTCTGGTCGACAACGCATCAGGCGCGGCCAAGCGTCTGGAAGTGAATGATTATGACACCCTGCGGCTGACGACTGTTTCCGTCAACGTCTACCTGAAAGGCGCGCAGGTGGCTGATCCGGAACTGGCCGCGGCCATGATCATGTTCCGCCGGGCCGCCGCCGTCGTGGCCAAGGTCGAGGATGACATCGTTTTCAACGGCCAGCCAGGCAGCAGCGAAGCGCCCAAACATGCCGGTGGCGCACCTGCGGATCTACCGCCTATCTATACCGTCAGCGGTGGCGGCAAATATCCGGGGCTGCTGGAGGCTGGCGAAGGTCAATCCATATCGATCAACGGGAAGAAAAAGCCCTGTTCCGGCCCCGAGGTTTTCGAGGCCGTGGTCGCGGGCATCAACAAGCTGGAAGCGCATGGATACCTTGGGCCTTTTGCCTGTGTGATGGGCAATGGGCTGTTTCAGGCCGTGACCACGCCGATCGAAAACTCGATGGTGCTGCCGCGTGACAGTATTCTTCCGTTCCTTGACGGCCCGCTGCTGCGATCGGGCACCCTGCCCGCAAACAAGGCAGCACTTGTATCGCTGCAAGGTGCGCCGGTCGAGATTGTCGTGCCTTCGGATATCGCGGTGAAGTATCTGCAAACCTCGTCTGACGGTGAGCACATCTTCCGCGTGCAGCAGAAGTTCCACCTTAGGATCAAGGAAGCACAGGCGATCTGCACCATCACGTGCTGACCGGAGAACTGGTCATGCGAGAATTCACAGACCGGGGTGTGACATTGCGTTGGTCCGAATTGATCAACGAAAATGGGTTAAATCGGGTGCTGATCGAAGCCGGACCCGCCGTGTCTTCGCATGACGTGGTGCGTGTGATCTGTTCCGAAGATGGCGGCCCCGAACGCGCCATTCGCGGCTGGCCCTTGCAATGCAACCCGATGACGGGGTTTCAGCAGTTTGCAGCCATGCTGCCATCTGTGACCCAGGAAAAGACATTGACCTGGCGACCGGTGCTGACGACCGGTGGTCGCGAATATGATCCCGGCCCCGGAAAACCCCCCGAACCTGCGCCGCCAAGCCCGGCAAAGCCAGTCACGCAAGTGCCCGCGCTTGAACATGTGGGCAGGTTTGTGGTGCCGTTCACCGACGAGTTCTATCCTTCGGGTGAAACACCGGACGGCATCTGGCTGCATTTCGGGATCAAAGGGGGCGGAACGGTTGAAGGGCCTCATCTGAAGGGGACGATCGATCCGCTGGGGGGCGACTGGATGCGCGTGCGGTCCGACGGAGTTGGGCTTTTGCACGCCCGAGCGCTTATTCAACCCGTTGAAGGGGGTGCGCCGATCCTGTTTGAAGATACCGGCGTGTGTGACTTTGGGCCGGATGGGTATGCCGGGCTGGCGAAGGGCAATCTGCCCGCCTCAGCCCCGGTCCGGCTTGCGCCGCGATACCTGACGTCAAACCCGAATTATGCCTGGATGAACAGGTTGCAGGGGTTCGGCATCGGCGAAGCCAGCCTGTCCGATATCACCCTGCGCTTTGACGTCTATGCCGCGAAAGGAACATCCGATGGCTGAAAAGGTTGTCATATTGGGCGGTGGCGTGGCCGGAATGAGCGCCGCGCATGAGCTGATCGAGCGCGGGTACGAGGTCGAGATTCACGAGCGCCAGCTGATCCCCGGCGGTAAGGCACGCAGCATCCCCGTGATGAAGGGCGAAGGCGATCACGGGTCCAAGGCGAAACACATCAAGGCGCTTGAACAATGGGCCGAGATGGACGGCGCCAGTTATCCCCCAGGCGTGAAACGCCCCTGGCTGCCCGGCGAGCACGGGTTCCGGTTCTTTCCGAATTTCTACCGCCATATCACCGATACGATGGCGCGCACGCCCTATTACGGCAAAGGCACCTGTTACGATAATCTGGTATCGACCACTCAGGTTCTGGTCAGCCAGTTCGACGACCCAGGCATCATCGTTCCCGAACGGTTTCCCCGCACGCTGAAAGACGTGGCCGATGCGCTCAAGACAGTTGCATTCACGCTCTCGCCCCGTGACCAGATCGCATATGAGGATGTCGAACATTTCATCGCCTGCATGTGGCGCATCGCGACATCCTGCAAGGAACGCCGGTTCGACGAATATGAACGCATCGGGTGGTGGGACTTCATCGGTGCCGAACAACGCTCGGAAGCGTATCAGAAGTTTCTGGCCATTGGCCTGACCCGTTCGCTAGTGGCCGCGAAGGCGACAACTGCCAGTACAAAGACGGTGGGCGACATTGCCGTTCAGCTTCAACTGGGTATCGCAACGCCCGAGCCACATGGCAACCGGCTGTTGAACGGTCCCACCAACCTTGTCTGGATACAGCCGTGGCTGGATTACCTCAAAAGCAAGGGGGTCGTGTACAAGTTCAACTCAAAGGTCACGGGCATCGACTGCCAGGATGGCCGCATCGTCAGCGCGACGGTTGAACAGGATGGCGAAGAAAAGCAGGTCACCGGGGATTGGTTCATCAGTGCGATGCCGATCGAACGGATCGCGCCGCTGATCACCCCTGCGATGACGGCAATCGACCCGTCTCTGGCCAAGCTGCCCCTGCTGGCCGAAGACGTGCAATGGATGAACGGAATTCAGTTCTATCTGACAAAGGATGTTGAACTGACGCACGGCCATGTCATTTTCATTGACAGCCCATGGGCCCTGACCGCGGTTTCGCAAAAACAGTTCTGGTCGGCCATCAACTTTGAAAACTGGGCAGAAGGCAAGACCAAGGGTTTGCTTTCAATAGATATTTCGGAATGGGACAAGCCGGGCCTGAACGGAAAAACCGCGCGTGATTGCAGCCGCGAGGAGATTGCGCAAGAGGTTTGGGAACAGCTCAAGCGGAGCGTCAACGTGGATGGCCAGACCGTCCTGCGCGACGAGGACATGCATTACTGGTTCCTTGATCCGGATATTGTGCAGGATCCCAACGACCCCAAGCGCCAAACCAATGTGGAGCCGCTGTTGGTCAATCGCATCAACAGCTGGCGGTTGCGCCCTGAGGCGGCCACATTAATCCCGAACTTCATGCTGGCGTCGGATTATGTGCGCACCTACACCGATCTTGCCACCATGGAAGGGGCGAACGAAGCGGCGCGCCGGGCGGTCAATGCCATCCTGCAACGCGGTGGATCAAAAGCTGAGCCCTGCCAGATCTGGGACCTGCACGAGCCGGATATCCTGAAACCGCTGCGCGCCTATGATTTTGCCCGTTATCAGGCCGGCCTGCCCTGGGACAACCGGTTTGCGGTTGCGGTCGAAGCCGCGCTGAGGATGGGACAGGATTCCGTGGGTGTTGAGCGTGGCGGCGAAGGGCCGCTTGCCGTCATTGCGAAACCGGCTACGGAATATTCAAAACCCGGCGGGATTACCGAAGACCCTGCGATTGCGGACGCGTTGCGCATGATCTGCCCTCCGAAAGAGCTGTTTGACCTGATGGTGGCCTACGAGCCGACCGCTGATCTTCCGATCCCGGGAGAGGAGATTGCAGAGGATGTTGCCTTTGATCTGGGCCGGGACAGCGGCCAGACGGGGGTGTTGTCCAAAGCCTTGCCGCTGACGGATTCACCTTTTTCCGCCACCGGACCAAACCTTGCCGAGACGGGCAGGAACGAGACCAAAACCCGTGTGATCATCACCCAGAAGGGATGACCCTGTGGCCACTGGCACAGCACATCTGGATCCTGCGGCACAGCAGGACTTTCTGAAAACCCTGACCTCATACGGGGATCGGGCCCGTGAGACGCTTTTGCAACTGCTGCCGACGGGCGAACCGCAGGCCTATCTGTACGGGCCGATGCGGGATTACATCGAAACCTCGGGCAAGGGGTTGCGGCCCGCGCTGTTGCTGGCCACATGCGAGGCTTTCGGCGGTGACAGCGAAAACGCACGGGTGTCTGCCGCCGTTCTTGAACTGCTGCACAACGCATTTCTGATCCATGACGATATCGAGGATCAAAGCGATTTCAGGCGCGGGCGCGAATGTATGCACAAGCGGCTTGGGGTTCCTCTGGCGATCAATACCGGCGACGGGATGCAATCGCTGGCCCTGCGCCTGTTGCGCCAGAACCTTGGGCCGCTGGGCCCTGAAACGGGTATACGCGTGGTGGACGAGTTCGATCACCTTTTGCAGCAGTCCATTGAAGGTCAGGCGCTGGAGCTTGGCTGGATACGGGACAACCGGCTGAACGTGGATGCATCGGATTATCTGACGATGTGTCTGAAAAAGACCTGCTGGTACAGCTTCATTCACCCCATGCGCATCGGGGCGCTGATTGCCCGGCCACATGATGTGGCGTCTGGCGCGTTGAACCTGGACGATTTCAACGCGTTTGGGTTTTTTCTGGGGGCCGCGTTTCAGATACAGGATGATGTTCTGAACCTCGTGGGCTCGCAGGACAAATATGGCAAAGAGATCGGCGGGGACATTTACGAAGGCAAACGCACGCTGATGCTGGGGCGGCTTAGCTTGCAGGCGGATGAGCCCGAAAAAGCGCGCCTGTCGGAGATGCTGTCAAACCCGCGTGACAACCGTTCGACGCAGGATGTCAGCTGGGTTCTGGATCGCATGGATCACTATGGCTGCATCAGATATGCACAGGACGCGGCCAATGACTTGCTGGCCTCGGCCCGTCAGGAGTTTGCGCAGGTTTTTGCAGCCACCGAAGAGGTGCCGCGCGCGTTTCTGGGTCATTTCATGGACTATCTCGTAACCCGTCAGGTTTGAGCGCCCGCCACCTCATACATCACGACGATCGAGGTTTGCACTGTGCCTGTGCAGGCAATCCGACCGTGATATTCGCCGGGATCGGCGAGGTCCGGCACGGTTACAATGACGGCAACATCTGTTGACTCGCCGGGGTTTAGCTGGATTTGCGGGGGGACAACATTGACCCGGTTTGCCGGAAGAGTGTCGCCGTTCCGGTTGATCAGGTCGCCCGGTTCGAACTGTAGTGCGACGGGCCCGCCATCGTTTGGTGCGTCAAAGGACAGCAATATGGTCGCGGTGCCGCCGGGGTGGCAGGTTTTGCGGCACGCAAATGGCCCTTCAAGCGGCTGTTGCGCGCCCCGTTCAGCCCCAAGCACGCGGCGGGCAATGTCCGAGATCGGTTGCGCATCCGGCTGCGGCGCGATCGGGCTGACCGGAAGTGGCGTGCTAACGTATGGTTTTCGTTCGAAATAAGGCATGCCTAACTGTGCACCTGTGGCGCGGATCAGTAAATGGGAAATTTACCGGATCCGCGCGACAAACACACCGCGTTATTATTTGCCTTTCCAGACCGGATCGCGTTTTTCAGCAAATGCACGCGCGCCTTCAAGCTGGTCCTCGCTGGAATAGAGGACATCCACGCTGCGCAGTTGCCGTTTGGTGATGCGGTTCATGGCGTCCTGAAACTTGGCGTCTTCGGCATCGCGCACGATTTCCTTGATGGCCGCATAGACCAGCGGCGGCCCTGACGCCAGCAGTCGGGCGAGGTCCCACGCGCGGTCCATCAGCCGATCAGCGGCGACAATCTCGTTCACCAGACCCCAGCGGTTGGCTTCTTCGGCATCAAACCAGCGGCCTGTCAGAAGCAGCTCCATCGCGATGTGATAGGGAATGCGCTTGGGCAGTTTGACGCTGGCGGCATCCGCAACGGTGCCCGAGCGGATTTCCGGCAAGGCAAAAGTGGCGTGGTCAGCTGCAAGGATCATGTCTGCTGACAAGGCCAGCTCTAGCCCGCCGCCGCAGGCGATACCGTTGACGGCGGCAATCACGGGTTTGTTCAGGTCGCGCAGCTCTTGCAGGCCTCCGAACCCGCCGACGCCGTAATCTCCGTCCACCGCGTCGCCGTCGGCGGCAGCTTTCAGATCCCAGCCGGGGCAAAAGAATTTTTCGCCCGCGCCGGTCAGGATGGCCACGCGCAGGTCCGGGTCGTCGCGGAACTCGGCAAAGACATCGCCCATTCTGCGGCTGGTGATCAGATCAATCGCGTTTGCCTTGGGGCGGTCCAGCGTGACCTCGAGGATCGAACCATCGCGGCGGGTTTTGATCGGGTCCATATCTCAGGCCTTTCTTATCAGGGCGTCCACGGCAACAGCCTTGTCCGGCGTGCACAGGAGCGGGTTAATCTCGACCTCGCCAAGCGTGTCGGCATTTTGCATGACATAGGTCTGAACGGCCTCGACCGCGGCAACAATCGCATCCATATCAGCCGCCGGTTGGCCGCGATAGCCCGCCAGCAGTGGGGCGATCTTCAATTGACCGAGGGCGGAGCGGATGTCTCCGGGCGGGCTGGGCACCAGCAAGGATACCGTGTCGCGCAGCAGTTCGGTCAGCACGCCCCCTGCCCCAAAGGTCAGAACAAACCCATGGGCGGGATCACGCACCACGCCAATCAGAAGCTCGGCAACGGGTCCGGTGACCATCTCTTCGATCAGGATGTCTTCGGTGCCGATATCTGCCGCGACAGCCGCGACGTCCTGGGCCCGGATGCCCAGCCGAACGGCGCTGTGTTCGGATTTATGCGCAAGCCCGACACCTTTGACGGCAAAGGGGCCTTCCATCTGCTCCGCTGCGGCACGGGCAGCTTCCGCGCCCCGCACCGTCCGGTTCTGCGGGATACGCAGGCCGCATTCCGCCAGCGCCGCCTTCGAGGCGCCTTCGGTAAGGGTTTGGGTTGGTTCCATCATGCCCGGTTGCAAAACGGGCGCAGCGGATGGGGCCTTGACCTGCCCTGCGGCGCGGGTCGCAGATAGCGCCTCGCGCAGGCCCATGAAGGGGACAACACCCCCGGCCATCAGCTGTTGTGCGATGTCTTCCGGCAAAAGTTCCGGCAAGGTGGCGACAATCGCAAACCGGGCGCCGGTTTCTGCCCGTACGTTCAGCGCTGCCTGCGTTGCGCAGGCCCAATCGGTGGAGTCGGTGGTCGGGTAGTCGACGATCGAGAATGTCATGTCGATATCGTCGCCCGTCATGCCCGACCAGGCCCGCGTCATCGCCAGCTCGTCACGCCAGATATAGGTGTGATAATCCAGCGGGTTGTTCAGTGCGACCATGGGCCCGAGCGCGCCGCGCAGGCGTGTCAGCTTTTCACCGCTCAGCCGTGGAAAATGTAACCCCGTGCCGACAGCCATATCGGCAATCAGGCTCGCCTCGCCCCCCGAACAGCTGATCGAGGAAATGTTGCCCCCCGGCAGCGGCCCGTAGCAGTGCAACAGTTTAAGCGTTTCAAGGAAGTCAGGCAGCGCCGAAAGGCGTGGAATGCCAAGCCGGTCAAGCAGCGCCTGCGCCCCGGCATCGCTGCCCGCCAGTGACGCGGTATGGGAAACGGTTGCCGCCTGCGCCTGTTCCGATGCGCCGACCTTGAGGGCAACCAGCGGGACGCCCTTTGCATGGGCTTTGGCGGCCAGAGCCTCCCACTCGCGGATGTTCTTGAAGCCTTCGATATGCAGGCCCACGGCAGTCACGCGCGGGTCATCGATCAGGGCCGAGGCGATCTGCGCCTGACTGGTCTGAGCCATGTTCCCGCAAGTGACCATATAGGCAATCGGCAACCCGCGTTTCTGCATGGTCAGGTTGATCGAGATGTTCGAGCTTTGCGTCAGGATCGCCACGCCCTTGTCGACGGGCACAACCCCGTGCTGATCCGGCCACAACAATGCCCCGTCCAGCGCGTTGATGAAGCCATAGCAGTTCGGGCCCAGAATGGGCATGTCACCGGCCGCGGCGATCAGTTGATCCTGCAAATCCCCGCCGGTGTCGTCCTCGGCCACGGCCTCGGAAAAGCCCGAGGCGAAGCAGACAGCGCCACCTGCACCCATGCTGGACAGGACTTGAACCGCTTCAATCGTGGCATGGCGGTTGATGCCGATAAAAACCGCGTCAGGTGCGTTGGGCAGGTCTTCGATATGCCCATAAACCTTGTGGCCCGCAGTGTCCGAAGCCTTGGGATGGACCGGCCAGATCTGACCAGCATATCCCATGCGTTCGGATTGCAGAATAACCTGTTGGCACCATGCACCGCCGCCAATGACTGCGATGGATTTCGGGCGCAGCAGCCGGGTCAGGTCTTTGGTCATGGTCAGGCGCCCAGCGGACGCAGAAGATCGCGGCTGATGATGTGGCGCTGAATCTCGCTGGTGCCGTCCCAGATCCGTTCGACCCGGGCGTCGCGCCAAAACCGTTCGATCGGGAAATCATCCATCAGGCCCATGCCGCCGAAGATTTGCAGCGTCGTGTCGGTGACCCGCGCCAATGCCTCGGAGGCATAGAGCTTGGCCGAGGCGATCTCGCGGTTTGCGGGCAGGTTCTGATCCAGACGCCAAGCGGCGGCAAGGGTCAGCCAATCGGCGGCGTCAATCTCGGTGATCATGTCGGCAATCTGGAAGCCAACGCCCTGAAACTTGCCGATGGGCTGGCCGAATTGCTTGCGCTCGGCGGCGTAATTCAGCGCATAGTCAAAGCAGCGCCGCGCGCGCCCGACCGAGAAGGCCGCAACCGTCAGACGGGTCGCGTAAAGCCATTCGTTCATCACCGCAAAACCGCCATCGACCTCGCCCAGAACCTGCGCATCGGACAGGCGGCAATTGTCGAAATACAGGATACAGTTTTTATAGCCCCTGTGGCTGACGGATCTGTAGCCGTCGCGTACTTCAAAGCCCGGTGTGCCGCGATCCACTAGGAAGGTGGTGATGCGTTTTTTGGGGCCTTTAGGGGTCTCATCCACGCCGGTGGCAACGAAGACAATGAAGAAATCCGCGTGTTCCGCGCCCGAGATGAAGTGTTTTGATCCGTTGACGACCCAGTCGCCACCGTCGCGCACCGCCTGACATTTCATGCCGCGCACGTCCGATCCGGCATCCGGTTCAGTCATCGCCAGCGCGTCCATCTTTTCCCCGCGTACAGCAGGCAGCAGATAGCGTTCGCGCTGTTCATCGCTGCAGGCCATCAGGATGTTCTGCGGGCGGCCAAAGAAATGCGTCAGCGCCATCGACCCACGACCCAGCTCACGCTCGACCAGTGTAAAATCCAGGTGCGACAGGCCCGCGCCGCCCACTTCTTCGGGGAAGTTGCAAGCATAGAACCCCAGATCGATACATTTCTGCTTGATCTCATTGCCAAGCTCCAGCGGGACCGTTCCGCTGCGTTCCACCGCGTCTTCATGCGGGTAGATTTCTTTTTCTACAAAGCTGCGGACCGTCGAAACGATCATGTCCTGTTCTTCTGTCAGACCAAACTGCATGGCGCGTGTTCCCTGGATCGGTGGTTGACCAACCAAACGCCATCGCTCATGGTCGCGGCATGCAGAGATAGATCAGTTTCATGCCAAATTCGAAAATATTAACGCAGCAGTACAATGTCCTGCTGTTCAACGGGTTCTCGAACCATTGCCTTGCGAACATGGTCGAACCGTTGCGGGCGGCAAACACCCTGTCGCGGCAGGCGTTATATGCGTGGCGCTTCTGTTCGCTTGACGGCAACCCTGTTCAAAGCTCCAGCGGCCTTGTCGTCACCCCGAACGGGGCCATCGGCGATCAACAGGGGGATTTTCTTGTTGTCATGCCGTCATATGGATACCTGAAGCTGGATACGCGGTCGACCATGCGTGCCGTGCTGGCTGCGGCCAAGAAACACAAGCACCTGGCCGGGCTGGATACGGGAAGCTGGCTGCTTGCCAGCGCCGGATTGCTGGATGACCACAGGGCAACCATTCATTGGGACGAATTTTCGCGGTTCGAAGAAAGGTTTCCGGCGGTAGAGGCCGTGCGGGAACGGTTTGTCATCGATGGCAACCGTCTGACCTGTTCCGGGGCCATGGCAGCCTTCGATCTGGCCCTGACCCTTATCCGCCGGGATCACGGCCCGCTGCTGGCGATGGAGGTCGAGCACCTGTTCATGAGTCGGAACGGGCGTGGCCATTATGACCTGCCCCTGAAATCCGAGGACACGCTGGTCAATCGTGCGCTGACCGTCATGCAGGCGCATCTTGAAGCACCGCTGTCAGTCCGGAGTGTGGCCCGGAAAATCGGGTGTTCGCAAAAACGGCTTGAAACGCGTGTTCAGGCGGAATTGAAAACAACTCCGCAAGCGCTGTACCGGCGTCTGCGCCTGAACCGCGCGCGCAATCTGGCCGAGGATACGGAACAATCCATCGCCGAAATCGCGGGGCGCTGTGGATATGAAAACGCCAGCGCCATGACCCGCGCGTTCAAGGCCGAATTCGGTCAAACGCCGACCGCATTTCGGAATGGAAACCTGTCGGGGCGATGAGCCCGGACTGGCGGGAAGCCGTTTGTTGCTTTTCACAACCTGCAATAAAGCATGCGGTTTTCTGATATCACTCCAGCGAAACCCACAGAATCCTGGCGTCTTCGTCGCTGGTCGAGATACAGCCATGGCCCATTCCACTGTCGTAATACAGTGAATCCCCGGCCTTCATGGGCAAGGGTCGGTAATGTTCGGAAAGGAAAATCAGCTCGCCGCTGAGTACATACATGAATTCTTCGCCAGAGTGCCGAATCCAAGTGTCGAACTCGGATACATCCCGCGCCTTGATCGTTGCGATATAGGGTAGCATCCGTTTGCTGGTCAGTTCGGAACACAGCAGTTCGTGATGATAGGTGGGCGTGGTCTTGAATTCCCCCTCGCCTTTTGGGGTGAAATCGCGGCGACCCGAGATGCCCGACTGACCCGATTGCAGGAACAGCTGTGGCGTGCTCATGTCGAGCGCCTGTGTCAAGCGCCGCACGATTTCAAAACTGGGCCGTGTCTGGTTGTTTTCGATCTTAGACAGAGTGGACCGACCAATACCCGCAGCACGGCCAGCCTCTTCCAAAGTCCAACCTTTTGATCGTCGCGCATCGCGAATGGAGCGGCCCAAAGCCTCGCCTTCGTCCGGTTCTTCCAGCCCGGAAACATCGTTTTGGCTTTCATCGACCATGGATTTCCCCCTGTTTTTCAAAGGCTACAGGTTTTCCCATACATACGCAACTTCTTGAATAAGAGATTCATGTTGCCTTATTGGATCATTTTCCACTATTGGAAACAAAGTTTCGTACTGAGGATTCGGAACCGAAGGAGGGGATAATGTTCAAAACGTCGCTGAATGAGGCTGACCCGGTAATCGCCGCGTCGATCGCGCGCGAAGGAATACGGCAGGCGGAACAGATTGAATTGATCGCGTCCGAGAACATCGTCTCGAAAGCTGTGATCGAGGCTCAGGGCTCAGTCCTGACCAATAAATACGCCGAAGGTTATCCTGCGCGCCGCTATTATGGCGGGTGCGAATATGTCGACGAGGTCGAAGTCGAGGCCATCGAAAGGCTGAAACAGCTGTTCGGTTGTGAATACGCCAACGTTCAACCCCATTCCGGCGCTCAGGCGAACGGGGCGGTCAAACTGGCGTTGCTGAGCCCCGGTGACACCATCCTGGGCATGTCGCTGGATGCGGGCGGGCACCTGACACACGGTGCAAAACCTGCCCAATCCGGCAAGTGGTTCCGGCCGGTACAATACGGTCTGACCCAAGCCGGCCTGATCGATTACGACCAGGTGGCCGAGCTGGCCCGGGCGGAAAAGCCCAAGCTGATCATCGCAGGCGCATCGGCCTATTCCCAGAAGATCGACTTTGTCCGTTTCCGCGAGATCGCAGATGAAGTTGGTGCGTGGTTGCTGGCGGACATGGCGCATATCGCGGGTCTGGTCGCAACTGGCCTGCACCCTTCGCCCATTGGGCACGCGCATATCGTCACCTCAACCACCCACAAGACACTGCGCGGCCCGCGGGGCGGGATCATTCTGACCAATGACGAAGCGCTGGCGAAAAAGATCAACTCTGCCGTATTCCCGGGCTTGCAAGGTGGACCGCTGATGCATGTGATCGCCGGCAAGGCGGTTGCATTCGGAGAGGCGCTGAAGCCGGAGTTCAAAGAATACATGCAGCGCGTTGTCGACAGTGCATCGGCTTTGGCCAATGTCATGATGGCGCGCGGATGTGACATCGTTTCGGGTGGCACCGAAAACCACCTGATGCTGGTCGATCTGCGCCCGATCGGTGTGACCGGCAAGGATGCCGAGGCCGCGCTGGAACGTGCCGGGTTCACCTGTAACAAGAACAGCGTTCCGGGCGATCCCCAGAAGCCCACCATCACCAGCGGCATCCGTCTGGGCACTGCCGCCGGGTGCAGCCGGGGTTTTGGCCCTGAAGAGTTCAAACAGATCGGCCATCTGATCGGCGATGTTCTGGACGCGTTGGCGCAGTCGCCCGAAGGCGACGCGGCCATCGAAAAAGAAACCCGCGAAAAGGTTCGCGCGCTTTGCGCAAGCCACCCGATCTACTGAAAGTGCGCGAAATGAACTCCTACGATCTGATTGTCATCGGAGGCGGACCGGGCGGCTATGTTGCCGCGATCCGCGCGGCTCAGCTGGGACTGAAAGTTGCCTGCGTCGAAGGGCGCGGCGCTCTTGGCGGCACCTGTCTGAACGTGGGGTGCATCCCCTCCAAAGCGTTGCTGACCTCCTCGGCCAAATATGCCGAGCTTGCACATCTCTCCTCCCACGGTGTTGCGGTCGAGGGGGCCAGCATCAATGTCGGCGCGATGATGGAGCGCAAGGACAAGATCGTGGGCGACCTGACCAAAGGCATCGCATTCCTGTTCAAGAAGAACGGCGTTGACCTGATCGAAGGTTGGGCCAGCATCCCTTCAGTCGGGCAGATCAAGGTTGGCGCTGACATCTATGAGGCAAAGAACATTCTGATCGCGACCGGGTCGGAACCTACCACGCTACCGGGGATCGAGATTGATGAGCAGGACGTCCTGAGTTCGACCGGCGCGATTGCGATGGAAAGCGTGCCGGATCATCTGGTGGTGGTCGGCGCAGGTGTGATCGGTCTGGAACTTGGTCAGGTCTGGGCGCGTCTGGGCGCGAAAGTCACCGTCGTCGAATATCTGGACCGTGTGCTGCCCGGCATAGATGGCGAGATTGCAAAACTGGCGCAGCGGGCGCTGGCCAAGCGCGGCCTGAAGTTCCAGCTTGGTCGGGCATTGAAATCCGTCAACAAGACCGCGGCCGGACTGACGCTTGCTCTGGATCGGGTTGGCAAAGACAAGGAAGAGGTGATCGAGGCCGACAAGGTTCTGATCGCCGTCGGACGCCGACCGGTAACGCGCGGGTTGGGGCTGGAAGAACTGGGGATAGCCTGCGACCCGCGCGGCTTTATTCAGGTGGATGACACATTCTGTACCTCTGTTCCCGGTATCTATGCCATTGGCGACTGCGTTCCAGGGCCGATGCTGGCGCACAAAGCCGAAGAGGATGGCGTTGCCTGTGTCGAGATGCTGGCAGACGAAGCGGGGCATGTTGACTACAATACCGTGCCCGGCGTGGTTTACACCGACCCCGAGGTCGCCTCGGTCGGGCTGACCGAAGAAGCCTTGCAAGAAACGGGCATTGAATACGTGGTCGGGAAGTTTGCCTTCATGGCCAATTCGCGGGCGCGTTCGACCGGCGAGACCGACGGGGCCGTCAAGGTGCTGGCCAGTTCCGAAGGCAAGATCCTGGGCGCGCATATTTGCGGTGCGCATGGGGGAGATCTGATTGCCGAGCTGGTTCTGGCCATGGCCAAGGGCATCACGGTCGCCGAGGTCGCAGCCACCTGCCATGCCCACCCGGCGATGGGCGAGGCTGTGAAAGAAGCCTGCCTTGACGCCATGGGCCGGGCAATTCACGCGTAGCGGGGACCAGCCAGATGACCATCCAGCTAAGACCACGTCACCCGGAAAAAGCCAAAAAGGCCGACAGCGTCATTCCGCGCAAACCCAAGTGGATACGCAAGAAAAAAGGCGACAGCTCCGCCTATTACGAAACCCGGCGCCTGATGCGGGATCACAATCTGGCGACGGTCTGCGAAGAGGCGGCCTGCCCCAATATCGGCGAGTGTTGGTCCAAGCGCCACGCAACCATGATGATTATGGGCGAGGTCTGCACACGCGGATGCTCGTTCTGCAACGTATCGACTGGCCGCCCCGACGCGCTGGACGCTTTCGAACCCGGTCGCGTTGCAGCGGCGGTCAGGAAGCTGGGCCTGCGCCATGTCGTCATCACCTCGGTCGATCGCGACGATCTGGCCGATGGCGGGGCCGAGCATATTGCCCAGACCATCCGGGCGGTACGCCACCAAAACCCCGGCACCACGGTCGAAGTTCTGACCCCCGATTTTCTGGGCAAGGGCGACGCCGCCAAGGCAGTCTTTGACGCCGCACCGGACGTGTTCAACCACAATCTGGAAACCGTGCCGCACCTATATCCGACCGTCCGTCCTGGCGCGCGGTATTACACGTCGCTGCGGCTGCTGGATGATGCCAAGCGCGCCAATCCGGAACTATTCACCAAATCCGGCCTGATGGTGGGCCTGGGGGAAACACTCGCGGATGTGCGTCAGGTCATGGATGATCTGCGTGCAGCGCAGGTCGATTTCCTGACCGTTGGCCAATATCTGCAACCAACCCCGAAACACCATCCAATCGACCGGTTCTGGACACCGGAAGAGTTCGCCCAGCTGGAACAGATTGCCCGGTCCAAGGGCTTTTTGCACGTGTCAGCAACCCCGCTGACCCGGTCGTCGTTCCATGCGGACGAAGATTTCGCTGCTCTCAGGCAGGCTCGCCAGCGGGCTATCGCCAAAGGGGCATAAACCAAACGCAAATGGGAGGGAATCCATGGAAGCGTTAAATTCAATCGTAGGGGCCATCAATGGCGTCGTGTGGGGGCCGCTGATGCTGGTTCTCATCCTTGGCGTCGGCTTCTTCCTGCAGGTCGGACTGAAGTTCATGCCGATCCTGCGCATTGGCACGGGCTTCAGCCTGCTGTTCAAAGGCCGTGAAGGTCAGGGCGAAGGGCAGATCAGCCCGTTCAACGCGTTGATGACTTCGCTGTCGGCCACCATCGGTACGGGGAACATCGCCGGTGTTGCCACTGCTGTCTTCCTGGGCGGTCCGGGCGCATTGTTCTGGATGTGGATGACCGCCCTGGTGGGCATGGCCACCAAATATGCCGAGGCTGTCTGCGCGGTGAAATACCGCGAAAAGGACGAGCTGGGCAACTTCGTCGGCGGCCCGATGTACTACATCAAGAATGGTCTGGGCGCGAAATGGGCGTGGCTGGGTGTTGCCTTTGCCCTGTTTGGCGCAGTTGCGGCCTTTGGCATTGGTAACGGTGTGCAGGCCAATGGTGTTGCACAGGTTCTGGAATCGAATTTCGGAGTAAACACCTCGGTCACCGGTGTCGCTCTGATGGTTCTGACCGCCGCTGTTATTCTGGGTGGTATCACCCGTATCGGTGCGGTCGCCGGTAAACTGGTTCCGTTCATGGCGATTGCCTATATCGTTGCCGGACTGCTGGTCCTGATCATCAACATCGGCAACATCGGTCATGCGCTGTCGCTGGTCTTCACCTACGCCTTCACTCCATCAGCCGCCGAAGGTGGTTTCGCAGGTGCAGCCGTCTGGGCCGCCATCCGCTTTGGTGTTGCGCGCGGTGTTTTCTCGAACGAAGCGGGTCTGGGTTCCGCTCCGATCGCGCACGCGGCAGCCGAGACCAAAGGCCCGGTCAATCAGGGCCTGATCGCGATGCTGGGAACGTTCATCGACACTATCATCGTCTGTTCGATTACCGGTCTGGCGATCATCTCGTCAGGTGCTTGGACATCGGGGGAATCCGGTGCGGCGCTGACCTCGCTGGCGTTCGAGACCACTCTGCCGGGTATCGGCGGGTCGATCATCGCCATCGCTCTGTCGATCTTTGCATTTACCACCATCCTCGGCTGGTCCTTCTATGGCGAGAAATGCGTCGAGTTCCTGCTGGGCGTGAAATCCCTGCTTCCCTACCGAATCCTGTGGATCATCGCGATCTACTTCGGTGCAACCGCGGATCTGGGCTTTGTCTGGCTGCTGGCCGACACGCTGAACGCCATGATGGCCATTCCGAACCTGATCGCCCTGGCCCTGCTGAGCCCGATCGTCTTCAAGCTGACGAAAGAGTTCTTCGCCTCGGGCGGCAAGTCCGAAGAGCCGGGCGGCGCGCCTGCCGAATAAGCTTGGTCTGACTTGAAACCGGGGGGCCATTCCGGCCCCCCGCCTTTAAAAACAGAATTCCATATCTCGAGGAGAGACGTGATGGTCACGAAAATCCTGCTGCCCATTGATCACACCGACGACCGTTCGTGGAAAAATGCCCTGCCAGTCGCCTTGGAACAGGCCAGGTTCTACGGGGCTGAACTGCACGCGGTTGCCGTTATCCCCGAGATCATCCAGCTGCCGAACCTTCCCGCAAACTATGGTGCCGGTGCCAAAGACCACGTGCGAAATGCGGTTCAGGCCATTCTGGATCATGGCAACGCATCGGACGTGCCTATCCATGTTGAAGAAGGCAGCGTTTACCGTGAAATCCTCAAGCGCGCCTACAAGGACGGCTTTGACCTGATCGTCATGGCCTCGACCAAGGGTGATTTTCCGAATTATGAAATCGGTCCGAACCTGGCCCGTGTCGTGCGCAACGCGCATTGCACCGTCATGGTTGTTCGCGACCAGTCCCGTTGAGTGAAAGGTTGGATCAATGACCGAGATTAGACGCACGTCGCTTTTTGGGCTTCACGTTGAGTTGGGCGGCAAGATGGTTGATTTTGCCGGGTGGGAGATGCCGGTTC
>NZ_JBQFSP010000012.1:0-127124 GCF_056538065.1 Ruegeria sp. BH8 | reverse complement strand
TCCCCCGTCAACCGCGTCGACAACGCATACGGCGACCGAAACCTCGTCTGCACATGCCCACCAATGGACGCATACGAAGACGCCGCAGAGTAACACAGACAAACCCCGCCGAAACATCGGCGGGGTTTTTCGCCAATCGGAAACGCGTGTTCTGATTTGTGCCCGTTTCAGATGTCGTTTTTACCCGGTAAAGCGTCTTTTCCGCTTGCTGCAGGTGCGAAGGCCCCCTAGGTCTGTCCGTGGGACACCCCTCCCCAACGAGGGGCGTGTATCTGGAAGGGTAATACACATGACGATCGAACAACCGGCGACGCGGCCGGCCAATCCGCGCTTTTCTTCGGGCCCCTGTGCCAAACCCCCCACATTTGACCTGACAAAACTGGCCGATGCCGCATTGGGCCGGTCGCACCGCGCCGCTGTCGGCAAGGACAAGCTGAAGGCGGCCATCGAAGGCACGCGCGAGATTCTGGGCATTCCGGCGGATTACCGCGTTGGCATCGTTCCCGCCTCGGACACTGGCGCGGTTGAAATGGCGCTGTGGTCTTTGCTGGGTGCGCGCAAGGTCGAGATGCTGGCCTGGGAAAGCTTTGGGTCCGGCTGGGTGACCGATGTGGTCAAGCAGTTGAAAATCGACGCCGAGGTGAAAACCGCGGATTACGGGCAGATCGTTGATCTGGCTTCGGTTGATTTCGCAAATGACGTGGTCTTTACGTGGAACGGCACCACCTCGGGTGTTCGGGTGCCCAATGGCGACTGGATTGCGGATGATCGCCAGGGCCTGACGATCTGCGATGCAACCTCGGCGGCCTTTGCGATGGATCTGCCCTGGGACAAGCTGGATGTAACGACCTTCAGTTGGCAGAAAGTGCTGGGCGGCGAAGCAGCCCACGGGATGCTGATCCTCAGCCCGCGTGCTGTTGAACGGCTGGAAAGCTATACCCCCGCATGGCCGCTGCCCAAGATTTTCCGCCTGACCAAGGGTGGCAAGCTGATCGAGGGCATCTTTACCGGGGCAACGATCAACACACCGTCAATGCTGGCGGTTGAGGATTATCTGTTTGCGCTGGACTGGGCCCGCTCGGTGGGCGGATTGCAGGGGCTGATTGCGCGGGCGGATGCCAATGCGGGTGCGGTACACGCGTTCTGCGACCAGAATGGCTGGATTGCCAATCTGGCCGAGGATGAGGCGACGCGTTCGAACACATCCGTCTGCCTGAAGTTCACCGATGCCCGTATTCAGGACGGTGCAGCCTTTGCCAAGGCAGTCGCCAAGCGGCTTGAGACCGAGAATATCGCGCTGGATATCGGCGCCTATCGCGACGCGCCAGCAGGTCTGCGCATCTGGTGCGGCGGTACGGTTGAAACCTCGGATATCGAGGCGATGCTGCCCTGGCTGGCCTGGGCCTTTGCGACCGAGATCAAAGCGCAGGCGCAGGCTGCCTGAGTTTCATGTGCCGGGCTGAAGCCCGGCCTACCCCATCACCGTTATAGGGCGGGCGTCAGCCCGCTATCCCCCTGAAGAATTCAAAGGACCAAGCAAAATGGCTCCCAAAGTACTGGTATCCGACAAGCTCAGCGAAACCGCAGTGCAGATTTTCCGCGACCGTGGCATCGACGTGGATTTCATGCCCGAGCTGGGCAAAGACAAGGACAAGCTGGCCGAGGTGATCGGTCAATATGACGGTCTTGCCATCCGTTCGGCCACCAAGGTCACACCGACCCTTCTGGAAAAAGCCGACAGGCTGAAGGTCATCGGCCGCGCCGGGATCGGCACCGACAATGTCGACAAAGAGGCGGCCTCGAAAAAAGGTGTGATCGTGATGAACACGCCCTTCGGCAACATGATCACCACCGCCGAACACGCCATCGCGATGATGTTCGCCGTGGCGCGGCAGATCCCCGAGGCCAGCACCTCGACCCATGCGGGCAAGTGGGAAAAGTCCAAGTTCATGGGGATCGAGCTGACCAACAAGACACTGGGCGTGATCGGTGCCGGCAACATTGGTGGCATCGTGTGCGAACGCGCGTTGGGCCTGAAGATGAAAGTCATCGCCTATGATCCTTATCTGGGCGAAGAGAAAGCCTCTAAGATGGGCGTCGAAAAGGTCGAGCTGGATGAACTGCTGGCGCGTGCCGATTTCATCACCCTGCATGTGCCGCTGACGGATCAGACTCGCAACATCCTGAGCCGCGAGAATCTGGCCAAAACCAAAAAGGGTGTACGGATCATCAACTGTGCCCGTGGCGGTCTGGTCGATGAAGTGGCGCTGGCCGAGATGCTGCAATCCGGCCATGTTGCCGGAGCGGCCTTTGACGTGTTCAGCGAGGAACCCGCCAAGGACAACGCATTGTTCAACCTGCCCAACGTGGTCTGCACGCCCCATCTGGGCGCGGCGACGACCGAGGCGCAGGAGAACGTGGCCTTGCAGGTGGCTGAACAGATTTCGAACTACCTGCTGACAGGCGCGGTCGAGAACGCGCTGAACATGCCCAGCGTGACCGCGGAAGAAGCCAAGCTGATGGGGCCGTGGATCAAGCTGGCAGGTCATCTGGGCAGCTTCATCGGCCAGATGACGGACGAGCCGGTCAAGGCGATCAACATCCTCTATGACGGTGTGGCCGCTGAAATGAACCTGGCCGCGCTGAACTGTTCGGTGGTCGCGGGGATCATGAAAAAGTTCAACCCCGAGGTGAACATGGTCTCGGCCCCTGTGGTCGCGAAAGAGCGCGGGATCAAAATCTCGACCACCAATCAGGATAAGTCGGGTGTTTTTGATGGCTACATCAAAGTCACGGTCGTAACGGACAAGCGTGAACGGTCGATCGCTGGCACGGTGTTCAGCGATGGCAAGCCGCGCTTTATCCAGATCAAGGGCATCAACATCGATGCCGAGGTCGGCGCTCATATGCTGTACACCACCAACGAAGACGTGCCAGGCATCATCGGCACGCTGGGTCAGACCATGGGTGAGAGCAACGTCAATATCGCCAACTTTACCCTCGGCCGCGCTGAGGCCGGAGGCGAAGCGATTGCATTGCTCTATGTCGACGAACCGGTCCCGGCCGAAGCGCGGGCGAAGCTTGCCGAAACAGGCCTGTTCACACAGATCAAGCCACTGGAATTCGACGTCGCCTGATCGGGGCTGTTGAGTTTGAGGAACAGTTCAGGACCCGGTTATGCGAATATCCGGGTCCTTTGTTCTCTCAAACCATGATCTGAGGCACAAGCAAGCTGAACTTTATCGCCGGAGGCCGTCTATGACGCAGCCAATCTATGTTATTGGTGATCTGCACGGGCAGGTGGCTGAGCTGGAGCGCGCGCTGTCCCTGATCCAAAGCGACGGCGGCCCCGATGCTCAGATCGTGTTTCTGGGTGACTACGTTGACCGCGGCCCTGACAGTCGCGGGCTGATCGAACGCCTGATTGCCGGGCGTGATGCGGGTCGGAACTGGATCACTCTGCTGGGCAATCACGACCGCATGTTTGCCTGGTTCATGGAGGACACGCCGCGCCACGATCCGCATTTGTTGGTGGGATACCACTGGCTGCATGACAGGTTGGGCGGGGTCGAAACCCTGCGCAGCTATGGGGTGGAATTCGAAGGTCAGATCCGCCTTGAAAACCTGCACCGGATGGCACAGGCAGCCGTG
The DNA here is from genome assembly GCF_056538065.1 of Ruegeria sp. BH8. NCBI lineage: Bacteria > Pseudomonadati > Pseudomonadota > Alphaproteobacteria > Rhodobacterales > Roseobacteraceae > Ruegeria > Ruegeria sp. BH8. The sequence goes on along the minus strand of NZ_JBQFSP010000012.1, from coordinate 123,473 downwards.
CCGAAATCGCACCTGACCTTTCTGCGCGATCTGGTGGCGATGCATCAGACGCCCGAGATTGCCTTTGTTCATGCGGGTATCCGTCCGGGTGTGCCGCTGAATGAACAGCAGGCAAGTGATCTGATCTGGATCAGACAGGACTTCCACGACTACCAAGGCCCGCATCCCAAACTGATCGTTCATGGACACACGCCTGTGGATCAGGCGACGCATTATGGCAACCGGATCAATCTGGACACGGGGGCCGGGTACGGACGCCCGACGGGCGTCGCCGTATTCGAGGGACAGAATTGCTGGGAACTGACCGAACAAGGTCGAACACCATTGACGCCCTGACCGTTCCGCATGGGTATGACACTGGAGATTGGAATATGTACGTCGCCACTTTGCTGACCAACCCGGCTGCACCCTCACTGGACCGCGCCTTGCCGGAATCGTTGCGCAACGCGTGGGGCGGTGGGGATGTCCTGTGGCTCAGCCCGGACGAGGCGGTCGAGTTTGACCTGCGCGACATGCCCGCCAATCGCTGGGACGTTTGGGCAGACTTGCAGGGCATGGGCGTGGACCTGATTGTACAGCCTGCGGCTGGGCGGCGCAAAAAGATGCTGTTGGCCGATATGGACAGCACCATGATCCAGCAGGAATGCATTGACGAACTGGCGGATGAGGCTGGCGTCGGCGAAAGGGTCAAGGACATCACCGCCCGCGCCATGAACGGAGAGCTGGATTTCGAAGGTGCTCTGATCGAACGGGTTGGTCTGCTGAAGGATCTGGATGAAAGCGTCATTGGCAAAGTCCTGCGCGAACGGATCACCTTGACGCCCGGCGGACAGGCGTTGCTGGCAACGATGCGGGCCAACGGAGCCTATGCTGCGCTGGTGTCAGGTGGCTTTACCGCCTTCACCGCGCGGGTGGCAGAGCTGCTGGGGTTCGATGAAAACCGCGCCAACACTCTGCTGGCCGCAGATGGCAAACTGACGGGCGATGTGGCGCGTCCCATATTGGGGCGGCAAGCCAAGATCGAGGCGCTTGAGCAGATTTCCACGCGTCTTGGGTTGTCCGAAAATGACGTGATCGCCGTGGGCGACGGGGCCAATGATCTGGGCATGCTGGGGCGGGCCGGAACCGGCGTTGCCCTTCATGCCAAACCGTCGGTGGCTGCGAAATGCGACGTGCGGGTGAATCACGGCGACCTGACGGCACTGCTTTACCTGCAAGGGTACAGTCGCGCGGATTTTGTCGAATCCTGACAGGGCTTTTCATTATTTAACATTTGTGTTAAATAGAGGTCATGAGCACGCTTCTGACCACCTTTTCCGCTTTGTCCGATGCCACCCGGTTCTCGATTGTCGAGCAGCTGATGGAGCAGGGCGAACTGCCCGCCGGTGACCTGATCGAAGGGCGCGGAATGTCCGGTGCTGCGATTTCGCGCCATCTGAAAGTGTTGCGCGAGGCAGGGTTGGTGCAGCAGCGCGTGCGGGGCACCCAACGGATGTACTCCATCCGGTCCGACGGGCTGCGGATGATTGCCGACTGGACGATCTCCAAACGGCAATTCTGGGAAAGCAGCCTCGATCGCCTCAGTGATATCATCGAAAGGGAGAATTCATGGCCGACCTGAAACTGGAACGGGACTTCCCCGTCAGCCCAGAGGATCTGTTTGCATGGATCAGCGACGGCAGCCGGTTGTTGCAATGGTGGGGGCCCGAAGGGATGCATGTCCCCGAGCATAATCTGGATTTCTCGCGCACCGGCCCGTGGTATTCGGTCATGGAAAACAGCGAGGGCCAGCAATACAAGGTCTCGGGCCACGTCACGCATGTCGACCCGCCAAACTCGGTGGGGTTTACCTGGGGCTGGCATGACGATCAGGATCAGCGCGGGGCCGAAAGCCACGTTTCCTTCACAGTCACAGCGACGGGCACAGGGTCACGCTTGGTTTTGGACCACCGCGAACTGGCCGATGCCGAAGCAGCCGCGAACCACAATCAGGGCTGGACGTCTTCGCTGCGCAAACTCGAAGCGAAGTGCAAATAAGGTTTCATCAGGGAGGAGCGATATGCCCCAGTATTTGTTTGTTTATCACGGGGGACACACCCCGACCGACCCCGCCGAGATTGAGGCGACCATGGCCGCTTGGGGCGCATGGTTTCAGGGTATGGCCGAAGCGTTAGAGATCCCCGGCAACCCGGTCGGACAGTCCTATACGGTCAGCAGCAGCGGGGTTGTCGACAATGGCGGCGCAAACCCGGCCTCGGGCTTTACCGTGATCAAGGCCGACAGCATCGAAGCCGCGACCGAGATGGCCAAGGGCTGTCCGATGGTCGTCAATGGCTCGGGCTCGGTCGAGGTGGCCGAGGTGCACGAGATCGAGATGTAGGGGCCTTAGCCGGGGAAACCCGGCGCAGGTTTGATCACGCCGCATTCCAGCCCCCGGCGGCTGTATTGTGTGGCGTTCATGAATTTGCGGGTGGCCGGGTGATCGGCCTCCAGCACACCTAGGCTCACCAGAATAGCGGCGATGGCGCATTCGCTGGCCCGTGTGGTGCCATCGGTGATCTTCAGCGCAACGCCCATGCGTTTTTCCGGGATGATGGCCACAAACACCGCCTCGGCCCCGGTCTTGATGGCGACGCGCCCGTTCATGGCGCGCATCAGTTCGGTGCAGGCACGGGTCTCACCGGCAACCAGTTCCGGATGTTTCACCATGGCTGCCACCAACTGAACCGCCGCCTCGCTGGAACGGTCGGACCGATCCGAGGCGCTTGCGAACCACGCCATCGACCGGGCCAGCCCGGCCAGCGACACGGCGAAATTCGGGGCGGAACAGCCGTCAATACCGTAACCGGGGCTGGTTTCGCCTGACGTCTCTTCGATGGCAGACAGGCAGGCCTGCTGCACCGGGTGATCGATTTCCAGATATTCCGGCCCTGCGCCCAAATGCTGACCCAGTGTCAGGAAACCACAATGCTTGCCGGAACAGTTGTTGTGGATCTGGCACGGGGTGTCATCCGCCAGGATCAGCCGATCCCGCGCTGCGGTGTCCGCTGGCTCCTGTGGCCCGCAGCGCAAGTCGTGCTCGCTCAGCCCCAGATGATCAAGCCACGCCGTCACGCGGTCGGTATGGATCGCGGCCCCGTTGTGTGACGCGCAGGCCAGCGCAAGATGTTCGCTGTTCAATCCGTATTTTGCCGCGGCTCCTGACGTGACCAGCGGAAGCGCCTGAATCATCTTGGCGGATGAGCGCGGATAGATAACCGCTTGCGGGTCGCCCCAGCTGCGCACGATCTGGCCGGTGTCGTCGCAGATGACCGCGTGGCCCAGATGTAGGCTTTCCAGCAACTTGCCGCGCCACAGTTCTGTCATTGCTACGGGCTGCGTCATCAGGACCTCCGAAATTTATGCGCAAAAATCTGCCAATCGCCCTTTCGCCTGTGGCGAAACCTGCGTTAGTGTGTGTATGTCGGCAATCATCGGAATGCGCAACGGAATAGACGGGCCGGAAGGGTTCGCAGCCATGTCCGATGGATTTGAGGTATCGGTCGAGCTAGGAGGCTGGACAAATGGGATCAATGCTCGTTCGTACGATTGCGGGCCTGTGTGTGGCAGGCATCGCCGCAACGTCTGCACTCGCCCAACAGGCGACAAGCACAAACCGGGTTGCTGCAAAAACGGACTGGAGCGTTTTTGTCGAAGATGATCCCACCGAATGCTGGAGCGTTTCGGCCCCCAAGGAAACCGTGAACACCCGGGGCGGGCGTGTCGTATCCGTTCGGCGCAGCGACATCCTGTTGTTTGTGTTCTATCGCCCCAATGCCGAGGTCAAAGGACAAGTGACCTTTACCGGCGGCTACCCGTTTGCTCCTGGATCGACGGTGAACCTGAATGTCGACGGGTCCGAGTTTGAACTGTTCACCGAAGGTGAGTGGGCCTGGCCCGCATCAGATGCAGATGACGCCAAGATCGTCACCGCGCTGAAACGCGGAACCGAGGCTGTTCTGACTGCCCGGTCCGAACGCGGCACACAAACCAAGGACACTTTCTCGTTGCTGGGCTTCACCGCAGCAATCGAAGACGCCGAAAAGCGCTGCACCAAATAAGCACCCCGGCCTAAGCAAATGGTCCCGTCTTTGGCGGGGCTTTTCTTATGTGGACTTCCGTCAAGTGGGTCAGTCCATGCTGCGATTGCTCAATCCGCCCTCAAATGGCAGGATTGAGCCCATTCTGTGAATTCGATTTTCTCGCTGCGCACGCACGCAGCGAGAAAGATTCGGCATGTGCATAAACTTCTTCGATGCATGGCAGTGGTCAAACCGGCCATCTGTGCTGCGCGCGGCGAAGATTTCGAAGGCAACGAGCAGGTCGTGGACGAAGTTGCCATTCATTCGTGAATTGCCATGTCAGCTTGTGAGATTACGCTGAAAGATGCAATTTTAGCCAACAGAAACAGAAATGCAGGGAACAGGATTGTCACCTATTGACGCAGTACGTACGCCAGACGATCGTTTTCTAAACCTGCCTGATTTCGCCTGGCATCCTCAGTACGAAGATCAGTTGGCCGGGTATGAAGGCCTGCGGATGGCAAGAATAGACGAAGGTCCGCAGGATGCAGAGCGGGTGTTCTTGTGCCTTCATGGGCAGCCTTCATGGAGTTTTTTGTATCGGCATATGATCCCGGTCTTTCTCGAGACTGGCGCCCGAGTTGTCGTTCCTGACCTGTTCGGTTTCGGCCGGTCTGACAAACCTATCCAAGACAATTGCTACACTTTCACATTTCACCGACAGAGCTTGATCGAGTTGATTGAAACGCTCGATCTCAAAGGAATTACACTCGTTGTACAGGATTGGGGTGGGCTTCTTGGTCTTACCATTCCACCAGACATGCCTGATCGCTTCAATCGGCTATTGGTTATGAACACAATTCTTGGCTTGGGTGGCGGTAGCAGCGAAGGATTCGATGCCTGGAGGGAATTCCACCGAACTCAACCGGACTATGACGTGGCCGCATTGTTTCAAAAATACGTGCCCGGCATGAGTGATGAAGTTGCGGCCGCTTACGCCGCCCCTTTCCCGGACGCGCGTTATCGGGGCGGCGTGCGGAAGTTCCCGTCGCTGGTAATGACCGAACCCGACATGGAGGGCGTTGATGTGTCGCGACGTGCAGCGGCATGGTGGAAAACTGACTGGTCGGGCGACAGCTTCATGGCGATAGGAGAAGCAGATGTTCTGATCCCGCCGAGGCTGATGAAACGCATGCACGAAATATTGGGCGTAGTCCGCCCACCTCTGATGTTGCCAGACGCAGGTCACTTCGTTCAGGAGACCAACGGAGAACAAGTTGCTCGCGCGGGCTTGTCTGCATGGGAAGATGGAGGACATCTCATTCGGCCTAAGGGTTGAGAATTGGGAACTTCGTGCAGACCGCAGCATGAATAGACAAAACACGGAAAAAGCCGCCAGATGCAGTTATCTCGAAAGTGATCTTTGCGTGACGTCGAAAATTCTGAGTGCTTTGATACCATGGGTTATCTGTTGCGCTAGCCGCGGCTTTCCGCGCTGCTGCTGCATTTGGTTTTCACCGGTTCTCTATTTTTAGAGTGCTATGCGCAAGACGCTGTAGTTGCTATCATTCACTTGATGACAGACCGGATATGCCCTTCGCCAGAACTTGCCGCCATAGTGGAACGTTGGATCAAAGCGTACGGTCGCGGCGACGGCGAAACGGTCGCACATCTTTTCTCTGACGATCCAGCGTTGTCCTATTTTGGCTCTGACGAGGATGAGGCGTGGCGGGATGATGCGCTACGTCGTGGCATGGCGCAGTATATTCAGGAGGTTCCACGGTTTCAGTGGCGCCCGGATGAACTGCGTGGTTTTGAATGCGGATCTCTTGGCTGGGTGGAATGGAAGGCAACCATCGACGCGATTGAAACGGGACAATCCGCGCAATTGCGCTCCACCGTCATTTTGAAACTTGACAAGGGTTCCTGGAAAATCGTGCATGTTCACAACTCAATTCCCGTCAACAACGTTGAAGGCTTCGGGTACGAGGCAAAAGGTTTTGAGGAACTTCTCGATGCCGCCCTGTCCACCCCATACGAACTTGGTCAAAGCGGTATTGCGACTGTCATGTTCACAGATATCGCCGACAGCACGACGATCGCTGAAACGATAGGGGACACACTCTGGACCGATTCTGTGCGCAGGCACCTAAAGCTGGTCGAGACCCATATCGTCGATAGCGGTGGGCAATTGGTGAAATCGCTTGGTGATGGTGTAATGTCTACTTTCGGGTCTGCGAGGGCCGCCCTGTTAGCGGCTCAGAATATTCAGCGCGCCAACGCAGCTGAAACTGCCGAACCGAAACTGCAAGTTCGAATTGGTTTGCATACCGGCGAAGTGATTACCTCTGACGCCGATCACTTCGGAACAGTGGTAAACAAAGCCGCTCGCATCGCGTCGCTTGCTGCGCCAAGTGATATCTGTGTGTCAGACGCCACGCGGATTATGGTTGGCGGGTCGAATGAGTTTCTTTTTCGCGACCCGATGACAATTCCGCTAAAGGGTCTGGATGGGGAGCACTCAATACTTAAACTCGATTGGCAAAGAACCACCTAAGAACTGGCCTCCCAGCCAAAAATGGTAATCCGCCATCCTTGCCCAGGCTCATTCGGCAACAGAAGCGCATATAAAAGAGATTTTGGCTTGAATGTTCTTCTCACCATTGCAGACACTGCCGAAGATTTGACCGCGATTTTACAGGACCTGCATGCTCATCCGGAAATTGGCTTTACCGAAACGCGCACGGCACAGATCGTCGCCCGCCATTTGCATAATTTCGGTGTGGATCAAGCCCACGCTGGAAGCGCTCATCCTGGCGCGCGATGTTGAATGGAGACTCTCATTTTAGTTGGTAGGGTCGAACTGGCAGATCCTGGACAAATGCTCATTCGCATTTGGACCCGTCGTTGATTGGCAGCGTTGGTGCATTTGTTTGGCATGCGAAGTCCTACATGGTTAAATTCGACAAGCGTAAAGAGGTGGTTGAGATGGGCGCGCGGGGCTCGCGAGGGGGATTAGATCGAGAAAGTCTGCTGAGTGATCTCGCGCGCGGACAACAAAGAGAGGCGGCTACACGGAGCATTCTTGAAGTCATCAGCCAGAGCCGTGAAGACGAAAAACCTGTCTTTGATGCGATCCTCGACCACGCTTGCAAGCTCTGCAATGCGCCGTTTGCGGGGCTGGTTTTGGGTACTGCAGATGACAACGCGCAGACGCTGGCCGCTCACAATGGTATGTTCCAAGCAGCAGTCGATTTGTTTGAGAGTGGGCAGATGCGTATGGACAGAGACTTGTCCTACGCGGCGCGATCAATCATTGATGGTCGTCTTGTTGCATTCGACGATATGGGAACAAGCGAACTTTACAAAAATGGCAGTCCTATTGTCCGTTCCATGGTCGATACTTCAAACATCCGAAGTGTACTTTTTGCTCCATTAATCAAGGACGGCGCCGGAATAGGATGTTTAACTCTGTTTCGGCGAGAGATCAGTCCTTTCAATCCGTCAGAGGTGTCGCTCGCTCAGACGTTTGCTGAGCAAGCCGTGATCGCAATTGAGAACGTGCGTCAATTTCACGAAATTCAGACCCGGCTTGAACGCGAGTCTGCGACACGAGAAGTTCTCGAAGTGATTAGCCGTTCCCGCTACGCAATCAACCTAGTCTGTTCCATGGGTGCTGATGGCGGACAGCGACTGGGCTATACATAGCCCTCAAAGCGTATTGTTTGCGGGACTTCAGTTGCACCGTTTTCCTGAGCGAGTAGGGCGCGTGCTGACGAAAAGGTAGCAAGCGCAAAAAGTACAAGAAGGGCCTTTATCATCGTAGCGCCTCGGATTCGGGTTTTGAACTTGGGCCGGGGTTCACAAATGATCGCCCCGGCCAGCGTCAGGGCAAACGAGGTAGTTCTTGCCCTGAAACATCGTACTTTCGCCTAATTTAGAAGATCACCGACGATGCCGACGGCATCGACCACGGTAGACAGGTCATTTGTAACTTCGAGGACTTCGTCATCGACCAGAATGTAGCGGTTTCCTTTGCCCGGCTCCCCAAGCTTCCATTTGGAAAGGTCCCCAATATCCTCGAACTCCAGGTCAGATGGGAGCTTGGCACCGCGCGTGTAGCGCTTGATCTGTCCAGGTGGTACAGCTTTTGGGCCTTTGCCGGGTTTGTCTTCTATCTGAATGCTGACATCACCGTTCTTGCCCCCCTTGTTCGGCTTTTTACCCTTGTTGTCTTTGGCATGGGCATCGCTGCCTCCAAGGATGAAAAACACAACTGCTAAGGCTGCAAGAATTCCGTATGCAATCTTCATAGATTGTTCCTTTGCTTCCCAACTTCATTCGACCGGCGTTGAAAATTCCGGCACGCGCTTGATCTCTCTTAGTTGCCCTTTGGCACACCCCTTAGTGACTGCCTTCACCCCGCATTAGAAAACGATCCGGGTTCTTAGACCGAACAGGGTAATCCGGTCCTGATCGGGATTTAGAAGCGGGTCGGAAATGAATTGTACCGATGGCGTGATCTGCAGTCCGGGTGAGATTGAAAAGCGGTAGAAAGCTTCAAGCGTGAACTGATCGCCATCTATGCCTCTTGCTTCGGCCCAGTTTAGGCCCAGACCGGCCAAATCGGTGTTGCGACCATAGTAACCGAGACCGGCAGAAATCGACCGTTCATAAAGCGCTGCGGTTCCCTTCGAGGCCCCTGCACGGAAGAACGGCATCCATTTATTGTCAACAAACCATGCGGCGGAAAACGCTGCGCCGTAATCTTCTGCTCGACTGCCATCGTCAGCCGCATCCGCATGCCAGAGGGTCAGATGGATATTGTCGAAGTAGATGCGATCAAAGCCGGACGTGTACCCAAGTTCGAGCGACTTGAAGAGATTGCCGTCGCTAAACACATCAAAGTTTGGATCGGACGGGTCGGCGTTTGCGTCTGATACGCTGGCAACGGCGTAGAGGTTCTCGCTCAGCTTTACCCCACCGGCAATACCAAGGCCTTGGTTGGGCGTGTTGATTGTCGGGTTGGTATTGAAAGACAGGTTTTGAAAACCACTGTAGGGGCTTACCAACCCGTAGATATCCACAAAGTCCGTTACATCAATCTGGCCGACTTGCAGCGCCCACGACCCATTCTCAGCCCTTTGGGTCCAGAACAAATTGGTCAGAAGCAAACCGTTGTCATTGAAGGCTGTTCCCGTGATTGAAAGGGCTCCGCCATCCAGCCCGAGAAATTGCGGAGCAACGTCAGTATAACTGTGCCTGTCTTCGATCTTGAATGTCAGAGACCCCCGTTCAGTTGCCTGCCAACTGCCGTAGAACCGCGCAATTCCGCTGGATGCTTCGCCGGTTCCCAGATCAGCATCCGTGGTTTGGCCCAATGCCAGGTAGTCAATGTTGAACCGAAAACCACCCTCAGCCAGTCGGTCTTTCCACTGAAACCAACCCGGCGCGATGTTGCGTGGAAAATTGGAACGGTATTGTGGGTCGGTCAGGCCATCTCCGGGCTCTAGATCAGCTTCGACCGAAGATGGACCGGATAGTCCCTGAGCCGACGCGGCGCCAGCAAATGCAATGCTCAATGCGGCAACCAGAAGTCTTATCATTTTGACGCCTGTGCCCCACCGGTCTTGCGATTTCCCGCCGCGCGGATGCGATCAGCAGCACGCTGCTTCCATTCCAACCTGTCTGCCTCGGTTTCCAGAGTTTCGACACGTTCTGTCTCTAGCTGGAAAGTCGCATTCATAGGCATGAGACCATCCACAACCATCATATTCTGAACAGAAGGATCGATAGTCAGCATGCCCGTCAGCCGAACGGGTTCATGGAAATAGCGGGGCGCCCAGTCCCCGTTCAACCGCACACGGATCATCTGGTTGGGCGGAGGTGGAGGCATATGACTGCACATCCCTCGTTCGGGCACCAAATACGCGACAGGCCTCCCGTCCGGATCATTCGGAGCAGGAATGGCAAAGCCCGTCAGTGTGATTGTTTGACCGTCGAATTCCGGATTTCCGTTCGTGCCAGCCTTTCTTCGCCGTTCCGTCACGACCTCTCGCTGATCGAGTAGCCAGTCGACATCAATTCCATCAGCTGCCAAAGCATCCTCAGTCTCGGTCAGAAGCATTTGCCACTTTTGCCGCTCGTCTTCACTACCACCATCCTGCTGCAACCTGCCGCGTATACGCACAACGAAAAGAACATCGTCGAACTGTTCGGGGCTGAGATCACGATAGGGGTCATCAAAGACCTGCGCAGACGGATCTGGCAGGTCTGCCCAGTCCAACGCGGTTCCAGGCGTCGCCGCAGCATCATAACCGCACAAAACCAACCCTGCGAATACTGCGGAGCAAAACCAATTTCGCATGAATGCTCTCCGGCTGCTTTATCTGGTCAATCCAGTGTGTTTTTGTAGATCACACCGTCCTTCATGATCAGGCGGATTGTTTCTGGGCTTTCAGGCCTCGGGTCGGCCCCAAACCATTGATCACCCGTACCAACCACCGAGAAATCTTCGAGCGGATTGCCGTCGATCAGCAGGATATCCGCATAGGCGCCTTCCTCGATCACACCGAGCTTGCCAGATGTGTAAGGGTTCGAGAAATCGCCTGACAATGCTACGACCTCACCGCCGATTGACGTAAGTGTCACCATCGACTGGTACGGTCCGAAGAACTCGTTATTGAGATGTTTTTCATAAGCAATCTGGATGTTGCATGCTTCCACTGATCCCACGCAATCGGTCTGAAAGCCGCGTTTTACCGGGCATTCCTTCATATTCGGAATGTAGTTCGCGAAAGTCGCGGACGCCGATATCGCTTTCGCGAGGCTCTTGGGCTCGTTCTTGACCGATGGGATATCCAACAAACCCGGATCAAAAGCCGTGAGGTTAGTCGTTATGTAAGCCCCTTTCTCGTTCATAATCTCGGCAATCTCGCAATCGAAGGAGAAGCCGTGTTCAATGGACATTACACCGGCCTCAAGGGCGTTCATGATTGCTTCCTTGCGGTAAGAATGCGCCATGACATAGGTGCCGTATTCGTTGGCAACCTGAACGGCAGCTTCGATTTCTTCCTTGGAGCCGGCGAGCAACTGCCATGGGTCAAACGCCGAGATCACCCCACCCGACTGCATGAATTTCAGCTGTGTCGCCCCCATGCGCATGTTATTACGACCATACAGGTAGACATCATCGACACCGCTGACTTGTTGCGCCATGTTCAGATTACCGAAGTTGGTCTGTCCGCCCGGCGGCGAGGTGAAGGATGCGAAGTCAGCGTGGCCGCCGCGTGTCCCGAGGAACGCGCCTGACGCATAGTGACGTGGACCGACGATCTGTCCGGCGTCGATGGCCCTCCGCAGACCGCCGTTGGCGCCGCCAGCATCTCTTACAGTCGTAAATCCTTGCATCAGGTACATCTCGGCCATCCTGGTTCCATGGATGCCAAAATCCTCCCAGGTCGAGTTCGTTTCCATGGAAGCGATAGACGGTCCCATGAGCATGAGGTGTGCGTGAAGCTCGATGAAGCCCGGTGTGAGTGTCCTACCGCCGCCATCGATCACCTCCGCATTGGGGGCATCGATCGCATCAGTTGAGACGACCTTGATAAGGTTGCCCTCAACCAGAACACTGGCATTCTCAATGCGTTGCTCATTCACACCGTCGAAGATATGCACGTTGGTAAACAGCGTTTGTGGTTCTTCTTGATCCTGAGCCTGCGCGGTCGTCGAAAAAGAAAAAACTGCCGCGACAATTGCCGTCGAGCAAAGAGACATTCGTAAGCCGGACATAAGTACCCCCTTCATATTCATGTTTTGCCAACTATAGTCTGGAATTCACCGACGCGGTTGCCCCTTTTTAATTAGGATGTACGAATATGATGATTAAAATGGCCACTTCTTAAAACTAATCCAAACAAGGGTTATGAGCTTGCCTTTCAACTCCGCCTCCCGAGAGCATAGCGAGGGCTTTGTTCGCCTCTCTTTAGCTGCTCCGTTTCTGCAATATCTCACCGAACGTAAGATCAATCCGCAACCAGCATTGGATCAGGTCGGCTTGAAAGCCGAACTGTTGTCTAACCCATCCGTGTTCGTTCACTCCGAGCTGGTTTACGGCTTGGTAAATGCTTTCTCAGAAGTGTCAGGGGATCGATACCTTGGACTAAATGTAGGGGAGTCGTTTGACCTGCAAGGATGGCCTCCGTTCGCTCAAGCCTTGCAATCGACAACGAGTCTGTTCGAGTTTTTTACCCGCTTTGTTGGGCTCGTACCTCAGGAGTCCAATTCTGTGCGGCACAGCCTTATCATTGAAGCGGACAAAGCGACTTATCGTATCGATAGACAACAGGAACCAACTGTCCCACCCGTTCAGGTAACAGGTTTTGGTGCTGCAATCTATGTACGCCTGTTGCAGACCGTCGTCGGCGAATCCTGGGACCCTTCGCGCGTGCGGTGGGAAAGCAGATACATCAATGGTTTGCCTCTCAACTACAAAGGGATCGAGGTTGGCCTTGGAACCGATCCCGGAATGCAAATCAGTTTTCCTGTGGAATGGTTGTTTTTGCATCATGTCTCTGAGGGCTCTGCCAAACCCATAGCCTCGCCTCGCCAAGATCAAGAGGTATCCGTGGTGGCAGCTTTGCGCTCTGTCTTGCGCGGCAAACTGGATGAATCCGATTTGGGGCCGGAGATGGTGGCCGGGTTTCTGGGAATACAGCGGGAACGGTTCCTGAAAGCGCTTCAAAAACAAGGCACAACGTTACCGCGCGAAATCAAACGGCTGCGTATCGATGTCGCCAAGGAGCACCTCAAAGAAGACCAGATGACAATTGCGGAGATTGGTCTGATGCTAGGCTATTCTGACAAGTCCCATTTCACTCGCTTTTTCCGAAGTCAAACCGGAATGACACCGACCAAGTTCCGAAGCAAGTAAATGTGGTCGAGCCAAATGAACGCTTCGAAGATTAGGTCCTCGTGGGATCAGTTCGGAGAAGTTGTAGTGCCACGTTGAACAGGTTAGTCGACGACATGAATGGTTGGTTGCCACCGCCGATACAACCTCTGCAACTGGCCGTTTCGTTGTGTATTTCGGAGTTAGCAAAGCTTGGTTGCGAAGGTCCGCTTCGGGGCTGACTGCGGTCCTTTGGATTAAAAATGCGGAAGGCCGCAAAGTCCCGCGTCTTGTTTGCCGGTTCCAGCCGCGGCGAAAGTGCGTTTCGGAATCCGCTCAAATTTGTGCCGCTCAATGACCGCTCTCACGGCGCCTGCTGCTTCACAGAGAAAATCCCTCCGCGCCCGCGAGTGCTTTCTGCGTCAGCAAAAGCAGCATCGGCAAAAGGCGGGTTTGTCCGCGTTGCGGTCACTGATCGTTCGCATATCAACCCAATCCGCTCGCGTTGTGCGCGGCGAGTTGAAGGCCAAGACTGCGATGTTGACCGGTCTGCGTAAGCCTTTTCTTATTCGTGCCTGTCAGGATGCAGTATCACCGAGCGCCGCTTTCGGTACGCTCCGCATTCAAACAGTATGCCACACAAGCGCTTCCGTCGTAGCTATGTTGAAACCCTCTGAGATGGGGAACCTTCAACACCGCAGAACTCAATCACAACGTGGAACAGCACTGTTACTCACCCCAGAGCGCAAGATGCAACTTTACGCTGGATCAACCCGTTTACTTGATCCGTATCAATGTGAGTTCTGACGATTTCCGAACTAATCAGTTCAAGAGAAACCAAGGAGTTGCCACCATGCTGAACAAATCTCTTGCCGCGTTGATGATGATATCAGCCATGCTGCTGAGTGCCTGCGAAAACAAGGGCGAGACTTATCCTGTAACCGGCGAACAATGCGGACCGAACGATCCGGTCAAGACCCTGGATGCCGAAGATTGCTATATCCCACCCGCGGGTGTCTGACGCGGAACTGCATTTCCGTTGGTTTAGGGGGCCAACCGGCATCTAAACCTTTCTGGCAAAACATGTTACTCTGGCCTGACCCCAGCTGAATGGATGAATGAGGCGGCCATGCGTCTGATCTTGATCGCGCTGCTTTTGCCAGCCACCGCAACCGCCGACCCGGCGTTGGAATGTTCCGACGCCGGATCACAAGTCGAAATCGGATCCTGCGTCGGAGAGATGGAAGCACGGGTCTCGCGCGCGCTGCAGGTGAGTTTTGATTTGGCGGTACAATCTGCCAAGGAGCTGGACGAGGTCACCGGGCGGATAGTGGCTGAACCTGCCCTCATAGCGGCGCAACAGGCCTGGGAAACCTATCGCGATACGCATTGCACCGCCGTCGGCGCGTCGTTTGGTGGCGGATCGGGTACAGGTATCGCAATCACATCATGCCGGGTGAATTTGGGGCGGGCACGCGTTGAAGAACTGTTGAGTTTTGCAGACTGACTGAAACGATTCCTTTTGATCTTTGCACAGGTTCCTATATAGAGGCGCATCCCAAGCCAGAATCCTTGAAGATACGCCTCAGCAGGTACCACAATGTCGCCCAAAGCGCCGATCACTCAAGACGTCATGACCCTCCCTCGCAAATTGCCCGAGGGGAAGGTGAACCTTGTCGGTCTCACCCGCGACCGTTTGCGCGAGGTCCTGATCGAACATGGTACGCCCGATAAGCAGGCAAAGATGCGTACCGGTCAGATCTGGCAGTGGATCTATCAATGGGGCGTGCGCGATTTTTCCCAGATGACGAATCTCGCCAAAGCCTACCGTGCGCAACTGGCCGAAAACTTTGTGGTCGAGATACCCGAGGTCGTGACCCGACAGGTATCCGAGGACGGCACCCGCAAATATCTGTGCCGGATCGCGGGCGGGCACGAGGTCGAGGTGGTCTACATCCCCGAAGAAGATCGCGGTACGCTGTGCATATCGTCTCAGGTCGGATGTACGTTGACATGTTCGTTTTGTCATACCGGCACCCAGAAGCTTGTACGTAATTTAACATCTGCCGAAATTGTCGGGCAGATCATGATGGCGCGCGACGATCTTGACGAATGGCCGACCCCCGGTGCGCCAAAGGATGAAACGCGCCTTCTGTCGAACATCGTTCTGATGGGAATGGGTGAGCCGCTATACAATTTCGAAAACGTCCGCGATGCGATGAAGATCGCGATGGACCCCGAGGGGATTTCCCTGTCGCGCCGCCGCATTACGCTGTCAACCAGCGGGGTGGTACCCGAAATTGCGCGCACGGCTGAGGAAATCGGCTGTTTGCTGGCGATCTCGTTCCATGCAACCACGGATGAAACCCGCGACGTTCTGGTTCCGATCAATAAACGCTGGAATATCGAGGAGTTGTTGCAGGCGCTGGCCAGCTATCCCAATGTCTCGAACTCCGAGCGGATCACGTTCGAATACGTGATGCTGGACGGTGTGAATGACAGCGACGCGGATGCCCATCGTTTGATCGACCACATCAAGCGTCACAAAATTCCGGCCAAGATCAACCTGATCCCGTTTAACGAATGGCCCGGCGCGCCGTACAAGCGCAGCTCGAACAACCGCATCCGCGCTTTTGCCAACATCATCTATCAGGCAGGCTACGCCTCTCCCATTCGCAAGACACGGGGCGAGGATATCATGGCGGCGTGCGGTCAGTTGAAATCGGCAACCGAACGTGCCCGCAAATCACGCAAACAGATTGAGTCCGAAGCCGGTTTAACCCGGTAGTTTTCCTGTCCGGTTCATCATGGATCGGGTGGTCGTGCTTTGATTGTCCAAGATGACCGCCTGCACGCATGAAGTGTGCCTGTAAACTTAATGTTTCAGATGCTGATTCAATATGCATAATTTGCTATATTTTAATGATTCAATGCCGCAGGATGCAGGTTCAAATCGATGCACAAGGCGGTGAGATTCCGGGACCTGAGCTGGTAAGAGTTCTCGGAGCCGCTAGAATAAGAACACTGTCGTCACGTGGCGCTTAGGCGAACTGATTTTCAGGTGGGTCGTAATAATGGACTCGTATCTTCGAATTATTCTCCAGCACAAGGCCATTGCGTGCGCGATACTTCTGGTTTCAGCAGGGCTGGCAACGGCGGATGGCCACAACGCTCATATCGCGATCGAAAATCCGGCAGAGCTGAGCAAGGATGAAGCCGCGGCTCACTACCATTCACTGCGCCGCCGCATGGCACGGGGGTATGCTGCGGCGCAACTGGATCTGGTTCTAAACTATCAAAGCTGGCCGCTTTTCAACGACGCGCCATATATTTCCGCGACACACGGTCAGCGTTACGTAAACACGTATGCCAACCGAATGGCCCATAACTACGGGACATTGCAGCAAGGCGAAGAACTTCCCATGGGATCGGTGCTTGCCAAGGACAGCATGACGGTGACCGATGAAGGTCACATACATCCCGGCGCCATGTTCATAATGGAAAAACTGCCAGAGGGTACCAGCCCGAACACCGCTGACTGGCGTTATATCATGGTGCTGCCAGACGGGTCCTTGTATGGCGATACCATGGGCGCCCGTGCCAGCGAAGTTGCATATTGCCATGTCTGTCACGAACAAGTGGCGGATCGTGACTATACGTTCTTTGTTCCCGAAGAATATCGGGCGGGAAACTAAGCCGGTTCTCCCGGCAGCTTGAGTTCTGTCGCCTCGCGGCGGCTGAGTTGCTCGCCTTGCTTCCGTTTGGACAGTACCTCGCGGGCCAAAGCGTATTTGTCATCCTGCCAGAAGATCAGGCATCCGTTGCAGCCCTTGCCGCAGCATCCTTCCGTACCGATGCGGTTTGTCTTGAACCGGCGTTCGTTACCGTCTGCGCCGATCTTTTCAACCAGATCATCGCGACGGCGTGCATAAGCTGTTGGATTGTCTCGACCGGAGGTTTCCAATCCCTGCACGAGCTTGTCAAAGCGAATGCGGCTCCAGTGTTCGTCGGTCAGGGCGCGTTCCTTGCGCAGCACCGAGTAGACCGGAAAACGGGCGCGCAGATCGTCGATATCCTCGTGATCAAACAGGGTGAAAGGCATCCGAATGATGGTTTTTGTGCTGCCATGCACGACGTCCAGCCGTGCGCCATCATGGGCGCGTTCGAAATCATAAACCCGCAGCAGAACCGTGTCGCGCGCAACTGGCGAGACGAAATCCAGCACATCACCCGGTTCCAGCTTGTTCTTCACCTCGACCAGAAAGGCATCCTCGGTCACTTCGGTGACGATCCCGGCATATTCCCATTGCGCGATGGATGCGGTGTGTTCGTAATCATGGGCGTAATTGGTCAGCCGCCCTTCGTGGAAGGCCAGCGTATAGCCGCGATTCCCGACGGTTTCGAGCTCACGCATGTAAGGCTTGGGGTCCCAGTTTTCGGGGTCCGCGAAATAGTCATCTATCGCCATACGATAGGCCCGTGCGACGATCGCGGCGTAGTATTCCGATTTGCCGCGCCCTTCGACCTTGAGGCTGTCGACACCGATTTTCAGGTACTCATCCAGCTTCGGCATGATGCAGAGGTCGCGTGAGTTGAGGATGTACGAGCCGCGATCATCCTCTTCGATGGGCATCAGGTCACCGGGGCGGCAGCCTTCTTCCAGCAGGAATTCGAACAGGTCGGCGTTTTCCTCGGTGATACGCAGCTCCTGATGTGTGCCATCCTTGAGGCGCACTTTCAGACCATAGTTCCAGCGACAGGAATTGGCGCAGTTGCCCTGGTTGGCCCCGCGTTCGGCCATGAAATTCGACAGCAGACAACGGCCCGAATAGGTCATGCACATAGCACCGTGCACGAAGGATTCTAGCTTGATATCAGGGCACTTCTCACGGATCTCGACCAGTTCGGGATAGGAAACCTCACGCGCCAGAACCACCAGCTCGGCTCCCTGATCCTGCCAGAACTTCACCGACAGCCACGAACAGATATTGGCCTGGGTCGAGATATGCAGCGGCAGTTCGGGCGCGCGCTCGCGGACGTATTGGAACACGCCTGGATCGGCGATGATCAACCCGTCGGGCTGCACCTTGCGCACCGTGTCGATGTATTCGTCCAGCTTCGGGATGTCTTTGTTATGCGAGAACAAGTTCAGTGTCAGGTAGGCGCGCCGACCATGGCTGTGACAGAACTCGACCCCTTCAATCACCTCGTCCAGCGAAAACTCGGACTTGGTGCGCAGCGACATATCCGGCGTACCCAGATACACGGCGTCTGCCCCATAGAGGATGGCGAGCTTAAGTTTGCGCAGATTGCCCGCAGGCATCAGCAATTCGGATCTGGGCTGGGTCATGGAAGCTACCTGACAAAGGATCAAGGCGGCCTTCTACGCCAAAATCATTGCGCCCAAAACCCTGTTATCTGCGACGGAACCGCGCTGTGCCAATGACCTCGATCAGTTGTTGGCGCACCGGCTCGGGTTGCGCCTCGACTGCGTTCAGAACCTCACGCAGTTCAGCGCGCAGCCCATGCATCTGATCAATCAATGAGATCATCATCGACAGCGCATCGGCCTCCATGTCGTATTGCTCGTGCAACTCGCAAGCCAGTTCCAGCCGGGCAACGTCGATACTGTGATAGACCAGCCCCTGCTCCGATTGTTCAGGGATCACGATTTCGGCCGCAAGATACTCGGTTAGGCGGTCCGAGGTCAGGCGCGAGACGGTTTCGATCAGTTCCTTTTCGGTCAGGGTCATGACGGCATTCCTTTCCGCGGATCGTAGCGGTGCGTTTCGCGCCATGTCTCCATGAACTGCCTGAGATCATCATCGATCTTGTCGGGCATCGAGACAGTCAATTCGATCAGTTGGTCTCCGCGCAGGGACGAGCCGCGTTTCTTCACCCCCTTGCCGCGCAGGCGAAGGGTTTTGCCGCTGCTTGTGCCCGCCGGAACATTGACGTTCACACCGCCATCGATGGTGGGGGCGGCGACTTTCCCGCCCAGAATGGCCTCATCGATGCTGATCGGCAGCGTGATATGGATGTCGTCGCCCTGACGGTCAAACACCGGATGTTTGGCGACCGTGACGGTCACCAACGCATCCCCCGGAGGGCCTTCGCCATAACCCGGAGCACCCTTGCCGCGCAGACGGATGGTCTGACCTTCTGTTATGCCGGCGGGGATCTTGACCTCGATCCGGTTGCCGTCTGGTAGCGTCAGTTTCTGGCTGGCGCCAAACACGGCATCCAGAAAGCTGATCTGAAGGGAATAGTTCAGGTTATGCCCCGGCGCATGAAACTCATGCCTTTGCTGGCCGCCAAATCCACCGCGGCCGCGCATGAATTCAGCAAAGATGTCCGACATGTCGTCCGGGTCCGCCTGACGCCCGCGATAGGGGTTTCCAGCGGCCTCGGCATAGTCCCGGTAATAGTGTTGTTGCGGGCGTTCCTGACCCGATGCGTCGATTTCGCCATTGTCGTAACGGGCGCGGGTTTCAGGATCTTTCAGCATGTCATACGCTGCAGCTGCGGCCTTGAATTTGGCCTCGGCCTTGGCATCGCCGGGTTTCAGGTCCGGGTGGCACTCCTTGGCAATACGCCTGTAGGCTTTCTTGATTTCGTCGGCACTGGCGTCTTTCGATACGCCAAGGACGGAATAGGGATCGTCGCTCATCTCACACTCACGGGTCAGGGACAGGTCTGATCTTGATGAATGTGTTCTACCACGTGTTTTCAACGGGTCAAAAGGAAGAGGCGATTGAATTGTCTCGAAAAAACTCAGAAGCCTGCTAATATCTTCATATTTCTGATTGTAGATTGACGGAGGCCATCCCATGTCGCGCAGAATCAAATCCGCTTTGGCCCTGCTGGCCGGCAATGCCATCGGGCTGTTGCTGGCTTCGCTGATACTGTCCGGTTTCGCGATCAAACCGATCTCATTTATCGTGGTTGTGATCGTTTTCACCGTCGTTCAGGTGATCGCCGAGCCCTTGATACTGAAGCTTGGCGAAAAGAAAGCGCCCGCATTGAAAGGCGGGATTGCCCTGGTCGTGACATTTGTGGGCCTGCTGGTGACCGACCTCATCGCGTCGGGGCTGACCGTTGGTGGTATCTCGAACCTGCTGGCGGCGACGCTGCTTGTCTGGCTGGGGGCGCTGATCGCCAGCGTGGTGCTGCCGATCTACGTTTTCAAGGACCTGCGTGCCGCGAAGAAGTAATCACAGCGCGTTCAGGCTGGCCTCGATCGCCTGCCACAGTTCGTCCACCGGTTCGCATCCAACGGACAGGCGGATGAAGGCCGGGTCGACCATATCACCCCATCGCGCGCGGCGTTCGGCCGAGCTGTGAACACCTCCGAAGGATGTGGCGGGGCGCAAAAGCGGGCAGGTGTTGATGAAGGCTTCGGCCTTGTCTTCGCTCTCCAAAGTCAAGGATAGCAGAAATCCGAACCGTGCCGTTTGTGCCTGCGCCAGTGCGTGCGATGGATCATTGGCCAGCCCGGGATAGCGGACCTGTTTGACCGCTGGGTGAACTGCCAACCGTTCTGCTATTACCTGAGCCGAATTGCACATCCGGTCGAACCGGACATCCAGCGTTTCCAACCCGCGATGCAGCAACCATGCCTCATGCGGTCCGGGGATCGAGCCGGAGACCTTCCGCCATTCCTCGACCCGTTCCATGATGTCACTGTTGCGGCTGGCCACATGGCCCATCAGCATGTCGGAATGCCCGCCCATCGCTTTGGTGTCGGACGACACGACCACGTCGATGTCCAAATCCAACGGACGCTGACCCAACGGCGTCATCGTCGTATTGTCGGCAATCGTCACCCCGCCAGCAGACCGCACCTGTTCGGCTGTGGCTTTCAGGTCAATCATGTCCAGACCGGGGTTCGAAGGGCTTTCGACGAACACAACGTCAAACCCGTCAAAACCACCTGCGGCAAACGCAGTGGTCGGGCGTTCTTCAACTGTCACGCCAAGACGCGAAAGGAACCGGTCGGCCAGCAGACGGGTGACATAGTACCCGTCCGAAGGAATCAGAAGGCGCGACCCGGCTTGCACCGTTGCAAAAAGAGCCGCAGAAATTGCGGCCATCCCTGAAGGAAAACTGAGGCAAGGCGCGTCTTCCAGATGGGACAAAACATGCTCAAGATGTACCCAGGTGGGGTTATCGACACGGCCATAGGTCGGGTGACCGTCCGGCATGCCCGGCAGATGGAACATGCTGCTTTGCGTCAGTGGAAGGGCGACGGGTTCGCCTTTTGACAACGCGTTGCCACGTAGGTGGAGCATTTCGCCTGTCTTTGGGGGTTTCATCGCTCAGCGCCCCGGAATTTCGTCGCGGGGCGGGGCGGGTTCCCAGTTCTCGATGATCTCGGCCGCCTCCTGCGCGGTATCGACAAAGCGGAACAGGTCCAAATCCTCCTCCGAGATCGTACCGGCATCCGCCAGTGCGTCCCAGTTGATAACCTTCTCCCAGAACGCGCGGCCAAACAGCAGGAATGGCACGCGATCCATTCTGCCGGTCTGGATCAGGGTCAGGGATTCGAACAGTTCATCCAGCGTCCCAAACCCACCGGGAAAGATGGTGATGGCGCGGGCGCGCATCAGGAAGTGCATTTTGCGGATCGCAAAATAGTGGAAATTAAAGCTGAGCTCTGGCGTCACGAAACTGTTTGGCGCCTGTTCGTGCGGAAGCACGATGTTCAGCCCGATCGAGCACCCGCCCGCTTCGTGTGCACCGCGATTGCCAGCTTCCATCACACCGGGGCCGCCGCCAGTGACGATCACATTCTCGCGGCAGCCGGTTTCTTTTGATTTTACGGTCATCAGCCGGGCAAACTCGCGCGCCTCATCATAATATTTCGACAGGCTGGCCAGAGTCTCTGTCCGCGCGGTGTGCTTTTGCGAGGGTTCGGGAATGCGGGCGCCGCCGAACATTACGATGGTCGACGCGATCTCACGCTCGGTCATGATCATTTCGGGTTTCAGCAACTCAAGCTGCAAGCGTACAGGGCGCAGCTCGTCCCGGCACAGAAACTCGTCATCCGCGAAAGCCAGACGGTAGGCCGGAGAGCGTGTTTGCGGTGTGTCCGGAACCTCTTTCGCGGTCGAGCGGTCGGTCTGCGCATCGCGAAACGGACTGTGACGGTCTTCTCTCATCGGTGATTGATCCCTGCTTGCGTGTTTGACAAACAGCTATAGGGTTCGCGGGCAGAGTGCCAGTCACGGAAAGACGAGAATGAATTGGAAAAGTGAAATATCGGCGGCACGGGACCGCATCGCGGGATATGCGCAAGTGACCCCGGTTATGGAAAGCAACATTCCCGGCTATCCGGTTGAGCTGAAACTCGAGCACATGCAGCATACTGGCAGTTTCAAGGCGCGGGGTGCGTTCAATACGCTGCTCAGCTCGGATGTGCCGCCCGCAGGCTTGGTCGCCGCATCCGGTGGCAATCATGGTGCGGCGGCGGCTTATGCAGCGCAGACGCTGGGTTATCCTGCAAAGATATTTGTGCCGGAACTGGCAGGCCCGTCCAAGATCGCACTGATCCGGCAAACCGGCGCCGACCTGAGCGTTGTTTCCGGTGAATACGCGAACGCGCTGACCGCAGCGCAGGAGCATGAGGCAACAAGGGGGGCAATGCAGATCCATGCTTACGACGCCCCGGCCACGGTGGCTGGGCAAGGAACCTGTTTTGCCGAATGGGACGCCCAAGGCTTGCAGGCGGATACGGTACTGGTCGCTGTTGGCGGCGGCGGGCTGATCGCCGGGGCGCTGGCCTGGTTCGGTGGCGCGCGCAAGGTTGTGGCGGTCGAGCCGGAAACGTCCTGTGCGTTGAATGCAGCATTGTGCGCTGGTGAGCCGGTTGATGTTTCCGTGTCGGGCATCGCCGCAAACGCGCTGGGCGCGCGGCGGATCGGCGAAATCTGTTTTGAACTGGCGCAGGGTATGAGTTCGGTTCTGGTGTCAGACGATGCCATCGCGGCGGCACAACAGGCGCTTTGGCGCACGCATCGCATTCTGGTAGAACCTGCCGGTGCGACCGCATTGGCCGCCTTGACCTCGGGTGCGTATCGACCCGAACAGGGTGAACGCGTGGGTGTTCTGGTGTGCGGTGCAAATATCGCGCCGGACCCGTTCGCTGGGTGAATTATCGGGTTGTGGATGTGGATGGTGGATTTTATCTATAATCCATGACTGCAATGATTTCCGACACGATTTACCAAAGCCTCAGCCAACGGATCATCACCGGAGAGCTGGCAGCCGGTGAAAAGCTGCGGCAAGACCATATTGCCCGTAACTTCGACACCAGCCATGTTCCGGTGCGCGAAGCCTTGTTGCGGCTTGAGGCGCATGGGTTGGCCCGGCATGAACCGCGCAAGGGAATGCGGGTTACGGCGCTGGACCCGGCAGAAGTTCGGGAGGTGATCGAAATGCGTGTGGCCTTGGAAACGCTGGCGTTGCAGCAATCGATGCAAAACATGTCTCCGGTCGCGTTGGAAAAGATCGAAAACGCACGCATCGCCTGTGACGAGGCGCAGTCGATGCCGCAATGGGAGGCTCTGAACAGAACGTTCCATCGCGCCATCCTGACGCCTTGCGGGCTGCCTCGGCTTTTGCATGCAATCGACGATCTGCATATCGCAAGCGCGCGCCATCTGTTCGCGCAATGGCGGTTTAAATGGGTGCAACGGGCTGACACGGATCATGCGGCCATTGTGCGGGCTTTGAAGCGCAAGGAAATGGCCGCAGCAACGGCGATCCTGACCCGCCATATTCGGCGCGCGAGCTGATGACCCTCTGCCTCAGACGCAATTGGGCCCGTCTACGTCGCATTGCGCCATGGGTCCGGCTTGCGTATAGGCCAAATCAACGTGAACAGATTCTGTAGGGAGACACCCCATGTCCAACGCGCAACTGGAAGCCGCCATCGAAGCCGCCTGGGAGGCACGCGAGACAATCACGCCCGCCACCGCAGGCGAGCAGCGCGAGGCGATCGAGGATACGCTGAATGCGCTGGACAGTGGCTCGTTACGCGTGGCGGAAAAGCTGGAAACCGGTGACTGGCACGTAAATCAATGGGCCAAAAAGGCGGTTCTGCTGGGCTTCCGTATCAAGGACATGGAAATCCAGCCGGGCGGTCCGCAGGACGGCGGCTGGTGGGACAAGGTAGACAGCAAGTTCGCCGGTTGGGGTGAAAACCAGTGGCGGTCTGCCGGGTTCCGCGCGGTTCCAAACTGCGTTGTCCGCAAGTCGGCATATATTGCACCGGGCGTGGTGCTGATGCCGTCTTTCGTGAATCTTGGGGCCTATGTTGACGAAGGCACGATGGTTGATACCTGGGCCACCGTCGGATCCTGCGCGCAGATTGGCAAGAATGTGCACCTGTCGGGCGGCGTTGGCATCGGTGGAGTGCTTGAGCCGATGCAGGCTGGCCCAACAATCATTGAAGACAATTGCTTTATCGGCGCGCGCTCGGAAGTGGTCGAGGGATGTATCGTCCGCGAAGGCTCGGTTCTGGGGATGGGCGTGTTCATTGGTAAGTCTACCAAGATCGTGGACCGAGAAACCGGAGAAGTCATGTATGGCGAGGTTCCGCCCTATTCGGTTGTGGTCGCGGGTTCCATGCCGTCAAAGAACAATGTCAGTCTCTATTGCGCGGTGATCGTGAAGCGGGTTGACGAAAAGACCCGCTCGAAAACGGGCATCAACGAATTGCTGCGGGACTGATCGTTCTGGGAATGTCATAAGGCCGGAGCAGTTACGCTCCGGCCTTATTTGTTCTTTGGGTCAGGTCGGCTAAGGCAGATACCAAGCTTGTGGCCCTAGCCTGCCTTGAAGTGCTGCTTAGCGGCTCTCACCCTGCATGGCTTCCACTTCTGTGCTTCCTGCATTGGTTTCCGCACCATCGGCCTCACCACCGCCATCGGCCTCACCACCGCCATCGGCTTCACTGCCACCTTCGGATTCACCATCGCCGCCGGATTCGCCTCCGCTTTCGGCCTCACTACCGCCATCGGAATCGCTACCGCCCTCGGTTTCACTGCCACCTTCGGCCTCACCATCGCTGCCGGATTCACCTCCGCCTTCGGTCTGCGCGCCGCCTTCGGCCTCGCCGCCACCGGTGGTTTCGCCGCCTTCACCGCCCGCTTCTTGGGCATAAGCAGCATCACTTGTTACAAAGGACAGAATTGCAACAGCCGGTATACCGGAAAGTACAATCACGCTTGCTGTTGTTGTCATCAATCTGGACAGAACACTCATCTCAACTCTCCTTTGAAAATGACTTATGCAGTACCCACAGCGTAGGGCCGGCATCGACGCTTAGTTGTGAATTGCTGGCGTCGTGTCCCGGCTAGCGGGAATTGGCCTAAAATGATGAGGAAGACTGGCGCAAAAGTGCCGGATTCAACTCAACAGCTTTTCAGGCCGGAGACCTTCAATCAATGAGGGAGGCCGAGACTCGCGTTCACTGAGTCTCTCACCCAGCTTATCCCTTGATCGGATATCGGTCCGGTTCCTCGAAAACATCTATGACCCGTGTGCCAGCCCTGATTTTGCCGCCATGTTCCACGCCTGATGGGATCGAATAACTGTCGCCCGAGCGGTAGGTCCGGGTCTGCCCGTCGATGGTCAATTCAATCTCACCCTCGACCACTGTGCCCCACTGGGCTTTGTGAGAATGTAAGGGCAATTCGAAATCCTGAAGAAACGTAAAGAACGCTACCAAGCCCGCATCCGACCGGATCACGGCCGTTTGCACCACGTCGTCAGGGAATGGTACGTCGAGGCTGGGAAAACTTGCTATGAAATCTGGGTAGGGCATGAAGGCGTCCTTTGTATCCGGGATCGGTTTATTCTGGGTACTATGGGCGCAAGGCGGGATTCCTGCAATTGTTGGCTGCTTGACCGCGAACCGGCGTGGGGCTATGGCCCGGTGCATGGAGAAGCAAAAGAAACCCTCGCGTCAGCAAGTCTATACCCTTCTGGTCCAGATTGGCCGCAAGGAGGGCGACGGGCTGCCCGATGGGGCGACCGGCGCGGCGCTGATGTGCTATGCCAGCGGCGTGGATGAGGCCGAGGCCGTGCGTGAGACGGTCGCGATCCTGAAGCAGGCCGACACCGCACCGCTGGATGTCACCGGATACGGCACATTGGCCGAGCGTGAAGCGCAAGGTCACGATATCGAGGCGGATGAACGTGCGCTGATGCAAAGAGCATTGGATGAAAACGCAGTGATCGTCGCGCAGATGACACCGTTTTTCGGAGACGAGGCGCAGGCCTAGTTCCGCGATCCGAACCACTTGCGATAGATTTCGTCATAGGTTCCGTCTTCGCGCAAGCCAAGCAATGCCTGGTTTACATCCTCGACCAGAGGTGATCCGGTCGGGAAAGCGATGCCGTAGTTTTCGCGCAGGAAAACACCACCTGTCATCGACGCAATGCGCCGCCCTTCATGGGCCGCAAAATAGGACAGGATCGGCGCGTCGAATACGACGGCATCCAGATCTTCGGCCTTGAAAGCGTCCAGCATCTCATTCAGCCCCGGATAGCTGGTAAACTCGATCTCGCGCCGGTTCAGAAAACTGGCCGCTGTCGACCCTGATATTGTCCCGACAGTCTTGCCGTACAGGTCGTTCACCGAATTCACGCTGCCGGTAATGGCGTCCACGGTCATGACCGAGGTGATACGGGCGGTGAACACCGAAACGATGAACAAGGATGACACCACCAGCACGACACCCAACATTCGACCGAACGGAGTGCGCGGCATTCGCTCTTCGAAGCCGCCATTCACAACCAAGTTCAGCGCCCACCAGAACGATGGGAACCACGCTTCGTTCAAGTCGCGGTCGAAATAGGGTTGGGCGCGGCGTTCAAAGCTCCACATCAACATGCCGCCACCGAGGAGAATGGCAAAGGCCAGCCCTATGGCGATGAACAGTTCTTTCGAGAGCAGGGCCTGCAACAGCGATGGTTTTCGTACCGCGTCCGAGGGTACCATGATCTGAAGACCCGCTTCGAAGATCGGCTGAGAGAAATCCATTTGCGTTTCACGCAGGGCGGTGATCGAGATATTGGCGATGGCAAGGTCTGCAGATCCGCTCTGCACGGCACCCAACATGTCAGAAAACGCCTCGACGCGGTTGACCGTGTAGTCCCAGTTCAGAGCCTTGGCCAAAGCCGCCAGCAAATCCATAGAGAAGCCGGTTTCGTCGCCATCCTCGACATAGGAAAATGGCGGGCGGGTCACGGTTGTGACCGAAAGGGACTGTGCCAGGCTTTGCTGTGCGATGACGGCGAAAGTCAGGCAGATCAGTGCGAAGAAGGCGCGCTTCATATTCAATTCACCTGTTTCGCGGCCCTGTAACGCGAATTTGTGGCGGGCGGCAAGGTGGTCGCAGGGTAAAGTGCCATGTTTTATTGGGGTGTCGCTTTGACATCTAAATATTCGGATGACCGTTTTTTTACGGATTGGGGTTGGAAAACCGGCCAAATCGTTGAATCTGTGCGCGAACCCGCGTCAGACACAGTTCCAGAGGCCCCCGCATGACTGATCCCGTCCAATTGACAGCCGAACTGATCCGTTGCCCTTCGGTCACACCTTCAGAAGGCGGAGCACTTGTTTTGCTTGAGGCGGTGCTGTCGGAGGCAGGTTTCGAATGCACGCGCGTTGATCGCGGCGGCATCAGCAACCTTTTCGCGCGTTGGGGGCAGAAAGGTCATGCGCGCAGTTTCGGATTCAATGGTCACACGGACGTCGTCCCTGTCGGCGACGAAGCTGCCTGGACTGCGCCGCCCTTCGGGGCCGAAGTGCGGGATGGGGTGATGCATGGGCGCGGCACTACCGATATGAAATCCGGAGTTGCGGCTTTTGCGGCTGCGGCAATGGATTTCGTGCGTGACACCCCTCCGGATGGGGCAATTGTCCTGACAATTACCGGTGATGAGGAAGGCGATGCGTTGGACGGCACCACTGCGCTTCTCGATTACATGAAAGGCGCGGGTGAGCGTATGTCGGTCTGTCTGGTAGGAGAGCCAACATGCCCGAACAAAATGGGTGAGATGATCAAGATCGGTCGTCGGGGCTCAATGACTGCGTGGTTTAAGATTACAGGTGTGCAGGGGCATTCGGCTTATCCCCATCGGGCCAAAAACCCGCTGCCCGCCATGGCGCGGCTGATGGATCGGCTTGCCAGCCATGAACTGGATCAGGGCACGGACCATTTCGACGCCTCCACGCTGGCTGTTGTCACCATCGACACTGGAAACGCCGCGACCAACGTGATCCCGGCGCAATGCAGCGGCGCGGTCAACATCCGCTTTAACGATCTGCATTCCGGAGCCAGCCTGAGTGACTGGTTGCAGTCAGAAGCGGATCTGGTGGCAGCTCAGTACGGTGTCGAAATCGGTGTCACGATCAGTATTTCGGGTGAAAGTTTTCTGACCCCGCCGGGGCCTTTGTCGGATCTGGTGGCCAAAGCGGTCGAAGCCGAAACCGGCGTTACGCCTGAGCTGTCGACAACCGGCGGCACCTCGGACGCGCGCTTTGTCAAAGACCATTGCCCGGTGGTGGAGTTCGGCTTGGTCGGGCGCACGATGCATCAGGTGGACGAGTGTGTTGAGGTTGCGCAGATCGAGCAGCTCAAATCGATCTATACCCGTATCCTGACGGATTATTTCGCCTGATCCATGCAACGCACATTGGTGATCATGGTCAAGGAACCCAGACCGGGTCGTGTCAAGACGCGGCTGGGGCGCGATATCGGCATGGTTGGTGCCGCGTGGTGGTTTCGGCATCAGACCCGCGCCTTGATCCGCAGGCTACGTGATCCCCGTTGGCAGATTGTGCTGGCCGTGTCGCCCGATGCGGAGGGCCTTGTAAGCCGCGTCTGGCCCGTTGACCTGCCACGCGCGCCGCAGGGGTCCGGCGACCTGGGTGGCCGGATGAAGCGGATGTTGCGCGGAATGCCCAAGGGGCCGGTTTGCCTGATTGGTGCGGATATTCCGGGTATTTCGCGTGCACATATTGCCCGTGCTTTTGGTGCGCTTGGGCGATCCCAGATGGTGTTCGGCCCCGCGCCGGATGGCGGCTATTGGCTGGTCGGTGCGCAGCGTTATGGCGCGCTGCCCGCAGGTCTGTTCCACGATGTGCGTTGGTCGACAGAACATGCTTTGGGCGACACACTTGCCTCAATCCCAAACTGCCGTGTGACCCTGCTGGACCAGCTGCGCGATGTGGATACGGTTGCTGATCTGAAACCCTGAGGTTTTTTGGTCATGACGCGGTCGCAAACGCGTGCTACGCCGGAAGCATGACTCGCATCCCCACCAAGCAGGAGGTCCTTGACTGGATCTCGGCGAACCCCACCCTGACCTCGAAACGCGACATCGCCAAAGCCTTTGGTATCAAGGGCGCGGATCGCATTGACCTCAAGCGCATCCTCAAAGAGCTTGAGGCCGAAGGACACCTTGAAAAACGCAAGCGCAGCTATCGCGATCCAGACCGTCTTCCACCTGTCAGTGTCTTGCAGGTGAAGGCCCCGAATGCCGATGGTGATCTGTTTGCCCGTCCACTGGAATGGCATGGCGAAGGCGTCGAGCCCATCGTTCTGATCATCGCGCGGGCCAGCGACCCGGCCCTGGGTGAGGGTGACCGCATTCTGGCCCGCCTGACCGTCGTGCACGAAGAAGATCACAATTACGAAGCCCGCCTGATCCGCCGAATCGGGACCAACCCGCGCAAGATCGTGGGCATATTCCGTAAAGGGGCCGAAGGGGGCAGAATCGTTCCTATCGACAAGGCAGGCCAGACTGAATGGCTGGTTGCCGATGGCGCGGTGCATGGTGCCAAAGACGGCGAATTGGTCGAGGCCGAACAGGCCGGGCCGAAAAATCGCATGGGCCTGCCGCGCGCGCGCATTGTAGAACGGTTGGGTGATCCGACCGCGCCCAAGGCTGTTTCGCTGATCGCGATCCACCAGCACGGTATCCCGGATGACTTTCCCGACAAGGTCATTGCAGAAGCGGACAATGCCAAACCCGTTGGCCTGAAGGGCCGCGAGGACCTGCGGGACATGCCGCTGCTGACCATCGACCCTTCGGATGCGCGCGATCGTGATGATGCCTGTTACGCGCACGCGGATGAAGACCCCAAGAACCCTGGTGGACATGTGATCTGGGTCGCTATCGCCGATGTTGCTGCTTATGTGCTGCCCGGCTCGGCCCTGGACCGCGAGGCGCGCAAGCGGGGCAATTCAAGTTATTTCCCTGACCGTGTGGTGCCGATGCTGCCTGATCGGCTGTCGGGTGATCTGTGTTCCCTGCATGAAGGCGTCCCGCGTGCCTGTGTCGCTGTGCGGATGCAGATTGACGCGAACGGTAACAAGATTGGTCATCGTTTCGTGCGGGGGTTGATGCGTTCGGTTGCGTCGCTGAACTATGCCGAAGTGCAAGAGGCCATCGACGGCAACCCGAACGACCGCACCGGGCCATTGGTGGAAACGGTCTTGAAACCGCTTTATGCCGCTTATGCCGCGCTGAAGAAAGCGCGAGCTGTGCGACAGCCCCTGGAACTGGACCTGCCCGAGCGTAAGATCGTGCTCAGCGAAACGGGTCATGTTGAAAGCGTGGCGTTCCGTGACCGGTTGGATGCGCATCGGTTGATCGAAGAGTTCATGATCCTCGCCAATGTCTCGGCTGCGGAGACACTGATCGCCAAGCGCCGTCCGCTGCTGTTCCGCGTGCACGAGGAACCCGCGCCCGAGAAACTGGAAAGCCTGCGGGAAACGGCGCAGGCTGCCGGATTGAACCTCGCCAAGGGGCAGGTGCTGCAAACCCGCCACCTGAATGCGCTGCTGAACGCCGCCGCCGGGACCGAGGATGCGGAACTGATCAACCTGACCACTCTGCGGTCAATGGCACAGGCCTATTACAACCCAGAAAACTTCGGCCATTTCGGGCTGGCGCTGCGGAACTACGCGCATTTCACCTCTCCTATCCGGCGCTATGCCGATCTGGTCGTGCATCGGTCGCTGATCTCAGCCCACGGTTGGGGCACGGACGGTTTGACAGAAGACGAGATTACCCGGCTCGAAGAAACGGCCACTCATATCTCGGATACTGAACGCCGATCCATGATGGCTGAACGGGACACGACTGACCGCTATCTGGCCGCGTATCTGAGCGAGCGGGTCGGCAATGAATTCACGGGCCGGATCAGCGGCATTGCCCGGTTTGGTGCTTTTGTCAAAATGGACGAAACCGGTGCGGATGGCTTGGTTCCGGTGCGATCACTTGGGCGCGAGTTTTTCCATTTCGACCGCGAGGCCGGGACACTTATGGGGGCGGACACGGGGCTGACTATCGCCATTGGTCAACGTGTCACCGTTCGACTGACCGAAGCGACACCAGTGACCGGCGGGTTGGAGCTGGAGCTGCTGTCCATTGACGACCAGGCCCTGCCGCGCGGACAGGGGCCAAAAGGGCGATCATCCCGGCGCAAAGCGATCAGCACCAAGCGCAAGAAAGACAAGATCAAGCGCAAGGTCGAACGCAAACGCCGTCAGAGGTGATAGGTCAACGCCCGGGCAATCAGCCATCCGTGGCGTGTTGGATCGATTTGTGTAGTGTCATCAAACAGAACGGCACGGTTCCCATCTATCTGATCCTCGCCCGGAAAGGCGGATGTGAAATCGCTTATCAACCGGGTTTGGCAGTGCACAAACAAGGCGAAACTTGCCGACTTGTGCGCGCCCAGCCGGATCGTTGACCCCTTGGGCGCAAGATAGGCGGGCTGACCCCACCGCAGCTCCTCTTGCACCGTGGGGGCGGCAGGCAGAGAGGCTGCCGTGTCAAACACAAGCGCCCGCAAGGCCAGAGCCCCCGCACGGGTTTGCGGGGGCAGGGCTTCAAAGGCCGGAGCGACCAAAGGGTTTTCAAAGGGTTTCATGCAATTGGTATCGCTTGTTCCAACCGATCAACGTAACTGTTCAGCAGGTTATCCTGTTTGATCCGGCGGGTCAGGGGGGTGTCCGCAGGTGTGGCGCGCATCGCGGCAAGCATTGGACCAACGCTCATGTCAGCCGATGTCGGACGGTCCCCAAGCAGGAAAGAGGATTGCCACAGATAGGCTGAGATCGCCTCGAGGTCACGTTCGATCCGGTCCAACCGTTCGGACAGCGAAAACCGCCCGATTCCCTGTGACGTAATCCCCTTCAGAACGGATTTCCGGATCGCATTGGATGCCGGTTTCCGGATCAACGCCGGAATTCCGGTAAAGAACGTATCACGCAAGATCGGCCAGACTTCGTCATTGCCCCAACGATCCAGAACGATGTGAAAATACAGATGCTCTTCGGCCATGCGCACCAGTGCGCGGGACTGCGCCTTTTCGACATCCGTCAACCCTTTGTCGAAATCCGCGCCCTGCTGTTCCAACCAATCGCGGATCAGGTCGCTGTCCGGGACCAGGCGTTCCGGTGTTCGCAAAACGGGCAGCTTCTGGTGAGGCATCTTGCGGGGGTCAAGCATGTCCGAGCGTTGCCAGGTCTGGCCGGACTGCTGAAGCATCAATGCTGTCTTGACGCAGAAGGGGCTGGCACTGAACAGGCCGAAGGCAGAGGGGAAGGTGAGAAGGGTCAGCATTATGAGGCTCCGTGTCATTGTGTGCTGACTGAGTATCGGGATCTAATGACAGTTTCTGTCATTAGGGATAAGTTATTATTCATCATGTCCCGCACCGCTCGATTGTTCCAACTGATGCAAGCCCTGCGTTCTGGCCCTTCGCCCAGAACGTCCGAACAATTAGCGCAGGATTTGGGTGTTTCGGCCCGAACAATTCATCGGGATATTGATGCATTGCGCGGACTGGGTGCCGTGATCGATGGCGAAGCGGGGTTTGGCTTTACCCTGATCGAGGACGCGACCCTGCCCCCATTGGGGTTCACTGATGATGAGCTTGAAGCGTTGGTTCTGGGCCTGCGCGAAGTTCAGGTGATTGGCGATCCGGCTTTGTCGAGTGCGGCGGGTACGGCCCTGCGGAAACTTCAGGGACGCTTGCCGCAACGCCAGTCCCATCGGCTCAGCCACGCGGTTCTGGCAGCTACACGGTTCAACCGCCCGCCTGAGCCCACGATTGACGTGGCCACTCTGCGGCAGGCGACGTGGGATGAGCGCGCGGTCGAGTTTTTCTATACGGACGCGAAAGGCGACGCTACGCACAGGCGCGTCAACCCTTTGAGCATCGTCTATCTGGATCACTCGAACGTGTTGTTGGGCTGGTGCCACCTGCGACAGGATTTCCGCGTTTTCCGGTTGGATCGCTTGCAGGACATGTCAGTGACCGAACAAAGCTTCAGGCCGAACCGCGTGCCTCTGCTGCGCGAGGCATTGGAACGCATTCGGGCAGAGCGTGCCGCGCAGGAGCGTGAGGCGAACGTCTGAGCACTTTGTGAATTTCCGATTTTGCGCTACCCTGTGGTCGAGCAGTAATCAGGAAAAAACGGAATGCGAAAATGCGTAGGCGGCGTCATGACCGTCGCATTGTGGGCATCCATAGTGCAGGCGGAAACAACAGAAAACTCCAGATGGGCAGACGGCGGGAAATCGCGCGATGTGCTGCAACTGGCTTCGGCGGATGTAATCGTTTCGATCCGCCCGGTCTCGCGCCCGTTGATTGAGGCCTTGCCCGTGGCTTCTGCGACAACGGCACGGTTTCAGTCCTGGCTCGGCGCCTTTCAGGGACGCGCGCGGCGGCAGGGCATTTCGCAGGGAACACTGACTCAGGTGTTTTCGGGGATGAGCTATGACGAAGATGTCCTGGAACGGGATCGCAATCAGGCCGAGTTTTCGAAACCCATCTGGGAGTATCTTGAGACCGCAGTGTCGGAAACGCGCCTGTCGAACGGGCGTGCGGCCATGCAGCGGCATCGGCAGGTGTTGAACCGGATCGAGGAGGAATACGGCGTCGAAAAAGAGGTGGTCACTGCCATCTGGGGGCTTGAAACCTCGTTCGGGTCCTATCGCGGCAGCAGTCCAACGCTTCGTTCATTGGCAACGCTTGCCTTTGATGCGCGGCGGGCACAGTTCTTTGAAACGCAGTTGGTCGCTGCCCTGCGGATCGTGCAGGCTGGCGATATCAGCGCCGGCAACATGCTTGGCAGTTGGGCGGGCGCAATGGGGCATACACAATTCATGCCCACGTCATATCTGGATCACGCGGTGGATTTTGACGGTGATGGCCGGCGGGACATCTGGTCGGATGACCCGACGGATGCGCTGGCTTCGGCGGCGTCTTATCTGGCGCGGCATGGTTGGACGACGGGTCAGCCGTGGGGCGTGGAGGTTCGTCTGCCGACCGATTTCGATTACGCCTCAGCCCGTCGCGATTTTACGCTGATGCCGTCTGAATGGGCCGCTCAGGGTGTCGTGGCGCGGGATGGTACCGTCGTGCCGGATCATGGGAAGGCCGCTATCCTGCTTCCGGCGGGAAGTCAGGGCGTTGCGCTGATGATCTTTGACAATTTCAACGTGATCGAGACGTATAACGGGGCCGACGCCTATGTGATTGGCATCGGGCATCTGTCCGACCGGCTTGCAGGGGGCGCACCGTTTCAATCCGACTGGCCGCGCGGCGACCGGGTGCTGAGCTTTGCCGAGAAAAAGGAACTTCAGACCCGTCTGACGGATGCGGGCTTTGACACAAAGGGTGTCGACGGGCGTACCGGGCCAAATACGATCAACGCGGTTCGGGCGTATCAAATGGCGCAGGGGCTGGTCCCGGACGGATACCCCACGCCAAACCTGCTGGAGAGGTTACGGTAAAGAAAAGGCGGCCCGAATGGGCCGCCTTTGAAGACGCATAAGTCGCTAAATCAAGATGCGGCTTTCATCAGCCCTTGTGCAATGATCTCGGCCTGCGCTTCGTCCAGCGACTTGTAGATCCGCACGAACATCTCGTCGATATCCGCAGGTGTCAGGATCAGCGGGGGTGAAATGATCATCCGGTCGCCAACATGGCGCATGATCAGGTTATTGGCAAAGCACCGATCACGGCAGATATAGCCGACCGTGCCGGGTTCGGATGCGAATTTGGCGCGGCTGGCTTTGTCCGGGGTCAGCGCGATGGATGCCATCATGCCAACGATCTTGGCCTCACCCACCAGCGGATGATCTGCCAGTGCCTCCCATTTCTCTTTCAGATAGGGGGCTGCAACGTCGCGCACATGCTCAACGATCTTCTCTTCTTCGAGGATGCGCAGGTTCTCCAACGCCACGGCGGCCGCGACCGGGTGGCCGGAATAGGTATAGCCGTGGTTGAATTCGGTACCGCCGATTACTTCGGCAATTTCGTCGTTTACGATGGACCCGCCGATGGGCGCATAGCCCGAGCTAAGGCCCTTGGCGATGGTCATAATATGCGGCTTGATGCCAACGGTTTGCGACCCGAACCAGTTGCCTGTCCGGCCAAATCCGCATATGACCTCGTCAGCTATCAGCAGGATATCGTACTTGTCGCAGATACGCTGAATTTCCGGCCAGTATGTATCGGGCGCCACGATTACACCGCCTGCGCCCTGAACCGGCTCGGCGATAAAGGCGGCGACCCGGTCTTCGCCCAACTCTTCGATCGCCTCTTCCAGCTCGCGCGCGCGGGCCAGACCGAATTCTTCGGGCGACATATCGCCGCCTTCGGCCCACCAATTGGGTTGGTTAATGTGGTGGATATTCGGGATCGGAATGCCGCCCTGCGCGTGCATCCCGGCCATACCACCCAGCGAGGCCGAACCCACGGATGAGCCGTGATAGGCGTTCTTGCGGCTGATGATGATGTTCTTGTCAGGCTGGCCTTTCTGGGCCCAGTAGGTGCGCACGAGGCGGATATTGGTATCGTTTGCCTCGGACCCGCCTGCTGCGAAAAAGACATGGTTCAGATCGCCCGGTGCCAGTTCGGCAATCTTGGCGGCTAAAGCAATCGCGGGGACGTGGGTCGTTTTGAAGAAGGTGTTGTAATAGGGCAGCTCGCGCATCTGGCGCGCGGCAACATCGGCCAGCTCATCACGCCCATATCCGATATTGACGCACCACAGGCCTGCCATTGCATCCAGAATTTCCTCGCCTTCGCTGTCGGTCAGATAAACACCATTGGCACGTGTGATCACGCGCGCCCCTTCCTTCCCCAGCGCACCATTGGCCGAGAAAGGGTGAATGTGATGCGCGGCATCCAACGCCTGCAATTCGGCGGTCGGCATGTGGTTGGTGATGGTAGACATCGGAGAATCTCCTACAAGAACGCAGTTGGAGAACACAATATGATCAAATTTTTTCCTGTCAATCGAATCAAGTTAGATCAGACAGACGTCAATGCCTCCGCCATCAGGTCCATACCCTGTTCGATGTCCTGAGCGGTTGCCTTTGCAGTCATTTCTGCGTCACCGGCGCGCAAAGCGGCAATAATGTCCTTGTGCCGATCCGGAAGGCTCTGTGTGCCGAAGCGCCCGCAGACAACACGCAAAGAGGGGCCAAACCGCAACCAAAGTCTTTCAGCCAGATCACTGAGGATCGGCGCGTTTGCGTAAGAATACAGCGTTTCGTGAAAAGCTTGGTTCAAACGCAGATAGCCACCGACATCACCATCGGCGATCATGCGATCCAAATGCCTGTCCAGGCGTTCCAGGTGATCAATGTCCTGCGTTTTCAGGTTGGCGGTTGCACGTCTGGAAAGCTCTGATTCTATTGAAATTCTGGCGAAGATCATCTCTTCAATATCGTTCGAGTTCAGCAGCGGTACACTGACGCGCCGATTGCCCTGGAAAACCAACCCTCCATCCGAGATCAACCGGCGAATCGCTTCGCGGACCGGAGTCATCCCAACACCCAGCGAATCAGTCAGGCCCTGGATTGTGACGGGCTGACCTGGGACCAGTTCACCGAACAGAATCTGTGATCTGAGTGTTTGGTAAACCTGCTCATGCGCGGGTTGTTTGCCCCCTTCGGTCGACGGCGCATATGCCTTATTTTTGATCAAATCCAATTGGTTCTTCCCATTTCGACTAAGCCTGACTTGTCAGGTGACTGGCCACGTGAAACCATACGCTGGATCGAGGGAAAACGCAAAACTTGATCAAATCCAAAAAAACGGGAAAATACCCGTACACTTGCAGGGAGAAGAATATGACAATCAAAACGCTGACTATGACGGCGGTCATCGCATTGGGGACTTCGGCGGCATTTGCTGAAGAGGTGCGTGTTTACAACTGGTCCGACTACATCGACGAAGAACTGCTGAGCAAATTCGAAGCAGAAACAGGTCTGACCCTGATCTATGACGTGTTTGACAGCAACGAGGTTCTGGAAACCAAGATGCTGGCTGGTGGTTCGGGCTATGATGTGGTGGTGCCGTCAGGTACATTCCTTCAGCGCCAGATCCAGGCCGGCGCGTTTCAGCAGCTGGACCAAAGCAAGCTTTCGAACGCCGGAAACCTTTGGGATGTAATCGAAGAGCGAACCGCCGGTTATGACCCGGACAACGCGTATTCGATCAACTACATGTGGGGAACAACCGGGATCGGCGTGAATGTCGGTAAGGTCAAAGAGGTTCTGGGCGACGACGTTGCTCTGAACAGCATGGATCTGGTCTTGAAGCCCGAGAACATGGAAAAGCTGGCCACTTGCGGCGTGCATTTCCTGGATGCCCCGGCCGAGATCATTCCCATGGTGCTGCAATACCTTGGTGAAAACCCCGACAGCCACGACGCGGACGTGATTGGCAAGACCGAAGCGGTTCTGACGGCGGTCCGCCCGCATATCCAGAAATTCCACAGCTCGGAATACATCAATGCACTGGCAAACGGCGATATCTGCGTTGCTGTGGGCTGGTCGGGTGACATCCTTCAGGCACGCGACCGTGCTGCAGAAGCAGATAACGGTGTAGAGATTGAATACCACCCCTTCGCCGAAGGGTCGCTGATGTGGTTCGACCAGATGGCAATTCCTGTCGATGCTCCAAATCCCGAAGGCGCACACACGTTCCTCAACTTCATTCTGGACGCCAACAACATGGCGGCGGCATCGAACTATGTGTATTACGCCAATGGCAACAAAGCGTCTCAGGAATTTCTGGAAGAGGACGTGATCGGCGATCCGGCCATCTATCCGGATGATGCCACGATGCAGAACCTGTACATCACGACACCTTATCCGGCGAAAACACAGCGGGTCGTGACGCGTCTGTGGACCAAGGTCAAATCGGGTACCTGATCCGAATTGCACCGGCAGGGCGGCGCCGCCGCCTTGCCTCTCTTTCCAGCTATTCGAACGAGGGCCGTAGTGAATTCTGACGTCTTTGCGCCATGGGATGACCCGCAGGCGAAACCCTTGATCCAGTTCCGAAACGTGACCAAGCGTTTTGGTGAATTTACTGCCATCGACAACCTGTCTCTGGATATCTTCGAGCGAGAGTTCTTTGCCCTGCTTGGTCCGTCTGGATGTGGCAAAACGACGATGATGCGGATGCTGGCCGGGTTCGAAACACCGACCGAAGGCCAAATCCTGCTTGGGGGGAAGGATATCGACCCGATCCCGCCCAACAAGCGGGCCGTGAACATGATGTTCCAGTCCTATGCCCTTTTTCCTCATCTTAGCGTCTGGGAAAACATCGCCTTTGGCTTGCGCCGGGACAGAATGCCCAAACACGATCTGGAAGACCGGGTCGAAGAGATGCTGCGCCTGACCCGGCTTGAACAGTTCGCCCGCCGCAAACCGCATCAGATATCGGGTGGGCAGAGGCAGCGTGTGGCGCTGGCGCGCTCACTTGCCAAAGCGCCCAAGCTTTTGCTGCTGGATGAACCGCTGGGCGCGCTGGACAAGAAGTTGCGCCAGGATACCCAATTCGAACTGATGGATATTCAGGAAAAAACCGGCACCACATTCGTGATCGTTACGCACGATCAGGAAGAGGCCATGACAGTCGCCAGCCGTGTGGCGGTGATGGATCAGGGTCAGCTTATGCAGGTTGCCACTCCGGACCGGATTTATGAGAACCCCGCCTCGGTCTATGTCGCTGATTTCATCGGGGACGTGAACATCATCGAAGGGCGCGCGACATCTGTCGGAGAGGATACCTATCAGGTAGACTGGGCCGAAGGGCAAGCGCCGCTGACCGCCGCATCAGCGAAGAACTTTGAAAAAAGTCAGTTTTGCCATCTGGCGATCCGCCCGGAAAAAGTGACAATCTCGGCCGAGCGTCCGGCAGATGCAGTGAATGCGGTGCAAGGCAAGGTTCATGACATCGCGTATCTGGGCAATCTGTCCACTTACCACGTTGAGTTGGCAAACGGCACAATCATCAAGGCACAGACGGCCAACACCCGCCGCATCTCGCGCCGTTCATTCACCTGGGAAGACCCGGTCTGGCTGTCCTGGACGGCCACGGCTGCGGTTCTGCTGGCCGACTGATGCGCCGCGCTGTTCTGATCGCCATACCTTATGTCTGGCTGTTGGCGCTGTTCATGGTGCCATTCTTCATCGTTCT
Organism: Ruegeria sp. BH8; assembly: GCF_056538065.1. Taxonomy (NCBI): domain Bacteria; kingdom Pseudomonadati; phylum Pseudomonadota; class Alphaproteobacteria; order Rhodobacterales; family Roseobacteraceae; genus Ruegeria; species Ruegeria sp. BH8. Next base: position 83,986 of record NZ_JBQFSP010000012.1, on the reverse strand, counting down.
GAAGATTTCGCTGTCGGACACCGCGCTTGCGATCCCGCCCTATACACCGACACTGGATTTTTCAGCTGGTTGGTCGGGGATCAAAGAGTTCTTCAGCCAGCTTGATCTTGAAAACTTCATCTGGCTGACCGAGGACGACCTGTACTGGAAAGCGTATCTGTCCAGCGTCAAGATCGCTTTGATCTCAACCTTCCTGACTTTGCTGGTTGGCTACCCCATCGCCTATGGCATGGCCCGTGCGCCCGAGGAATGGCGGCCAACACTGATGATGCTGGTGATCCTGCCTTTCTGGACGTCATTCCTGATCCGGGTCTATGCGTGGATGGGCATTCTGTCGAATGAAGGGTACCTTAACCAACTGCTTCTGTGGACGGGCATCATTTCGACGCCTTTGACGATCCTGAACACCTCGACTGCCGTCTATATCGGTATTGTCTACACTTATCTTCCGTTCATGATCCTGCCGATCTATTCGTCATTGGAACGCATGGATGGTTCGTTGATCGAGGCGGCCGAGGATTTGGGTTGCTCGAGGGCACAAGCCTTCTGGCTGGTCACCATTCCACTGTCCAGACCGGGCATCATCGCAGGTTGTTTTCTGGTGATGATCCCCGTGATCGGTGAGTTTGTGATCCCGTCACTACTGGGTGGGTCCGGCACGTTGATGATCGGCAAGGTTCTGTGGGAAGAGTTTTTCTCGAACCGAGACTGGCCCGTGGCAAGTGCTGTCGCGATCGTGCTGTTGCTTATTCTGGTCGTTCCCATTGTGCTGTTCCAGCGCAACCAGCAGAAACAGGCGGAGGCTGACGGATGAACAGATTAAGCTGGTTCAATACAGTTTCGCTGACGCTGGGTTTTGCGTTCCTCTATATTCCGATGATCATCCTGATCATCTTCAGCTTTAACGAAAGCAAGCTGGTCACGGTCTGGGCCGGGTTTTCGACCAAATGGTATGGCGAACTGGTTCAGAACGAGGCATTTCTGGATGCCGCGTGGGTCACGGTCCGGGTTGCGGTGTTTTCTTCGACACTGGCAACGATTCTGGGGACTGCGGCCGCTTATGTGCTGGTTCGGGGCAAGCGGTTCTTTGGCCGGACACTGTTTTCCGGCATGATCTACGCGCCACTTGTGATGCCCGAGGTGATCACCGGCCTGTCGCTGTTGTTGCTGTTTATCGGGATCGGGCTGGACCGGGGTATCCTGACAATCGTTCTGGCTCACACAACATTTTCGATGTGTTTTGTCTCGGTTGTCGTCTCGTCACGGCTTGTGACATTCGACAAATCGCTGGAAGAAGCCGCTTTGGATCTGGGTTGTTCACCCGCGCAGGCCTTTGGTCTGGTCACCCTGCCGATCATCGCGCCTGCGGTAATCTCGGGCTGGCTGCTGGCTTTCACATTGTCGCTGGATGATCTGGTTATCGCGTCGTTCACATCGGGCCCGTCGGCGACGACCCTGCCGATCAAGATCTTTTCGGCCGTGCGGCTGGGCGTCAGCCCCGAGATAAACGCGCTGTCGACGATTATGATCGCGGTCGTGACGGTTGGGGTGATCACGGCCTCACTTGTGACCAAACGCGCGATGATGCGCCAACGGCAGGACGAGCAGGCCGCTGCGCGCACCGAATGAAACGGATATTTCCCGAATACACCTATGGCGCAGGTCCTCGTGGTGGTTGCTGGTGGGACGAAACCATTGCAAACCCGAACTGGCCAGAGCTTCAGGGCGATCTGAACGTTGATGTTGCCATCGTCGGTGGCGGCTTTACAGGGGTCTCAGCGGCTTTGCATCTGGCCGAAAACGCGACCTCGGTAGCTGTGTTCGAGGCAGGCCCGCCGGGGTGGGGCGCATCAGGTCGCAATGGCGGTTTCTGCTGTCTTGGCGGATCGAAGCTTGGGCAAAAGTCTATGGTGCGCCGCTATGGCCGCGAAGCGGCGCAAGCCTATGAGACGGCTGAACAGGATGCGGTCCAGCTTGTTGCCGATCTGCTGGCGCGGCATCGGATTGACGCCGATACGCATTCCAACGGTGAGACTCAACTGGCCCATTCGCGGCATGCGATGGATGTCCTGCGCCGATACGCGGACGAGACCGGCATTCTGCACCAAGCCGCTGAATTACCAGCGCTCGGTATGGGTGGGGCATTTTTCGGTGGGTATACTCTGCCGGTTGGCTTCGGGCTCAATCCCCGGAAATACCTGTTCGGGCTGGCAAGCGCTGCGGCAGCTTCGGGAGCGAATTTCTTCCAGAACAGCCCCGTTCTGAACATTGAAAAAACGACGTCCGGCTTCAGGCTGCAAACAAGCGCGGGGCAGGTTAACGCACAGGTCGTGCTGATTTGTACCAACGGGTATTCCAGCGAAGACATCCCCGATTGGATGTCCGGACGCTATTTGCCTGCGCAATCGACGGTTATGGTAACACGCCCACTTAGCCAGGCAGAACTATTGGCGCAGGGCTGGAACTCGGACCAGATATGTTACGACACGCGCAATCTTCTGCACTATTTTCGCCTGATGCCGGATGGGCGCTTTTTGTTCGGAATGAGAGGCGGCTTGTTGTCGTCGCCCCGGTCCGAGGCCGCGATCCGGGCAAAGGTTCAACAGGATTTCAAACGCATGTTCCCGGCCTGGGCAGCGGTTGAGGCGACTCATATCTGGTCGGGGATGGTGTGCCTTTCGCGAAGCCTGATGCCTTATGTCGGTGCCGTGCCCAAGCAGCCAGGCATGTTTGCCGGATTTGCGTATCATGGCAACGGCGTCGCTATGGGGACTTACAGCGGGCGCGCATTGGCGCGGCTGGCATTGGGCAAAGAGGCCCACTTGCCAGCCCCGATGAGGCAAACTCCTGAACGGTTTCCGATGGGCCGCTGGCGTCGCGCATTGATGCCACCGGCATACGCCCTCTTTGCGCTTTCCGACCTCAGGTAAACTCAATCGGTTTCAGGATTTCGATTTCCAGTTTCAACCCTTCGGAATAGTCGGGTGCACCGTTTTCTGCGCGCCACAGGCAATAAGCGGCCATGCGCCAAGCATACCATGGCTTGAGCCGTTGATAACGGGCAACAATCTCGGGTCTGCGATAGGCGGACAGAAACTGAACTTCTTCCGCGTCCGACAATGGTGAGCCCCGGTACAACCTTTGCATTGCCGGGGACAGAAACAGCGCAAGGTCTTCGCACGGGTCGCCAAAGGCCGGGCATTGCCAGTCGATCAAGGTCAGGCCGCGGGACGCGACCAGAATATTTCCAGCGACCGGATCGCCATGGATCAGGCAAGTCTTGGTCGTGGGGGGGACGGATATCGAAGGTTGCAGTTTTGCCAGTTCGTTTCGGGTTTCTGACCTGCACCCTTGCAGAATTCTGTGCCCATGGGCCATCAGGTCCGCGCTGCCGTTACACCCGGCGGGCGCTGGAATGGTGTTGGGCAGCGAGTGCAACCTGCGCAGCAGTTCACCAACCTTGTCCGACCCATTCCGCCAAGGTGTTCCGGGTGCGTGGTCGTAAAACACCCAATGCGCGTTCCTGTGCTGTCCTGCGGCGCGAAGCCTTGGTACAAATCCGGTCGGACCAAGCGCCTTGAGGCAGAGGGCTTCCAGCTTTGCATCATTTCGAAACAGGGGGTTGCGTAAGGTCGGGCTGTAGAGCTTCAGTACTTTGTCGCCGTTGTCCCCCAGCACTTTCCACACCCTGTTGGTCCGACCACCATACAGGATTTCGAACTGCGCGTACATGTTGACCAACCCCATAGTGCTGAGGTGTTCAACCAGATCATGAGGGGGGGCAGGCAGGTCGGGCAGAGGTCTTTTCACTTCTTCTGGCGAGTCGAGTTGCCAACCTTTGGCCCGTACTGCCTGACAGATCAAGCGCCCGTTCGGACCGCAGTGACCAGATCTGCGGAAATCACTTGACCACCTTGCAGGGTCAGCAGAACAGCATCCTCTCCCACCTGCGCTTCGACAACGCGGTTATAGGCAGCGACCGGTTTCTCGGAAATCAGCCGGTCATTTTTGTAGCTTTCCAGCGTCGCGGTGTAGTTGCCAGCGGCCATCGGATCGCCTGAGGAACTCACACCTGCCCAAGCAAACTCCGTCGCTGTTGTGGGAACAGAAACCGTGTCGACGACTGCGCCTTCATGATCACGGATCACCAGTCTGGTTGCGTCCGCGTCAGAATCCGCGTTCGAGAACAGGGTCACTGGCTGGCCGTTGAAATGGAAACCCGAGGCAGATCGGACGTCCATTCCGACCCAGCTTGCAAGGTCGTTCAGATTGACACTGCCAAGCGTGCTGGTCAGGGCGGAAAGCAGGTCATTGGTTTGAACCTGTTGTTCAACCATCGAAAACTGCGCAAGTTGCGATGCGTATTCGGTTGAATCCATCGGCTCCAGCGGGTCCTGATTTTGGGCCTGCGCGGTCAGCATCAGCAGAAACGTTTCGAAATCCGAAGTGATCGCAGAACTCCGGGACGGACCGGCAGTATGCTGAGAGGTGGCAGCCTGTGTGGCGGTGATGGGTGTGATCATTTTCAATATCTCATATCGATGCCCCTGACCGGAGCAGGAGTTTGTGGAAGCGGCGTGGCTTGCGCGAGGTGTACGTTCTGAACCGGTTCGGATTCCGGTGCGGCCTGAGCGTCGAATTCATCTGCCCACTGATCCCGTGCACCTGAATCCGACGGAGTCTCCAGATTGATGTTCAGGTTTCCATAGCCCAGTTTCTGAAATTCCTCCGTAAGAACGGACAGGTGGCGGCGCAAAAGTTCCATCGTGTCCGGGCGTTCGGTGGCGATTGTCATCTGTAGCCCGTCATCCCGACCGTTCAGCACAATGGATACGCGCCCCAATTCTTCGGGGCTTAGCGAGATTTCCATAATGCCGGTTCCTGGTCGGGTCTGAATCGTTGCCGCCAATTGCCCGGCTATGGCACGGGCAATTTCAGCACGGGCGAACGGAGAGGGCATCGCCGAGTGTTGTGCCACCTCGCGGGGGGCTTGCTGAACGGGTTCGTCTAAGGCGATGGGCACAGAGTCAACCTCTTGAACCGGTGCCGCCTGTTCCGCTTCGATTGAGTTGAGGATCAGTTGAAGCTGTGCAACGGGTGTCGCGCGGTTTGGACTTGTCGGATTGGGCGTGGCAGCGACTTCCGCTGTCTCGGGCACCGTCTTTGCGCCTTCAAGGAGGGGTTCGGCTTTCAACCCGGCTGTCTGGTCCTTTGATCGGGTTGGCTGGCTCAGCACAGGCAAAGCCTCTGAGGGTTTTTGGGCTGGCGTGACCTGGGTCGAAGCGGTGTGAACCTGCTCTTCGATTGGTTGCCCAGGCACAAAGGGTTGAATGTCGGTCTGACGGGGCAAACCCGTTGACGCAACGGTTTGTTCCGGTTCTGTCGTACCCGTTGCGGGGATATCCGCTGCGGCAGGAACAAACGGCGCGGGATGCACTGTATCTGCCCCAGGCGTTTCGGATGTCCCGGCCATCTCGGTCTGCGACGAAAGGTTGTTTGCCAACTCTGGTGCCCGAGGTGAAATCGCCTCGACAGATGCCTCAGCCGTGTTTGACAGAACGGCCTCAACCTCAATCTCGGCAGTTTCGTCGGTGGTTTCGATAGAAGTGGCCAAAGCCGTGGTGCCGGGGAGAGGATGTGTTTGGTTTCCCTGTTCAAGGATGTCCTCGAAACTGTCCGACCCGGCAGTACGACCCGGATCTTTGGCGGGCGAACTGGGTTTCGCAGTTGCTGTTGGCGCTGCGGCTGCCAGCGTTAGTGGGTTGGGCATTTTGCTCTGGCTCCGTGTGATTGATCAGAACTCTGCCCGCAGGAAGTTACGTTTATTTTAACCGCTTTCACCTTTGATCGAGAAAGTTCGAAGCATTTTCGGAGAAAACCATGCACGTCTCAGCAATTCCCCAGGTGGCTCAAACGCCATTGGCCCAGACACGACTGAAAGACGCGGCCATCGAGTTGGAGGCCGCATTCCTCAGCGAAATGATGAAGTCGGCCGGATTGGGCAAAACGCGCCAGTCTTTTGGAGGAGGAGCCGGTGAAGATCAGTTTTCTTCGTTTCTTGTTCAGCATCAGGCACGCGAACTGGCCCGGGCTGGCGGGGTGGGTTTGTCAGAAATTCTGCTGAAATCACTGATGGAGAAAACCGATGACATCTGAAGTCGACATGGCACTGATCAAATCTCTGGAAGAAGTTCTGGATCTGGAGCGTGCGGCGCTTGTCCAGGGCGATCTGGATCGCCTGACGCATATGGTGCCGGAAAAAGAAAAACTGATCGGCGCGATCAACGACCTTCAGGTGATTGACAGCGATGCATTGGTTCGAGTGCAGCAGAAAGTCGAACGCAATCAGGCATTGCTGAACAGTGCCGCCGACGGGATTCGGGCCGTCGCCAGCCGCATGGCTGAACTGCGACGGGTTCGGCAGGAATTCAGCACGTACGGCGCGGATGGGCAACGAAGTGAGTTTTCCGTTCGAAATACGGCAAAGCTGGAAAAACGCGCATAGGCTTGGGTTTGATTCAAATCTGAAACACCTGGTTCGGGCGTTTTAGCACTCCGTTAGGGGATCGGGCTCAAAAGTGATGCTGCACCTGGAAACATCAGGTGGCGCGAACAGCCACGCGGCGCGTCGCACAAGTCAGAAAGACACCAATGCCCGCAGATATTGTGGGGTGAACATGGGCGAAAATCGCCCGAAGGCAAAAGGATAAAAGCTATGTCCAGCATTCTGACAAACAATGGCGCGATGGTTGCGCTGCAAACTCTCAAGTCGGTCAACAAGAACCTGGCGATGACCCAGAACGCGATTTCGACCGGTAAGGACGTCGCGACAGCCAAGGACAACTCGGCGGTTTGGGCGATCTCGAAAGTGATGGAGTCCGACGTCAAGGGCTTTAACGCGATCAAAGACAGCCTCGCGCTGGGCGAATCGACTGTTGCAGTTGCGCGAAATGCGTCTGAAACTGTCACCGACCTCTTGACCCAGATGAAAAGCAAGATTGTCGCGGCGCAGGAAGACAACGTTGATCGCGGTAAGATCAATGACGATGTGACCGCACTGAAGGATCAGATCGCATCGGTTGTCAGCGCGGCCCAGTTCAACGGTCTGAACCTTGTTGACGGCTCGACCGGCTCTGCATCGATCCTCGCATCGCTGGATCGGGACAACACCGGGGCGGTGACTGCGTCGTCAATCTCGGTCTCGGGGCAGAACCTGTCGACCGGTGGATATGTCACCAAACAGGTTTTCGACGGCTCTACCGGCGCATCGACCGGCAATGACCGCGTGGGGGCAACCATTGACAATGGTGCAACGGCCGCGACGGCGTTGGTGACCGATGAATCCAGCGGTGCTTTCGCGGCCGGAGACAAGGTTGTCGTCGCCATTAACGATCAGGTTGTGTCCTATACCGTTTCTGCGGAAGATGCTGCCGCGACAACGACCGGTGACCTTGTTGCTGTCGGATTGAAATCGAAGATCGAAGAGCTGGGAATTACCGGTCTGACTGTCGATTACGACTCCGGCACTGCGGGTACGTTGTCGGTTACAAACGGCACAGGATCTGACATCTCGTTCTCGGCTCAGTTCGTGAATGCGGGTGCCGGTGGTTTGGGCGCGCTGGCAGGTATTGATGTGTCGACAGGTGCGGGGGCAACCGCTGCGTTGGCGGCTGTCGAATCGCTTATCGATACTTCGATTGATGCCTCGGCCGCCTTTGGCTCGGCGCAGGGTCGTATCGAGACCCAGAAAGAGTTCATTTCGAATCTCTCTGACTCGTTCAAATCCGGTATCGGTGCGCTGGTCGACGCTGACATGGAAGAAACCTCGGCGCGTTTGCAGGCCCTTCAGGTGCAGCAGCAGCTGGCAACACAGTCGCTTTCGATCGCCAACCAGGCGCCGCAGTCGATCCTGTCGCTGTTCCGCTAATACGCAACGCGGTCCGGGGCGCGGTTTTCGCGCCCCGGTCGTGACTATCTGACGACGGCTTTTTGGAAGGATTTCAAGTGACCCCGCAAACCCTCGCTCAATACACCTATGCGCAAGCCGCCGCGCCGACGCGAACGCCCCGTGACACTGAATATGAGGCAATTTCCAGAATTACACGGCGTCTCAAGGCGGCCACGGCGCGCAAGGCAACGGATTTCTCGGCGTTTGTTCAGGCCGTGCACGAGAACCGCCGGTTATGGGGGGTGTTGGCGACAGGTGTCGCGGATTCGGCAAACGCTTTGCCGAACGATATTCGCGCCAGGATTTTCTACCTTGCCGAGTTTACGGAACTGCACAGCAGCCGCATTTTGGCGGACGGCGCGTCCATCGAACCATTGCTTGAAATAAACACGGCGATTTTGCGCGGATTGCGCCAGATGAGGGCAACCTGATGAGCGGGCTGGTTTTGAAACTCGCCCCGAAGGAAAGGGTGCTGATCAATGGTGTTGTGATTGAAAACGGCGACCGCCGCGGCCGGTTTTCGATCATGACGCCGCAGGCCAATGTCCTGCGGTTGCGCGATGCGATACATCCGGATGAAGTAAATACTCCGGTGCGCCGTGTCTGCTATGCCGCGCAACTTGTTCTGTCCGGAGACATGGATCCGGCTCGGGCGCGTCAACACCTGTTGCGCAGCGTAGAAGAGCTAAGCCAGGTTTTTACGGATACAGACAGCCGTCGTGTATTGTCCGAGGCGACAGACGCGCTGGTGGCCGAGCAATACTATAAATGCCTCAAGTCACTTCGCTCGCTTCTTCCGCGCGAAGAACGGTTGATGGCCTATCAGCAATGAGCTTTCAACCTGTCATTCCGATTGGCGGAATCGTCGGCTGGCGGTTTCTGCAACGTACTTATCAAGGTCAGTTTCAAAGTTTCTCGTCTTCGGCAGTGAATGAGAGGGAGACGAAGTATTTCCTGGACAACATTGGGGAAGTGAAGACCGCCGAACAGCTGGTTTCTGACCGCAGATTGTTGCAGGTCGCTTTGGGTGCCTTTGGGTTGGAAGGGGATGTGGATAACCGGTTCTTTATCCGGAAAATCCTGGAGGACGGAACACAGGCGGATGACGCTTTGTCCAATCGTTTGGCGGATAAACGGTACCGGGAATTTTCGGATGCTTTCGGGTTTGGTCCGGGAGCTGTTCGAAAAACGGTGCTGGTCACAAATATGGAAGAGATAGCTCAGGCCAGCCTGTCAGCGCGGTTTGAGATCGCGGTCGGACAGTCAGATGAGACGATGCGCATTTCGCTTTATGCCCAGCGCGAGCTGTCTGATCTGGCGAAAAGCGGAAGCAGTAGAGATACGAAATGGTTCGATCTTATGGGATTGCCACCGTTGCGCAAAATGATGGAAACGGCGCTTGGGCTACCGCCATCATTCGCCCAACTGGATATCGACAAGCAATTGGTCGAGTTCAAAAGCCGGCTATTCCGTCTGACTGGATCGGATGATCTGGCACAGTTTTCCGACCAGAAGGCGGTTGAGAAACTGACCGACACCTATCTGACCAGAAGTCAAATCGCGGGTCTTCAGAGTACGATTTCGCCAGCGCAGACCGCTTTGATCTTGCTTGGGGCTGTGTAATCAGAAGACGCGGGCAAAAGCCCGGGTCGCAATCTAGTACCCGACATCCCTCGTTTGACCTGCACAAACCAAAAGTTAACCGTTCAAAATCTCGTCGGCTGTGGTTTGCAATGCGTAGCATATAACGGGTCGAGTCACGTTGTGCAGGTTGACCGCGCCCAATGGTAAGGCGTTGGAACAAGCAGGCTCAATATCTTCGGACACGACTATGCGATGGCCTTCGGTTTTCCCATATTCGCCCAACCGCGCTGCTATGTTGGCCGCTTGTCCAATAACCGTAAAATCAAGTCGTTCACGAGAGCCCACATTGCCATAGGTGACGCGCCCATAAGCCACGCCAATAGAACAGTCGCAATGTATGCCGGTACCTGCTTTGCGCAACTCTCCCAACGTTTCGACGATTTTGATTGCCGAGCGCTGGGCGTTGGCACGGGCCGCGCTTGCGTTTTCATCGGCTGCCGGGAATACCGCCAGAACAGCGTCACCAATGAATTTCAGAACTTCGCCTTCGTTTTCGTGAACGATACCCGAGACGGTTTCAAAGAACTCGTTCAAAACACTGATATATGTGCCCCGCCCCAGTTTCTCTTCGAGGCTTGTCGAGTTGCGGAGGTCACAGAACATGATTGCAGCGTCGATTTCATCCCCGTCACCGCGCCGGATCTCACCCCCCAACACGCGTGCGCCAGAGCGTTTTCCAACATATGTTTCCAGCAAAACCTGTGCATTCTCGCGTTGCATGAACACTTCGTAAAAGCGTGCGATTACCGAAGAGCATTCGAATACAAGGCCCAGATTCTCGGTGGTGAACCCGTTGGGATGGTCACAGGTCAGGGTCAGAACGTTGGTCCGACCGTCAGAGAAGGGCAACGGCATCGCGACATAGTCGGTGGCACCCTTTGCCCGCAACTCCTCCATGATTGGGAAGCTGTAATGCGGGTTATCGTCGTTCAGTCTTTGCCGTACGCCGCCCAACCCGTTCGAGACATGGCGCAACGGGCTGTTGATGAAAGCCGGGTGATCATAGATTTCGTAGGTCGGGGCGCGGGTCAGAATCTCGTCCTGATCCTTTTCCCAGATATAGTGTTTGCCCGCGATCAGGGGGTGCAAGGACCATGCCAGAATGCTCAGCCGCTGGATGGCGATGCCGTGCTCCAGCATCTTCTCGGCCAATGCCTGGGTAAAGCTTTCGGGCGTGGTCGCGGCGGAAGCACCGCGCATCAGCCAGTCGATCAGTGGTCCGCTGATATTGCCGTCGTCAGGCTCGCGCAGGCGATTGTTGCCCAGGTCAATCCGGGTGTAGGCGCCGGACACAAACCCGATACAGCCCCGGATGTCCGCGCTTTCCGGCAGGGCTTGTTCATAAGCCCAGACGGAATTGGTCAGGGGCCCCGAGGCCAGTTGGATGTCGTGGTAAGTGGCGGTGCCTTTGAACGGGCAGAATGTTTGCAGGTCTGTTTCTTCGCTCAGATCCACACATACATCTGCGCGGGGAACGTAAATCGTTGGCGGCAAACGCGTTTCATACATCACCTTTGCGTTTGTGCTTTCAGCCAGAAGAATGTCGTTCCGGTAAATGGCAATCCTGCCTTCCAGCGGCTCAACTGAGATTCCATATCCATTCATCTGTGGCGCGGCGTGGACGTTCATAAGCGACCTCCTCTGCCTGGGGTTTGTTTAGAATGGGGCTTTCCACCTGACATTCCAAGAGGCTGCAACGGGAATTTACCGGGCGCGAGCGACGCGCCAAAACGTCAGACCATTTGAATGACGTCCTTCTCGATCGACAGCATATACCCCTTCTTGGCAATATTCTTGACCAGCAGTTCGCTGACCATCTGGTTGCCAAGCGCGTCGCGCAACCGCTTGATCCGTGTTGCGCCCGCGGCTTCGTCACAATCGGCGGCATCGCGACCGGAAATCATGGCCTCGATCTGGGCACCGGACAATACCTCGTCATCCAACCGGGATTCCGCCAGAATCGACAAGGTTTCCATCGCGGCGGGCGTCAGTTTGAAATCCATATTGTTAAGGTAGACAGTGTTTTCTTCGCGACTGATCAGCAGCGACGTTACCTGAATGCCGGTGCGTTCGATCTGTGCCATGCGCCGGTTCAACAAGACCAGCATCACCAGAAAGACCAGTGCCGAGATCATCATCGCACTGGCAAAAACCAGCAGCACATAGATTACCATCCGGTAACTGGACAGGGTGTCAGCAAAGGCGGTGCCAGACTGGGCCAGAATTTCAAGCAGGCGAATCTCGGTCTGTGACGTCAGATCGGCCTCGACAAACAGCCGCTCGACACGTGCGTTGAACGCATTTGCGTCCGGCAAGGTCCAGAACAGGAAAACGGCAGCGGTGATCAGAATGACGACAATGGCCGCGATGCCCAGCACAACCAGACGGACACCCGACCGGCGTGCATCAGAAACGGAGATAGAATTGCCCGGCATTGCCTTTCCTCTGATCCAACCCTTCCGGCCCGAAAACGGACTGCACTTCAAGCAAGGTCCAACCCGACGCGTTCAGGCGCTGGGCGATTTCTGCCCGGGCCTGCCCCTTGTCGCAACTTGTGACCTGCATGACGCCGTAATGCAAACGCAGCGGGTTGTCCTTCTTGGCTTTGTAGTCCGCATAACAATCTGCCGCTGTCGCAGCAGAACCAAGCGATAACAGGGCCGCAAAGGTCAGAGAAGAGAGGATCTGTTTCATAGGCCGCATCCTGCGCATGAGTTGCCGCGATATTCAATAACCCAAGGGGTTTGCTGCCCCTGATATCCGATAACACCGGGCCGTTATTGCTTGTCTGGGGCAGGTGCCCCCACTTTCAGGGCAATCAGCGCGCGGTCCGTCATACGGTCGCACGAACATCCGAAAGGACAGGTATCATGCATAAGAAATTCATCGCTTTGATCATTGCGACCGCGGTTGCGATTACCGGTGTGTCGGCTTCTCAGGCGAAGGCGGCCGACGCAAAGGACATTCTTGGGGGGCTGGCGGCCATCGCTATTATTGGTGCCGGCGTTCATTACTATAACAAGGAAAAGAAAAAGGATCGGGCGACGCGTCAACAGACCTATACCCATACACCACATGTGACGCAGCCGGTGCGTCCGTTGCCGCCGCATGTGGCGCGTTACGACCTGCCCCAGCGCTGCCTGCGCACCTATGATGGGTATTCGCAGGACCATCCGCTGCTTGGGCCGAAATGCCTCGAGAAACATTACAAACATGCCAATAGCCTGCCGCAAGAGTGCAAGGTCGGTTTCTGGAATGGCAAAAAGGTCAGGCGGGCCTATGAACCTGCATGCCTGCGCCAAAAGGGATACCGCGTCGTTTATCAGTAGCTCGGGTTGAGCAGGAACGGTGCCAAAGAAGTGCCGTGAGAGAGAGGGTGGTGTGGGCCGCCCTCTCTTTTCTTCTTGCGGTGCTGCGCGAAACGCGGTTTGCCAAGGGCATGACAATGCCAAACTTCGAACTTGAGCAGGCGCTACTGGACATGGGCCACATCCGTATCGCCGGTGTGGATGAGGTCGGGCGCGGCCCATTGGCCGGGCCGGTTGTGGCTGCCGCCGTGATTCTGAACCCGAAGCACTTTCCTGACGGGTTGAATGACTCAAAAAAGTTGACCGCAAAACGCCGGGCCGTGCTGGACGCTGAGATTCGGGGCGCTGCTGAGTTCGCGGTGGCCGAAGCCTCTGTCGCCGAAATTGATGAGGTCAATATCCTGAGGGCGTCGCACTTGGCGATGATGCGCGCGGTGGAGGCGTTGACCCCGGCACCTGATTTCCTGTTGATCGATGGCAACCTGATTCCGCAGGGTCTGAGATTTCCGTCACAGGCCGTTGTGAAGGGCGATGCACGATCGGTGTCGATCGCGGCTGCTTCGATCCTGGCGAAAAACTGGCGCGATCAGGTGATGGTGGATTTAGCGCAACAGCACCCGGGTTATGGGTGGGAAACCAACGCAGGCTATCCGTCAAAACAACACAAGGAAGCGCTGCGAAATCTTGGCGTGACCCCACACCATAGGCGTTCATTCAAACCGGTGCACAACATCTTGTATCAAGAGTAAATCGTAAGCTGCTGATTCAAAAAAGAATTTGACGGCGAATCGACTTTGACTCATCCTTGTCTCAACCAAATGAGCGCAAAAGCGCCGTGGACACTTGAGGCAGTGATATGACAACAACCACCAAAAAGGGCGCAAGAGCGCTCCCTTTAAACACGATTCTATCCGGGGACTGCATCGATGTGATGAACAGTCTGCCCGAGGCGTCAGTGGATCTGATTTTTGCGGACCCGCCGTATAACCTGCAATTGAAAGGTCAGTTGCATCGTCCGGATAATTCGCAGGTCGATGCGGTGGATGATCACTGGGATCAGTTCGCAAGCTTCGGGGCGTATGACCAGTTTACGCGCGAATGGCTGAAGGCGGCGCATCGTCTGCTGAAACCCAATGGCGCGATCTGGGTGATCGGGTCTTATCACAACATTTTCCGCGTGGGGTCAGCGCTGCAGGATGCCGGATACTGGATCCTGAACGACGTTGTTTGGCGTAAGTCGAACCCGATGCCGAATTTCCGCGGCAAACGGTTCACCAATGCGCATGAGACGATGATCTGGGCGTCCAAGCGCGAAGGCGCGAAATACACCTTCAACTATGAGGCGCTGAAAGCCCTGAACGAGGGTGTGCAAATGCGCAGCGACTGGGTGCTGCCGATCTGCACCGGGCATGAGCGGCTCAAGGATGAAAACGGCGACAAGGCGCATCCGACGCAAAAACCGGAATCGCTGTTGCACCGCGTGCTGGTTGGCTCGACCAACCCCGGCGATGTGGTGCTGGACCCGTTCTTTGGCACCGGCACCACCGGGGCCGTCGCCAAGATGCTGGGGCGCGAGTTCATTGGTATCGAGCGAGAGGAAAGCTATCGCAAGGTGGCTGAAAAACGCATCGCCAAGGTCCGCAAGTTTGATCGCGAAGCTCTGGAAGTCAGTGCCAGCAAACGTGCCGAGCCACGCGTGCCATTCGGCCAGCTGGTCGAACGCGGGATGTTGCGCCCGGGTGAAGAGCTTTATTCCATGAACCAGCGCCACAAGGCAAAGGTGCGTGCGGATGGAACGCTGGTGGGTGACAATGTCAAAGGGTCAATCCATCAGGTCGGCGCGCATCTGGAAAACGCCCCGTCCTGCAACGGCTGGACATACTGGTGCTTCAAGCGGGACGGCAAGACCGTACCGATTGACATCTTGCGGCAACAGATCCGCGCAGAGATGCACAACTGAATTCACGAACACCGCCGGTGCCTGTGGCCTGACACATGGCACTATGCCTTGCCCCGCCGATCAACCGGCGGGGTCTTTTGTTTTGCCTTCAACAGTGATTGCATAAGGCTGCCTAGCCTCCGCAAGAAAGACCACGGCCATGACCGAGACGACCGCACAGCCCCGCCGAAGCCTGTTTTTCACCCAGCCCGATGCGTTTGATCTGGACAACAAATATACCGAGGCCGCGTTGGAACGGCACAAACGCGAGGGTCTGGAACTGGCTGTGCGTGCGCGATGGGTGGCGATGGCGCTGACTGCGGTGCTGCTGGTTTTTCTGAACCCGCAATGGGAGGTGCTTTGGTATCACTTCATTCTGCTGCTGATCTGCGGCAACGGGTGGTTGATCCGCCGTGCAGGTCGTGTCGGGCAATCGCGGGGCGAGTTGTTTTTGATTTTCGTCGACCTGCTGATCATGACGCTTGGGATGATCGTACCAAATCCCTTCAGCGATGATGTCAGGCCATTGGCCATGCAATACCGGTTCGACAACTTTCAGTACTTCTTCATCATTCTGGCGGCAGGCACATTGGCCTATTCTTGGCGGACCGTGATCGCCATCGGGACCTGGACGGCGATGATGTGGACGATCGGGTGGATCGTTGCCTGGTGGGTCGCAACGCCCATTCCCGGGATCAGCGAAAAAGTTGCGACTGCTTTGCAAGGCTACCCGGATGTTGCCGAGCTTCTGGATCCGAACAGTTTCATGGCGCCTCAGCGCATCCAGCAGGTGATCGTTTTCATGATGGTGGCCGTGACTTTGGGCCTTTCGATGCAGCGGCTGAACCGGCTATTGATGAGCAATGCAGGGCTGGAACGGGAACGGGCCAACCTGTCACGCTATTTCTCGCCCAACGTGGTGGAGGAGCTGAGCCAGAATGACGAGCCGCTGAAACAGGTCCGAAAAGAGAATGTGGCCGTTCTGTTCATCGACATCGTCGGGTTCACGAAATATGCGGCCGGGCGAGACCCTTATGACGTGATCGAAGTGCTGCGGGGCTTTCACGCCCGCATGGAAACCGAGGTTTTTCGCCACCACGGGACCCTGGACAAGTATCTGGGGGATGGGCTGATGGCGACCTTTGGCACCCCGGTGCCCACACCGTTGGACGCAAGCAACGCGCTGGGATGTGCGCGCGCGATGGTCAGCGTGATCGACCGATGGAATCTGGACCGTCGCCGGGCGGGAGAGCCTGAAATCCGCGTCGGGATCGGGGTGCACTATGGCTCGGTCGTGCTGGGCGACATTGGCGCGAACCGGCTTGAATTTGCTGTCATCGGGAATGCGGTCAATGTCGCGGCCAAGCTCGAGGCGCTGACGCGTGATTTGCAGGCGCGTATCGTGGTCAGCGATGCCGTGCGCGCGCGGATTGCAGAGGAGAACCAGTCTGCGTCTGTCGCCATGACTGGCTTTACAGAGCTTACCGATCAATCCGTGCGCGGTGTAGATACACCGATGGATATCTGGGTGATGAAAGGCTGAAGACGGTATGTCCTACCGTAACAGCACCCAAAGCGCCGAACCTGATGGGCCGGGCGGCGCATTGGTTACGCATCAGGTACCGGGTTCAGGGCCTTGTTATAGGCGTGCCAATCGGTGATCTCGGGGTAGTACTGGCGCCGCCATTCCCGGACCCGTGGGTTCATGACCCGCCGCCACAGCGGTGGGATCATCGCAGCCACAGTCATGACGGGATAGCCATAGGGCAGTTGCGGTGCCGTTTCGGGCGTGTGGTGTTGAAGCAGCGGGAACCGGCGGTTTGGTTTGTAGTGGTGATCCGAATGGCGTTGCAGATTGATCAACAACCAGTTTGAAGCTTTCTGCGAGGCATTCCAGGAATGTCTGGGTAGGACGTGCTCATACCGCCCGTCCCCCAGATGTTTCCGGGTCAGGCCGTAATGTTCCACGTAGTTGACCAGTTCCAGCTGCCAGATCGCGACCCCGGCCTGCAACAGAAACAGGGCCAGACCGGACCATCCTCCGATCAGCGCCGCCAGTGCCAGCATCCCCCCTTGCAACGCCCAGTACCGCCAGAACGGGTTGGAGCGGTCGGTCCAGGGGCGGTCCTTGCGGGCCAGTTTTCCGCGTTCGGCGTTGAAGGCCGAGACCAGACTTTGCCGCAACACCCTAGGGTAAAAGCGGTGAAACCCTTCGTTGTATCGCGCCGTCACCGGATCGCGTGGCGTTCCCACATGACGGTGATGGACCAGCAGATGCTCGGACCGGAAATGAGAATACAGCACCATGGCAAGAAGGATATCGCCAAGCCAGCGTTCCCAACGGCTTTTCTGATGCATCAGCTCGTGGCTGTAGTTGATACCGACCGTACCCGAGATAACACCCATACCAAAGAACAGGCCGATTTTCTCAGGCGTCGAAAGCTGACTGCCGTGGCTCGCGTACCAGATCAGGCCAAACAGGGTAAGGAACTGAAGGGGTGCCCAAAGCTTGGTCAGCAGGATGTACCGTTGTAGAGCATCGTCCGGCGTCTCGGGGTCCGCATTTTCCACGTTGAGCCCGGTGATCCGGTCCAGCACGGCAAAGACCCACCAGGTCGAGATCGGGATCAGCAGAACCCACCATCCGCCCGCGAAAGCAGTGAACCAGATCAGTGGGATCAACAGCAGGGACACCCAGAAGGGTGATGCCGATTGCCAGCGTGCCAACGAGACTGTTGCGCTCATCTCTGGTGCTCCTACTAGATGGGGACAGCCTAGCCGCGAGGCCAGGGAATGCACAGCGGTCTTATTGTCCTTTCCACAGATCATAGGCTTTGCGCATCACCGTGGGCAGGTCGCTGGGTTTGAAGCTGTGCTTTCCCACTGCGATTAGATGATCGGGAGCATCTTGACCGGTGGTTTCTGCGGTCCAGATTCTTAAAATCAGATGAAAATGCGTAAAAGTGTGGCGCACCTCGCCCGACACCATCTTCCAATCTGCCGCA
The DNA here is from genome assembly GCF_056538065.1 of Ruegeria sp. BH8. Lineage (NCBI taxonomy): Bacteria > Pseudomonadati > Pseudomonadota > Alphaproteobacteria > Rhodobacterales > Roseobacteraceae > Ruegeria > Ruegeria sp. BH8. Next base: position 66,142 of record NZ_JBQFSP010000012.1, on the reverse strand, counting down.
AGCGGGGGGTGCTCGACCGGATCGTCAGCCCACTCCGATCCGGGCCAGCCCAGCATTCCGCCCAGCAGACCCTTGTCCGGTCGGCGCTCGAGCAGCAAGGCCCCATCTGGCATGCGCGCGATGTAAACGTGACCGTGACGGGTGGGTTTGGGCTTTTTCGGTGTTTTTCGGGGAAGATCAGCCTGTGTTCCCGCAAGCCGCGCTTGGCATGGATCGCGCAGCGGGCAAATGCCACATGCCGGGGATTTCGGTGTACAAATTGTGGCCCCCAAGTCCATGACCGCCTGAGCGTAATCACCGGGCCGATTAGAAGGTGTCAGCGCCGAGGCTTTTTCCTTCAGCAAGGGTTTCGAGCCGGGCAGCGGCGCGTGGATGTCGTAAAATCGGGCCATGACGCGTTCGACATTGCCGTCCAGAACCGTTTCAGGCTGATCGAAGGCGATGGCCGAGATTGCCGCAGCTGTATAAGGGCCGATGCCGGGTAACTTCAGCAGCGCACCATAAGTTTCGGGGAACTGACCATTGTGATCCCGCGTCACATCGCGGGCGCACTTCAAGAGGTTGCGCGCACGCGCGTAATAACCAAGGCCGGCCCATTCCCCCATGACCTGATCATCCGGCGCGGCGGCCAGCGCCTGAACCGTCGGCCAACGTGTCACGAAGCGCAGAAAGTAATCCCGCACCGCTGCTACAGTCGTCTGTTGCAACATCACTTCGGATAACCAGACCCGATAAGGGTCAGGGCGCACCCCGGCGGCGCGCTCTGCCGGTCCTGTGCGCCATGGCATGGCGCGAGCGTTGTGGTCATACCACTCCAGAAGCGCAGCGCTGACGGTGAATTCAAAGGAATCACGCAAGTTTTATTCGTCTCCCTGTCAGGTTTCGCTGGCACCCGGTGTTCTGCCTATTACAATAGCGGCGCAGGAGTTGGAAACCAGATGCAACGCAGACGTTCGTCAACCCGCGGGTTCAAGCGCACCGCGTCTTTGCTGAATGACCAGATCAGGCGCGCCGGGGAAAGCCGGGGCTTTGCTGTGTCACGTCTGTTGACCCATTGGGCCGAGATCGTGGGTCAGGATACCGCCGCCATCGCGCGCCCAGTCAGTGTCGGCTATGGCAAAGGTGGTTTCGGCGCGACTCTGACCGTTCTGACCACAGGTCCGCAGGCCCCGATGCTGGAAATGCAGAAGGAACAGCTGCGTGGTAAAGTGAACGCGGTTTACGGTTACAATGCCATCAGCCGTGTCCGCATTACTCAGACCGCTCCGACCGGATTTGCCGAGGGGCAGGCCAGTTTCGACCATAAACCGAAGCAAGCAAAACCCGAGATTGCACCTGAAATTGCTGCCGAGGCAGACAAAGTGTCACGCAGTGTAAATGATGAAGATTTGCGCGCGGCCCTTGAACGTCTTGGGCGCAACGTTTTATCCAAACAGAAACGCTGAGAAAGGGCTGAGAATGAGCCGTATTGCAACCGTAATCTGTGCGGCCGTCGCCGTGGCCGCTGGCGGCTATTGGGTGTCGCTGTCAAATTCCAGTACAAGTTTTCCGCTGGTCAGTGCCGCCGAGGCGCAAGAGGCGGACCTGGATACATCCACCATCATTGACATGGTTCAGGGCGCCGAGGGCGCGCCTGTCGAAATCATCGAATACGCATCCTACACCTGCCCGCATTGCGCGAATTTCCACAAGAGCGCGTATAAACAGCTCAAGAAGGATTTCATTGATACTGGTAAGGTCAAGTTCACCTATCGTGAGGTCTATTTTGATCGCTACGGACTGTGGGCGTCGATGGTGGCCCGCTGCGCCGGTCCCGAGAAATTCTTTGGCATCACCGATCTGATCTATGAAGGTCAGGCAGAATGGACGCGCGCAGGAGGTCCGGCCGAGATCGTCGATGAACTGCGCAAGATCGGTCGTCTGGCAGGTATTGATGGCGACCAGCTTGAGGCCTGTTTGCAGGATGGCACCAAGGCGCGAACATTGGCCGCATGGTATCAGGAAAACGCTGAACGCGATGGAATTCAGGCGACCCCGTCCTTCATCGTGAATGGCAAGAAAGTCGACAATCAGTCCTACGCGGACTTCAAAAAGCTGATTGAAGCTGAGCTCGGCAGCTGACTCGACCCCAGCTGGCCCCGCCGGGGGCCAGCCTGGTTTACTTTGGTGAAGGGGCGGCTTTCAAAAGCATGTCCCTGACCCTGTCGGCGTCTGAAATCTGAAGCCGAACCGGCAAAGTGATCACCTTGCTTCGGAAAGCGGGGGGCAGGCGAACGGCGTCTTTTTCGGTGGTGACCATCTGAGCGCCCAGCAAACGCGCCTCGTTTTCCAGTCGGGTCATCAGGGCTTGTGTCAACGGCTGGTGATCGTCCAACGCCTCGGCCCGTACCAGATCCACACCCAGCCGCCGCAGGGTTTGGAAGAACTTTTCGGGATAGCCGATGCCTGCAAACGCCAACGCACGCGTTTCCGACCAATCCATACCGGTTTGCAGGGGTTCGACTGCCCCGGTGACATGAGGAACGGTCAACCGGCCTTTCCAGTTGTTGGCAAATACCTTTTGTGCCGCCTCTTCCCCCAAGGACAGTACAAGATCGGCCCGTTGCAGGCCGGTATCGACGGGCTCTCGCAATGGACCGGCTGGCAGGCATAAGCCGTTTCCAAATCCGCGCTGGGCGTCCACAACGATAATCGAGAAATCCTTGGCGACCGAAGGGTTCTGAAAGCCATCATCCAGAACGATCACTGTTGCCCCCGCTGCGGCCGCTGCACGCGCGCCCGCCGCCCGATCCTTGGCAACCCAGACCTCGGCAAACATCGCCAGCAACAGCGGCTCGTCCCCCACCTCGGCGGCGGTGTGCCTGCCCGGATCGACCTGCACCGGGCCTTCCAGTGACCCGCCATGTCCTCGCGTCACGACATGCGGTTTGTGCCAGGCATTACCCAGTTGTTCGATGGTCCAGATGACGGTGGGCGTTTTCCCGGTTCCACCTGCATTCAGATTGCCGATGCAGATCACGGGCACACCGGGATTTTCCCCTGATTTCGAGGCAATCCTGCGGGCTGTCGCTGCGGCATATAAGCGCCCCAGCGGGGTCAGCAGCCGCGCCCTCAGATCCGGCTGGTCCGGAGGAGTGTTCCAGAAATCAGGTGCCCGCATGATCTGCGCTCCGCTGGTCCAGAATATCCTGCACCATTTCGATGAGGGTGTCTGCCTGCGGCGCACCTTCGGTGATTATCTGCCATCCAGCCAAAGCCATGTCAGCGGCGCGGTCTGGTGCCAGAAGCTGTACGACGGCATCGCCCAACTCGGTTGCTGACTTGACCTCATTGGCTGCCCCTGCCTGTTGAAGGTGGGCGTAAAGCTCGTGATGGCGATGCACGAATGGTCCAGAAATTATGGCGGACCCCAGCGCGATTGCGTCGGACGGGTCCTGACCACCTGCGCCGCGTTCCAGTGAACTGGCCATGAACGTCACTGCCGACACCCGGTGCCACAACCCCAGATTTTCGGGGTCGGCAGTCAGAACGACCTGCGTGCTGTCTTCGATCAAGCCACCATCGTCCCAGTTGACACAGCGTAAATCCATCGTCTCCAGCCGCCGTTTTAGGGGGGCAGCCTCGTGAACGTCGGCGACGTGAAGTACCAGAACCAGCCGGTGCAACAGGCGCAATGCCTGACGATGTGCTGTCAGAACCGAAATGAACTCTTTGTCCTGCACCCAGGCAGCCAGCCAAACAGGTCGCCCTGCCAGCGTGTGGTTGGTTTCGATCAGCTCGTCTTCTGGCCAAGGTCTTGGATTTGGGCTGATGCGCAAAGGTGGCGATTCTTCGACTGTTGAAAACGGGATGCCAAGTCTCCGGATGTGCCGGGCGGTTTCAGAATTTGCAGTCAGTATCTTGCGAAAGCAGCTAAAGGTCACTCTGGTTATGTCTGGCAGCCAGCGCGCGTTCCGGGACAGTGCAACGGTAAATTGGGCGTCGAACAACACCAAGGGTACGGCCTGTTCATCAGCTCGGGTTATGATGTTGGGCATGAGATCACCACCGACCCAAATCCCGATACCTGGGCGCCAGTATTCGATAAAGTCACGCGCGGCCCCGCTCTGTTCCTGAGGCAGGTTGATCAGGGGAAAACTGCATTCTGGCCAGGCAGACAGATCCGCGTCCGGCGGGGCGGTCAGTAGAAAGTGCAGCTCGGATCGGGACTGAAGCAACCGGCGGCAAAAATCACTCACCGCCCGCAGGCGGTCTGGCGTGGCGACGTGCATCCACACGACCTCGCCTTCGGGGCGTGGCAGGTCGGTTTTTACACCAACGCCATTCCGCATTCTCCAGGACAGCACCCGATAAGCGGCAAGGCTTAATGAGCGCGGTTTGCTCATGCGCCGATTCCGGGCCCGATCGGGTCCAGCTGAGCCCACAGTTGCGCGTGGATCGCGGTGCTGGCGGCGATTACGCCATTCAGCCTGGGGTGGGCATTGTTGAATATCAGCGGTTGACCCAAACGGTCTGAACAGACGCCGCCTGCCTCTCGGATGATCAGATCGCCAGCGGCAATATCCCATTCCCAGCTGGGGCGAAGGGTCAGCATGGCATCGAACCGCCCCTGCGCGACCAGCGCCATGCGATAGGCAAGCGAGGGTCGATATGCGCGGTGGAAGGCTGGAACATTCTGATTGCGCCAGTGCTGTGTGTCCAGATTTGGTTTGGCGGCCAGAACCTGAGATTGCAATAGCTCAGGCGTTTTTGATGTCGTGATCATTTGCCCGTTGAGAGTGGCGCCCTGACCCTGCGCCGCAGCATAAAGCAAGTCGCGCATCGGCAGGTAGATTACAGCGGCAGTCACAATGCCATCCACGGCAACAGCCAGCGAATGCGCCCAGGTGCGCGCGCCTTCGGTAAAGCTGCGGGTGCCGTCAATCGGATCGACGATAAAGGCGTTGCTGCGGTTCAACCGCTCGGGCGAATCCTCGGATTCCTCGCTGAGCCAGCCATAGCCCGGCCGCGCAGCGCACAGCTTTTCTTCCAGCATCGCGTTGACGGCCAGATCGGCCTCGGTCACCGGACCGGCGCCACCAGGTTTGTCCCAACGCTGTGCTTGCGTTCCGGAATAGCGTGTAGCGATCTTGCCGGCCTCAATCGCGGCCTCAATCAGAAGGGGCAGATCAGTTGCCGGCAAGTGTCATTCCTTCAATCAACAGCGACGGGACCACGCGCGACAAATATGGGCGCGCGTCATTGGCGGGAATGATCCGCCGCAACATATCACGCAGATTACCTGCGATGGTGCATTCGTTGACAGGATGCGTGATCACACCGTTTTCGACCCAAAACCCTGATGCACCACGGGAATAGTCGCCTGTATTGGGGTTGATCGTCGATCCGATCATGGAAGTGACCAGCAAACCGGTGTCCATATCGCGCAGCAGATCTTCGCGACTGCGGGCCCCTTGCGTCAGGCTCAGGTTCCAGTTGCTGGGCGAGGGTGGGCCGGACACACCGCGCGCAGCGTTGCCCGTGGAGCCCATGCCCAGCTTGCGGCCACTCGACAGATCCAGCGTCCACCCCGTCAGGACACCGTTTTCCACAATCACCCGGCGCTGCGTCGGCAAGCCTTCAGCATCAAATGGGCGCGAGCCTGAGATGCGCGGGCGGTGCGGATCTTCGATCAGCGACAGATGCGCGGGCAGAACATCCTGCCCAAGACAATCCTTGAGCCAAGACGCGCCCCGCGCAATAGCGGCCCCATTGCTGGCGGCCAGCAGATGCCCGATCAGCGAAGACGAGATACGTTCATCAAACAACACCGGGAAACTGCCGGTCGCCGGTTTGCGCGCTCCAACCTGTTGCACAGCGCGTTCCCCAGCGGTGCGCCCAATCTCAGCCGCGTCGCGCAGGTCGGATTGAAACGTCCGGCTGTCACCGTCATAGTCGCGCTCCATCCCGGTGCCTTCACCCGAGATCGCAACGCATGAGATGGATCGGCTGCTGCGCTCATACCCACCGGAAAACCCGTTTGTAGCCGCCAGATGCACCCGGTGCGTTCCGTAGCTTGCAGCAGCATCCGACACCTGCGTGACGCCTTTTACCGCCAGTGCTGCGGCCTCGGCGGCCAGCGCATCCTGCATCAGGCTTTCCGCGGACGGGGCCGGGGCAGTGTCCAGCAATTCCAGTGACTGAATATCCCAGTCACTGGCCAGTTGGCTTTTGTCCGCCAGCCCGGAATAGGGGTCCTCGGGCGCCTCTTTTGCCATGGCCACGGCGCGTTCGGCCATCGCCGCAAGGGTTTCCGGGCGGCTGTCAGAGCTGGACACAATGGCTGAGTGTTTACCCAGAAACACGCGCAAACCCAGATCGGCGCCTTCAGAGCGTTCCGCATGTTCCAGTGCGCCGCCCCGCACATCGACCGAGACCGAGGACCCTTCGAGAACGATGGCATCTGCTGCCTCTGCGCCTGCCCGGCGAGCGACATCGAGCAATTGTTGGCTGATTTCTTCTGGCGTGCGGGTCATGAGGTCTCCGGGTTGATTGCCAAGGACCTAGCCTCGCACTGCCCGCCCCGCAAGACCTATGACCGGATTGGGCTGTGTGGATCGTGATTAATCCATGCCGCTACCAAGTTTTGCACAAGGTTCCCAGGAATGGAAAGGGCCGCACTGCGCGGCCCTTTCAGATAGGTATCACTTGATACGCTGGCCATTCGCCAAAATCTGGCCGTCTTCGGTGAATTCGATGGTCGAGTTCAGGGTGTCAGGCTCATCGCCGGGGACCGCCATCAGACCCATCATCATCCGCGCGCCCAGCGCATCGTCATCCGAAATGAGGCCCATGCCGATCAGCGTATCGATCAGCTGATTGGCGCCAACAAGTTTCAGGTTCGCCACGCCGCTTGGGCTGGGCATTCCCCCAAACTCTTCTGTGTTCGAATTGTCGAAGGCGAAACCGCCATCACCTGTCAGTTTGGCACCAACCAACGAAACCAGAAGCTGGCTGATTTTCAGCGAATGCAGCTCACCCGGAGCTTCGTCCGACTCGACGTCGATTTCTGGATCGAAGATGTTCATCAGAACTTTTGCCGTGCCGGTCGTGTCCAGCGCAATTGTCGCCGGATCGCGGGGCAGCGCGCCTGCCGGGTCAAAAATGCCCCACAGGACATCAGACATGGTGAAATCGGTCATGTTGAGGCCAAATGCAAAGGGCTGTATTTCGTCCGATTGCTGGATCGGGAATTCGAAATTCAACCCTGCGCTGGCCATGGACAACTCGATCGGGAATGGCAGGTCTGCTGTTGTAACCGCCAGTTTGGTGCTGTTCTGCGCGATGTCATAGGCGATACGCTCGGCGTCGATGCTGGCGGCAAAGCGTCCACCTTCCGAGGTGCTGTTCATCGAGAACGCCTGGCCTTCGCTGGTCCCGCTCAGATCGGTGCTGCCGGATGCATAGGTAAACGTGCCATCAAAGGCGAAACCCGCTTGGTAAAACGCCTGCGGATCAGACATGTCAAAATCCAGCGGGATCACGTTTTCGCCTTCAAAGGCCAGTTGGCCCAGTTGGCCATTGATCAGCCCGCTTTCACCGTTTTCCGGATCCTGAAAGTTCAGGTCATAGGTCAGTGTATCGCTGTTGAATGTCTGGGTGATGCTTCGGTGTTCGCCGATTTGCATCCGCGACCGACCGGCCAGATCACCTGCCTCGACCGCGATGCTGAAAACCTCGTTCGGCAGCGGTTCGCCATCGACTTCAATCGAATCCAGCGCAATGCCCAGTTTGTCAGCGGTGTAGTCATAAGTCATGTCTTCGGGTGTACCCGAAACGACCATGTTCAGCTGGCTGTGCGAATAAATCACTTTGGCTGCAAACTCTTCATCGTCGGCTGTTCCCGTGACATCCATGGGAAAGCTTTCGGGCAGTCCGATGGTAACGGTTCCGTCACCATTTTCGGTCAGCGTCATTTCAGGCATGACCATCTGGAACTGCCCGTCTTCTTCCGGAAAGGTCAAAGAAAGTGTCATGTTCGAAATAGTGGTGACGTCACCGGTGATGCTTTCGTCACCTGTAACGGTGTAGCCCATTGAAGTGAAATAGCTTTGCCAGTCGGACCAGACATCATTTGCAGTAAGGTCGGCGAACGCGCCCTGGGTCGCAACGGCGTAAGCCAGAACAGCACCGCAGCTGCGGTGGAAGAAAACGGACATAAGGTAACCCTTCTTGATCAATTTGCGGCGCATGGTCGGGGTTGTGGCACCTATCGTCAAGGGGGCAAGGGCTGGACCATTTCCCCGTTTCCGCGTTACGGCTGTTGCCGGGATCGATAACAATGCGTGAGGAGAGGCGAATGCAGGGGAAAACAGTTCTGATAACCGGGGCCAGCCGTGGCATCGGGGCCGAAGCGGGGCGCGTTTTTGCCGCAGCCGGGGCCAATGTCGCATTAGTGGCCCGCAGCCGAGATCAGATTGATGCCTTGGCCGCTGAACTGGGTGATCAGGCAATCGCGCTGGCCTGCGATGTCAGCGATTTCGCGCAGGTCGAGCAGGCTGTGGCCACATGTGTGGATCGGTTCGGTGGGCTGGATGTTCTGATTGGCAATGCCGGTGTGATTGATCCGATCTTTCATCTTACCAACGCCGATCCTGAGGCCTGGAGCAAAGCCATCGACATCAACCTCAAAGGTGTTTTCTACGGGATGCGTGCGGCATTGCCGGTGATGCGGGCCGCCGGGGGCGGAAGCATTCTGACCGTCTCGTCCGGCGCGGCGTCCAACCCGGTTGAGGCGTGGAGCCATTATTGCGCGTCAAAGGCCGGGGCAAAAATGCTGACGGAATGCCTGCACCTGGAAGAAGCCCAACACGGTATTCGCGCCATGGGGCTGTCGCCGGGGACGGTTGCCACGGATATGCAGCGGTCCATCAAGGCAAGCGGCATCAATCCGGTCAGTCAACTGGACTGGGACGCGCATATTCCCGCAGACTGGCCAGCGCGTGCCTTGTTGTGGATGTGTTCCAAGGACGCGGATGAGTATTTGGGAACGGAAATCTCGCTGCGTCTGGAAGACATCCGAAAAAGGGTCGGGTTGATATGATTGACCTGACGAAAGAGGATGGCCTGTGGGTCGTTACGATCAACAATCCCGAAAAGGCAAACGCCCTGACCGGAGCGATGCTGAATGAACTGGTCGGGATCGCCGAGGCCGCAACCAGCGCGCGGGCGCTGATCCTGACGGGCGCGGGCAAAGTGTTCAGCGCGGGGGCCGATCTGGACGAGGCGCGCGCCGGTCTGGCCACCTCTGACGTCTGGGAAAGACTGTCCGGTGCCATCGCCGCATTGCCCTGTCTGACCATTGCCGCGTTGAACGGAACTTTGGCTGGCGGGGCCAATGGCATGGCTTTGGCCTGCGACCTTCGCATTGCGGTGCCAACAGCCAAGTTTTTCTATCCGGTGATGAAGCTGGGGTTCTTGCCGCAGCCGTCCGATCCGAAACGGCTGGCGGCATTGGTGGGTCCGGCCAGAACCAAGTTGATCCTGATGGCAGGTCAGAAGATTACCGCGCAAGAGGCGTATGACTTCGGTCTGGTTGATCGGATTGTCGAACCCGATCACCTGATGCAAACCGCGCGTGAGCTTGTGACAGATAGCGTGAACGCTGACCCCGTTGTCGCCAGGGATATCGCAAGGATGTGTTCATGAGGATTTCGGCCGTTCGGTTGCGGGTCGCTGACCCGGAAGGACTGGCCCTATTCTATCGCGACGTTCTGGGTATGCGGGTTGACCGGCAGGGGTCAGGTTACCGCGTCGGCTACAACTCGGAAGATGCGGACCTTCTGCTGTTGCCGGGTGGTGGCGGATACACCCATGACCGGGGCCAAAGATATTGGAAGATCGGAATAACCGTCCCTGATGTCGATCTTGCGGCAGCGCATCTGCGCGCGCTGGGTACTGCGGTAAGCACGCCGAGCCAGTTTCTGGATATCGGGTATATGTGCCATCTGGCTGATCCCGAAGGGTTTGTCATCGAATTGCTGCAGCATGATTTCGAAGGTAACAAACTGGCGCAGGTGGCATATCCAGATGCTCCGTTTGCGCAGGCCCGGATCGGTCAGATAACCCTTCGGACCGGTGATATTGCGGGTGAGGGCGCGTTTTGGCGCGCGCAAGGCATGTCCTTGCTGTCAATGCAGGAGGTGGCCCCACATGGCTTTGATCTGCATTTTTACGCCTTTACCGACGAAACCCCTCCAAACCCCGATTTGTGGGCCATCGAGAATCGCGAATGGTTGTGGAAGCGGCCGTATACGACATTGGAATTCCAGCATCTTGCGGGTGCGCAGTTTGCGCCCGTACCGGATTACCGGGGAATAGAAGTCGAGGGGTTGGCCGCACCTTTGAAAGACGCCTTTGGCGATCCGGTCCTGCCGGGCTGATCACCTGTTGCGTCGCTTGCCCGGAACTTTCGACCGAAATCCGGGTGGGCGTTTACGCACCCAGATCAGGAATTTCTCAAGCCTGGGATGCGCGCGCAAGGCTGCGACCGTGTTGTAACTGCGCGCCAGTTCGGCCTCGGTCAGGGTGGCATGGACCTCTTTGTGGCAAATCTGGTGCAGAAGAACGGTGGGTCCGCCCTTGCCTCCTTTGAGTTTTGGGATCAGATGATGCAGGCTGCCACCCCTGCTGGGGATTGGGCGGTCGCAGAGCGGGCAGATCGGATCGTTGTTCGTCATAATGGTTTGAAACTTGCGCCGATGGATGGCGAAGGCAAGAGGGTGCGAATGGTGCAGGCAGTGGTGATCGGAGCAGGCCCCGCAGGGTTGATGGCGGCCGAGCAACTGGCTGAGGCCGGGCATTCGGTATTGGTTGCCGAAGCCAAGCCTTCGGTTGCGCGCAAACTTCTGATGGCAGGTAAATCGGGGCTGAACCTGACAAAGGACGAACCGCCTGAGACACTGATGCGGTCGTATGCCAATGCGGCGGACTGGTTGCGCCCGATGATCACCGCCTTTGATGCGCAAGCCGTGCAGCACTGGGCGCGTGGATTGGGCCAGACATTATTCACGGGCTCCACCGGGCGGGTTTTTCCCGAGACCATGAAGGCGTCGCCCTTGTTGCGCGCATGGCTTGCGCGACTGGACGCAGCCGGGGTTGAGATCAAAACCCGTTGGCGATGGAAAGGTTGGGAAGCTGATGCGCTGGTATTTGAGACCCCGGACGGGCCGCAAAACCTGATTGCTTCTGTAACCGTTCTGGCACTGGGCGGGGCAAGCTGGGCCCGCCTTGGGTCGGATGGTCAGTGGGCGCAAATCTTGTCCAGCAGGGGCGTGGAACTGGCACGGTTCGAACCTGCGAATTCAGCCCTGTCGGTGGACTGGAGCCCTCATATGCAGCCACATTTCGGGGCGGCGCTGAAATCGGTTCGGTGGATGGCCGGTGACCAGGATAGCCGCGGCGAGGCCGCAATCTCGGCAACCGGGCTGGAGGGAGGCGGGCTTTACACCCTCACCCCTGCTTTGCGCAATGGGCAGCCACTTTATGTCGATCTGGCACCTGATCTGGACCTGCAATCCTTGCGGGCGAGATGGTCGTCCAGAAAGTCGAAAACCACGTTTTCGCAATGGATGAGAAAATCGTTGAACCTGTCACCGCAGAAGATTGCCGTGTTTCACGAGATGGCAAAACGCAGTCAGTTGCCGCTGCCCGGCGAAGTGGAGGTTCTCAAGAAACTGCCAATCCTGCACGCGGGGCTGCGACCGATGGATGAGGCCGTTTCGACGGCAGGCGGCGTGAAACGATCCGCGTTGGATGACGGGTTGATGCTGAAAACCATTCCGGGTGTATTCTGCGCAGGTGAGATGCTGGATTGGGAAGCGCCAACCGGGGGCTATCTTTTGACGGCCTGTCTTGCCACGGGTCGCTGGGCCGGTCGGGCCGCTGCCGATAGGCTGGATCAGGTCAGATAACTCAGCGCGACCGCGCAAGCATCGCCAGACGAATCATAGCACGCTCAACCAGAGCCATTGAGGGGGCTGTCTGTCCGGCGGATCGCAGGGAGAGGTCGGTATCCGTCAGAACGGTCAGCGCAGTTTGCAGCTTGGGCGCCCCCCAGCCCTGTGCCTGACGCAGAATACGGTCACGGCGTTTGCCGTAAACCGGCGGACGCAACTTACCGATACCCTGCGCAGCACCACCCGGATCCGAGGCGCAGGCATAAAGTGTGCGGAAATGCCGGGTTGCCCCAATACACAGGGTTACCCCGTTGGTGCCTTGTGCCTGCAACCGCCGGATCAGCGGCCCGATCTCACCGGCGCGGCCTTCGGCAACCACGTTCAGCACGTCGTCAAGCGCCGCCTCGGTCGAACGCGGGGCGCAGACTTCGAGGTCTTCCATGGTCAGCTCAGAGTTGTCACCGCGCTTGTAAAGCGACAGTTTCTCAACGGTTTGGGTGAAGTCACCGGGGCTGAGACTGTTGGCCAGTTCGCTAATAGCAGACATGACATCGTGGGGGATGTTTTTCAGATGCGCTTCGGTCAGAACCCGCTCGACCTCTGCGCGCGATGGCGGGTCGTCATAAATGCCTATCGCATAGGCCGCAGAATGCCCTTCGAACGCTTTGCGGATTTTCGAGTTTGGTTTCAGCTGACCAGCCGTCACGATGATCTGAGCGTCGCCGGGGACCCAATCTTCAAGCGCGGCCAGAATCGCAGGCGCGGCTGTTTCCGTGGCGTCTTCCACAAACACCGCGCGCGGGCCAGGGAAAAACCCAACCGCCTTGACCGCGTCCAGCAGCGACGCCGGATCGCCGCGCAAATCACCGCCCGGCAGGCGGGTCAGGCGCATTTCCTCTTCCGCACCGGGACCAAGCAGTGCGGCCAGAACCTGTTGCCGCTTAAGCGCCACCCGCATTGCATCCGCACCATAGATCAGCAGCCCGGTCTTGTCCGCATCCGGCTTGGCGAAATACCCGTCAGCCTCGCGCGGGCTCAACTTCATTTGGACAAGCCCGGCGTAGAATACAGGCGGTTCACGATATGCCCGGACAGGATTACCATCAGGCGTTCTTTCGCATCGCGTTCGTCAGCCAGCGTCGACACGGTAGAGCCCGAAGCAGAATAGCCCACAAAATCGGTTACGGTGCCGGACGCCGCGACTTGCCCGGTTTCGTTGGATTTCAACGCGTATTGCGCCCGTCCATCAATCGTGTACCGCGTTGTCTCGTTCGTCGTGGTTATGGCCGCGCCGCGGGTTTCGGTCGAGACCTGAACATCCAGAGTGTAATCGCTGACAGATCCCGCGCTGCGGCCCAGTTGGTGTTCAAGGTTTTGAACCAGAAGATAGCTTTCGACGGTATTTGGCGCAGATACCGCCACCCGACCGAACAAGGCTGAGCCTGACCCGCCCGGAGCATAAACCGGTTGGAAGCCGCAGGCAGCCAGTACCAGCGGCATCACAAGCAATGTTCTGCGATCAAACAACGACATTCACAATCCGGCCCGGAACAACGATCACTTTTTTCGGCGCGTTGCCATCCAGCGCCTTTTGGACAGCTTCGGTGCTGAGCGCGATATTTTCAACCTCGGCTTTGTCCATATCTTTCGGAACGCTGATTTCCGCGCGACGCTTGCCGTTGATCTGGATCGGCAGGGTGACGGTGTCATCAACCAGCATCGCCTCATCCGCGACGGGCCACGGGGCGACGGCCACAAGGCCCTCACCACCCTGATGCGCCCAGATATCTTCCGCCAGATGTGGTGTCATCGGTGACATCAACTGGGCCAGTGTTTTGATCGCTTGTTTCTGAGCCGCCGCACCGGCCTTGGATTTTGCCAGCGTATTAGTGAAAGCATAAAGCTTGGCTATGGCGGCGTTGAAACCAAAGCTTTCGACACCCAATGTCACGTCGCGGATGGTTTTGTGCATCTCGCGCAACAGGTCCTCATCGCCTTCGCCCGCTGCATTGGCCTCCATGGTACCGATCCTGTCACACAGATTCCAAACGCGATTCAGATGCTTATAGGCGGCTTCGGCTCCTGCCGCCGTCCATTCCACGTCTCTCTCGGGTGGCGAATCGGACAACACGAACCAGCGGGCCGTGTCGGCGCCAAAGGCCGAAATGATGCTGACTGGATCGACCACGTTTTTCTTGGATTTCGACATCTTGGCCGAAGGGATGATTTCGACCTCAGTACCATCGGCCAGTTTGCCGTCGGTCACATCCTCGGGCAGGTGATAGACCGGGCGGCCGTTGGCGTCGCGCGTCTGGTAGATCTCATGCGTCACCATGCCTTGTGTGAACAGCGCGTCGAACGGCTCGATGGCCTTTTGGGGCAAGTGACCGGTGAGGTTCATCGCCCGCGCGAAGAAGCGTGAATACAGCAGGTGCAGAATCGCGTGTTCAATGCCGCCGATATACTGGTCGACATTCATCCAGTATTCGGCCTCGTCCAGATCGGTGGGTGTTTCCGCACGCGGAGCGGTGAAACGGGCGAAATACCACGACGAATCGACGAAGGTATCCATCGTGTCGGTCTCGCGCTTGGCCGGTGCGCCACAAGACGGGCAGGCGCAATCGCGCCAGGTCGGGTGTCGATCCAGCGGGTTGCCGGGCTTGTCGAATGTCACATCGTCGGGCAGGCGGACCGGCAGGTTTTCTTTCTTCTCGGGCACCACACCGCAGCTTTCGCAATGCACGACGGGAATCGGACACCCCCAATAGCGCTGACGGCTGAGGCCCCAGTCGCGCAGACGGTATTTGGTGACACCCTCGCCCCAACCCGCTTTTTCAGCAAAATCGACGGTGGCGTTGATCGCCTCGTCACCTGTCGCCTCGATCAAACCTGCAAAATGGTTCACCCAGCGAACTTTCTCGGTTTTCGGCGGGACGAATGCAATTTTGTCGACCGGCGTGTCGTCATCCAGCGCAAAGAAGGTATCGACCACGGGCAGGCCGTACTTACGGCAGAAGTCGAGGTCGCGCTGGTCATGTGCAGGGCAGGCAAAGATTGCGCCAGTGCCGTAATCCATCAGGATGAAATTGGCGATCCAGACCGGCAGTTCCCAGCTCGGGTCCAGCGGGTGCTTGACCTTGATGCCTGTATCAAAGCCCAGCTTTTCGCCAGTTTCGATGGCTTCTTCCGTGGTGCCACCTTTGCGACATTCGGCCACAAATTCAGCCACTTCGGGGTTTTCGGCCTCAAGCTGTTTTGCGATCGGGTGATCGGGCGAGATGCCAACGAAAGATGCGCCCAGCAGCGTGTCGGGGCGGGTTGTATAAACGGTGATCGGCTCTCCGCCATCAGTGCGTTCAAAGCCGAATTGCAGACCGCGCGACTTGCCGATCCAGTTCTCCTGCATCAGGCGCACCTTGGCGGGCCAGTTGTCCAAAGTGTCCAGCGCGTCCAGCAATTCTTCGGAATAGTCCGAGATCTTGAAGAACCACTGGGTCAGTTCGCGCCGCTCTACCAATGCGCCCGAACGCCAGCCACGACCATTTTCAACCTGCTCGTTGGCCAGAACGGTCATATCGACCGGGTCCCAGTTCACCACAGCGTTTTTGCGATAGACCAGCCCGGCATCAAGCATATCGAGGAACAGCGCCTGTTGTTGGCCGTAATACTCGGGGTCGCAGGTCGCGAACTCACGTGACCAGTCGATGGACAGGCCAAGTGGTTTCATCTGATCGCGCATGTCTGCGATGTTGCTGTAGGTCCAGTCCTTCGGATGACCCCCGATAGCCATCGCGGCATTTTCCGCAGGCATCCCGAATGCATCCCAGCCCATCGGGTGCAGCACGTTGTGACCCGTCGCCAATTTGTGCCGCGCGATGACGTCACCCATCGTGTAGTTGCGCACATGCCCCATATGGATTCGGCCAGACGGGTAGGGAAACATCTCAAGCACATAGTATTTCGGCTTGTCCGCCTTGTGGTTGGCGGTGAAGATCCCGGCCTTGTCCCAGGCCTCTTGCCATTTTGCTTCGATTTCGGTGGCCGAGTAGCGCGACATTTTGCGGTCCTTCGTGAATGAAAACGCCGGGTAGGAACCCGGCGTGGTAATATTGTGATTTTCGGCGGGTTGCTAGAACTTGTTGTCCGCTATGCGTAGCTGTCGGGCGCGCGACAGAATCGCATCCTCGACTGCGCGGGATGTTGCCGCACTCACCGGGGCCCCTCCGCTCGATTGAAGCGCTACCGACAACGAGCGCGCGGCAAGCGCCGGATCGCTGATATGAACAGTAGCCCGGTAGGATCGGCCGCCGCCCGGAGGTGTGCCGTAACCCGTTACGATTACACCGGTAAACGGATCAACCTCCTGCACGGGCAGGAAGCTCAGTACATCCAGTGAAGCCGCCCACAGATACCGGTTTACGTTTGTGGTCTGCTCGGCGGTGCTGCGGTCAAAGATATCCCAGATAGTTGCCCGATCGGGGTCATTCAGCTCTTGTTCGTCCGAATTGCCGCCAGCGATGTTCGGGGAGTATGTTGTCGAAGCGTTTCGATTCTGCCCACATGCCGAAAGAGCAGCGGTCAGCAGGATCATTCCCAAAATCGTCGGCAGGCGCATTGCAAACAGGTCCTGTTTCACTTGTTCTACAGTATTCAGGGGATACTCCTAGCCAAGGACCCCCGCTGCAACAAGCCCATTCTTCTGAAATGTAAGTGTATCAGCTGCATCGGGGCGAAAACTGACTGTGGCATCCTTGCACCAATTTGACCTCAATGACGCCGACGTCTTTATGCCAAGCTTGCGCAAAGGGGGCAAAAAGAGCGAAACGGTGTCCGTGCTGAGACATGTGCCGAGGCATATGTCGAGTAGATAACTCTTTTGAAACCGAGGGAAACAAGATGAAAAAAGTTCTCTTCGCATCGACGGCGCTGATTGCGACCGCAGGCGTTGCAGCAGCTGAAGTTAACTTCAGCGGTTATGGCCGCTTTGGTATTGGTTACGTTGAAGATCGTAGCGGTACCGTTGTAAACGTCCAGACAACCGGTACCGCGCCAGGCGTTGGTACGGCTGTTGTTCAAACTGACGACGCGATCCTGGTTTCGCGCTTCCGTCTGAACATCGACGGTTCTGCAGAAACCGACGGTGGCGTTCGTTTCGAAGGCCGCGTTCGTCTGCAAGCTGACGAAAACAGCGGCAACGGCGAAGCAAACCGCGCTGGTCTGAACGGTGCACGCTTCTCGGTCATCTACGGTGGCCTGCGTGTTGACGCCGGTAACGTTGCAGGTGCCTTCGACAACCTGGCAAACTACTACGGCAACGAAGTTGGTCTTGAGCTGTTCGCTGGTCAGTACTCGGGTGTTAACTACAACTTCCTGGGCTACACTTCGACCGGTTCGGGTTCGAACGCCGTGTTCTTCCAGTACTCGGTTGGTGACTTCTCGTTTGGTGCATCGTACGACCAAGCGACTGTAGCTCTGAACGGCGTGCCTATGGACGCAGACCGTTGGGACATCAGCGCAACCTACACCTTCAACAACATCACAGCTGCTTTGGCCTACGGCCAGACCGACGCTGGTGTTGCTGGTGTAAGCGATCCGAGCCTGACCGTTCTGACCCTGGGTGGTGAATGGGGTGACTTCGGCGGTACTCTGTTTGTTGCAGACGACGCAACTCAGGTTGCAGCAACTGACGGCACCGCATGGGGTCTGTCGGCAACCTACAACGTTGGCGCTGCAACAACCCTGATCTTCGCTTACGGCGACGGTAACGCATCTGCTGATACTCAGCAGGTTGCTCTTGGCGCGATCTACGACCTGGGCGGCGGTGCATCGCTGCGCGGTGGTATCGGTGTCAACGACTGTGACAGCTGCACAGACTCGACCTTCGTTGCTGACTTCGGTGCTCAGTTCAACTTCTAAGCTGATCTGAACCGCAAGGTTTAAGGGCGGGTCTTCGGACTCGCCCTTTTCTTTTGTGCCGACTTGGTGTTTTTCTGCGCAAAACAGGATGAGGGTCCCATGTCGTTGCAAGACGTCACCGCACGTATCGCCAAAGCCGAAGCCAAGTCGAACCGACCGGCAGGTTCCGTCAAACTGATTGCTGTGTCCAAAGTGCAGCCGAATGACAGGGTGCAGGCAGTTCTAGAGCAAGGGCACAGATGTTTTGGCGAGAATCGCGTGCAGGAGGCGGCAAGCAAGTGGCCCGCTTTCAAAGAACAGTTCGAGGGTATTGATCTGCACCTCATTGGCCCGTTGCAGACCAACAAGGCCCGTCACGCAATGGAACTGTGCGACGCGATCCATTCGGTAGATCGACCCAAACTGGCCAAGACACTGGCGCGTTTGGCACAGGAAATGGGAAACTGCCCGAACCTGTTCATTCAGGTCAACACCGGCGAGGAAGACCAAAAGGCCGGTATCCTTCCTGTGGACGCGGACAGTTTCATTGCCGAGTGCAGGTCGTTGGATCTGCCCGTGCGTGGATTGATGTGCATTCCTCCGGTCGATGAGGAGCCTACTTTGCACTTTGCGCTATTGGCCAAAATCGCTGCACGTAACGGGCTTGATGGATTGTCTATGGGGATGAGTCACGATTTCGAACAGGCCATCGCTTTGGGCGCAACCCACGTCCGTGTTGGCTCGGCCATCTTTGGCGAACGGGTTAAACCTCAGGAATGATCAGCCATGATCCGGGGGCAATGCGCTGTGATATCCAGTGCAGATGGTCCCGGCGAAAGGCAACGCAGCCTTCGGTTGGATAGCCGGGTCTGCGCCATTGGTGCAGAAAAATTGCCGATCCCCTGCCCGGAACGGCGTTTGGCCAGTTCCAGTCGGTTAACAGAATCAGGTCGTATAAGGGGTCGGCGCGGCGCAACTTTTCATGGCTGAATGCATAGGGTGCGCTGACCATGTGGTTGTATCTGCTTTCAGACACGTCGTCAGACCACAAGTCCCGCGGGCCAATGGCGCGGGCCCATTTGCTGGGGGCGGCCATTCGGTCGGCCCGGTATAGCATGCCGACGATTCGATGATGTCCAGTTGGGGTCGCGCCATCGCCTTCGCGTTTTGCGTTGCTCAACCCGCCTTTGCCCACGGAACAGGGGAACACCCTGCCAAGAAACCGGATGCCTCGTGGAGTTAGAACAAGATCGTTTGGGGTCAAAGCAGATGCCCTGACTTCTTGGCCTTGGTCGCCAGGTATCCCCGGTTGTGAGAGGTTTCGCCAACCTTCAGAGGGACACGCTCGGTTACTGCGATACCTGTCCGTTCCATCATGGCGATTTTGGCCGGGTTGTTGGTCAGCAAGCGGACAGAGTTGAAACCCAGCGATTTCAATATGTCCGACCCAAGCCGAAAATCACGCTCATCATCCTCAAAACCCAGCCTGTGGTTCGCCTCAACGGTGTCAAAACCCTGATCCTGAAGGAAATAAGCGCGCATCTTGTTCGCCAGACCGATACCGCGCCCTTCCTGATTCAGATACAGAAGAACGCCTGCACCTTCTGCCCCCATCTGTGCCAGGGCACCGCGGAGTTGCGGGCCGCAGTCACATTTCAGGCTTCCCATCAGATCGCCGGTGAAACAGGCAGAATGCAATCGGGCCAGCACAGGCTTGTCGCGGTCCGGGCGACCGATCTCGACGGCATAGTGCTCTTCACCACCGTCTTCAGGTCGGAAGACGTGTAACCGACCGGCTTCGGACACCTCCATCGGAAGGCGGGCCGCGACGACTTCGTGCAAAGTACTGCGATCCGCCAGATGAGGCGTGGCGCGCGTGTGATCAATGCAGGTCAAACCGTGCAAAGCGGCAAATGCCCTGCCGTCCTCGACAGGTACCACGACCACAGCGGGAAGGATGCGCGCGGATTTGGCCAATGCTATTGCGATACGGTGCAGATTGGCATTGCCGTGCCGCTCGGTCATCAACGGGCCCTTCATGGGCGCGTTCAGATCGTCGGAAGGATCAGCAACCGCCTGTACCCACGCGATATCTGCATCCGCCGGGATCGAAACCCGCGCCAGATCCCCGTCGTACGCCCGCGCTTTCAGGGTTTCAGCGCGTCGCCCAGTTATGGCCACCACCGGATTCCCTAGTTTTTTCAGGTCGGCCAGACGCTGCGGGCTGAGCGTTTCGGCAGAAACCGCAAGCACGCTGAAGCCAATGTCATCGGTCAGCGCAACGGGAACGCCCATGCGCAGATCGGCCCGGGCCCGGGCGAGAAGTTCCGTGATATCGGGGATGAGACTCATCAATGTTACCCTATAACGCTCAATCTTTCTCCTAGCCCTTTCGAAAGGAAATGTGAAACATTTCCGCGAACTCTGACACGAAGGCGTGAAACGGTTGCAGCAAATCTTGTTGATTGCATATTCCACGCGCAAGTGATGGAAAAGCGTTTGGAGGACCGGGAAATGGCTCAACTCAAGAAAATCCTGCTGGTGGACGATGACGAGGACCTGCGCGAGGCGCTCAGCGAGCAACTTGTCATGACCGAAGACTTTGACGTGTTTGAGGCGTCAGACGGTCACTCTGCCATGGAGCGCGCGCGCGAAGCGATCTATGACCTGGTCATTCTTGATGTGGGTCTGCCGGATACCGACGGGCGCGAACTGTGCCGCCTCATGCGCAAACAGGGTGTCAAAAGCCCGATCCTGATGCTGACCGGTCATGACAGCGATGCCGATACGATCCTGGGCTTGGATGCCGGCGCGAATGACTATGTTTCGAAACCATTCAAGTTCCCGGTGCTTCTGGCACGTATCCGTGCGCAGCTTCGCCAGCATGAACAATCCGAGGACGCAGTATTTGTACTTGGCCCCTATACGTTCAAACCGGCGATGAAGATGCTGATCACGGAAGAGGACAGAAAAATCCGCCTGACCGAGAAGGAAACCAACATCCTCAAATTCCTGTACCGCTCGACCGACGGCGTGGTGGCGCGGGATGTGCTGCTTCACGAAGTTTGGGGATATAATGCTGGTGTTACAACGCACACGCTGGAAACCCACATCTACCGCCTGCGTCAGAAGATTGAGCCCGATCCGTCAAATGCGCGCCTTTTGGTCACAGAATCCGGTGGATATAGGCTGGTGTCTTAACTGGGTGTGGATTGACTTGGATCAAAGTGATACCCTGTACTCATAATTAGGTTACTCCCAACCCGCGCATGTCCGGGTTATGACATGCACCTCCCTGTTGGACTGCCGGGCCGAATGGCCCGGCTTTTTTCTTTTCCGAAGGACGAAATCATGTGCCGCCTGTACCGTCACAGGCGTTGCGAAACCCTGAATGTTCCTGTAATGTTCTATTTCTCGCGAAAGGTTGGAGGAGCGCGTGATGATTGAAGGAAGCTGTTTGTGCGGGGCGGTGAAGTTTAACCTGAAGTCTCAACCATCCGTGATGGGAACCTGCCACTGCTCAAGATGCAGAAAAGCCGGGGCCAGCACAGTCGTATTTGTCAACAAAGAAGACTTGGTGTGGGTTCGGGGCAGGGAAAACGTAACGCTGCACCAGCCCGATCCGCCCTACAAATACGGCAGGTGTTTCTGCACGAAATGCGGGACATCTTTGGGCGAAATCATTTCAGAAGCAGATAGTTTTCCAATCGCAGCAAATGCACTGGATACCGGGTTAGAGCAGAAAGTTCAGTTTCACGAATTTGTTTCGGAAAAACCGGACTGGTACGAGATTTGCGATGATGCCCCCCAAAATGAAAGCCACCCGTCCTAGATTTTCTTTTCTGATGGTACCCCATCCCCCACCGCGTTAACCTCCGCCCAACCGCGACAGAGGATTCCCTGACCATGCCCTTCACCCTTGCCACCTGGAACATCAACTCGGTCCGACTGCGCGAACCAATCGTGCTGAAACTGTTGGAAGAAGAGGCGCCGGATGTTCTGTGTTTGCAGGAATGCAAGTCTCCGGTTGAAAAGATTCCGACCGAAGGGTTCGCGGCGCTGGGCTATACCCACATGATTGCCCGTGGCCAGAAAGGATATAATGGCGTCGCCATCCTGTCCCGCCTGCCGATAGAAGAGGTGGGCGACAAGGATTTCGCTGATCTCGGCCACGCGCGCCACATAGCCGGGCGGCTGGAGAATGGTGTCACGATCCACAACTTCTATGTCCCCGCGGGCGGTGATGTGCCGGATCGTGAAGTGAATGAGAAATTTGGCCAAAAGCTCGACTATCTGACGGACATGCGCGATTGGTTCCACGCGGAAAAGCCGGGAAAATCCATCCTCGTCGGCGATCTGAACATTGCCCCGCGTGAGGATGACGTCTGGTCGCACAAACAATTGCTCAAGGTCGTCTCGCACACTCCGATCGAAGTGGAACAACTGGCCGAGACCCAGGACGCAGGTGGTTGGGTCGATATCACCCGGCAGGATATTCCCGAAGGGCAGCTTTTCAGCTGGTGGTCCTACCGGGCCCGCGACTGGGATGCGGCAGACAAGGGGCGGCGGCTGGATCATGTCTGGGCCACGCCCGATATTTCGAATGCGGGCCATTCCAGTCGCATTCTGCGGGATGCGCGTGGGTGGGAAAAGCCCAGCGATCATGCGCCGGTCTTTGCGACTTTCGACATTTGAACTGAAACTCTGCCCTTGGTTTCTGCGACAAGCGATTGCATATAGGGCGCAAGTTCGAACGAAAGAGTGATTGCCATGGACATCCTGAACGGCGCAGCCGCCCCAGCCACCGATCTGATCAAGGACGGGACCGAGGCCACTTTCATGGTCGATGTGATCGAAGCCTCGCAGGAAACGCCTGTTATCGTTGACTTCTGGGCACCCTGGTGCGGCCCGTGCAAGACGCTGGGCCCAATGCTGGAAGACGCGGTTACCGCCGCCAAAGGCGCGGTGAAGATGGTCAAGATCAACGTGGACGAGGCACAGATGATCGCCTCGCAGATGCGCATCCAGTCGATTCCAACGGTCTACGCGTTTTTTAAAGGGCAACCCGTGGACGGTTTTCAGGGCGCGCTGCCGGGGTCCGAGATCAAGGCTTTCGTGGATCGCGTGATCGAGGCGTCAGGTGGGGAAAGCCCGGGCGGCCAATTGGATGACGCCGTAGTTGCCGCCGAAGAAATGCTGAGCGACGGCGCCGCGGCAGATGCTGCGCAGACTTTTGCCGCCATTCTTGGCGAAGACCCGAACCACGCGGCAGCATATGGCGGGCTGGTGCGGGCACATATCGCCACTGGCGATCTGGAACATGCCGAGGCCATCCTGAACGGTGCACCCGCCGAAATATCCAACTCGGCCGAGGTCGAGGCTGCGCATGCGCAATTGCAGCTGGCCAAGCAGGCGGCTGATGCAGGTCCGGTGGCGGATCTGACAGCGGCCGTTGATGCTGATCCCGATAATCTTCAGGCCCGGTTTGACCTGGCGCAGGCCTTGCACGCGAACGGCGAAGTGGAAGAAGCCGTGGCGCAATTGCTGGAATTGTTCCGCCGGGATCGTGAGTGGGATGACGGGGCCGCCAAGACCCAGCTTTTCACGATCTTTGACGCGCTCAAGCCCAATGACCCGATCGTTCTGAATGGTCGCCGCAAACTCAGCTCGATGATATTTGCCTAATTTCTGATCAGAGCTAGAATTGGGACATGATGCATCCCGCCGATCTGCCGGACACCGTATCCGTTTTCCCCTTGCCCGGGGCGCTGTTGTTGCCCCGCTCGCGCTTGCCGCTTCACATCTTCGAGCCCCGCTATTTGCAGATGCTGGACGATGCGCTCAAGACCAAGGAACGGCTGATTGCGATGGTCCAGCCAAATCCTTCGGCCCATGATGAGAACAAACTGCACCGCATCGGATGCGTCGGACGTGTGACCCAGTTTTCCGAAACGGAAGATGGTCGTTATCTGATCACGCTGACCGGTGTGTCCCGGTTCCGCGTGGTGTCAGAGTTGGACGCTTTCACGCCATACCGGCGATGCGAAGTCTCGTGGGACGGCTTTGACAGGGATCTGGGCAAGGCCGAAAACGACGACAGATTCAACCGCACCAAGTTCCTGGCTTTGCTGGAACGCTTCTTTTCGTCCCGGCAATTGTCCACCGATTGGGATTCGCTGAAAGATGCCGAGGATGAATTGCTGGTGAACTCGCTGTCCATGTTGTTGGACTTCGATCCGGAAGATAAACAGGCCCTGTTAGAGGCCCCTTGCCTGCGCACACGGCGCGAGACGCTGATGACATTGATAGAATTCGCAATGCGAGGCGGATCGAATGAGGAAAAACTGCAATGACTGACCCTGAACACGCCTTTGATCGCCGCATGCTCGAAGCTCTTGTCTGCCCGCAGACGCAAACGACCCTGCGCTATGACGCCGAAAGGCAGGAACTTGTGTCACAGGCCGCAGGTCTGGCATTTCCCATCCGCAACGGCATTCCGGTCATGCTGGTCGACGAGGCACGGCAGCTGGACTAAATTGGCTGCCCTTGCAGCAGCTTGGGCAAATCTCCGGTCAAACCGGCGGCTTCGCGGACGAAACCGCGCCGCAACCCCGGCAGTGCGCCGACAATTCCCATACCAACGTCTCGCCCAATGCGCAGCAACGGGTTGTCGTTCGAGAACAGTTTGTTGAAAACATCCGTTGCCATCGCAAGAGCAGCGGTGTCGAACCTGCGCCATTCCTGATAGCGTTCCAGCACCATAAGCGACCCGATGTCTTCGCCGCGCCGCCCTGCCAAGGTCAGAACCTCTGCCAGCGCGCCGACATCACGCAGACCGGCGTTAAGGCCCTGACCGGCAATCGGGTGCATCCCGTGGGCGGCATCCCCGACCAGTGCCAGACGATCAGCGACAAAGGAATTGGCGATGGTCAGGTTCAAAGGATAGGTGAAACGATCACCAGCCAGGTGGATGTCACCGAGGAAATCGCCAAACCGCGGGCGTAGCACTTGCAGATACTCATCCTCAGGCAGGGCGTTGATCTGTTGCGCGGCCTTGGTGCGTTCGCTCCATACAATGGAACTGCGATTGCCGGTCAGCGGCAGAATCGCCAAGGGGCCTGGCGGCATAAAGAACTGATGGGCAATGCCGTTATGCGGCAGCTCGTGTTCAATGGCGCAGACCAGTGCGGTCTGGCCATACTCCCAACCTGTGCGCTTGATACCTGCGCGGCGCGCGGTGCCGCTGTGGCGGCCGTCACACCCAACCAGCAGGCTGCTGTTCACAGTCGAACCATCGTCCAGCGTCACGGTCACTCCAGTGGTGTCGGCTTGTTGCGACACAACAGTCTTGCCACTCAGCTGAGTGATGCGGGGCTCATCAGCCATAGCGTCCAGAAAGGCGCGGCGCAGGTGACGGTCTTCGACCATATACCCCATCGGGCCTTCTTCTATTTCGGCGTGGTCGAAATGCATGAAAAACGGTGACGGGCCTGTACCGGCGTGGCCGTCCGTGACCTTGATCTCCAGCATCGGTTGGGCGTGTTCCGCAACGCGGTCCCAGACACCGATGGCAGCCAGCAAGCGCTGTGACGCCAAGGCCAGCGCATAGGCTCGCCCGTCGAACGCCGCATTCTTGCGGATCTTCTCTTCCAGCGCATCAATCACTGTGACCGAATGTCCGGTTTGTGCCAGAGCCAATGCCAAAGCCGGGCCGTTCAACCCGCCGCCCACGATCAGAATGTCAGATGCCTGTGTCATGCCCTGCAATATGCGCGCCCTTTCGGGATTGTCCATGTGCAGTCCTGTCGCTACCGTTCTTTCAAGCCAAAAAGCAGGAGGGGCGGGATGCAGGATTGGTTGACCATGACGGCGTGTGATTTGGGCCGTGGCATCGGGATGGGCCAGATCGATCCGGTTGAATTGACAGAAACTTACCTGTCCGCAATAGACGCCCATCCGCACCGCGACCGCATCTATGCCCGTGTCACCCATGACCGCGCCCGCGCCGAGGCTGAAGACGCGCAGCAACGCGCGAAAATGGGATTGCGGCGATCGTTGCTGGATGGGGTTCCGATCAGCTGGAAAGACCTGTTCGACACCGCTGGTACCGCGACCGAGGCCGGGTCGGCGCTTCTGAAAGACCGTGTGCCGGATGCGGATGCGCTTGTGGTACGCAACGCAACCCAGATGGGAACGGTCTGTCTGGGTAAGACGCATATGAGCGAGCTGGCCTTTTCCGGCCTTGGATTGAACCCGATCACCGAAACGCCCCCTTGTATCCATGATGAAACGGCGGTGCCGGGTGGGTCTTCATCTGGCGCGGGTGCGTCGGTTGCCTGGGGGCTGGCGGCCTGCGGGATCGGTTCCGATACCGGCGGTTCGGTGCGAATTCCAGCGGCATGGAATGATCTGGTGGGGTTGAAAACCACGGCCGGGCGGCTGAGCCTTGAAGGTGTGGTGCCGCTCTGCCTGCGGTTTGACACTGTTGGGCCACTGACTCGATCTGTTGAAGATGCAGCACATATGCTGGCCCTGTTGGAAGGCGGGGCACCTGCGGACCTGAGGGGTGCTTCGCTGAAAGGCCGTCGCTTTGCCGATTTGCAGAATATTGCCAAGGACGACCTGCGCGATGCACCGCGACAAGCTTATGACGAGGCCATCGAGAAACTTGCAGATGCAGGCGCTGAGATTGTTCCCTTGGACGTGCCCGAACTGAACGAGGCGATGCCACTGTCCAGCGTCGTCTACACGACCGAGGCCTACGGGTTGTGGCGCGATGTGATCGAGGCCAACCCAGAGGCAATGTATCCCGAAATCCTGGAACGGTTCCGCATTGGTATGGGATATTCCGGCCCCGATTATGTCGCGGCCTGGGCCAAGCTCAAGGCGTGCCGCAGTGCCTGGGATGCGGCAACTGCCGGGTTCGATGCGGTTCTGGCACCCACAGCACCGATTTTGCCGCCCAATCTGGACCGGTTGATGACCGATCACGACTATTACGTGACAGAAAACCTGCTGGCCCTTCGCAATACGCGGATCGGCAACCTGATGGGGCTTGCGGCGCTGACCCTGCCCACCGGAACGCCCGGTTGCGGGCTGATGATGATGGGGTATCCGAACTCGGAAGAGGCCCTGTTGCGGTTGGGGTCAGCGGCAGAATCGGCATTGGCCTGAATGCCACAATCCACTGATTCGGAACCTCTTTGTCTGGACGAAGAGGTATGCGGACTGTAATCTGCCAAAAAAACGGGGCGCAAATGACCCCGATATTGAGGCAGTAACATGGATTTTCCCGAGCGGTTTTCGAACCTACCGGAATATGCATTCCCGCGTTTGCGCGCCCTGTTGGATCACCATCAACCGGGTGGTGACGTCGTTCATATGACGATTGGCGCGCCCACGCATGATTTTCCGGCCTGGGTGACGGATGTCATCATGGAAAACGCGGCCGGGTTTCAGGGCTATCCGCCGAACGAAGGCTCGGAAGACCTGCGCGGTGCAATCTCGGGCTGGATCAAGCGGCGCTATGGGGTCGAAATGGACCCTGACGCCAACGTCATGGCGCTGAACGGCACACGTGAGGGGCTGTATAATGCGGCCATGGCACTGTGCCCGGAACAAAAGAACGGCAAACAACCGATCATCCTGTGCCCGAACCCGTTTTATCAGGTCTACATGGTCGCGTCGATTTCTGTGGGTGCGCAACCCTATTTTGTCCCTGCAACCGCCGCGACGGGTCATCTGCCGGATTATTCCGGCCTGCCCGAAGATGTGCTGAACCGAACAGCGGTGGCTTATATCTGTTCCCCGGCCAACCCGCAGGGCGCGGTTGCGTCGCGCGACTATTGGGCTGACCTGATCCGTCTGGCCGAGGCATATGATTTCCGCATCTTCGCCGACGAATGCTATTCCGAGATTTACCGTAACCAAGCCCCGACGGGGGCTCTGACCGTCGCGCAGGAACTGGGGGCCGATCCCGAACGGATCACGCTGTTTAATTCCCTGTCCAAACGCTCGAATCTGGCCGGTTTGCGCTCGGGCCTGATTGCAGGTGGACCAAAGTCCATCAGCCAGGTGAAAAAGCTGCGCACCTATGCCGGATCCCCACTGCCTTTGCCCTTGCAAGCCGCCGCCGCGCGCGTCTGGGCGGATGAGACACATGTCGAGCAAAACCGCGCGCTCTATCAGGAGAAATACGCCATTGCCGATAAGGTGTTTGCGGGCGTGCAAGGTTACATGTCGCCAGTGGCCGGGTTCTTTCTGTGGTTGCCGGTCGAGAACGGCGAGGACGCAGCATTGAAGGTTTGGAAGGATACCGGGGTTCGGGTTCTTCCGGGCGCATATCTTTCACAAGGTGATCCGGGAAATAACCCGGGCGAAAGCTTTATCCGGGTTGCATTGGTAGCCCCAAAAACAGAGTTGCAGCGTGGTTTGATCACACTCCGCGACTGCATCTATACGTGAGGTACGAGGGCAAAATGGCATCATATAACGCGCGAAACCGCGACCCATTGCTGGACAGCACAACACAGGCAGCCCTGGAGCGACGCAGTAAGGAACTGATCGGTATCGCGCTGATCCTGTTGGGCTTGGCCGCGGCTGCGATGATCTGGTCCTATACGCCCGATGATCCTAATTGGATGGTTTCGACCGACGCGCCGGTGCAAAACTGGATGGGACGGGTCGGCGCGTCTATTGCAGCCCCCTTGTTCATGATCGTGGGCTGGGGAAGCTGGGGCATCGCGCTTGTTGTGGTTGGATGGGGGCTGCGTTTTGCTGGCCATTTCGGTGAAGACCGGGCCATTGCCCGCCTGATCTTTGCCCCGATCTGGATCGCTGTAGCCTCGGTCTATGCCGCTACCCTTGTTCCCGGTGCCGAGTGGCGTGCAACGCATAGCTACGGTTTGGGCGGTTTGTTCGGCGACACGGTCATGGGCGCGTTGCTGACGCTGGTGCCGATCTCTTCGCATTTTCTGGTCAAACTGATGTCGCTGGCCATGGCCGTCGGGATGACCACGCTGGGTGTTTTTGTGCTGGGCTTCACCAAGGCCGACGTGAAACGCGGCTTCCGCGCCTTCCTACTGGGTCTTGTTATGTCTTATGACATGCTGATGACGCTGATGGGGCGTGGTGCGGCCTCGGCCGCGCAAGCCGCGCGGGATCGCCGAGCACAGTGGGAAGAACGCAAGCTTGCCCGCGCTGAAGCGGCTGAGGCGATGTTTGACGACGAACTGGTCTATGCCGATCCTGTTTTTGAAGAACCTGAATTGGGACGTCCTGAACCTCCGGTCAAATCAGGCCTGTTGGCGCGAATGCCGTCACTTATCCGGCGCCCCGATCCAATGCCCGAGCCTGAGTTGGTGGATCCTGAACCGATCGCCGGCTTTGACGACATGCCCGGAGAAGATCGCATCCGCTCCAAAATCTCGGCCGCCGTGCGAAATCGCAAGGTTGCCGTGGGCGAAATGACACCCGAGCCGGATCCCGACCTGCCGCTGACCAAGGGTCGTGGACGCCGTCCCGATCCACTGATCCTGAACCAGCATCCCTCGTCCGAACTGCCACCCGAACCGCCGATGACGGCGTATGGTCTGCGCCCCGAGCCGCAGGTGTCCGCTGGTGACACTCCAGAGGCGCAAGAGCCTGCTTTGATGGGTTATGAGGCCGGGACAGAACAGTACGACTACGCGTCCGAGTTGGATATCGATGATGAGTCGGTTTTCGAGGATGTCACCGACGCCGCGCCGCAACCGCGTCAGGCGATGAAGATCCCCGTGGCTGAACCGCGCAAGCCTGTGGTGGCGCAGCCCGTGCGCCGGACACCGTTGCCGTCTCGTCGTGCGCAGGCCGAAGCGCAACCAGCATTGTCCTTCGAGGAACGGCACTCTGACTTCGAACTTCCGCCTCTGGGCTTGTTGTCCAACCCCGCCAGTATCCAGCGCCATCACCTGAGCGATGAGGCCTTGGAAGAAAACGCACGGATGTTGGAAAACGTTCTGGACGATTACGGCGTCAAGGGTGAGATCGTCAGCGTACGCCCCGGTCCGGTCGTGACCATGTACGAGCTGGAGCCCGCCCCGGGCCTGAAAGCCAGCCGTGTGATCGGTCTGGCGGACGATATTGCGCGTTCGATGTCGGCGCTGTCGGCGCGGGTTTCGACCCTACCGGGCCGCTCGGTGATCGGGATCGAACTGCCGAACGAAAACCGCGAGATGGTGGTTCTGCGGGAAATCCTGGCCAGCCGCGATTTTGGCGATGGCAATCAGGCGCTGCCGCTGGCGCTGGGCAAAGATATCGGCGGTGAATCCGTTGTGGCGAACCTGGCCAAGATGCCTCACCTGTTGATTGCCGGGACCACGGGTTCGGGTAAATCGGTGGCGATCAACACGATGATCCTGTCGCTGCTCTACAAGCTGACGCCGGATGAATGCCGCCTGATCATGATCGACCCCAAGATGCTGGAACTGTCGGTTTACGATGGCATCCCGCATCTGCTGTCACCCGTTGTGACCGATCCAAAGAAGGCGGTTGTCGCCCTGAAATGGGTCGTGGGCGAAATGGAAGACCGCTATCGCAAGATGTCCAAGATGGGTGTGCGCAACATCGCGGGCTACAACGGCCGGGTGAAAGATGCGCTGGCCAAGGGCGAGTTGTTCAGCCGCACGGTGCAGACCGGGTTTGACGATGAAACCGGTGAACCAACGTTCGAGACGGAACAATTCGCGCCCGAAGCGATGCCCTATATCGTCGTCATCGTCGATGAGATGGCCGATCTGATGATGGTCGCGGGCAAGGAAATCGAAGCCTGTATCCAGCGTCTGGCGCAAATGGCACGGGCCTCGGGCATTCACCTGATCATGGCCACGCAGCGCCCCTCGGTTGACGTGATTACCGGCACGATCAAGGCCAACTTCCCTACGCGGATTTCGTTCCAAGTGACGTCGAAAGTCGACAGCCGCACCATTCTGGGCGAGATGGGCGCCGAACAACTGCTGGGGCAGGGCGACATGCTTTACATGGCCGGTGGCGCCAAAATCACCCGTTGCCACGGACCGTTTGTGTCGGATGAAGAGGTAGAGGAGATCGTCAACCACCTCAAACAATACGGTCCGCCCGATTACGTGGGCAGCGTTCTGGATGGCCCGGCCGAGGACAAGGTCGACAACATTGACGCCGTTCTGGGGCTGAATACTGGCGGCAACACGAACGGAGAGGACGCGCTGTACGATCAGGCGGTGGCAATTGTGATCAAGGATCGCAAATGCTCGACCTCTTATATTCAGCGAAAACTCGCCATCGGGTACAACAAGGCGGCGCGTCTTGTTGAGCAAATGGAAGACGAAGGTGTTGTTTCGTCAGCAAATCATGTCGGGAAACGCGAAATCCTCGTTCCCGAGCAATAGGATATTTAATAACAAGGGCAGACAGCCTATCTGTACAGCATGAAACAGATTGCTTTTGCCCTTGCTTTGACACTGGCCGCACCCGCCGCATGGGCGGCGGAAAAACTGCCGCTTTCGCAGATTTCCAATTACCTGAACGGATTGAAAACGGTTCAGACAACGTTCACGCAGGTGAACGATGATGGCTCGTTGAGCACCGGACAGCTGTGGATGCAGCGCCCGGGCAAGATGCGGTTCGAATATGACCCGCCCAACAGCGCTGTGGTGCTGGCGCGATCAGGCAGTGTTCAGATCTTCGATCCGAAATCGAACCAGCCACCCGAGCAATACCCGCTGAAGCGCACGCCTCTATCCATTGTGCTGGCACGCAACGTGAATCTTGATCAGGCCAATATGGTTGTCGGCCACAGCTTTGACGGCACGGCCACAGTGGTCACCGCGCAAGACCCCAAGAACCCTGAAGCAGGCCGGATTGAACTGATGTTCACCGATAATCCGGTTGAGCTGCGCAAATGGGTGATCCATGACAACGCCGGCAGCCAGACCACCGTTCTTTTGGGTGCGTTGACCGTAAGCAATGGTCTTGATCAGGGTCTTTTCTCGAACAAGGAAAGACGCGGGTCAGTCAATCGCTGACCCGCTTTTTGCTGGTCAATACCGGCAGTTCGCCAACTGTGCCTGATACAGTTGCGCGCGCGCGTCCACGTCATTGGCCACGCTCAACAACCACGACTTGCTGTTGTGGGTGCCGCGAGCGTACCCCGTGTGACCTTCGTGATAGGCCAAGTATTGATTGCGTGTGTCGCCGGGGTGGATGCCGTTGCGCTCATAGCTTTTGTTCATATACCAGCCGATGAAGTCCGAGGCATCGCGGATGCGATCCCGCTTGGCCCGGCGCTTGCCGGTTTCGCGCTGATATTGATCCCAGGTGCCGTCCAGTGCCTGGCTGAACCCATAGGCGCTGCTTTGCCGCCCCATCGGGATCACGCCCAGCACGTAACGGTGCGGGGTACGCGCGTCGTGGCGATATCGGCTTTCCTGATAAATCGTGGCCATCTGAACGTGAACCGGAACACCCCATTTCTGCTCGGTGCTTTTGAAAGCCTTGATAAAATCCGGTCGTTCGTGCGCAATGCTGCACGCGTCGTTCAGCTTGCTGGGCGGTTGTTTTGACCCGCCGCCACAGGATGCCAAAAGCAGCACCCCGAAGAGTACGATAAGAATTCTGCTCATGTGCCTCATGCCTTTTTTGTTTATTCTAGCGCAGATTGAGCTCTGAGGAAATCACAATCGCTATAAAACAATGGCAAGAATTATGGGTAACGCCGCCACGGAAAGTACGGTGGACACCATGACCATGCCGGCAACGGCATCGGAATCGGCTTCAAATCGTTCTGCCAACAAATATGAGGTCACAGCGACCGGTGTACAAATTTGCAATATCAGAACGCCAAAGGCGACAGTGTCCAGATCAAACAACACCCCAATCCCCCAGCCCAACGCAAAGCAGACGATAAGTTTCAGGACTGACAGCCAGAGCGCTTGCCCCAGACTACGCGAGGTCAGGCGGGCGATTGCAACACCCACCGTGACTAACATCAGCGGAACAGCCATTTGCCCCAAAAGCTCTAACGTGTTGGTTAGAAATGTCGGAGTTTGCCACCCCTGCCACAAAAACACCGCACCCAGAATGGTCGCCCATGCCATCGGCTGGCGTAAGACCTGTCCCCATGCGCCTTTTCCGGCGACTAGGTAGATCCCATAGGTGAAAGAAAACAGCGCGGTTACAGACAGAAAGATGACCGCGTAACCCAAACCAATCTGCCCGAACGCAAAGATACATAGCGGCAGGCCAAGATTGCCGGTATTGCCGAAAATCAGCGGTGACAGGTACGTGCGCTGATCCAGTTTCAATCCGCGAACAATCAACCAGAACACCCCAGCCAGCAGAAGATTTGCGACCAGAGTTGCCGACGTGAAACGCGACAAATCTCCGCCCGGAATGTCGGTTTGCATGAGTGCAACAAAGATCAGACTGGGCATTGCCAGCGTCGTTGCAAAGCGTGTCACAAATTGCAGCCGGTATTCGAACCCCAGTTTGACCCACGTAAAGCCAATGGCCGCCAAGAGAAAAACCGGGGCCACGATTTCGAACACTGTCAGTATTAGGTTCACAGACTGTTTCCCTGAATTTCACATCAATGATTGGCATTTCGGGCCAAAAACCGTTAGTAAATGCGGTGGGGGCCGAAACAATGTTAAAGACACGCGCGAAATACGGATTGGGCCAGGTGGTCCGTCACAAGAAACACCCTTTTCGAGGGGTGATTTTTGACGTGGACCCGGAATTTTCGAACACAGAAGAATGGTACCAGGCCATTCCGGAAGACAGCCGTCCACGGAAAGAACAGCCGTTCTACCACCTGCTGGCAGAGAACGACCAATCCTTCTATGTTGCTTATGTTTCAGAACAAAATCTGGTTGCAGACTATTCTGGAGAGCCGGTCGAGCACCCGGATATCTCCAACATGTTCGGCCCGTTTGAAGACGGTGCTTACCCTCTGCATTTCCACCTGAACTAGGTTTGGCGAACCGGTCGGCATTGCACTGCCGCTGATCAGTATCCAAGGGCGCACCCATCTTTGCGCGGGTCGCTGGCACCTTCCAAAACACCGTCTTTTCGGATTCGGATCGCTTGCGCTCCTCCAAGCGGCGTTTCTGGAATTTCAATATTGTGTCCAATTTCAGACAATTGTTTCGCTACCTCTTCGGAATAGCCCCGCTCCAGCTTCAGGACATTCCCATCGAAAAAGGCACGCGGCGCGTTGATGCTTTCCTGTAGCTCCAGCCCAAAGTCCCTAAGGTTCGAAACGAAACGCGCGTGCCCGGTCGGTTGATAAGCACCGCCCATGACGCCGAATGGCATCGTGACACGGTCATTCTCGGTCAACATCCCCGGTATGATCGTGTGCATCGGGCGCTTGCCGCCAGCCAGTTCATTGGGGTGACCCGGCTGAAGCGTGAACCCCGCGCCCCTGTTCTGAAGCAAGATACCGTATTTCTCGGATGCGATCCCTGATCCAAAGCTATGAAAGATCGAATAGATCAGCGACACAGCCATAAGGTCGCGATCGACCACCGTGATATAGACCGTGTCCCTGTGAATGGCTTCCGTCAAAGGTGCTGCTGCGGGCATTGCGCCTTTTGGGTCAATCAATGCAGCCAGCCGGACCGCAACATCCAAATCAAGAAACCGCTCGGCCCGTGCGACATGATCGGGATCCGCAATGAACCGGTTGCGCGCGTCATAAGCCAGCTTGGTGGCTTCAGCCTCGATATGAACCCGTTCTGCTCCAAATGGATCCATACTGGCCAGATCGAATTGTTTTAGAATGTTCAGCAACAGGATCGCGGTCGCGCCTTGGCCGTTTGGCGGGTGTTCGACCAGATCAACACCCTTGTAGGCTCCGCGCATGGGCTGCGTTTCAGTGCACTTGGTGCAGTGAAAGTCTTCGGCGGTGTGGACACCTCCGCGTGCAGACAGGGCCCGGATCATATCCTCGGCAATGTCTCCTGAATAAAATGCGTCGCGTCCCTGACTGGCGATCCTGCGCAAGACCTCAGCCTGACCGGGGGCGCGAAAGATCTGACCGATAGCTGGTATCTGCCCTTTGATCAGATAATGGTCACGCGCAGCACCCTGTAATGTGGCCGCCCCGGTTTTCCAGTCAAACGCAACCCGGGGGGCCACCGGAACGCCAGCCTCGGCATAGTGGATTGCGGGTTCCAGAATCGCGTCCAGCCCCAATCGCCCTTCGGTTTCTGCAAGGTGACAGAAGGCGTCCACGGCACCGGGAACAGTCACCGCATCCGGACCGCTCAACGGTACAGACGACAGGCCTTTGTCCCGCAAGGGCTGCGCCCGCGCGGCGGCCGGTGCGCGACCCGATCCGTTCAATGCGCGTATCCGGTTTTCGCCCGCACGGCTGAACAAAACGAAACAATCGCCCCCCAACCCGGTCATCTGCGGTTCGCAGATGCCAAGCAGAACCGCACCTGCTATCGCGGCGTCCATGGCGTTGCCGCCGCGCTCAAGAATATCGATTGCCACTTTGGCGGCTAGCGGGTGCGACGTTGCGCACATCCCCCGCGTTGCAAAAACTTCCGACCGGCCAGGTTTGTGCAGATCACGCATGGTGGGTTCTTTCTCCTTCAAACAGGGGAAAGCTATTCTCTGATTGCCGGTTGTCCAGTCAATTCAAGTTTGGGGGGAGATCCTCGGCGCCGTTCACTGGGTGGGGGCTGTGATAATTGGCGCCGAGGGAAGCTATCTGAGCTACGAGTCACTGTATGGCGGCGATTTGCGGCGCGACAATGTTTCGAAAATGGCGTTATTGTGGCCAATTGCGGCTGATTACCCGTTCTTGTCAAAGTTAAATCGCAGGGATAGCCGATTGCACCCGTCGCGACGCTCATAACAGATATCGCTGGTCAGTTGATGAATCAGGAACCAGCCGAACCCGCCTTCGGGCAAATCCTGAATGCGGGTTCCCAGTGGTGCCGGCGTTCCGTCTGGTGGTTCGTAGCCGGGCAATGGATGGCCCGTGTCCGAAATCAGAATGTCCAGCCGGTTTCTGTCCAATCGGCATGTCACCTGAACCCCGGCCGGGGCCACGTCCATATAGGCATGTTCCACAACGTTGTTGATTGCTTCTGCCAGTGCGATCTTGACATCGTCCGCCTTGTGCGGCGGCAACCCTCGTTTCGCCAGTCCGGCGCTGAGTTTCGCAATCCCCGCACTGGCTTCTGTTTCCGTTGCGGGAAAGCTCAATTCCAGGCAGGTCGCGTTACAAATGGGCTCCACGTTGTCGCACTCCTGCTGTTGTCACCTGTCTGGTTCCGACAGGGCGTCATCCAGTGTTGCAAACAACCTGAACACGGTATCCATGCGCGTCAGGCGAAAGACCTTTTCCACCACGGGCTGCGGGCCTGCCAGATCAAGCCTTCGGTTCAGCCCCAGTTGTTTCATGGACGCTACGATTGCGCCCAGTCCGCTTGAATCGATGAACTCGACGCCTGAAAGGTCCAGGACAACCCGATCGGCGCAGGCCTCGGTCTCTGCGCGCATGTCTTCTTTGAACTGAATGGCCATCGCAGCGTCGATCCGGTCAGAGTGAACCGTGATAATCTGTGTCGTTCCGTCTGATGTGCTGGTCAGCCCCATGGTCCGGCTGCCTCCAATCTGAAAATGAGTCGTAGAAATACGCTAGACGCGAATTCTTACCATTCGGTATTCAAGGGCCGGACGACAGGAGGATTATCCGGATGAGAGATGTTGTTATTGCAGGCGCTGCCAGAACACCAATGGGTGGTTTTCAGGGCATGTTCGACGGTGTCGCAGCATCCGAGCTTGGCGGCGCAGCGATTCGTGCCGCGTTAAAGCAGGCAGGGGCGCAGACGGTTGACGAGGTGTTGATGGGATGTGTCCTGCCCGCAGGTCAGGGGCAGGCACCGGCGCGCCAGGCGGGTTTCGCGGCGGGTTTAGGCGAGGAGGTTCCTGCCACCACGCTGAACAAGATGTGTGGTTCCGGGATGAAGGCGGCGATGATGGCCTTCGACCAGATCGCATTGGGTCTTGCGGACACAATGGTCGCCGGAGGGATGGAGAGCATGACCAACGCGCCCTACCTGCTGCCGAAAATGCGGGGCGGTGCGCGCATCGGTCATGGTCAGGTGATCGACCACATGTTCCTTGACGGGCTGGAAGACGCCTATGACAAGGGCCGCCTGATGGGAACCTTTGCCGAAGACTGCGCCGAGGCGTATCAGTTCACCCGCGAAGCGCAGGATGAATATGCCTTGAAATCCTTGTCCAACGCACTTTCCGCGCAAGAAAGCGGTGCTTTCGAGGGCGAGATCGTCCCCGTCACAGTGCGCACGCGTAAGGGTGAGGTCGTACAGGTCGCTGATGAGCAACCCAAATCCGCCCGTCCCGAGAAAATTCCGACACTGAAACCGGCTTTCCGCAAGGACGGGACAGTGACCGCCGCCAATTCCTCGTCAATATCCGACGGCGCGGCGGCGCTTGTTCTGGCATCGGCTGAGGCGGCAGAAGCGCAAGGACTGACAGTTCGGGCCCGGATTTTGGGACATGCCAGCCATGCTCAAGCGCCCGGACTTTTCACGACTGCACCGGTTCCGGCGACGCAAAAGCTTCTGTCCCGCATCGGTTGGAACAAGGATGATGTCGACCTGTGGGAGGTCAACGAAGCCTTCGCAGTTGTGCCGATGGCTTTCATGCACGAAATGGGATTGCCGCGCGACAGGGTAAACGTAAATGGCGGGGCCTGCGCCTTGGGCCATCCTATTGGCGCATCTGGCGCCCGTATTCTGGTCACTTTGTTGAACGCGCTCGAGAAACGAAATCTCAAGCGGGGGGTTGCTGCAATCTGTATCGGCGGCGGTGAAGGAACAGCTATCGCGATCGAACGCATTTGACCCTTCATCTTTTTCGAAATACTCCGGGGGTTCGGGGGCGGCGCCCCCGAGTTTTCCAAGGGGTTTGGAACCTATGACCGTCGATTACAGCGCGCTGGCTAGTACAATTGCAGCATTGACCGAAGGCGAAAACGATCAGGTTGCCCTGATGGCTACCGTTGCTTGCGAGGTCCACCATTCCGACGATCGTTTCGACTGGACCGGGTTTTACCGGGTGACAGAACCGGGCTTGCTTAAAATTGGCCCGTATCAAGGTGGCCATGGCTGCCTCGTCATCCCGTTCGAACGCGGCGTCTGCGGGGCGGCAGCGCGCACCGGCGAAGTGCAACTGGTGCCCGACGTGGACGCGTTTCCGGGTCACATCGCCTGCGCCTCGTCCACCCGATCCGAACTGGTTCTGCCGGTCCGGAACGCATCGGGCGAGCTGATTGCAGTTTTCGACATCGACAGCAATCAACCCGACGCGTTCTCAACCGAAGACGCGGATAACCTGTCCGCGATCCTGTCAAAGACCTTCGCGCAAGCCTGATTGATTTTCGGTCTGTACAAGGTGCGTCTACCGGTTTCCTCTTTTCGATTTCGCTCGGGGTTTGATAAAACAGGAAAGCCCGAACCGTATTGGATTAACCATGGTCCCAGGCCATTTCCGAACTCCGCGCCTCTCGGTTCGCAACTGGAAGGTTGAACTCGCCGATCCGCGATTGCGGGTTCGGCTTGAAGATGATCTTGTCACGCTTCTGACCCCTGAGGTCCTGAAACACCTGCCGCCCCCGATGCAGTTGCAGGGCCGGGAGATTTCGAACTGGATTGATGAAAGACGTGCTGAAAGCGATATTCTGCTTGCGCGCCAAAGCCGCGGTAACCACCTGATCGGCCTCATGGTGTTGGCCATGAGTTCTGACACCGAGGCAATTCCAAGCCTTCACATCGGCTATTTGATTGCTCAAACCGCTTGGGGGAATGGTTACGCCCCCGAGTTGCTGCAAGGCTTGCAGGACGCATTGACGCCTGGGCCTGCCGTGCGTCTCATTGCCGGGGTCGGGCGTGACAATCCAGGTTCAGCCCGCGTTCTGGAAAAAACAGGCTTTACGCTTTGGCCGGAGCGCGCCTCGGACACCGCCGATATTTATGTTTACCATATTAGCTGAGTGACCGAGCCGTCAGGGCATAGCCAATCCGGAATATGGATCCACGTGAAAAAATGCTTGGAAATTTCATGGAATCGAGTCATCGTGAAAAAAGAGGTGAAATTTTCACGAGCGTTGGAGCTATCCTTGAACAGTCAGGCCCCGCAAAGTGCGACACTCGGTGCTGATATCCGCGCGCTGCGCAAGGCGCGAGGATTGACGCTGAGTGATATCGCGATCCGGTTGGACAGGTCTGTGGGCTGGCTCAGCCAGGTTGAGCGTGACATGTCCGAGCCGTCGATCTCGGACCTGAGGCAGATCGCCGAATGCCTTGGCGTCCCCATGTCGATGTTGTTTGCGCATTCGGCGGCACCGGCGGACGAGCAGGGATATGTCGTGCGTGCCGGCTCGCGCCGCCCCATGGGGTCGGGCGAGGAAGGGTTGATCGAAGAGCTGCTCTCGCCGGATCTGACCGATGATTTTGAAATGGTGCATTCCACCTTCAAACCCAACTCGCAGATGCAGACACCGGCCAATCGCCCGACACAGGAAGTCGGATACATGATCTCGGGCAAGCTGGACCTGACAATCGGGGGACGCGCGTTCACGGTTGGGCCGGGTGACAGCTTTCGATTCCGACATGAACCCTATCAATGGGCCAACCCTTATGATGAGCCCGCTGTAGCCATCTGGGTTATCGCCCCGCCGGTTTATTGATGTCGTTCGAGGCCTGGACCATATTCGCGTTGTTCTGGGTGGTTTTCGTGACCACCCCGGGTCCGAACGCGGTCAATTGCATCTCGAACGGGATGAGCCTTCCGTTTCCAAGGGCAATGCTAGGCGTATTGGCTATTCTCACGCAGGCCAGCGCCTTTCTGATCCTGTCTGCGCTGGGTGTGACCGCCCTGATCGCTGCATCGCCGACCGGGTTCTTTGTCGCCAAGTTGATTGGCGCGGGATTTTTAATCTGGTTGGGGATTCGCGGCTGGATGAATGCGACAAGACCCGCACCAGCCTCCGAGCGTCCGGCGCGACATGTCTATCTGCACGCGCTTGCGGTGGCCACGATCAATCCCAAAAGCGTCGCCGGATACCTGGCCGCGTTTTCGCAGTTCGTTCAGCCCGAGGTTCCGATCTGGCAGCAGATGGGGGTTATCATGCCGACCGCGCTGGTCATCACCACACTCAGCTACACCGGCTTTACGGCGCTGGGTGCCTTGATGGGCAAGGCAGCGTTGGGCGCGGTGTTCAATATCTGGGTGCGCCGGATCACGGCGGCCTGTTTTGTCATCTACGGTGTGTTGTTGGGAACCAGCACCA
Source organism: Ruegeria sp. BH8 (assembly GCF_056538065.1). Classification (NCBI taxonomy): domain Bacteria; kingdom Pseudomonadati; phylum Pseudomonadota; class Alphaproteobacteria; order Rhodobacterales; family Roseobacteraceae; genus Ruegeria; species Ruegeria sp. BH8. The sequence goes on along the minus strand of NZ_JBQFSP010000012.1, from coordinate 25,963 downwards.
CACCCGCAACAAAGGGGTAGTCAGATGCATAAGGGATCCTGCCTTTGCGGCTCGGTCGCGTTCACGATCGACGGAGACCTGTCGCCGCCGTCGGTCTGCCATTGCGGACAGTGCCGCAGACAGTCGGGCCATGTCTGGGCTTCGACTTCGACCCATAAGGACAACCTGAGTTTCTCGGCCAGTGACACACTCAGCTGGTATTGCGCGTCTGACATCGCCCGGCGCGGATTTTGCAGCAAATGTGGCTCGTTCCTCTTCTGGCATCACAACCAGGAAGACACGATTTCGATTTCCATGGGCGCGCTGGACGCACCCACAGGTCTTTCGCTCTCGAAGCACATCTTTGTGGCTGACAAGGGCGACTACTATGACATCACGGACGATCTGCCTCAAGAGGCACAGTAACAAGGATCAAAAACGCATGAGTGATTTTCCAACAAAAGCCCGCGTGGTCATAATCGGTGGCGGTGTGGTGGGGGCTTCCTCGCTGTATCACCTTGCCAAGAAAGGCTGGACCGATTGTGTTCTGCTGGAAAAGAACGAACTGACTGCCGGGTCGACCTGGCATGCGGCAGGGAACGTTCCGACCTTTTCGACCTCATGGGCGATCATGAACATGCAGCGCTATTCGACCGAGCTGTATGCGCGTCTGGGCGAGGAAGTCGATTACCCGATGAACTACCACCAGACCGGTTCGATCCGACTGGCGCATTCGAAAGAACGTGTGCAGGAGTTCGAGCGCGCCATGGCGATGGGCCGCTATCAGGGTATCCCGATGGAAATGTGGACCCCGGAAGAGGCGAAAGAGCGCTATCCCTTCCTGGAAACGCACGATCTTGAAGGTGTTCTCTACGACCCGACGGATGGTGATATCGATCCGGCGCAGCTGACCCAGGCGCTGGCCAAGGGCGCACGCGATATGGGGCAGAAGATCATCCGTTTCTGCCCGGCGACTGGCGTGACGCAGCATGGCGACGGCACCTGGACCGTGCACACGGACAAAGGCGATATAGCCTGTGACTATGTTGTGAACGCAGCCGGGTATTATGCGCAGCGTGTGGGTGAATGGTTCAAGCCCTTCGGTGGCCGCACCGTTCCGGCAATGGTCATGAGTCACCAGTACCTGCTGACCGATGAAATCCCCGAGATCGAAGCATGGACCAAGCAAAGCGGTGCCAAGCTGCCGCTGCTGCGTGATGTGGATGTCTCTTACTACCTGCGGCAGGAAAAGAACGGCTTCAACCTTGGTCCTTACGAGCCCAACTGCAAGGGCCACTGGATGACCGAAGACGATCCGATGCCGGATGATTTCAGCTTTCAGCTGTGGAATGACGATCTGGACCGCATCGAAGATATCGTCACCGATGCGATGGAGCGGGTGCCGCTGATGGCAACCTCGGGCGTTGGACGCGTCATCAACGGGCCGATCCCTTATGCGCCGGACGGGCTGCCGCTGATCGGCCCGATGCCGGGTGTGAAAAACGCGTTCGAGGCGCATACTTTCACCTTCGGCATCGCGCAGGGCGGTGGCGCAGGCAAGGTTCTGGCCGAGTGGGTCGTTGATGGCGCGACCGAATGGGATATGTGGGCCGTCGATCCGCGCCGCTATACCGATTACACCGATCAGGATTATTGCAACCAGAAAGGCATGGAAGTTTATGGCAACGAATATGCCATGCACTTCCCGCACCATGAATGGCCTGCCGCACGAAACAAGAAGCTGTCGCCCGTGCATGACAAGGTGATCGCGCACGGCGGTGTCATGGGGGCCTATAACGGCTGGGAACGCGCCAACTGGTTTGCACAGCCCGGTGATGACACCTCGCTCGACGCGACCCACACCTGGGGACGGTCCGGTCCGTGGGAACAGCGGATCAAGGAAGAATGTGAGGCCGTGCGCGATCATTGTGGCGTGTTGGACCTGCCGGGCTTCTCGCGGTTCAAAATACAGGGGCCGGGTGCTGATGAATGGCTGCGCGGTCTGGTTGCCGGGGCATTGCCCAAGATTGGTCGGGTTGGGCTGGTTTACTTCGCAGATGACCGCGGGCGTATCCTGACCGAAATGTCGGTCACGCGCGAGGCCGAAGACCTGTTCGTTCTGGTCACTGCAGCGACCGCGCAATGGCATGACCGTGAATGGCTTGAGCGTCACATACCTGCCGATGCCGAGTTCACGCTGGAAGACTGGACAACGCGGATGAGCACGCTGATCGTTACCGGGCCTCGATCTCGGGACATTCTCAGCAAAGTTACCGAGGCCGATCTGACCTTGCCGTGGCTCAGCTTTCAGGAAAGCGAAATCAAAGGCGGATGGGTCGCTCTGCTGCGTGTCTCATTCGCTGGTGAGCTGGGCTGGGAAGTTCACGCTGAAAATGCGGATATGCCTGCGATCTACGACGCGATCATCGATGCCGGTGCCAAGCCGTTCGGGATGTATGCGCTGAACTCGCTGCGGATCGAAAAGGGGTACCGCGCCTGGAAGGGCGATCTGTCGACCGACTATTCCCTGCTTGAAGGCGGGTTGGAGCGGTTCGTCAAGCTGGACAAACCGCAGGACTTCCCGGGCAAGGCCGCAATCCTGAACGAAAAGCAGCAAGGCGTGAAAAAGTCCTTCGTCACCCTGACCGTTGATGCGGGCGATTGTGACGCGCCGTATATGTCCTGCATCTGGCATGGCGATGAGATCGTGGGCGAAACCACATCCGGCGCATGGGGCTACCGTGTTGGTAAATCCATCGCGCTGGGCATGATCCGGGCCGAGCTTGCCAATCCCGGAACTGAGCTTGAGGTCGAAATCTACGGTCAGAAATGCCACGCTGTTGTAGAACTGGATCAACCGCTCTGGGATCCCGAGAACGAGCGGTTGCGCGCGTGACGCTTCCGGCGACCATGTCCGGCGTCTATCTGACCGGCCATGGCGGGCCAGAGGCGCTTGAATGGCGCGACGATATCCCAGTCCCGGCCCCTGGGCCGGGGCAGGTACTTGTTCGGGTCGCTGCAGCAGGCGTGAATAACACGGACATCAATACGCGGATCGGCTGGTATTCATCGGATGTCACCGGCGGGACGGATGCCGTCGATCAGGATGTTGAAGCCGGAGGGTGGGGCGGTGCACTGAACTTTCCCCGCATTCAGGGCGGCGATCTGTGCGGGATCGTTGTAGAGGTCGGGTCAAACACGGGGTTCAAAAAAGGCCAGCGTGTGACTTGTCCGATCAACCTGCCGCGTCCGAGCCCAAGAAACCCTCAGGGCTTTATTGCGCTCGGGTCTGAGATTGATGGCGCTTTTGCCCAATACTGTCTGGTTGAAGCAAATGACCTTTATGACGTAAGTGCATCGCCCCTGTCAGACGTGGAAATTGCGGCCATTCCATGTGCCTTTGGTACTGCCGAAAACCTGCTGACGCGCGCGGGCGTGACGGCAGGGCAAAAGGTTCTGATCACCGGCGCGTCAGGCGGCGTTGGTCTGGCGGCGGTGCAGCTTGCTGCGCTGCGCGGAGCGTCGGTTTGGGGTGTGACGGCGGCAGCGAAGGCAGAGGTCGTCAAATCCCAAGGCGCGTTGGGCACATTTGGCCGGGATGAGCTGCCGCCGCAGGATATGTTCGACGCGGTCATCGATGTGGTGGGCGGGCCCGCATGGGCATCGCTGATCCTTGCCCTGAAACCCGGCGGGCACTACGCCGTTTCGGGGGCAATTGCCGGCCCGATTGTCGAGGCTGATCTGCGAGACATCTATTTGCGCGATATCACCATCCACGGCTGCACGCATCAGGCGCCCGAAGTCTTTGGCCGCCTTGTGGAGTTGATGAATACCGGACGGATCAAACCACTGGTTTCCCGAACCTACCCGTTGAAGGATATCGCCCGCGCACAGGCTGATTTTCAGGCAAAGACCCTTCCGGGTAAACTCGTGCTGCTGCCTTAAGGAGCAAGGACATGACAAAGATCACTCTGTTGGACGGTTCAATCGGACAGGAACTGGTCAAACGCAGCGGAGACCGGGCGACGCCGCTATGGTCCACACGTGTGATGATCGACCACCCTGATCTGGTCGGCGCGGTGCATGGCGACTACTTCCGCAGTGGTGCCACGGTTGCGACCACCAATACCTACGCCGTCCACCGCTCACGCCTGGTGCGGGTGGGGATGGAGGACCAGATGCCCGCCCTTATCGACAGTGCCCTGACGCAGGCCGAACGTGCCCGTACTGAGACTGGGGGGCGGATTGCCGGGTCTCTGGGGCCGCTTCTGGCATCTTACCGACCCGACCTGAATCCCGACCCGGCAGAAGCGGCGGAAAAGTTCGCTGAACTTGTGGCCTTGATGGCTGCACGCGTCGATCTGTTTCTGATCGAGACAGTATCTTCGGTGCAGGAGGCCGAGGGCGCGCTGCGTGGAACGACCGGATGTGGCAAACCAGTCTGGCTGTCATTCACGGTCAATGACGACGATGGCCGTCGCCTCAGGTCCGGCGAACCACTCAGGGATGTCGCGCCTTTGGTAGAAGAGTTTTCGCCTGACGCGCTGCTGATCAATTGTTCGCGCCCCGAAGCGATCCCGGCTGCTCTGGAAATCCTGTCCACTATGAACAAGCCCTATGGTGCTTACGCCAACGGCTTTACACATATTTCAGATGAGTTTCTAAAGGACGCGCCGACAGTGGATGCATTGGATCAACGCCATGATCTTGATCCCGATGCCTATGCGGATCACGTCATGCGTTGGGTCGATCAGGGGGCCACGATTGTCGGCGGGTGCTGCGAAATTGGCCCGGACCACATCGAAGCGCTGGCCAAGCGGTTGCGTGCTGCCGGGCACGAGATCGTCTAAGGTGACAGCGATGAGGAAAGTTGCTTCTGAATCACCGCAGGCGATACAGCAACATTTCGATATTCTGGTCGCACCCGGATTTGTGCTGCTTGAACTGGCCTCATTGGTCGAGGTTCTTAGGCTGGCAAATCGTGTGTGTCCGAAGCCGCCGTTCACTTTTGCCTATCGGTCGCTCAGAGGTGGCCCGATCTCCAGCAGCAGCGACGCGGTGGTGCAAACGGAACCCGTGCAGAACCAGCCCAAGGCGAATTATCTTTTTGTGATCGGCAATTCTGACCCGGATCACCCGGACTTGTCTTTGGGGCGGGTGGTGTCGGACTATACTTTCCGCGATGCCAAGGTGTTTCTGCTGGCGGAAGCGGCCAGCCGGTATATCGACGAACAGGGTTCAGATGATTTGGCAACTCACTGGGAAAACGCCTCGTTCCTGCGGGAACGCGGGGCCCGGTTTGAAGCCAAACTGTCGATTGCAACCGAACAGGGCGCAGTTGTGACCTGTGCCGGAATGGAGGCGACAACAGACGTCGCGCTGGCAGTAATCGGTCGCCATATCTCGGGGCCTGCAAAGATGACCGTGGCGGACATCATGTTACATGAAAACATCCGGGATTTCGCCTCGATGCAGCCTTTCTCGGGGGTAAAGTTGACGGCGACCGGAGATGTGAAGCTGGATCAGTGCATCAAGCTCATGCAGGCCAATATCGAAGACCCTCTGCCGATCAATCAGATCGTCGATTCGCTGCAACTGTCGAACCGCTCGCTTGAGCGTAAGTTCAAAACCTTCTTTGGCACCACACCCAACGGATTCTATCGCGAAATGCGGCTGGCCAAGGCCAATAACCTGCTTTTGAACACCACTATGAGCGTTCGCGAAATCGGGTTGGCCTGCGGTTTTCCGAACGGGTTTTCCTCTGTTTACAAAAGCTTCTTCGGAGTCACTCCCTTTGTCGTTCGGCGGGAAAAGCGGGCCGCGACACATCGGTGAAAAATGCGGATCTTGTGACGTTTTTGGTGCATTTATTGTCGATCTTCCGTGGCAGTTTACGCCAAACCTGACACAGCGGAGATTTCAGGATGGTTGATCTTCCCAGCAAGGCCCGAGTGGTCATCATCGGTGGCGGCGTCATCGGATGTTCGGTCGCGTATCATCTGACCAAGAAGGGCTGGACCGATGTTGTTCTGCTTGAGCGCAAGCAACTGACCAGCGGCACCACCTGGCACGCGGCGGGCCTGATCGGGCAACTGCGTGCGTCTTCCAACATGACCAAACTGGCGCGCTATTCCGCAGAGCTCTATCTGGGCCTTGAGGAAGAGACCGGTGTCGCCACCGGCCTGCGTCAGGTCGGGTCCGTTTCGGTCGCCCTGACCAGTGAGCGGTTGGAGGAGCTTCACCGAAATGCGGCAATGGCCCGCGCCTTTGGCGTGCCGGTCGAAGAGCTTTCTCCGACCGAAGTCAAAGAGCGATATGAGCATATCAACCTCGACGGCGTGGCAGGTGGCGTTTGGTTGCCAACCGATGGCCAGGCGGATCCTGCTAATATTGCCTTGGCGTTGGCCAAGGGTGCGCGTCAACGCGGTGGGGTGATCAAGGAACGGGTGAAGGTGACCGGGATTTCCCGGCACGGACGGCGCGCGACCGGTGTCGACTGGGTCAGTGATGACGGGCAATCCCAAGGGCATATCGCCTGTGATATGGTTGTCAATTGCGCGGGAATGTGGGGGCGCGAGGTAGGCAAGATGGCCGGCGTGAATGTGCCGCTGCACGCCTGCGAACATTTCTATATCGTCTCTGAACCCATTGAAGGGTTGAGCCAGATGCCGGTTCTGCGGGTGCCAGATGAATGCGCCTACTACAAGGAAGACGCGGGCAAAATGATGTTGGGCGCATTCGAGCCCAATGCCAAACCCTGGGCCATGAACGGTATTCCCGACAACTTCGAGTTCGACCAACTGCCCGAGGATTTCGATCACTTCGAACCGATCCTCGAAGCGGCGTGCAACCGGATGCCAATGCTGTCCGAGGCGGGTATTCACACCTTCTTCAACGGCCCCGAATCCTTTACTCCCGACGACGCCTATCACCTGGGTCTGGCGCCCGAGATGGACAATTTTTGGGTCGCCGCCGGGTTCAACTCGATCGGTATCCAGTCCGCCGGTGGCGCGGGCATGTCGCTGGCCGAGTGGATGGATACCGGTGAAAAGCCCTTTGATCTGGGCGACGTGGATATCGGCCGGATGCAGCCGTTTCAGGGTAATAAGAAGTACCTATTTGAACGCTCAAAAGAAACGTTGGGATTGCTTTACGCCGATCACTACCCCTATCGCCAGAAAGCCACTGCACGCGGTGTGCGCCGAACCCCGTTCCACCATCACCTGAAAGAACAGGGCGCCGTTTTTGGAGAAATCGCAGGCTGGGAACGGGCCAATTGGTACGCGAATGAAGGGCAGGAGCGCGAATACCGGTACAGCTGGAAGCGCCAGAACTGGTTCGAGAATTCCGCTGCCGAGCACCGAGCCGTGCGCGAGAATGTGGGCATGTATGACATGTCTTCCTTCGGCAAGATTCGTGTGGAAGGCCCTGATGCCGAAAAGTTCATGAACTATATTGGCGGGGGTGACTACTCGGTCCCTGTCGGCAAGATCGTCTATACGCAGTTTTTGAACCGCACAGGCGGGATCGAAGCGGATGTCACCGCAACCCGCCTGACCGAAACCGCCTATCTGGTCGTGACCCCTGCAGCCACGCGCTTGGCGGATCAGACATGGATGATGCGCCATGTCGGGGACTTCAACGTGGTCATTACAGATGTCACAGCGGGTGAAGGCGTTCTCGCTGTCATGGGGCCAAACGCCCGGGCTCTGCTGGAAAAGGTCTCGCCCAACGATTTCACAAACGCGACCAACCCCTTTGGTACTGCCCAGCAGATCGAGATCGGAATGGGCCTGGCCCGTGCACATCGCGTGACCTATGTGGGTGAGCTTGGGTGGGAAATCTATATTTCCTCAGACATGGCGGGCCACGTCTTTGAGACCCTGCATGAGGCTGGTCAGGACATGGGGCTGAAGCTGTGTGGTATGCACATGATGGACAGCTGCCGGATCGAAAAGGGTTTCCGGCACTTCGGCCACGATATCACCTGTGAGGATCACGTGGTTGATGCTGGTCTTGGCTTTGCCGTCAAGGTGGACAAAGGCTGTGATTTCATCGGGCGTGAGGCGGTGATTGCACGAAAAGAAAGCGGCCCGAAAAGCCGTCTGGTACAGTTCCGTCTGACCGACCCTGAACCGCTGTTGTTCCACAACGAGCCGATCGTGCGTGATGGCGAATATGTCGGCTACCTGAGTTCCGGCAATTACGGTCATAGCCTCGGTGGTGCCATCGGAATGGGCTATGTCCCGTGCGAAGGTGAAAAGGCCGCAGACGTTCTGGGTTCAACCTATGAGATCGATGTTTGCGGCGTGAAGGTCAAAGCCGAAGCATCGCTTAAACCGATGTATGACCCGAAATCCGAACGGGTGAAGGTCTGACAGACAAGGGAGGGGGCGCTGCCCCCGCCGCCCGTGCCGGGCGACTCCCCCGGGATATTTTGGGCCAGATGAAGTGCGGATCCCTTGCTTCACCTGGCTCTAAATATCCCGGAGCGCGAGGCAGAGCCTCGCAATTTTGGCGGCAGCAGCTGCGGTCAGCAAACTTATCACAAATCGTTATGTGACACTTCACTGTTTTCAGAGTTTTCAATCCGTTCAGTTCTGCCGTAAACGGAACCGGTATAAACCGGAGAGCCTTCGTGACACCCACGCCATTACCACCTCAGAATGTGGATACTCCCAAAGGTTTGGCTTTGGCTGTCACAGCGTACGTCATGTGGGGATTCCTGCCGCTTTATATGAAGGCGATGGATCACATTGGACCTGTCGAGGTGGTGGCGCATCGGGTTATCTGGTCTGTTCCGGTTGCAGGTTTGCTGCTGGTCGCGCTGGGGCGCACCCGGGACTTGAAAGCTGCACTGGGCAATCCCCGGATGCTGGCCATGGCGGCTTTGACGGCGGCGCTGATTTCCGTGAACTGGGCGATTTATGTTTGGGCGATCTCGACAGGGCACGCGCTGGACGCGGCGCTGGGGTATTACATAAACCCGCTGTTCAGTATTGCGTTGGGGGCGATTTTGCTGCGTGAGCCCCTGACGCGGACCCAGCTGTTCGCGGTGGGGCTTGCCGCGCTGGGCGTTCTTGTGCTTGTGCTTGAGGCTGGGCGACTTCCCTGGGCGGCGCTGGGTTTGATGGTCAGTTGGGGTTTCTATGCATTTTTCAAGAGATCCCTTCCAATTGGTCCCAACCAGGGCTTTCTGCTTGAGGTCCTGATCCTTTTGATCCCGGCCCTGGCCTATGTCACCTGGCTGGGTGTGCAAGGCACAGGCCATTTCGGCGCAGCGATGTCCGATACCGCATTGTTGTCCTGCGCCGGTATCGTCACGGCGGTGCCATTGCTGGTCTATGCGAACGGAGCCAAGCTGGTGCGCCTGTCGACCATGGGCATCCTGCAATACATTGCGCCGACTATGATTTTCATTACAGCCATCACTCTGTTCGGTGAGAAGATCGACACCGGACGTATGATCGCATTCCCCCTGATCTGGGTGGCTTTGGTCATTTACTCGATCCCATTGATCCGGCAGGCGCGGGCTCAGGCCTGAAGCAACAGGCGTGCTGCGGCATCTGCCCACAGCGCAAAGGCCCGGGGGCTTGGGTGATAGCCGTCCGGTGCCGCCAGGGCCGGGTCGTCGGGCAGATCAAGCCTCAGGTGCTGCACATGGGGATGGACGGACACAACCTGTTGCAACGCATTATCCAGCCGTGCAGCCTGACGGCCAAGCACCCAGGCCAATGGATGTGGCAGGGCCGGAAACCTGTTCATTTGCGGAACGCCGGTGATGATTATACGCCGCGCCCCCAGTTCGTTTGACAGGATGTTGATAAGCTGCGCCTGGCGATCCGCAAATGTGCGGCAAGAGACGGCGCGGGTGACGTCATTCACCCCCAAAGCCGTGACCACCGCATCGAATTCGCCCTTTATGCCCCTCAGGTGGTCGATCGTATCCAGCGTCGTGTACCCTGTGGTGGCCGCAAGTTGCCACTCGACCGTGTGATGTCTGGCCAGCCGGTCCACAAGCTGCCCCGACAAGGCCTGCGCCTGAGTTCCCGCGCCCACTCCGGCCGCCGAGCTATCGCCGGTGATCAGCAGACGCAGGCGGGGGCCACGCCCTGATCGGCCCTCTCGCGGGCCAGTGGGCTCCGGCAAAAGCCGGGCGTTACGGCGCACCAAAAGGGCTTGCGTGGCCAGAACGGGCAACAAGGGCACACGTAGAACCTGGTCGGGTGCTATCAGGGTGCGCATCATCAGGTCACGTCAGGGCGTTTTTGAATTCCAGAAAACGAGCGTCAGTCATCACGCGCGCCATCATCGCCTCGCGCAAAGCGCCGACTGTTTTGTAAGGGCGCATGGCGACTTCGAAGATTTTGATCAAACCGTCCTCGTTCAGCGTAATGAGGTCAACGCCAATGCCGTCCAGATCTCCAATCTTGCATTGAAACTCCAGCGCCCAATCGTTGCCAGCGCCCATAATCCGGCGATACCGGAAGTCGGAAAAGACCTGCCCGACATGGCCAAGAACGGCAGCCACAGGTGCGCGCCCGGTCCAGGTGCTGAAATAGGTTGGTGGCAGGAACTGCACATCTTCGGCCAGCAGATCGTGGATCAGCGCCTCATCGCCCTTGGCGACAACCTCTTGCAGTCGTTCAATTGTCGGGTGCATGTCCTGTCCTCCTGCGCAGAAGTTCACCGATCATGACCGGGCGCGCAAGGACGACGTTGCGGGAAGAAGCGCGCTGAGATAGGCAGGCCCGCATGAGCGAAACCTATGCCCCCCCACAAACCGCGCTGGACGTGCTGCACGAAGATGCGCAGCTGATTGTGGTGAACAAACCGTCGGGTCTGCTTTCCGTGCCGGGGCGGGGCGATCATCTGGCTGATTGCCTTCTGACACGCGTGCAGGCGGCTTTCCCTCAGGCGTTGCTTGTGCATCGACTGGACCGGGACACATCAGGTGTCATGGTTTTTGCCCAAACACCCCATGCGCAAAGGCATCTGAGTATGCAGTTCGAGAAGCGGCAGACCCGGAAAACCTATATTGCCCGTGTCTGGGGGCGGATGGAGCCAAAGACCGGCACGGTTGACCTGCCGTTGATCGTGGACTGGCCCAACCGGCCCAGACAAATGGTGTGTCATGATACGGGCAAACCTGCGGTCACCGATTGGCGCGTTGTGAAACATGAGGGCGAGACCTCTCGCTTGCGTATGTTTCCCAAAACCGGGCGGTCTCATCAGCTGCGCGTTCATATGCAGGCATTGGGTCACCCGATCCTGGGCGATCCGTTCTATGCAACAGGTGCGGCGAGGGAGTTCCCCAGATTGATGCTGCATTCCGAAGAATTGCGCCTGAAGCATCCTGAGGGCGGGCATTCGTTGAAGTTTCGCGCCCAGCCCGATTTCTAATCTCAGGCAATTCTGGCCCACAGCATCTTCAGGTTGCCCAGCGAAATGCGTCTTGTTCGTTTCGTCGAAACCGATTGGCGGCGATGGCTCTCCTGCGCGATCTCACGTTCAATCTCGAAAGCCCGCAGTGTGTGGTCCTGTGACCATTGGCCAAGTTTCAGTGTCATCATGACGTGGTTGTCGAGGTGCGGCATTTCTTGGCTCCTTGTGTGATATCCACCCATTATCGCGCTTCACTACTGACAGCATGTTGTCAGTGGGGTGTGCTAGGGTGTCAGCAGAGTGTCAGGAGAATGCGATGCGCCGTTCGACCCGTTTGTTTGAAATCATCCAGATCTTGCGGGCCGCAAGTGCGCCGGTCACGGCAGAAGCACTGGCCACCCGGCTAGAGGTGTCCATCCGCACCGTCTATCGTGACATTGCCGAATTGCAGGCCCAGCGAACACCCATCGAAGGTGAGGCCGGTGTCGGTTACATGATGCGGCGCGGTTACGATCTGCCGCCTCTGAATTTCGACGCGGAAGAGGTTGAAGCCCTGTGGGTTGGCCTGTCTCTTCTGGCGCGCACCGGCGACAGCCACCTGCAGCGCGCCGCCAGTCGGATCTGTCAGAAGATCGATGCGCTGCATAGCCCGACTGATTGGTTGCAGGTTTCACCCTGGGGGGCTCCGGCGGATGATCCCGAGAAGGGGTGTGTTTCTGTTTCGCATTACCGCGAAGCTATTCGGGCAGAACGGAAAATCCGCATCACTTACGTAGATGGTGAAGGCGAACAAACCATCCGCGTGGTGCGCCCACTGGCGCTGATCTATCACGTCGAATGTACGTTGCTGGCAGGGTGGTGCGAGATGCGAAACGGCTTTCGCCATTTCAGAACCGATCGCATCTGGTCCAGTGAATTCACTGACGAAGGATTTCTGGGGCAAGGTAAATCTTTGCGCGATCTCTGGCAGGAGCAACAGCTCGCGGGCACCTTTGCGGAACCGGTATGAATGGCCTTTGGCGGGTATTCGCCGATTTCACCGCATTGTTGCTTGAGCCTGTGAGCAAGCGCAGTGATATACTGGGTGAAATGGATCAAGCCCGAAGAACGGGTACCGGAGCAGAAGGTGATATCATGACGATTTCAAAGTTTTTCCTGGCGACAGGCTTGTGTTCAATCATGGCCGTGACGGCCTGTACCGATCCGGGCACCCTGACCGTTCAGAACGACCCCAACAAAAACACCAAGCAGGGTGCGGTTCTAGGCGGCCTTATCGGTGCGGGTGTCGGCGCGATTGCCAATAATTCGAACCCGGGTCTTGGGGCGCTGGCCGGTGCCGCCATTGGTGCCACAGGTGGCGGTCTGATCGGCAACCAGTTGGACAAGCAGGCTGCGGAATTGCGTCAGCAACTGGCAAATGACGGGATTACCATCGTCAATGCGGGTGACCGGCTGATCGTGACTGTTCCGAATGACATTACGTTTGACACGGACAGCTCGACCGTGCGCCCGGCGCTGCGGGCGGATCTGGTGAAAGTGGGCCAAAACCTTGTCAACTATCCCAACTCGAACGTGCAGATCATCGGTCATACCGACAGCGATGGTGACGCGTCTTATAATCAGGGATTGTCCGAGCGTCGCGCAAACGCGGTCGCGGATATCCTGCAAGCCAATGGTGTCAGCTACAGCCGTATCAGAACCTACGGTCAGGGTGAAAACAACCCGGTCGCGTCCAACCTGACGCCGCAAGGAAAAGCGCAAAACCGTCGGGTTGAGATTGTTGTGGTCCCCAGCGGAAACGCGTGATCCTGAAACGCAGGCCCGTTCGGGCCCGGCCCCTGTTGCGCAATGACTGTGCGTCAATGGGGGTTTGGTCAGGGCCAATCTCGGTCTAACTATTGGGAAACACTGAAACGGAGTTGTCCCTGATGTCTCAACCGACCCTGCTTGGCCTGTCCGGCTCCCTGCGCAAGGGCGCGACGAACCGCAAACTGCTGCGCGAAGCGGCCCGGTTGTTCGACCCTGTCAGCTATACCGAAGCAGACCTGAACCTGCCGCTTTATGATGGCGATCTGGAGGATGCCGAAGGGATACCGGCACCTGTTCAGATGCTGGCCGACCAGATCGGGCAGGCGGATGCGGTGATCATCTCGACGCCCGAGTACAACAAAGGGCCTTCGGGAGTTCTGAAAAACGCACTGGACTGGGTCAGCCGGACGAAAGGCAATCCATGGGCGAGCAAGCCGGTTGCTGTAATGTCGGCTGCGGGTGGCCGCGCGGGTGGGGAAAGGGCACAGATGATCCTGCGCGCCTGCATGGTGCCCTTTCAGCCCCGCATCTTGCAGGGTCCGGAAATCCACCTCGCCGACAGTTCGAATGAGTTCGACGATCAGGGAAGGTTGTTATCCGAGCGATACGAAAACTCGCTGCACATGCTGATGCAGAAACTCAGGGCCGAGGCCGGTTTCTGAGCTTGGACTGCCCATATGTTGGAACAGCGTCAAAGCGATATCCTTGACCCGGCCCGTGCAGCGTCGTTTCAGGTTGCGTTGGGCTCTGAGCCAACAATTGCCAAAGGCTCAGCTCTGCCGCCATTCTTCCATCAGCTCTATTTCTGGGCGCCGCAACCGCCTGCCGAGCTGGGGCGGGATGGGCATCCCAAGGTGGGTGGCCTGATCCCGGATATGGGATTGCCCCGCAGAATGTGGGCCGGTGGGCAATTGGAATATCATGCACCGCTGATCGCGGGTGTCCCTGCTGACAGGACATCGGTTCTTGAAAACCAAAGCGCAAAAGCGGGCCGGTCCGGCCCGTTGGGTTTTGTCACGTTGCGGCACGAGATACGGCAAGGCGGCCAACTTTGTCTGACAGAATGGCAGGATCTTGTTTATCGTGAAGACCCCGCACCGGGTGTGATGACTCCGGCGCCGCCCCAATCGCGCACGGATGAAACGGATATCCGCGCGGTCGAGTTTAATTCCACCCTGCTGTTTCGCTATTCGGCGCTGACCTTCAACGGCCATCGCATTCACTACGATCTGGACTATGCGCGTGATGTGGAAGGATATGCAGGGCTGGTTGTGCACGGGCCACTTCTGGCGCAGCTTCTGATGCTGTTTGCAGTTGATCTTGGCGGACCACTCAAGTCGTTTTCTTTCCGTGCGACCTCACCGTTGATGCATTTCGAGACTGCCCAGCTGTGCCGGAAAGGTCAGGACATGTGGGTGCGCGGCCCGGACGGGCGGCAATGCATGAAGGCTGTGGCCCTATTACAGTGAGACTTCGGGGCGGAAGTCATCGGGGATCGAATCCCGGTCCTCCAGCATCAGATCGGCCATAACCTCGGCAACTTTCGGAGCCATGCCAAAGCCGATCTTGAAGCCGCCATTGGCGATGAACTGGCCCTGGTGCAATGGATGCAGGCCCAACATCGGGGCGCGGCTTTTGCTGCGGGGACGCACCCCGGCCCAACGTTCGATCACCTCGGCCCCGTGCAAAAGCGGCAGCGCGCGCGTGGCGCGGTCTATGACATCGTCCAAAGCACTGTCTGTGCTGGTCGGGTCGTCATAATCCCGTTCAGACGTTGATCCGATTGCAAGCGTTCCGTCCGCATGTGGCACGATATGGACCGCATCTGCGAATAGCTGTGGCATCTCTCCTGCATCAAAGCGCAACAGGGCGGCCTGGCCTTTGACACCGTTTCCGACGGTTTTTCCGTAGGCGTCGTTCAGTTCCAGTAATCCTGCTAGGCCCGTGGCGTGGACAACCTGTCCTTTATCATCAGCGTTACTGACAACGTGAACGCCCATCACCTCAAGGGCTGCAACCAGAGCGGCGCAGGCCCGCCGGGGATGCATGCGCGCTGTCAGTGTATCGCGGATGACAAAGCCGGTGGGGCTGGGCGGGCACCACGATCCGGCCTGCGATGTGCTGATCACCCGCCACTCTGCCAGCCCCTGCCAAAGTTGATCGGCTGAACCTTCGCGTTGCCGGGCCAGATCAAGGCTGCGGGTGTCAGGAATGGGTTGAAGACGGCCCAGACGGCCATAGCCGGGGGAAACGCCGCCGGTACCCTCGACCTGCTGCCAAAAGGGTTCGGCCATGATCAGGCTGTCGAATTGAAAAGCTTTCTTGGCATTCCAGTTTTCGGGCACATGCGGGGCCAAGGCCCCCACCAGACCGCCACTGGACCCGGAGCCCGGCCCAAAAGGGTCGACAACCTGTACCTTCGCGCCCCGCCGGGCGCAGGTCCAGGCGATGGACAGGCCGAAAATTCCTGCCCCGCGAACCGTCACATCGACCATTGCCAATTCCCTTTTCCTTGTTCAGTGTCGCGCCGCTTAGCTACAGGATTCCCCGATGGCAGACCAGCATGCCGAATTGACGTGGACCGAGGATCATATACCGGTCTCGGACCGTTTCGACGATCCCTATTACTCGTTGCAGAACGGGCTGGAAGAGACGCGCCATGTGTTTCTGGCAGGCAATGGTCTGCCAGAACGCTTTGCGCCGGGGTTTCATATTGCCGAGATGGGCTTTGGCACCGGTCTGAACCTGCTGACGGTTTGGTCTGAATGGGAGAAATCCGGCCAAACAGGCCCGCTTCGGTTCACCAGTTTCGAAGCCTTTCCCATGGCCACGGATGATATGCGTCGCGCGCTTGAGGCCTTCCCCGAGTTACACCCGTGGAGCAGCCGGTTTCTGGCCCATTGGACAGGTCACGCCTGCAATCTTGAAACCCTTCAATGCGAAGTGATCATCGGCGATGCGCGCAACAGCCTGCCGCAATGGGCAGGCATGGCCAACGCCTGGTTCCTTGACGGGTTCTCTCCGGCTAAGAACCCTGAATTGTGGGGGGCAGAGCTGATGCAGCAAGTGGCGGCGCATACTGCCACCGATGGCACGGCAGCCACATATACGGCCGCCGGGTTTGTTCGCCGCGGGCTTCAGGATGCCGGTTTCACCGTCACCCGTACATCCGGCTATGGCCGCAAGCGGCACATGACGCGGGCGCTCAAGGCATGACGCAGAAAAACAATGCAGGTGCGGGTATCGCCCTGATGGTGGGCGCGACGATTGTCTTTGCCTTGCAGGACGGTATCTCACGCCATTTGGCCGGAACCTATAACACCTACATGGTGGTGATGATCCGCTATTGGTTCTTTGCGGCCTTTGTCATTGCACTGGCGGCGCGATCTTCCGGCGGGTTAAGGGCGGCGATGCAGACGAACCAGATGGGGCTTCAGATACTGCGGGGCCTGCTGCTGGCCACCGAGATCTGCGTCGCCGTGTTCGGTTTCACAGTGCTCGGTCTGATCGACAGTATGGCCGTTTTCATAAGCTATCCCCTGCTTGTCGCCGCGCTGAGCGGTCCGGTTCTGGGTGAAAAGGTTGGATGGCGGCGCTGGGTTGCGATCGGTGTCGGTTGCATTGGTGTTCTGATCATTCTGCAGCCGGGCGTTGGTGTTTTTGATCCTTGGGCCGTCATACCGCTGATCTCGGCGTTTTTGTTTGCGATTTACGGCCTGCTGACGCGCTACGTCGCACGTCAGGACAGCACGGCCACCAGCTTTTTCTGGACCGGCGTTGTTGGTGCCATCGCCATGACCCTTTTTGGAATGTGGTTCTGGGAGCCAATGGCCCGCAGCGACTGGCTGTGGATGGCGTTGCTGTGCGTCAGCGGGGCAACGGGGCACTGGCTGCTGATCAAATGTTATGAGATGGCCGAAGCCAGCGCCGTCCAACCCTTCGCCTATTTCCACCTTGTCTGGAGCGCGATTCTGGGGATTTCGATCTTTGGTGAAAAACTGCGCCCCGAAGTTGTCACGGGCGCAGCGATTGTTGTGGCCGCAGGTCTGTTTACCTTATGGCGCGAACGCCGCCAGCGATGATCCGATCAGTTCCTGCGAAAACGGAACCGGCAGGGCGGGCTGCCCCAGACGGGCGCGGTAGACCGGCAGGCTTTCGGTCACGCGCATCACATAATTGCGCGTCTCATTGAACGGAATGGTCTCAATCCAGTCTACGATATCCACCTCACCGGTGCGCGGATCACCATAGCGTTCCATCCACGAGATCGGGCGCTTTGGACCGGCATTGTATCCAGCCGCCATCATGACGACATTCCCGTTGAACTCGGTTGCAAGGCCCGAAAGATAGTTGGCGCCAAGCTTGGCATTGTATTGCCAGTCCGACGTCAACCGACCGGTCTGATGGCCGCTGAGTATCCCCAGTTCTCCAGCCACCAGCTTGGCTGTTGCAGGCATCACTTGCATCAGGCCGCGCGCCCCCGCGCCGCTGACGACAACCGGATCAAATTCGCTTTCGCGCCGCGCGATGGCCAGCGTCATTTCCTTGGCCATTGGCAGGCGCATGTCGGCCACCGGATGAACCGGGTAATAGGCCGCAGGCAAAACGGTGCCCGTGGTCGCTGCCCGCTTGGCGATCATCACGGCCAGATGTGGCTGTTTCAGCTCAATCGCAAGGTCGCCCAACTGATTGGCCTGCACAGGGTCAAGACCTTCGACAAGATGGGTCAGGAACCTCTCGGACAAGTTGTCTTCGCCGGCCTTGAGCAACAGCAGCCCGGCTTCCAGAACGCTGGAATCGGCGAAATCTGACTGACGCCAATGCGGGGCGCGACGCGGATTGGCCAGTTCCTTGTCAAATGGTCGTCCGATCCGTTCCGCCGCCAGAAGACCATAAAAAGAGGTCTGATGGTCCGCGCCCATGGCGTAGGCCTCATAGGCTTTGTCTGCGTCCCCAAGCTCGGCGTAAGCCCGCCCCAGCCAATAGCCGCCGCGCCCTTTCGAGATTGGCGATTGCACGGCATCCGAAAAATTCTGGAAGTGTCGCACGGCTGTGGCGGGGTCATTCAGTTTGCGCAGGGCCAAAAACCCGGCCAGCCACTCCAGATCCGCATAGGAATATCCCATTTCCGGGGTCATATGGTGCTTGGCCGCTACGTCATAAGCACGCGCCGCCCGCCCCGATCGCATCTCGAGCCGGGCCAGACGGCGACGACCCTCGGCCCATTTGTCAGGCTCGCCCAGGGCTTCCGGTCCGCTTGACCGTGCCAGCATCAGGTCGACGGCGCTGTCATCCAGTTCTTTCTTGTCCCGCCAGACAAAACGGTCGAATGCCAGCCCCGGCGTATCTGCCAGCGACTTCGGCACCGCCGCCACCTTGCCGTCAACGCCTGGCTGGCGTTTCTGCAATGCGATCCGCGCTTCGGCCAACTTGCGCTCGTCGGTGCTGACTAAGGGCAGCATCTGTTCTGCGCTGACCAAATGGCCATCCCACAGCATCCGGTCCAGCCGCGCGGCATTGTGCGGCTTCAGCAGTTTGGCAAAATTCTCCAGATAGTCCTTTTGCAACCCCGACCCCATCGGCATGGTACGCCAGGCTGTCACGATATCGGCTTCCGCCTCGCCAATGCGCCCTTTGGCCTTAAGGGCCACCGCATAGTTCAGCGCGCCTTCAGCAGTCTGAGGGGGCAAGCCAGCGTAAAACTTCAGAACTCTGTCGGGATCGGCCCCGGTAAAGACCGGCTCGCTCTTGCGGCGCAGCCAGTCCAGCCCGGGCCAGTCCGGGCGGCGTTCGAGAAACACCAGCACATCGCCCGAGCTGCCAAATCCCTCACGTAACCAGTGCCAGACGATGACATCGCGCGAGACCGAGCCGCGCTGGCCCGATACGCGCAGCGCCGCATTCCAGTCGCCCTTGCGCATTTCATACAGCCCGGAGCGCAAATCATCGGCCGCATCCGCGCGTGCGGCTTGCGGTGTCGTCACTGCGTATAGAATCAAACCGGTCAACAGTGCCAGAAAGCGTGTCATCCCTTGCATTTCCCAACCAACCGAGGATAGAGCCTGTGAGGATAAACCCTGCGCCGGCGGGATCAACTCACAAAGCTGGAAACGTGAGTGACCAGGGCGCAAAAACCGCAATATGCACCTTAAGGAGCGTGTCATGTTCAAAGGCTCGATGCCAGCCCTCGTCACTCCGTTCAACAACGGCGAGTTGGACCTGAAGACGCTTAAACATCTGGTTGAATGGCAGATCTCCGAAGGCTCGACCGGGCTGGTGCCTGTTGGAACCACCGGCGAAAGCCCGACGCTCAGCCACGACGAACACGAAACGGTCATCGAAGAAGTGGTCAAAACGGCTGCTGGCCGTGTTCCGGTTATTGCCGGTGCCGGGTCGAACAACACGGTCGAAGCCGTCCGGTTCGTTCAGTTCGCCGAAAAAGTTGGTGCCGATGCGGCGCTGGTTGTCACGCCTTACTACAACAAACCGACTCAACGCGGCCTGATCGCGCATTTCCAAGCCCTGCACGAGGCTGCGGATATTCCGATCATCATCTACAACATTCCCGGGCGATCGGTCATCGACATGACCCCGGCCACCATGGGCGAACTGGCCCGGTTGCCGTGTATTGTCGGTGTCAAGGATGCGACGGGCGATCTGGCGCGCGTCAGCCAGCAGCGCGCGATCTGTGGCAAGGACTTCTGCCAGCTATCCGGTGAAGACGCCACTGCACTGGGTTTTAACGCCCATGGCGGTGTCGGATGCATTTCAGTCACCGCAAACGTGGCTCCCAGGCTATGCGCCGAATTCCAGCAGGCCACATTGTCGGGCGATTATGCAAAGGCACTGGAATACCAGGACAAGCTGATGCCGCTGCACGAAGCGATCTTTATAGAACCCGGGTTGGTCGGCGCCAAATACGCGCTCAGCAAACTGGGCCTTTGCAGCACCGAAGTCCGCTCACCTCTGACTGAGCTGGAAGACAACACAAAAGCCGCGATTGATGCGGCAATGGCACACGCGGGCCTCATCTAACCCGGCCTTCAGAAACCGGAAAAGGCGGCCTCGACTACCGAGTGCCGCCTTTTTGGTTTTCAGGATCCAAACTTCATCTGGCCAAAAATATCCCGGGGGAGTCGCGGCTTGCCGCGGCGGGGGCAGAGCCCCCTCAACGCTTACCGTAGTAAAGCCCAACGACATGTTCAGCCTGCGCAAAGAACAACCAGCGCGAGGTCGCGACACCTGCCAGATGCGATGCCACGGCTAGCAGGGCCAGGAAATGATTGAATGGCAGGACCAGCAACAGAACCGGCAGGGCAAAGGCGAATACAAACGAGATCACCCGTAGCTTTTCGGCATGTTTGCGCCCGACCACATGAACAAACTCGCGCAGCAGATAGTTGGTACCGGTATGCGGTGGCTCGAAGGCTCTGACTGTGCCCCGGTTACCCAAACCTGTCGCCGTGCCCAGATCCGTTCCGGATGCCTCCAGCGCTTTGTCGCCATTCTTCCAATACAAGAATTGAACCAAAGCGGCGATCAGCAGAAGCGGAATAGCAACACGTGTCTGGCCCGCCAGCAACGCACCACCCGCCAGGCTGAAGCTCAGGAACATGGCGGGGGTCAGGTTCATATTCCAGCGCGGGATGGTCTTGAGTTGCGTGTAGATCATCGATGTCGTGAACACGGTCGCCAGTGACATCAACGCTCCGACCCAACCCAGCAGGCTCCAATGCCGATCCAGAAACACTACGCCAATCGCATAAAGTCCCATGACGACCAGGGCGAGCACGGCACACCAGCCCTCACGGCTAAGCCAGCTGGTTTTCCATTGGGTAAAAGCCTTCCAGGCCCGTTCCGGGTGGCCGAGGTGGAAGGTCGAGGCCATCAGCCCTCCGACGGCCAGACCGTAAGCAATGGCGAAGAACACAAAGGCCACCCAACCCGAGACAGCCGGAAACCCCAGGCCAAGAAAGAACAGCAGTCCAAATCCCAGACCGGACAGGGTGGTGAACAGAATGACGGAGGGTGCGGGATGCATCAGAGTTTCTCCAACGTCTTGTCGAGCCAGCCAAGGAACCCTTTGGGTTCTTCAGCGACAGGTGCCAACAGGGGGGCCAGGATGTCGATCTGGTCTTCCACCGTGTCTTTCGGGCGCGGCGGCAGATATTTATTGACGGGTTTGGTGCCCATTTCGGGCATCAGGTCCATTCCGCCGCGTTCCGCAACAAGCTTGCTGACGTCGCTGTCCGGATCACCCAGATCGCCAAAGTGCCGCGCGCCCGCCGGGCAGGTTCTGACACAGGAGGGGATCCGGTCCACCTCGGGCAGGTTCTCGTTATAGATCCGGTCGACGCAGAGGGTGCATTTCTTCATCACCCCCTCGGCCTTATCCAGTTCACGCGCGCCATAGGGGCAGGACCAGGCACACAGGCCGCACCCGATGCAGTCGCTTTCATTGACCAGCACGATGCCATCCTCGGTTCGCTTGTAGCTGGCCCCGGTCGGGCAGACGGTGACGCAGGGCGCGTCTTCGCAATGCAGGCAGGATTTCGGGAAATGGATCAGTTGCGCGTGCCCTTCCGCCGGTTGCACCTCGTAGGAATGCACGCGGTTCAGGAAAGTGCCCGACGGGTTGGCACCATAGGCGTCCTGATCGGACAGTGGCGCGCCATAATTTTCCGTGTTCCAGCCCTTGCAGGAAATCACGCAGGCATGGCATCCAACGCAGGTGTCCAGGTCGATCACCAGACCTATCTTGCGCTCGGTTGAGTTCGGTAGCTGGGTCATGTCAGGATACCTGTGCTGTTGAGGACGGGTGAGGGGGCCAGCCCCCTCTTGAGCCTGCGGCTCAATTCACCCCCGGGATATTTGTGGCCAGATGAAGCGCGGATCCGGGTCATTTGCCCACCTTCCAAGCCAGATTGTCGGGGCCAGTTCCGACCGGTGATTTGATCGGGTCAAAATGAGGTTGGCTTTGGGCATCGGCGGGCGCGTCGGCCTTTTCGATTTTCACCTTCAGGTCAAACCATGCGGCCTGACCAGTTATGGGGTCAGAATTGGCCCAGCGTAGCCCGTCGCCTTTTGGCGGCAGCAGTTCGTGGATCAGGTGGTTCAGCAGGAAACCCTTTGTGGCCTCCGGCGCGTCATGCTGCAGGGCCCAGGCGCCTTTGCGCTTGCCGATGGCGTTCCATGTCCAGACGGTGTTGTCGTTCAGCGCGGCCATTTCCATCACAGGGACGGTGATCTCACCATGAGGGGATGTGATTTTAGCCCAATCTCCGTCGCTCAGCCCATGCTTGCGCATCAGCCTAGTCGGAACATAGAGCGGGTTTCGCCCGTGCAACTGCCGCAGCCAGGCGTTTTGCGTGCCCCAGCTGTGATACATCGCCATCGGGCGCTGGGTCAGCGCGTTGACAGTGAAGCCGTCGTTGCCCTGCTGGTCTGTTTCGTACCAGATTGGAAGTGGGTCCATCGTGTCTTTGATCCGCTGGCGCAGATGATCCGGCGGCTGTCGGTCGCCGTGGCCTTCGGCTGCCAGCTGAAACTTGCGCATCGGCTCGGAGTAGAGTTGGAATAGGTATGGCTGCGGGCTGTCATAGAGCCCCATGCCCACGGCCCAGTCCTGATAGGCCGCATTCCATGGTTTGTAGTAATCCGCGCCTTGCGGGATATGCGCCACGTAGAAGCCGCCGTTCTCGATATAGCGGTTCAACTGATCCGGGTTGACCTCTCCGCGCCCTTCCTTGTCGGCATTTTCGCCACGGAATCCAGCCAGTGGGCCAATACCCGGCTTGCGTTCGTGATTGACGATATAGTCGGCGTAATCGACCCATTTTGCGCTGCCGTCTTCATGGGTGAAGCCCGGAAGTTTCATACGGTTTGCGAGATCGATCAATACTGACTGAAACCCGCGCACGTCACGGTCCGGTTCGATCACAGGCCAGCGGATTGCGTCAGCGGCCGCATCCGCCTCGCAAATCGGGCGATCCAGCAGCGAGATACAGTCGTGGCGTTCGAGGTAGGTTGTATCCGGAAGGATGAGGTCCGCGTAAGCCACCATCTCGGAAGAATAGGCGTCCGAATAGATGATGCGCGGGATCACGTAATCGCCGTTTTCACCCTTGTCCGTCAGCATCTCGATGACACCCTTGGTGTTCATGGTCGAGTTCCACGACATGTTTGCCATGTACATGAACAGCGTATCGATCTTGTACGGGTCGCCCGCATGTGCGTTCGAGATCACCATATGCATCAGCCCGTGGCTGGACATCGGGTTTTCCCAGGTGAACGCCTTGTCGATCCGAGCGGGGCTGCCATCTTTCTTCAGCGCAAGGTGTTCCGGGCCGCGGACGAAACCCAGATGCGGGCCATCCAGGGGCGAGTTGGGCGTCACCTTGCAATGCGGTGTCGGGTGCGCCTCGATCGGTTTGGGGTAGGGGGGCTTGAAGCGGAAGCCGCCGGGAACCTCGACCGTGCCAAGGATGATCTGCAGCACATGCAGCGCGCGGCAGGTCTGGAAAC
Organism: Ruegeria sp. BH8; assembly: GCF_056538065.1. Taxonomy (NCBI): domain Bacteria; kingdom Pseudomonadati; phylum Pseudomonadota; class Alphaproteobacteria; order Rhodobacterales; family Roseobacteraceae; genus Ruegeria; species Ruegeria sp. BH8. The sequence continues at coordinate 2,266 of NZ_JBQFSP010000012.1, read as the reverse complement.
CATTGGCATGAGCCGAAACGCCGCGCATCGAGTGCATCGCAACAGGGCGGCCAATCATCTTGGTGTGTTTCTCGCCCCGGAAATCGGTCCATTCGTGATCCAGCTCGAACGCCTCGTCAAAGGCGACGCGCGCCAGTTCCGCAGCAATCGCGCGAATGCGCTTGGCGGGAATACCGCATTTTTCGGCAACAGCTTCGGGCGCGTGCTCCTCGGACAGGTATTTTTCCGCCATCAAGTGAAACACAGGGCGATGAACGACACCGTCGTTTTCGTAGATCGCTGACAAATCCGGGCGAACGCCAGGCGTGTCGAAGGCCGTCAGCTTGCCTGTATTCCGGTCGATGACCAGGGGCTTTCCGTCATCGTCGCGCAGGAACAGGCCGTTTCCGGCGCCTTCGGACGCGTCCACCAAAACCGGGGCATTGGTGTAGCGGCTCAGATAGTCGAGATCGATCTTTCCGGCTTTCATCAGCACATGGATCAATGACAGGATGAACAGCCCGTCAGTTCCCGGTGTGATGCCGACCCAATCATCGGCGACGGCATTGTATCCGCTGCGGATGGGGTTGACGCCGATTACACGTGCGCCGCGCGCTTTGATCTTGCCAATACCCATTTTGATCGGGTTGGAGTCGTGGTCTTCGGCCACGCCAAACAACATGAACAGCTTGGTATGGTCCCAATCAGGCTGGCCGAATTCCCAGAACGCGCCGCCCATCGTATAGATGCCGCCCGCGGCCATGTTGACCGAACAGAAGCCGCCATGCGCCGCATAGTTGCAGGTTCCGAAATTTTGAGCCCAGAAGCTGGTAAAACTCTGACTTTGGTCCCGGCCGGTGAAAAAGGCCAGCTTTTCCGGGTTATCTTTACGGATTGGTTCCAGCCAGCTGACAGCCAGTTCCAGCGCTTCGTCCCAGCTGATCTCCTCAAATTCACCCGAGCCACGCGGGCCGACCCGTTTCAGTGGCTTGCGCAGGCGCGAAGGGGCGTTGACCTGCATGATCCCGGCGGACCCCTTGGCACACAAGACGCCCTTGTTCACCGGGTGGTCGCGATTGCCTTCGATATAAGCAACCTTGCCGTCTTTCATGTGAACGTTGATGCCGCATCGACAGGCGCACATGTAGCAGGTGGTCCTGCGGATTTCGTCCGAGACTTTCGGTGACGTATCAAGGATCGGCTGCTGATGGGTCATTTGCGGGTCCAGTTGGTTATGTCAGGAGGATTTTGTCAGTTTCCTCGGTACTTTAGAACATCGTTCCGGGAGCGGTGCGAAAATTAAGTGTTACAGTCCATTTGCCTGTAGCGCGGTCACGGCGATCATCTGGGTCACATCCTCGGCGCTGCATCCGCGGGACAGATCGTTGGCGGGTTTGGCCAGCCCCTGTAAGACCGGTCCGATGGCGGTGTAGCCCCCCAGTCTTTGGGTGATTTTGTAGCCGATATTTCCAGCATCAAGATTGGGAAAGATCATCACGTTGGCCTGCCCGGCGACAGACGAACCCGGTGATTTACGCTCACCAACCGAAGGTACAAAGGCGGCGTCGAATTGCAGTTCACCGTCGACGTTCAGATCTGGCGCGGCCTGGCGTAGCGACTCAGTGGCCTCGATCACCTTGTCCACATCGGGATGCTTGGCGCTGCCCTTGGTGGAAAAGCTGAGCATCGCGATCTTTGGATCGACCTGCAGCAGCGTCCGGGCCGATGCGGCGGATGCGATGGCGATCTTGCTCAGCTCGCCCGCGGTCGGATTGATGACCAGCCCGCAATCGGAATACAGCATCGCCCGCGCCCCGGGCTGAGCGTTTTCCGGCGGGTACATCAGGAAGAAAGACGACACCATTCCTGCATCGGGGGCCATGCCAATCACCTGGATGGCTGCGCGGACAATATCGCCGGTCGTGTGAACGGCCCCTCCTACAGTGCCGGTGGCGCGTCCGCTGCGCACCAGCATGGCGGCATAGACGGGGGGTGTTTCAACGGCAGCACGGGCCTTGGCCCGATCGACGCCTTTATGCCGGCGCAGTTCGAAAAAGGCCTCGGCAAACTCTTCGGTCAGGTCCGAAGTCTTGGGGTCATGGATATCAACGCCCCGAGAGGCAGCAGCCCCCTGATCTTTCAGGGCTGCTTCGACCTCGGCGTACGGGCCAACCAGAATGATATCGGCCAGATTGGCCCTCTGCGCGTTGATGGCCCCTTTTGTGATGCGGGGGTCGTTGCCTTCGCTGAGGGCGATTATGGGACGGGTGGCCGGAGCGTTTTGCCG
>NZ_JBQFSP010000011.1:0-136446 GCF_056538065.1 Ruegeria sp. BH8 | reverse complement strand
TGCTGGCCAACACCCTCACCGCCTGCTGCCGCGCAAACAAACTCCCAGAACCAGAAGGCCTGACCGCCTGATAAACACGGGGGCCGGAGCGTATCCGTCGGACTGGTCCCCTTTTTTTGGCAGGCAAGGTTCCAGCCAAACCGCCCCCAGACCGCCCCATGGGAGCATGGGCAAAGCAGCCTGAATGGGTTTGACAGCTGAACAATTCATGATATCCCTGTATTCCCAGTTGGTTACAGGTGAAGACACTATTGTGTCTGACGCGTTCGGGTTGAGCTATGCTAATTCATGCACAAAAGCGGTATGACGTCTAAAATAAGTATAATCCAGAAGGCATTTTCGCCGCAGCGTGTCGTAGCGGGTTTGGTCTTTCTTCCTTTACTTGCATATGCGTTTCCACCCTTCCATGATTCTGACCTGTCATTTGGATTGCGGCTTGTATTCTGGGCCGGAGTGATGGTCCTTGCTTTGATGGTGACCGGGCTTGCCAGAAAGCTGATGCGGAAGAATCCCGTTTTCCTGAATGTTCCGGCGCGGGACCTGGCGTTTGTTACTTTGACCCTGGCATTGTTCACGCCCTCACTTTGGATGTTGGCCTGGGTTCTTTTCACCTGTGGTGGATATATGGCACCGGACGCCGAAAGGGTTGTGGTTTATGGCGCTTTGTTCGCGACTGGCTTGATGCTTGTTCAGCGCAACGATCTGAATGCTGCGGCAAGTACTGAGTCTGATCCTGAAAAACCACGCCTTGTCAAACGCTTGCCACCCGGGTTCAACGGGAAAATCTATCGCCTGACTGTTCGGGATCACAACGTAGATGTTGTCACCTCAGAAGGCACCTTCACGCTTCGGTCGCGTTTCACAGATGCAATCGCCGAGATGGAGCCTGTCCCGGGTCATTGTTCGCACCGTTCGCATTGGGTCACCGACGCATCCATTGCAAGTGTCGAAAGAGAAGGCAGCAAAACCTTTCTGAAACTGGTCAATGGCGATCTGGTTCCGGTCAGCCGGAAATACAAACCCATGCTGGAAGAGGCCGGCCTGATCTGAACCTATCGCGGCATTGGCATCAAGTGAGGAAGCGGGCCTGTGAGGATCGCCATCGCCTGCGAACCCATGAGTGCCGACAGCACATGATCCGAACTGCGCAGTCCCCCGGTAAAGGTGCCATACGCCGGAAGTATCAGGCGATGATCGTTCAGCAGAAAGGCGGGCCGTGAAATATGACGCCCCTTGATCCTGACCCGGACTTTTGGATGGTAATGGCCGGAAACTTCGCCTCGCGCGGGATCCTGCGCGATATGACGGAAAACAAGCGGACCACGGTGCCATTCGAACAGATGGGTTCCACCCAGCTCAATAGGACCGGGATCGTGGTTCCCCTCAATCCAGATCCACAGACGTCCGGACTGTAAGGTCGCGATCCTTAGCATTTCTGATTTTGGCAGCGCCCGGGCAGCCTCAAGATCATCGAAGCTGTCGCCCAGACATACAACGGTTTTGGCGTTCGTGCGCGCCAGATCATCCTTCAGGCGGTCCAGCGTTTCACGGCTGTCATAAGGCGGAAGCGAAGGCCCACCACGCCGCGCCACGCGCTCGGATTTGCCCAGATGCAGGTCCGACACGCACAGCAAGCTTTCGTCTGGCCACCAAAGCGCACCGGACGGCAAAGCACACAAGCACTGACCAGCAAACGGAAACCCAAATTCGTTCATGATACGTTCTTGGCCTGTTTCAGAGCCCGGCGCAAGCAGATCAAAGCTGTTCCAACCCCGCCGCTTGCAGCAGCCGTGCGCTTTCCTCCGCCAGAAGCCTTTCTTCGGCACTGCCTTTCACCGGCACTTTGCCAACCTCAAGAAACAGTGGTGCTGACAAGGGCGAGACACGCTCGAGCCGCACCAGATCGATTCTGTCGCCAATTCGGGCCAACATTGTTTCGATCCGACCGAAATCGACAAGCCCGCGCATGGCTTCTTCGCGGGTGATCTGCATCAATAGGTGATCGGGATCGTATTTCAGCAAGGTGTCATACAGGATATCTGACGAAAACGTAGCCTGCCGCCCGCTTTTGCGTTGCCCTGCCATGTTGCGTTCGATCAGACCCGCAATGGTGGCCGATGCACGAAACGTGCGCTTCATAACGGCGTTACCTGCCAGCCAGGTGTCCAGTCCGTCGCGCAGCGCATCGGGTTGAAGCAACGGGCGGGGATCGGTAACCGCGTCCAGACCCCAGATCAGCGTGGCATAGTCCGTGGCGACAAACCCCAGCGGGGCCAGTCCGGTTTCCTCCATCCGTTTGGTCAGCAGCAGGCCCAGTGTTTGTTGCGCGTTGCGACCAGCAAATCCGTAGACGCACAGATGTTCACGCCCATCGCTGGGAAAGCTCTCGATCAGCAGACGATCACGCTGGGGCAGGCGGGACATCTGGCGCTGCAAATCCAGCCATTCAGACGTATGAGGGGGAAGCTGTGGCCAGCCCTGTTGGGCGAACATGTTCAGGATGCGGTCGCTGAGTTGCGTTGAGGTTGCGAATTTCGTGCCCGAAAAGGTCGCAATCTTTGGCTTTCGGTCAGCACGCCGCGTGACTTCGACCACCATCTCGCGCAGTCCCTCATACCGCACGATTTGCCCGCCGATCAGGAAGGTGTCGCCGGGCGTCAGCGAGGCAGCGAATGCTTCTTCAACCTCACCCAGAGGTTTGCCGCCCCGGTTACGTTTCAGACGAACTTTGAGCGTATCCGTGTCCTGAATAGTGCCTAGATTCATACGAATGCGCGACGCGGCGCGTGGGTCGCGCAACTGCCATTGCCCGTCGGTACGCTGCTGCAACCTTTGCCAGCGATCATAGGCTTGCAGAGCATAGCCGCCGGTGGCGCAGAAATTCAGGCAGGCGTCAAACTCTGCCCGCTTCAGCTGAGCGTAAGGCCCGGCGGATGTCATCTCGGCATATAGATCATCTGCGTTAAACGGCCCGGCGCAGGCGGCAATCAGGATATGCTGGCACAAAACATCGCGCGGGCCGCGACCGCGGGGTTCCCCATCTAATTCATGGGCTTTGGCGGCCTCTAGCGCGGCGACGCATTCGACCACTTCGAAGCGATTGGCAGGCACCAAAAGCGCCTTGGAAGGTGCGTTATAGCGGTGGTTGGCCCGTCCGATCCTTTGCACCAGCCTTTTGACATTCTTTGGCGCGCCGATCTGGATCACCAGATCGACATCCCCCCAATCGATGCCCAGATCCAGCGAACCGGTGCAGACGATGGCGCGTAAGTCCCCCCGAACCATCGCCGCCTCGACCCGCTCGCGCTGTTGTCGGTCCAGACTGCCGTGATGGATACCGATGGGCAGACCGTCATCATTGGCCAGCCAAAGATTGTGAAAGAATATCTCGGCCTGGGCGCGCGTATTGTGAAAGATCAACGTGGTCTTGTGGTGCTTGATCTGCTCCAGCACAGCTGGGATGGCATAAGCCGCGCCACCACCAGACCAGGGTGGCATCTGTGGCGTTTCCAGCATTCGGATATCCGGGTCCGGGCCGGGGTCGGCCTGTACAATCTGGCAGGGATCAGGACGGCGGGCCAGAAAGCGGGCAATCGCAACAGGATCTTCCACTGTCGCCGATAACCCGACGCGGCGCAGATCGGGATTGAGGCGTTGCAGACGTGCCAGCGCCAGCATCAGCTGATCCCCTCGCTTGCTTTCAGCCAGTGCGTGGATTTCATCAACGATGATCCGCTGCACCCCTTCAAACATACGCGGCGCATCCTCGTACGAGGTCAGCAGCGCCAGACTTTCCGGTGTGGTCAGCAGGATGTGGGGCGGATCGACCCTTTGGCGTTTCTTTTGCGTGGCTGAGGTATCACCGGTGCGATCCTCGATCCGAATAGGCAGACCGATCTCATCCACCGGGGTGCGCAGGTTACGTTTGATATCCGCTGCCAGCGCCTTGAGCGGCGAGACATAGATTGTGTGCAATCCATTGTGATCAGCATCCGCAAGTTCAGCCAGCGACGGCAGAAATCCGGCCATGGTCTTGCCGCCACCGGTGGGCGCAATCAACAGTGTCGCCGGGCTGCATGCGCGGTCGAACATCTCTTGCTGATGCGGGTGGATGGACCAGCCTTTGGTGGAAAACCAAGTGGCAATCCGTGCGGGAATCTGCGTCATGAACGCAGACTACCCGCCCCGGAGTGGTAATGGCACGGCGTTATTTGACGATTTTCTCGTCTTTGACGAACATGTTGGCCCAGGCCCGGTCGATCAGTTCCGGGCTCATCTGATAGGGGATGCCTTCGAACTCGCAGATCGAGATCATCTGGTCGATCAGGAAGATCGGTTGATAGTTGGCGTAGATATTGTTGATGGTCGGGTACTTGACCTTCAGCAGATGCACCAGCGCCGCCTCATCCAGCGGCATCCCGCGTTTGCGCGCAACCATGGCGAAAATCTTCAGGAAGTTTTCCTGATTCGGGCCGTCGATCTTGATCTTGAAGAAGATCCGGCGCAGGGCCGCTTGGTCAAAGATCTCGTTCGGGTGGAAGTTGGTCGAGAAAATGACCAGCGTATCAAACGGAACTTCGAATTTCTCACCCGATTGCAGGCCCAGGATATCCTTGTTTTCTTCCAGTGGAACAATCCAGCGGTTGACCAGCGCCTGCGGCGGTTCGGCCTGACGGCCAAGGTCGTCCACGATAAAGATGCCGCCGGTGGATTTCAGCTGCAGCGGTGCCTGATAGGTTCTTGCCGTGGGGTTGTAGACAAGGTCCAGCATACTAAGCGACAGTTCGCCGCCGGTAACCACGGTCGGGCGTTCACACTGCACATAGCGTGAGTCGAACCGCTTGCGGCGGCGCAGGCTGTTCGGGTCGTCGGCTTCCTGCTCGATCGCGGTATGCACGATCGGGTCGTAGACCGTGATCACCTGACCCGCATATTCGATGGCATAGGGGACATAGACATTGTCCCCCAACGCATCGCGAATGCCGTTCGAGATGGACGACTTACCGTTGCCCGGCGGTCCATACATCAGGATCGACCGGCCTGCGCTGACCGCCGGGCCCAGATGATCCAGCAGGCTGTCGGGCAGAACCAGGTGCCCCATCGCATTGGTCAGCTGGTCGCGCGTGACCTGAATGTTGCGGATCGACTGGCGCTTGACCTGCTCGCGATAGACGTCCAGCGGGACGGGCATCGCACCGAAATACTCGGACTGGCTGAGGGCATCCAGTGCGCGGGCCTTGCCGGCATCAGTCAGCTGATATCCCATCTCGTTGCCACTGTTGGCGTTCAGCGTCCCCGTAGCCTCAAGCAGCTTTTGCTCGCGCGCGATATCGATCAGTTCCTGCGTGACTGCGCCGGGCAGACATATGGCTGCTGAAACTTCTGACACTGTGCTCGCATTCTTGCGGAATATGGTCTTCAGCAAGATGTCCCGCATCATCACCAGCGGAAGCTTCATTTCGCCTAACCCCTTCGGGGCAGGGGGGGCCATAACAGAGGAAGTCTGCATATTCATGCGCGGTGCTCGTTCGTCAAATTGTAACGCCAACTGCCCGAATAAGGGCGACTTGAAGGAAAAGTGACCCAGCTTTGTGGCGGGACAAAGGCAGCGGCAAGGCGCGCTGATGATAGTTTACGAACCGAGAACAGTACCCAGAATCAGATACATGGCCAACGATCCACCCAGTGCGAACCCCATGGGGAACTGTTTGCCCCGATCCCAGCTTTCCCAATGTGGAGCAATGGTACGCAACCTTGTGATTTTCGCCAAACGGTGCGTGACCACAGCGGCCAGAATACAGGCGGTCAGAATAAGCAGAACCAGCTTCAGATCGCCAAGCCAGACAAACGGCGCGGATGCGGCAAGAAATTTCGCGTCGCCCGCACCCATCGCTCCCGAAGCGTTCAGGAGAATGCCGAAAATCAACACCACGAGGATATGTAGAAGGTGCCAGAAATAGATCGGCATCGACACATTGATCAGCAGCAGATGGCCGCTAACCGCGCCGGTGGACCACGGCGGGATAGCAATCAGCCCGACCACGACATAAATCAGTGCCAGGGCAACTACTGCATGGTTCTTGATCCGCATCTCACGCAGATCCGTAAAGGCCACGTAAAAGCAGATCGGCAGCACAAAGGGCAGGAACCATGCCGCCGCCGCAGCGGGGATTTGCATGTGTCAGGCCTCTTCAAGTGCACGAAGCGAGCGGACCGCTTCATCGAAATGCTGCGGATGGGTGGCAATGGCCTCGCGGAACAGGTTTTTCGCGGTTTCTACGTCGCCCTGCTTGACTGCGGAAATCCCCATCGTGTTCAACAGTTGGGCCCGTTCGACCTGGGTCATTGGAACCACCGGAAGGCTGTAGTTGCCCTGCGCTGACCGGGCCAACACCAGATTGTTCTTGGCAGTGAACAGAGAGCTGTCCTGACGAATTGCGTCGGTGAACAGGCGTTCGGCTTCGGCATACTGGCCGCGGGTCAGCTTCGAGTACCCCCAATTGTTCATCACGCTGCCTGGGCGGGTGGTTAGCCCTACGGCCGTTTCATAGAAATGGTCAGCCCGCTTCCATTCTTTCCGGGAATCCGCGACCACCGCCTCAAGGCGGTAGCGTTTGAAGGTTTCGAATGTCGGGGGAACCGAATCCAGAACGGTTTTGGCCTGAGACCAGTCGCCATTTCGCACTAGCGCATCGGCGTACTCGACCTTGTCCGCGGCGTTCGTACCCTTCATTGTCGTCACGCGCTTCCACGCTGCTGCCGCTTCGGTGGTGCGTTTTGCGCGACCCAGGGATATTGCCAGCCCGCGCTGAAGGTCGATTCGATCAGGGTTTTTGAGTGCGGCACCGTGAAAATAGGTCACCGCCTCGTTCGGGTCGGCGGCATTCAACAACACATCGTTCAGGTTGGTTTCGTCAATGACGTTCACTTCCTGAAACGTACGTTCCACCTTTTCCTCTTCGGTTTCCTTTGCACAGGCCGAAAGGAACAGACCGCTGATAATAACAGTCGGAATCAAGAATTGCTGGCGCATTTTTGCGTCCTTTACTGCTCTTGCCTCGATTACTGGATCTTGCGTAGCGCGAATTGCCCGTCGCCAAGCTGCTCCAGTGTAAACTCTTGTTGTTCTTGCGGGATATTATTAACAGGATTTTCCATTTTTGCGAGCGCTAAGCGCAGATTGTCGCGGATTGCGTCACTTTCGCCATTGTCCAGCGCATAAGCCCGTTGAAAGACCTGCGCCGCTTCGGGGTATTCCTGTTTCTCCATCAGCAGAACGCCCAGATTATTCCATGCAACAGGCCAATCCGGATCGTCTTCCACGGCGCGGCGCAGCAGTTCTTCGGCCTGCCCTAAACGCCGCAACCCAAGATTGGCGGTACCCAGAGAAGTCAGGACCTGTGTCGTCATGCCCTGATCCAACGCGGCACGGGTAAAGGTATCAAGCGCCAGTTCGTATTCACCGGCAGCCATCAGCCGGTTTCCGACCTCGATATTGTCTTCTGCCTGTCCCCTGGGATCAACTCCCGGCGCATCCAGGCCGTTCGGTGACAGGCCTTCTGTGCAAGAAGCCACCATGGTGCAAACCACGGTGGCCTTAAGTATTCGGCGAAACCCGGAAGGGAAGCACCAGAATTCAGCTGTCATAGGGTTTTATCATCCTGCGCGCCCGAAAGTCGAAATGACATTCGCCGACGGACCGACCAGAATGATCAGCAGTGGCGGAACTGTCAGCATCATTGTGACAAGAGTCATCTTGGTAGGCAACTTGTTCGCAGCCTCTTCGGCCCGCATCACGCGTTTGTCGCGCATTTCAGCGGCGTAAACCCGCAATGCCTCGGCAATGGATGTACCGAAAGTCGCCGACTGGATCATCACAGTGACGAATGAGTTCACGTCCTGTACGCCGCAGCGCACTCCGAAATCGCGCAAAACAGTGTCTTTGTCCTTACCGGCTTTCATCTCGTGTGCGACGGTTTCGAATTCCTGAGCAATATCTGGGTAGGAGGATTTCATTTCACCGGACACGCGCACGATGGCCTGGTCCAGTGACTGCCCGGCCTCAACGCAGACCAGCATCAGGTCAAGCGTATCCGGAAAACCTGCGGTAATCGCCTCTTTGCGTGCTTCGACCCGGCGCGTGATCCAGTATTTCGGCGCGAAATAACCGATTGCGGCTGGCACGAATACCCGGATCATCATCTGCTGGCCGGTGAATTCCTGACCGTTTGACAGGACCGTAATCAGCAGAACACCGACAACGATACCAATGATACCAAGCGAAAACTGCGCAAAGTGAAAGAACCGGACCGCATCTTTTGACCGGTATCCCGCCTGACGCAGCTTCAGCTCAACCGCCGAATACTCTTCTTCGTTTTTCGGCTCCAGGAAAGTCGCGAATTTCTCAAGCTGCTCATTGCGGCTGGAGTTACGCAGTTGCTCTTTCTTGCTTTTTTTCGTCGCCCGGGGCGCCGCATTCGACCGCTGAAGCTTTTTCAGAGGATCTTCCGGCTGGCTCATGATCAGTGAGACAGCGACAAGAACCATGATCAGGCCAAGTACACCCACTACGATCAGGGGGCCGAACTCACCCAGGTGTTGGGTCAGCAGGTCATTGATGTTGGTCAGAAATTCCATTGTGCTGCCCTCAGACCTTGATGTTGGTGATGATCTTCATGACGATCAGGTTCAGTGTCAGCAAAATGCCGACAACGAAACACGCAGGGATGAACCAGGGGTGATCCAACACTTCGTCATAATACCCCGGATCCTTGACCAGGATGAAAATCAGACACGCAATTGGGAAGCCAGACAGGAACTTACCTGACCATTGGGCTTCGGCCGTGATCGCCTTGACGCGCCGGAACAGGCGGAACCGCGCGCGGATCACCTGTGCCAATCCAGCCAGAATTTCAGCCAGGTTACCACCGGACTGCTGCTGAATACCCACAGCAACCGCGAGGAACCGAAGATCCTGCATGTCCAGACGTTCGGCCATATCTTTGAGCGCCTCGCCCACATCGCGTCCATAGGCGCATTCATCCGCGATAATACCAAACTCGGTTCCCAGCGGATCCTGAACTTCGTTGGAAACAACCTGAATTGTCGAAACGAAAGGATTACCCACACGAAGCGAACGCACCATCAGCTCAACCGCGTCAGGCAGTTGCTCTTCGATCATGCCCATACGTTTCTTGGCCTTGTGGTTTACCCACGCGTAAACACCGCCAATACCGATGGCGATTGAAATCGCGATGCGCAGCGCCGTATCCGTCGCGGTACCAATGCTCAGACCGACAAATGCCATGGCCGAGACCAGAGCCATGATCATGATCAGCTGACGGGGTGAAAACGCAATCGCGGCTTTTTGAGCCTTGTCAGCAAGCAGCGAATACAGAGGAATGCTCTGTGATTTCATGTGCTGCTGCATTTCCTTGCGCAGCTGCTCCAGAACCTGTTCGCGCCCGGCACCCTTTTCCAGCATGTCCAGACGCCGGTTGACCCGGCTGTTCAGGCTGATGGATTTGCCGAACGCAACCAGATAGATGCCCTCGACCAGGGCAAGAACCCCCACAAAGATGGCGACATAGATGATCGCCTCCATAGGCAATTGCATACCCGGTTCTCCTACATTGTGGTTGGGTCGTAGATGGATGCGGGCAGATCAAACCCCCACAGACGGAAGCGTTCCGAATAGTGGCTGCGCACCCCAGTTGCCGTAAAGTGACCGATGATCTTGTTGTCAGGTGTCAGGCCAACACGTTGAAAACGAAAGATTTCCTGCATTGAAATCACGTCACCTTCCATACCGGTAATTTCGGTGATCGAGGTCATCCGGCGCGAACCGTCCTGCAATCGGCTGGCCTGAACGATCAGGTTCACAGCGCTTGCGATCTGGCTGCGGACGGCCTTAATGGGCATTTCGATGCCGGCCATCGCGATCATGTTTTCCAGGCGTGAAATCCCATCCCGGGCCGAGTTCGCGTGGATCGTGGTCATCGAACCGTCGTGGCCAGTGTTCATGGCCTGCAACATATCGATCACCTCGGCGCCGCGTGTCTCGCCGACGATGATGCGGTCAGGTCGCATCCGCAAGGCGTTCTTCAGACAGTCGCGCGGACTGACCTCACCTTTGCCTTCCACGTTGGGCGGTCGGCTTTCCATCCGGCCCACATGCGTCTGTTGCAGCTGAAGTTCCGCTGTATCCTCGATGGTCAGGATGCGTTCGGCATCGTCGATAAAGCTGGACAGAGCGTTGAGCGTAGTCGTTTTACCGGAACCGGTACCGCCCGACACGATAACGTTCAGTCGGGTCGACACAGCAGCTTGCAAATAGGCAGCCATTTCCTCGGTGAACGCACCAAAATTGACCAGATCATCGATACCCAGCTTGTCTTTTTTGAATTTACGAATCGAAACCAGAGACCCATCAACCGCGATAGGGGGCACCATGGCGTTGAATCGCGATCCATCGGCCAGTCGGGCGTCAACATAGGGGTTGGATTCATCGACACGACGGCCTACTGCGGACACGATCTTGTCGATGATCCGCATCAGGTGCTTTTCATCCTTGAAGGTGATGTCGCTGATTTCCAGCTTACCGGCTCGTTCCACGAAAATCTGATGCGGTCCGTTGACCAGAATATCGTTGACCGTATCGTCCTGCAGAAGCGTCTCAAGCGGGCCAAGGCCTGTTACTTCGTCATAAAGTTCTTTGTTCAGCTGCGATCGGTCGTCGCGATTCAGAACGATGTTCCTGGTTTCCAGAACTTCGCTGGCGATTGCGCTGATTTCGGCTCGTAGCTCCGCTTCGGCGGCAGTTTCCAAAGCTGCCAGGTTCAGGTTCTCCAGCAACTCGCGGTGAAGTTCGATTTTGATCTCACTCAGCCGCTCTTTGCGTTTTCGATCACGATCTGCCCCGGCAACCTCAGCCGTTTTTTTCTGAGGTTTGCGTACGACGGCCGTTGCAGCGGGGCTGGGGGCAGCTTGTGCGGCAGGTGCCGTCGTTTCGACCGGCTGCGCTGCCGCTTTGACGGGCTGCGCTGCTGGCTGTTTTTTATATCTTGAAAACACGGCGATCCCCCCTTGGGATGATGTTACGCAGCTTCAGCGCTGCTGCTGCCAAGGCTGTGAAGTGATTTGGCCAGCTTCGCGATTTCCCGGCGAAGCGGGTTCTTGGCGGCTGAATTGGCCAGCGGCAAACCATGGTCGCCACTTTGCATGACAGGTTTGCCCCCATCAGGCAGCAGCAGGTCAATTGAGATGCCAAGGCTTTCCCCCATGCGTTTCACGCGGCTTTTTCCATTCAGGTCGGTGAATTTTGGGGCCCGGTTCAGCGCAAAGCGCAGCTTGTTGAAGGGCAGTTCTTCGGCCTGCAACGCGCGCTTGAGGCGCAGGGCGTTCTGAGCCGAGCGCATATCAAGCTCGATCATTGCAAAATATACATGCGCCGCCTGCAAGACCGTTTCCGACCACAAGACCAGCGTTTTAGGCATATCCACAACCACATAGTCGAAATGCGTGCGCGCCACGTCAATCACGCGCTGGATGTCTTCGGGGGTAATCAGGTCCAATGGCACCATGTCGGATGGTGCAGTCAGAACCTGCAGTTTTTCTTCATAAGTTTGAAGAGCTTGTGAGAAAACCTCGCTGTCCATCGAATCCGTATCCGACAGCATTTCGAACACCGTCTCGCGGCGTGCCAGGTCCAGATAGGTCGAAACCGTGCCGTATTGCAGATCCAGATCGATCAGACAGACAGACGGGGCATCCTTGTCCGATGCACAGGCCAGTTCCCAGGCCAGGTTTACCGCCAAAGTCGTGGATCCCACGCCACCAGCAAGTCCCTGAACGACGAACAACGCGCCTTCCTTTGATTCGCCATTTGCCAATGGAACAGCTGCGGCTTGCGCCATGGCAACCGGATCGGGCTGCTTCATGCGTTCTACCGCTTCCTGCAATTCACCTTCCGGAAGCGGGTAGGGGACAAACTCGTCCGCACCCTTGCGCAGCAATTGGTGGAGCGAAGCAGGTGTGACGTCCTCGGCGATCAAGACGACCTTGATCTTCTTTTCCTTGGCCCGCGTGATGATTTCACCCATCAATGACAGGTTGTCTTCATCTTCCCCGTCGATTGCCAATGCAACGAATTCAAGTGCTTCGGCTTCTGGCTGGCTGAAAAAGGCCAGCGCTTCGGCAAAGCCCAGGTCGCCCCAGCGCTCGCCCAGAATGGTTTCCATGTCTTCAATCAGAAGGTCGAAATTCTGGACATCCCGGCTTATGGTGCAGGCCAGGATTGCAGAATTTTCGTCTTGCGGCGTTGCGCTGGTCATAAACACTATCCTCGTCGTGAGGGCTCAGCATGTCATATGAACGAATTCCGCCAGATTGATGTGCTGTCGCCCCAATACGGTCAAATTTGGCCGCAGGTCACCCTATTTTTCACAATGTTGCTTTGAAGTTGGGCAAGAATTGGGCGCAAAAGAACCAATTGTAGGGAAATGGGCGACGATGTCGCCCATTCTGCTTGTATTATCCACCAATGCCAGCGGCACTAGTTGGCCGTATCTGTTGTTGATACATCTTCGATCACGCTCTTCCACGTCGCACTTTCAACGTATTCGCGATAGATGATGTTGGCGTATTTGCCGTCCAGCAGCTGCGGGTGACGGTCAACAAAGCCAGAAACTTCCGTTACCGTCCGGCGGTTGCGGCGATCCCGATTCGGTGTCGCGATCAACGGCTGCGTTTTTCCAAAGGATACAACGGCTTCAAGACGTGAACGCGAGATTCCTTGCCGTTCAAGGAATGCGACTACTGCCTGTGCGCGGCGTAGACCAAGGCTCTTGTTGTAACTGGTTGATCCTACAGCATCTGTGTGTCCGTAAACCCGGAACCTGGCTTCGGGGAACTGTTTGATCCAGTCAGCCTGCTGCAACAGTATGCTTTGCGCTGATGCGTCCAGTTGCGAACTGTTGAAGGCAAAGTTCACTTGGCTGGGCACATCCGCGGCAAATCTGCGCCCAAGAATCTGAGCGTAGGTCAACTCGCCGTTTTGAACCTGGATATTGTTCAATGTCGCGTTTCCAAAGGTTCCGGCATCGATCTCATATCCGACCTCGCGCGTACATGCGGCAACGGCGACCGTAAGACCCAGTGTGATGATCCACTTCTGCATTGGTCCTATCCTCCTGATCAATCTAGGACGTAGCCGTACGAGCTGCCAAAATTCTGTTTGGCAACTTCGGATGCTCCGCCGGCTCCGGGCCGCTGTGTACGAGCAACCCGACCATTCGCGAACAGGTCAAATTCGCTGGGTGGTTTGACACGATCGGTGGGAAGGGCTAGCGCCTCGCCACGCGTCGGCGTCACCAGATGCGCCGTTATGATGACGACAAGTTCACTTTGTTCGCGCTGATAGTCAGCGCTGCGGAACAAGGCCCCCAGAACCGGCACATCTCCCAGCCACGGCACTTGGTTGACCTGGTCAACAAAGTTGTCCTGAAGCAGCCCTGCGATGGCAAAGCTTTCCCCGTCGCGCAACTCTACAGTGGTCTTGGCTTCCCGCACGATAAAGCTGGGAACGGTGTCTCCATTGATCGTGAAGTTCGTGCTGGTGTCGATGCTCGAAACCGAGGTGCCCATTTCCAGATTGATCAGGTCGCCGTCCACAACCCGCGGGATGAAGTTCATATTCACACCGAAGGCTTTGTACTCGATTGCCACGACACCGTCGTCTTGCGGCACTGGAATCGGAACCTCACCGCCAGCCAGGAACGTTGCTTCCTGTCCGGACAGGGCCGAAAGGTTTGGTTCGGCAAGGTTGCGAACAAGGCCCTTCGACTCGAGGGCTTGCAGCAGCAAGTTGACCTGAGCTGATCCGACCCCGAAGCCAAACAACAACGTACCATTTTCCACGGTGATAGGGGGAACAAGGTTCTGCGGATTGAAGCCACCGAGAAAATCAGTGCCCGCAACTGAAAGTGTTGAAGAAAGCTCTTTTGCGACTGAGCGATTCATCTCGGCAAAGCGTACTTTCAGCATCACTTGCTGCACGCCACCTACAGACATCAGGTTCGATACACGTTCGGGCGCGTAGCGTTCAGCCAATTCAAGTGCGCGGGCCAGTTTGGCGGCGCTTGAAACCGTGCCGGACAGTACGATGCCATCATTGGCGGTGCGCACTTCAATCTGCTCACTTGGCAGGATCTGACGCAGACGCTCTTTAAATTCGGTTACATCGGGCGAGACCCGGACACGTACGTTGGCAAGCAGATTTCCTGCGCCATCAAACAGTGTTAGCGTGGTCAGGCCAGGGGCCTTGCCCAAAACATAGATTGTGCGATCCGAAAGCGAAGAGATATCCGCAATGCCTGCGTTGGCAATGCTGAGCTCTGCAAACGGTTGTTCGCTTTCCACAACAATCGCGCGATTCATCGGAACTTCCAGCGTTTCCACTGTGCCCTTTTTCACCACGCGAAGGGTTTCAGCCCAGGCGGCATCGCCGACCGGGCTCATAACAAGCGACAACCCCAGCAGGGTTGCGCTGATCCAGGAACGTATTGTCATGTGACCTGCCTCTCCGATCACGCCTCGTTTTTTGGGTCTTATGCCCTATGTGCTAAGAGACTGCGCGAAATCCGAATTTATTGCAATAATCAATGGTTTCTGGAATTTTCCTTATGTGGAGAATTGGCAACAACAACAAGAAAAGAGCCGCATCTGAGATGCGGCTCCGATCTTGTAACACTCTGAATTGGCGTCAATTTGTACAGGGTATAGGCACGTTGACAATCTCTCCACCGCGTCTGATGCGCGTCGTGCAGACCTGTTCAACCTCTTCCTTCGGTTCCGGAGCGGCTGCCGTTATTCCAAGCAGTTTGCGCTGATCCACCTCGATTGCCGACGCAACAGAGTCATCCTGCACCCCAACAAGGGCCAGCGACAGCCGCCCGGTGTTCTGGGCCTGCGCGAGTGCTGCGACCTGTTCCGGCGTGGCTGCGACCGTGACTGTGCGTGCAATC
The DNA here is from genome assembly GCF_056538065.1 of Ruegeria sp. BH8. Classification (NCBI taxonomy): domain Bacteria; kingdom Pseudomonadati; phylum Pseudomonadota; class Alphaproteobacteria; order Rhodobacterales; family Roseobacteraceae; genus Ruegeria; species Ruegeria sp. BH8. The sequence goes on along the minus strand of NZ_JBQFSP010000011.1, from coordinate 121,423 downwards.
GTTGCGCTTGCGACGTCCGAACCAGCGGTCTGGTCGACGGCGATCAGCTGAACGTTCGTTTCGATCAGTTTGGTGATGCCGCCAGAATTCCCTTCTACCGTCCCGCTTGACCCGGTCCAGTAGATGTCGACATTGTCGCCGGGGCGCAGGAAGCCTGAAACACCAGAGGCCACGTCCACGCTGATCGCAAAGGCGCGCATACCTTTTTCAAGACGAGAGGTCAGCCCGGCCGATTCGCCTGGCCGTGTGATCTTGACCTCCATAATCGCCTCGTCTTTTTCCATGGTCCTCAGAATATAACGCTCATTGGCGCCACTTTCGGGAAACAAGGCAGTGAGATCAGAGAACGTACCTTCGGGAATCGCGTTTTCCGGCCAGTCTACAGCGCGAATGTCTTCTTGCGTCAGGCGTTCACCGTATTTCAGAGGACGATTTGAAACGTAAACAGTTACCGTCGGGATGACATCGACTTTGGCATTGGCCAGCGCTTCTTCTGCCGCTTGTTTCTGCCGTGCCAGTTCGCTTTGATAAGCCGCAATATAGTTGCGCGCCATGTAAACGGCGCCCCCAGCCAGAGCAACGCCGACAATCAGGACAAGTCCGAATACCGCTCGCATACATGCACCTCTTTCTTATTTAGTCGGATACTAAGCGGCCAAAGGGCCACTTTGAAACAGCCCAAGTGTTAGATGTAAATTGTGTCGAAATGTGGGACAAAAATGTCTGCTTGTTAGATTCTGCGTCAGCTTTCGCACAATTCCGCAAAACGACTGCTGTCATCTCCCTGCGGCAGGCCAGACGAAGAACAACGAAACAAACGCCGCGCCCAAAAAGGTCGCCGCGATTATTTGCCCGACACGTTCACCAACAAGCTCAGGAAAGCTGGTGAATGTGAAAACTCGCTGTGGGTCAGTTGGTTCCCGCTGTTACAAGGCCACCGGGAGCGGTGTTCGAGCCGGTACTGACAACAGAGGAACTCATGGCTTGGTTGATGTTACCGCCGATACCATCAACACTTGATCTGATGACAAGGTAGGTCGCGCTTGACAGACCGATGAGCACTGCGGTCAAAACCACCCAGTCAACGGTCACCGCTCCTGCTTCGTCCGATTTGAACCGATTAAGGAACTTTAGCATCTACTTATCTCCAATACGACAATTCAGTGTTTCCTGTAACGTCGCCTAACAGTGGTTCGTTCGGATGGCGGAAATCAGGCCAAAAGTTGATTTCGGTGGAAATATCCAAGATTGCAAACTTTTTCACGGGCTCTTTTGTGCGCAAAGACCTGCAAATTGGGCGTGATCAATTCGGTGGCGCTCGCGGCGTGGCGTGCGAGGTAGGACCGTCAAACTCTATTCTTAGAGATATTGAAAGACTTCTGAACGAAAAAAAGCCGCGCCTGAATGGCGCGGCTTCAAAATCTTGCTCAAGCAGAAGCTTAGCTGCCGCTGTTGCTGCCTGCAGTTGTGATACCGCCGGTTGCAGTGTTGCTGCCGGTGCTCAGCGATGCGCCGTTCAGGGCCTGGTTCACGTCTGTTGCCAGGCCGGTCGCGCCAGCCGAGATCTGCTGGTATGCAACGGCTGCCAGGCCGATGACTGCTGCGGTCAGAACAACCCAGTCAACTGTTACTGCGCCGTCTTCGTCTTTGCGGAAGTTCTTGATGAACTTGATCATGTTACGTCCCTCCTAAAGGATCAAAAAGAGTTTAACAAACCTCGGCGTTCTTCAGAGCTTTCTCTCTCAGTCCGCTCATGTCCGTCTCGGTATGGATTAATGTTTGCCTGTTGTGCGTGGCAGGAATTGGGCCAAACACAGATTTTTTTTCGCGCGGCTTAACTTTTTAGTCACTAAATGCGTAAACCTTTGCAAATAAAAGGAAAAAAATTTCTTCGATTGGTGCGAAGTGCTCCGCAGCGGTGCAAATATACGCCAAATGAGGCGAAATTGCCCCAATTCGCTTTGTTTTTCTGGCCTTGGGCGAAGATTCGCGGTTCAAATCGCGTAAAAAGAATACATGAGGCAGGCACATGACTCTCCGGAACGCACTTCAATGCGCCGGTGTACTGGCGTTTCTACTATCTGGTGTCGCACCCGGGTCAGCGACCGAGGTTGAGCCGCGCGGAGTTTACAAGCGGATCAAGGCCCCCAAGCCGGGTGAGCGTCCTCGCGTGACCATTCAGATCACACCCGAGGAACACGCGGCCAAGCCCTCAGCCCCCAGCACAGGGGTGGAGCTGGTGGTTCCAGAAATCATAGCAAGAACCAAAGTGGTTCAGCCCACAGTGCCGGGAATCGGTGCCGCGCCTGACCCGAAAGGGTCGTACAAGGCATTCTGGGACCGCATTTCACCGCATATCGATGAAGGTGGGGCCGGGCGGCTTGATGCTGCGATTAACGCGCTGGCGGCGACGAATGTAAGATCACCCCGGCTGCAATCGCTGCAAAACATAGCAAAAGAACGCGGGATCGAGATTTTGCGGTCAACCGTGGGAACCAATGTGTCGCCAGCGCTGGTGCTGGCTGTCATTTCGGTTGAATCAGCCGGTCGCGCGGATGCCGTCAGTTCGGCCGGTGCACAGGGGCTTATGCAGTTGATGCCCGCCACAGCTGCCCGCTTTGGTGTTAAGGACAGTCTGCAACCCTCGCAGAACATCGCCGGGGGCGTGAAATACCTCAACTGGCTGATGGAAGAGTTCGGGAATGATCCGATTCTGGTTCTGGCCGGTTACAACGCGGGTGAGGGGGCTGTACGTAAACACAGCGGCGTGCCGCCTTATGCCGAAACCCGAGACTATGTCCCCAAGGTTCTGGCCGCTTTCCAGATCGCGCGGGCTTTGTGCGCGACACCGCCGGATCTGATTTCAGATGGGTGCGTGTTCCAGACCTCAAATTGAAAAAGGCCCGCCTAGATCCGGCGGGCCTTTTCTTTTGTTCAGCCGACGATTGTCGCTTCGGTCGCAGCGCGCATTTCGTCTTCACTGACACCCTCTGCCAGTTCGACGATTCTCAATCCGCCCTCGACCACGTCCAGAACGCCCAGATTGGTGATGATGCGATCCACGACACCCTTGCCTGTCAGTGGCAGAGTGCATTCCTTCAGGACCTTGCTTTCACCGTGCTTGTTGGTGTGGTCCATAACCACGATCACGCGCCCAACGCCTGCAACCAGGTCCATGGCGCCGCCCATGCCTTTCACCAGCTTGCCGGGGATCATCCAGTTTGCCAGGTCACCTTTCTCATCCACTTCCATGGCTCCCAGAATCGCAGCAGCGATTTTGCCGCCCCGGATCATCGCAAAGGATGTGGCGCTGTCGAAATAGGCAGTGCGGGACAGTTCGGTGATCGTTTGTTTGCCCGCGTTGATCAGGTCCGGGTCTTCTTCGCCCTCATACGGGAAAGGGCCCATACCCAGCATTCCGTTTTCGGATTGCAGAGTGATGTCCTTGTCGCCCACATAGTTCGCCACCAGCGTCGGAATCCCGATGCCGAGGTTCACATACATGCCGTCTTCCAGTTCCTCTGCCGCGCGTGCGGCCATCTGATTGCGGTCCCAGGGCATTATGCATCCTCCTTCTTGCGGGTGGTGCGCTGTTCGATGCGCTTTTCGTGATCGCCCTGAATGATGCGATGCACATAGATGCCGGGCAGGTGGATTTTGTCCGGGTCCAGTGAGCCGCGCGGAACAATCTCTTCCACTTCGGCCACGCAGATCTTGCCGCAGGTGGCAGCGGGCACGTTAAAGTTGCGGGCAGTCTTGCGGAATACCAGATTGCCGGTGTCGTCAGCCTTCCAGGCCTTGACGATAGCCAGATCGGCAAAAATGCCTTCCTCAAGGATATAGGTCTCGCCGTTGAAATCCTTGTGCTCCTTGCCTTCCGCAATCACGGTGCCGACGCCCGTCTTGGTGTAGAAACCGGGAATACCGGCACCACCGGCGCGCATCCGTTCGGCCAGTGTTCCTTGCGGGTTGAATTCCAGTTCCAGCTCGCCGCTCAGATACTGACGCATGAATTCGGCGTTTTCGCCGACATACGAGCTGATCATCTTTTTGACCTGCTTGGTCTGCAACAGGATGCCGATACCGAAGTCGTCCACACCGGCGTTATTCGACGCAAAACTCAGGTCCTTGACGCCCGAATCCCGGATGGCAGCAAGCAACAGTTCGGGAATGCCGCACAGGCCAAACCCGCCCGCGGCAATCAGCATGCCATCCGTCAGCACCCCATCGAGTGCCTCGGCGGCATTGGCATAGACTTTCTTCATGGAAAACTCCCCCAATGACATGGTGATGGGCAGGTTGTGCCGCCACGTTATGGGGAAGTCAATAAAACCAGAAGGTTCAGGTATTTCTACGGTAGTTCAGCTGACAATAGTGTCAGTCGGCGATCAGGATCCCACAGGCGATGCGCCCGCCAGCACCGCCAATGGGCTGGCTAATGTGATCGTCGCCAGCTTCGTGGATGATGAAAGTTGACCCGTCCGCATCCAGCAATGCATTCCCGTCACCCTCAAGCGAAACCAGGTTTGTAAAGGCCTCCATCTCGCCCACACCATCCTGTCCCACATATAGATTGGGCAGATCGCCGGGCTCGGGGCCTTCTGAGTTCAGCAGCCCATGTGCGCCTTCAACTTTGCCAACATGGCCTTGGGCCGTCTTGAACCCTTCACCGGCCTCGCAGACACCATGGCTGTGCAGGTGCAACCCGTGTTTTCCCGGCGGCAGGTCTGTGACGCGCACGTGCAGCAGAACACCATTGGGCCCTTGCGTCGCCTTCGCCTGACCAATGACGTCGCCTTGCGCGTTGATGATTGCGGCTGTGGCGGATTTGACGTGATGCGCGGCTTGGCCCTGCGTGGCAGCCGCAACGCCTATCGCCGCAACAAGAATGGCGGTTCTGAACATGTCTCAACTCCTTTACTGAACAACGCAATCCTGTATCGCGTCAGACTGTAAACACGCAGGCCGGTTCCTTTATTCAGAAACCGGCCCGCGCGCTTAGTGACATGTCCCGGTCAAACGTCCGGTTTATTCAGCCGCTTTCTTTGCTGTCTTCTTGGCGGCAGCCTTCTTTTTGGGCGCAGCCTTTTTCTTGGTGCCCTTCTTGGATGCGCGCTCATTGACCAGTTCGATGGCCATTTCCTGCGTCACGTCTTCGGGCTTGATGTCTTTCGGGATGGTCGCGTTGACCTTTTCCCATTTTACATATGGCCCGTACCGTCCGTCCAGAACCTGCATCGCGCCGCCGTCTGGATGCTCGCCCAGGTCTTTCAAGGGTTTTGCCGCCGCGCGCCCGCGTCCGCCGGGATTGGCTCGTTTCTCGGCCAAAAGCTCAACGGCGCGGTTCATACCGATTTCGAACACATCATTAGGGTCTTTGAGATTGGCATAGACCGGCTTGGCTTCATCGGCCAGCTGATGCATCAGATAGGGGCCAAAACGCCCGAAGTTCGAGGTGATCATGCCGCCTTCGGGGTGCTCACCGATCTGGCGCGGCAGGGACAGAAGCGTCAGCGCCTTGTCCAGATCCATGTCATCCTTGCTCCAGCCGCGTGGAAGCGAGGCGCGCGGAGGCTTCTTGTTCTCGGGCGTGGGTTCGCCTCGCTGGACATACGGCCCAAATCGGCCGGACTTCAGCCAGATCTCATCCCCGGCGTCTTCGCCCAGCAATTGTTCGTCGCCTTCCGCGCCTTCACCGGCGATAGGCCGCGTATAAGTGCACTCCGGATAGTTTCCGCAGCCCACGAACCCGCCGGTGCGTGAGGTTTTCAGGTGCAATTGTCCCAACCCGCATTTCGGGCAGATACGCGGGTCGGACCCGTCTTCACGCGGGGGGTAAAGCTGTGGCGCCAATGCCTCGTCCAGCTTGTCCAGCACTTCCGATATGCGCAGTTCGGATGTTTCGCCAATCGCTGCCGAAAAATCACGCCAGAACTTGCCCAGCAGATCCTTGTAGTCACGATCACCGGCGCTGACGTCATCCAGTTGCTCTTCCAGATTCGCGGTGAACTCGTATCCAACGTATTGACGGAAAAAGTTCAGCAGAAAGATGGTGACGATCCGGCCCTTTTCCTCGGGGATCAGCCGGTTCTTGTCTTTGCGCACATATTCGCGGTCCTGAATCGTGGTCACGATTGAGGCATAGGTCGAAGGACGTCCGATCCCCAACTCCTCCATCCGCTTGACCAAAGTGGCCTCGGTATAGCGCGGGGGCGGTTGCGTGTGATGCTGCAACGCCAGAACGGCTTCGTTATCGGCCATGATAGCGGCTTTGTCCGACTCGCTGGTGGCCTTGGCAAACTGATCGCGCAGCGTGGTCTTGGAAAAGCGCGCGGGGTCGCCCTCCATGATCTGTGGCAGGCGCTTTTCGTCATCATCGGCGACATCATCGCGGCCTTCCTCATAGACGCGCATGAACCCGTCGAACATTACCACCTGACCGGTGGCTCGCAGACCGACCTGACCGTCGTCACTGCCAATCTCGACCGTTGTGCGCTCCAATCGTGCTGCCGCCATCTGGCAGGCAATGGTCCGTTTCCAGATCAGATCATAAAGCTTGCGCTGATCTTCATCCGTGACCTTCAGCGCCTTGGCATCGCGCGTCATATCCGTGGGGCGGATACATTCGTGTGCTTCTTGCGCGTTCTTGGCCTTGTTCTTGTACATACGCGGGCTGTCCGGCACATATTCTGCACCGTACCGGTCCGCGATGGTGTCGCGCGTTGCCGTCACGGCCTCGGGTGCCATGTCGATCCCGTCGGTTCGCATATAGGTAATGTATCCGGCCTCATAGAGGCGCTGCGCAACCTGCATCGCATGGCGCGCGCCCATGCCGAATTTGCGGCTCGCCTCCTGTTGCAGGGTCGAAGTCATGAACGGCGCGCTTGGATTGCGCGCGGCGGGCTTGGCTTCGACCGAAGTCACACGCAGCGCGCGGCTGGTGACGGCCTGAACCGCCAGTTCGGCCTGTGTTGCGTTGGCCAGATCGTGCTTGTCCAGTTTCTTGCCCGCCAACGTGACCAGCCGCGCCTCATAGGTCTGACCACGCGGTGTCTCGAACAGGGCCCGAACCGACCAGTACTCGACCGGCTTGAACGCTTCGATCTCCATCTCACGCTCGACGATCAGGCGCAGACAGACCGACTGCACCCGACCTGCGGATTTTGCGCCGGGCAGTTTGCGCCACAGAACCGGTGACAGGTTGAAGCCAACAAGGTAGTCCAAGGCGCGGCGTGCCAGATACGCTTCGACCAGGGGCATATCGACGTCGCGCGGGTTCTTCATCGCCTCGGTCACCGCTTCTTTGGTGATGGCGTTGAAGGTCACCCGGCTAACCGGTGTGTCTTTCTTGATCGAGCGGCGCTTGGTCAGCGCTTCCTGCAAATGCCAGCTGATTGCCTCACCCTCACGATCAGGGTCGGTGGCGAGGATCAGCGCGTTGTCTTCTTTCAGCGCGTCGGCGATGGCCTTTACATGTTTGCGGCTGTCATTGCCCACTTCCCATGTCATGGAAAATCCATGGTCCGGATCGACCGATCCGTCCTTTGGCGGCAGGTCCCGCACATGGCCGTAAGAGGCCAGAACGGTGTAGTCAGGGCCGAGATATTTATTGATTGTTTTTGCTTTGGCCGGAGATTCTACAACAACTACGGGCATTTAAGGGGAAACCTCGCTCGACGAATTTGGCGCCTTTTATGGTGGTGCAAAATGTGTGGGGCAAGCGGGGATTGTCAATGCGTTCCTTTGGCAGGCGGAAAAGCGACGTGATTTCAGCGTGATACCCGCACCTGATAGCAGGCAGAGCGTTCGATTGGGCAATCTTGTTTTCCGTCCAAATCAGCCTGCCAGAGACAACAGCCCGCCCGGCTGTCGCTGGATTCGTCCGTCCAGTTCAAGGTCGACCAGCGCTGGCCCCAGATCCCCGGCCGAGGCCGCAATATCGCGCAGCAACTGGTCTTCGGCGATAGGGGAAGGTCCCAACCGCTCAAGGATTTGCGCCTGCAAGTCCAGTACGGCAGGCCGTGGCTGCATGGCGGGCGGCAGCTCGGGATTTGCAAAGACCAGATCGCCTTGCTGCGGCAGGGCTTCGACAACGTCGTCTGCCGAACGGACCAGCGTCGCACCGTCCCGAATCAAAAGGTTGCACCCGGCAGCGCGGGCGTCGAACGGATGGCCGGGCACGGCCAGAACCTCGCGCCCCTGATCCAGGGCGTCACGCGCTGTGATCAGGCTGCCGGATTTCGCGGCGGCCTCGACCACCACAACAGCTTGGGCCAGGCCCGAGATGATCCGGTTGCGGCGTGGAAAATGCCTTGCCTGAGGTGTCACGCCCATTGGCTGTTCCGACAGCCGCAGTCCCTTGGTCGCGATTTTATGCGCCAGTTCCGTGTTCTCGGCCGGGTAAATGACATCGACACCGCCCGCCATGACGGCAACAGTGCCGGTGTCCAGCGACGCCATATGCGCCGACGTATCAATGCCGCGCGCCAGACCCGAGACAATCACATGTCCCTTTTCACCCAAGGCGCGCGCCAGACCACGCGCCATCCGTGCGCCCAGCGAGGAACAGTTGCGCGCGCCCACCATCGCAATCGCCGGTTTCTGCAACAGCGACACATCCCCGATGGCCCAAAGCAAGGGCGGGGCATCGGATAGGTCGTTCAACGCGTCGGGGAAATCTGCGGACCCAAGGCACAAAAGCCGCGCTTTGGCGGCTTCTGCGGCCCTGAGTTCCGCCTCGATCACGCCGGGGGGACAGGTTTCATACCCATCTATTCCGGCGGCGCGTGCCATTTCAGGCAGCGCGGCCAGCGCGTTCTGCGCCGAGCCATGTTCACGCAGCAGCCGACGAAACGTCGCCGGGCCGACCTTGCGCGAGCGCAACAGGCGAAGCCACGAAAACCGGTCCTCTTCCGTGGTGGGTGGGAGTGGGGGGTGATTGGAAGAAAGCTGCTCTTCGGTCATCCGTTGCTCCGCCTGATTGCAGAACTGGTTTACGGGACAGGGGGTTAACAGCCTCTGAATCGCAGATAATTAGCAGCGATTTTTCTGTATTTCTCGGAGAACACACCGGTTAAGTGTCTGAAAATAAATAAAAGAACATTTTCCAACCGGCGCTCAAATCAATGGCGTCGGTTGGAGTGCTATCGAATCAAAGTGGCGCATGGTTAACCCTGCGCCTGCCTTTGCGCTTCTCTTCCGCCTCAGGCCGCCGACCCGCCGACAGTCAACCCGTCCATCAGCACTGTCGGTTGACCCACACCCACGGGCACCCATTGACCGTCCTTGCCGCAGGTGCCCATACCCGGATCCAAAGCCATATCATTGCCAAGGCCGCGGATGCGCTTCAACGCCGAAGGCCCGTCGCCGATCAGCGTGGCGCCCTTGACAGGCGCTCCGATCTTGCCGTTTTCGACACGATACGCCTCGGTGCACGAGAAAACGAACTTGCCGTTGGTGATGTCGACCTGGCCGCCGCCGAATCCAACCGCCCAGATGCCGTCATTAATATCTGCCACCAAAGCCGCCGGATCAGCGTCGCCCCCCAACATGATCGTATTGGTCATGCGCGGCATGGGTTTGTGCGCATAGCTCTGTCGCCGCCCATTTCCCGTGGGTGCAACGCCCATCAGCCGGGCGTTTTGCCGATCCTGCATGTAGCCGGTCAGGATGCCATCCTCGATCAATACGGTGCGCGAACTGGGCGTGCCCTCATCATCCACAGTGATCGAGCCGCGACGGTCGGCAATCGTGCCGTCATCCACCACGGTCACGCCCTTGGATGCAATCTGTTGCCCCATCAGCCCGGCAAAGGCCGAGCTTCCCTTGCGGTTGAAATCGCCCTCTAGCCCGTGACCGATGGCTTCGTGCAGCAAAATACCGGGCCAGCCGGGGCCAAGTGCAACCTCCATCACGCCGGCAGGCGCGGGAACCGCGTCCAGATTGACCAACGCGATGCGCAGGGCTTCGCGCGCCTTGGCCTGCCAGTCGGCCGGGTCGATCAGCCCGCTTAGGCCAACCCGCCCGCCGCCACCGGCCGATCCGCTTTCGCGCCGCCCGTCCTGTTCAACAATGACCGAGACATTCACGCGCGTCATGGGGCGCACGTCACGCACCATCACACCATCGGGTCGCAGAATTTCCACCTCCTGCACGGCGGCTGCGATCATTGCGCTAACCTGAACCACCCGCGGATCCAGGTCGCGGGCAAAGGCGTCAATCTCCCGCAGGGTTTCGATTTTCACCGGGAAGGCGGCAGATTCGATTGGGTCTTCGTCCGTGTACAAGCGCGTATTCGTGGGCCGGGGGGCTTCGGCGAGCGTTCCGCCTCCATCGCCAACCGCCAGTCGCGCGGTCTCGGCAGCACGTTTCAGCGCGGCTATCGATACATCAGTCGAATGCGCGTACCCCGCCACTTCGCCCTGAACGGCGCGCAGACCAAACCCCTCGGATGCGTCATAAGACGCGGTGCGAAGACGCCCGTCGTCAAACACCAGAGATTCGGATTTCCGACGCTCGACAAACAGCTCTCCATCCTCGGCCCCGTCCGTTGCCGAACGCAATATGGCCAGTGCTTCATCTTGCGGCAGGGCGCTCTCAAAGGGGCGAAACGGGGCTTCAGGCATGGGTAGCGACCTTTCGGGTTTGATCCAGATCAAAAATAGCGTCTGTTTGACGCAAGCATTTTGCTTTATCTACCCGCTGGAATATGGTTTTTAACGCGGCCAAAGACAACGGGAGAGGTGCGACCGATTCACACCTTTCCGTCAGGGACGCAAAGATCAAACGATCAGGACAGAACATGAAGAATGCTTTGATGCTTTCAGGGTTTATGACAGCCCTCTCCAGCCTACCCGCCATGGCTCAGGAGCTTGAGATTATTGGCAAGCCGGTAGACGGCGGCATGGGCTTTCAGCCCGCGGCCACCAGCCTTGCCACAGGAATCCAGAAGCTGGACAGCATGATTCTTGTGATCATCACCGCGGTCTGTCTGCTGGTTGCAGCTTTGCTGGTCTATTGCATCGTGCGCTACAATCAGCGCGCAAATCCGACCCCGGCACGTTTCTCGCACTATACCCCTGTTGAAATCGCCTGGACCCTGGGTCCGATCTTGATTCTGGTGTTTATTGGCGCGTTCTCGCTGCCGGTTCTTTTCAAACAGCAGGAAATCCCGGAAGGTGACATCACCATCAAAGTCGTCGGCAACCAGTGGTACTGGACCTACGAATATGTTGATCACGATTTCGCATTCGACAGCTATCTGCTGGGCCATCCGGCGACCCTGGACGAGGGCGCACGCCCCGCAGATGCGGATGTAACGCCGTTTGTTCTGGATGACGCAATGCGCGCCAAGCTGATCGATGCAGGCTACAGCGATGATGAATGGCTGTTGGCCACCGACACCGCTGTTGTCGTTCCGGTCGGCAAGGTCATCGTGATGCAGGTGACTGCATCCGACGTGATTCACTCGTGGACCATCCCGGCCTTTGGCGTAAAGCAGGACGGTGTGCCCGGACGTCTGGCCGAACTGTGGTTCCAGGCCGACAAGGAAGGCATCTATTTTGGTCAGTGTTCGGAACTGTGTGGCAAGGACCACGCCTATATGCCGATTACCGTCAAGGTCGTAAGCCAGGAAGTCTATGACGAATGGTTGCAGGGCGCGATCGAAGAATATGCGGGTCTGCCGCAAAGCTATCAGGTCGCCTCGAATTGAGTACGATAGGGGCGGGTCGAACCCCGCCTGACACAAGATGCAGGCTGCGCGGGCGATCCGCGCAGTTTTCGCCCCAGAAGGACCGGAAATGACCGACGCAAGCATCAATGCCAGCACTGCGACCGCCCGGGCGGACGAGGCCGGCTTTGGCGATTACTTCGCCCTGCTGAAGCCACGTGTGATGTCGCTGGTCGTGTTCACGGCATTGGTCGGCCTGTTGGCGGCCCCTGTTCCTGTCCATCCCTTCGTCGGATTCTGCGCCATCCTGTTCATCGCCATCGGCGGCGGAGCATCAGGTGCGCTGAACATGTGGTGGGATGCGGATATCGACCGTGTCATGAAACGCACCAAATCCCGCCCAATCCCTTCGGGCAAGGTCGAGGAAGGCGAGGCGCTGGCCGTTGGTCTGGCTCTGTCGGGTCTGTCGGTGATCATGCTGGGCCTTGCGACCAACTGGTTCGCAGGCGCGTTTCTGGCCTTCACCATCTTCTTCTACGTTGTCGTCTACACGATGTGGCTGAAGCGTTCGACGCCGCAGAACATCGTGATCGGTGGCGCAGCGGGCGCGTTCCCTCCGGTGATCGGCTGGGTGGCCGCCACGGGATCGATGTCGGTCGAGCCCTGGCTGATGTTTGCCCTGACCTTCATGTGGACGCCGCCGCATTTCTGGGCGCTGGCCCTGTTCATGCGCTCGGACTATGACGACGCGGGTGTGCCGATGCTGACCGTCACCCACGGTCGCCGCGCGACACGTGTCCATATCCTGGTCTATACAGCTCTGCTGGCTCTGCTGGCCGTTGGAACTGCGTTTTCGGGTATTGGCGGCCCGATCTATCTGACTGTTGCACTGGTTCTGAACATCCTGTTCCTGCGGGGCGCGTGGAAAATCTCGCGCCGGACCGAGGATGATTCCGAGGCAGATAATTTCAAGGTCGAACGCGGTTTCTTCAAGCTGTCGCTGCTGTATCTGTTCCTGCATTTCGGTGCCGTTCTGGCCGAAGCCCTGCTGAAACCCTATGGTCTGGGGGGATGGTCATGAGCCTTCGCAAAGACCACGAGCTGCATCAGCGCCGGTTCAGCCGCAATCTGGGAGTCGGCCTGACCCTGGCCGCCTTTATCGTGATCATCTTTGGCCTGACCATCGTCAAGGTCTCGGGCACTGATTTCAACAGGGCGACGCAAGAGGTTCAGAACTGATGGCGTTGTCCGGTCCTCAGAAAACGGTTTTCCAGACTGTTGGCGTGGTTGTCCTGATGGGCAGTCTGGCCTGGGCGTCGGTGCCGTTCTACAACTGGTTCTGCCGGGTGACCGGATTTGGTGGCACCACCGGTGTTGCCGAAACTGCCCCCGATACCATTCTGGATCGCACCGTTACCATCCGTTTTGACGCGTCCAAGGCCAAGGACATGGAATGGGAATTCAAGCCGGTCGTGCGCGAGATGGATGTGCGCATCGGCGAAACAGGTCTCGCGTTTTACGAGGCCTTTAACCCGACCGACCGCCCCATTGCCGGGCAGGCGTCTTACAACGTGGCGCCCTATTCTGCGGGTGGGTATTTCCAGAAGATTGCCTGTTTCTGCTTTGAAGAGCAGGTGCTGCAACCCGGCGAACGCGTTGAGATGCCGGTGACTTTCTTCGTCGACCCGGAAATGGTCGAGGATCTTGAAGCCAAGTATGTTCATACGATCACGCTGTCGTATACATTCTACGAAATTAACCTGCCCGAGGGCTATGTCGCCCTCGATGCGCAGGCAGATACAAACACGAACTAACGCCTGTAGGTGAGGGACGCTGATGGCACACGCTAAAAACCACGATTACCACATTCTGGCCCCGTCGATCTGGCCTCTGATCGGCGCCGTCGGCGGCTTTGTCATGCTGTTCGGAGCCGTTCTCTGGATGCAAGGCATCACGCCCTTCATGTTCTGGGCCGGTCTGGCAGCTGTGCTTTACACGATGTTCGCCTGGTGGTCGGATGTGGTTGCGGAAAGCCGTCAGGGTGATCACACGCCTGTTGTCCGCATCGGTCTGCGTTACGGCTTCATCCTGTTTGTCATGTCCGAGGTGATGTTCTTCTTCGCCTGGTTCTGGTCGTTCTTCAAACATCGCATGTACCCGATGTACGACTATGCCGGCACCGAATACATTCAGCCGGATATTCATGCGGTTGACCCGTTCCACCTGCCGCTGATCAACACTCTGGTCCTGTTACTGTCAGGCTGTGCGATCACCTGGGCGCACCATGCGCTGGTGCATGACAACGACCGCAAGGCGCTGATCAATGGTCTGGCCATTGGCATCGTGCTGGGCATCGCCTTTACCTTCCTTCAGGGCTATGAATACGCCGAACTGCTCAAGCATGAAGGCTGGGAATTCGGCGGCGACCAGTTCTATTCCAACTTCTTCATGGCAACGGGTTTCCACGGCGCACATGTGATCATCGGGACAATCTTCCTGACCGTCTGCCTGATCCGCGCGCTTAAGGGTGACTTCACCCCCGAAAAACACGTCGGTTTTGAGGCCGCCGCTTGGTACTGGCACTTCGTCGACGTGGTCTGGCTGTTCTTGTTCTTTGCCGTCTACATCTGGGGCCAGGCTCCGCTGATGTAACGCCGGTCAGGCTGATCAGTTGCAAAAGCCGCCCCAAGGGGCGGCTTTTTCTCTATGCGGGGCGTAAGATTGCGCCCCATACAATTGCGTGGTTGCAATTCAGCACGCGCGCCCCTTAACAAGACGCCGGTTCCTGAAAAGAAGTTTGGTCCTGACATGCGCCGTATCCTGTTCCTGCTAATCTTCGGCCTCGCCGGTTTGGGCGTGCTGCTGTCGCTGGGCATCTGGCAGGTGCAGCGTCTGGCGTGGAAGCAGGACGTGCTGACCGAGATCGAAGAGCGGATCTCGGCTGCGCCGGTTTCCCTGCCGCGGCAGGTTTCGGTGGATCAGGACAAATACCTGCCGGTAACAGTGTCGGGCGAAATGGAGCCTGCGGAAGTCCACGTTCTTGTTTCGCTCAAACAGGTCGGTGCGGGGTATCGCATCATTCAGGCTTTCAACACCGAAGATCGCACTATTCTAGTTGATCGGGGTTTTGTCCCGACAACTGCGAAGCAGACCGAACGTCTGACCGGTCCGATGGAGATCACCGGCAATCTGCATTGGCCAGATGAAGTTGACAGTTACACGCCCGCACCTGATCTCGACGCCAACATCTGGTTCGCCCGCGATGTGCCCGCGCTTGCGGCTGCACTGGGCGCGGAACCGGTTCTGCTGATCGCCCGTTCGCAAACCGATCCGAATGTGACACCGCTGCCGGTGGACACGGCGGGCATACCAAACGATCACCTGCAATATGCAATAACCTGGTTTGGCCTGGCTCTGGTCTGGGCCGCGATGACCGGATACTTCCTGTGGCGCAACCGTGCCAATTCTGAAAGTGACGCGACATGAAATATATCTCGACCCGCGGGCAGGCGCCCGAACTGACGTTTGAAGAGGCGATGTTGACCGGACTTGCCCGCGATGGTGGCCTGTATCTGCCCGCCGAAATCCCGGTGATGTCGCAGGACGAGATCGCGGCGCTGGCCGGATTGCCCTACGAAGAAATCGCATTCCGTGTGATGTGGCCCTATGTCAGCGGCTCATTCGCCGAGGATGAGTTCAAGGCGATCATCGCCCGCGCTCACGAAGGTTTCGGCCACGATGCCCGCGCGCCATTGAAGCAGCTGAACGAGAACCACTTCCTGCTGGAACTGTTCCACGGCCCCACACTGGCCTTCAAGGACTTTGCCATGCAGCTGATCGGCCAGTTGTTCCAGGTGGCGCTGAAACGCCGTGGTGACCGTGTGACCATCGTCGGCGCGACCAGCGGGGATACCGGTTCAGCCGCGATCGAGGCGTTCCGCGGGCTGGACGCGGTGGATGTGTTCATCCTGTTCCCGCATGGCCGCGTGTCCGAAGTGCAGCGCCGCCAGATGACCACGCCTGCGGACAGCAATGTGCATGCTCTGGCCGTTGATGGTGATTTTGACGATTGTCAGGCTGCGCTGAAAGACATGTTCAACGATTTCGACTTCCGCGACGGCGTGAAACTGGCGGGTGTGAACTCGATCAACTTTGCCCGCGTCTTGGCGCAGATCGTTTATTACTTCTCGGCTGCCGTCAGCCTTGGTGCGCCGCACCGCAAGGTCAGCTTCACGGTGCCAACCGGCAACTTTGGCGACATCTTCGCGGGCTATCTGGCCAAGCGAATGGGGCTGCCGATTGATCGCCTAGTGGTGGCGACCAACCAGAACGACATTCTGCATCGCTGCCTCTCGGGTGAGGGGTATTTCAAGGGCGAAACCATCCCCTCGATCAGCCCGTCGATGGACATTCAGGTCAGCTCGAATTTCGAACGCGCGCTCTATTATGCCTATGGCGAAGACGGCGGGGCCATCGCACAATTGATGGATGAGCTGAAACAGGGTGGCTTCAATATCAGCCAGGGCGCGATGAAAGCGCTGCGTGAGAATTTCGATTCGGGCCGTGTGTCCGAAGAGGAAACGCTGGCCACGATCAAATCCACGCTGGCGCACAGCGCCGAACTGGTCTGCCCGCACACCGCCGTGGGCATCAAGGTCGCAGAAGAACACCGCGCGGCAGACGTTCCGATGATCACGCTGGCCACTGCGCACCCGGCGAAATTCCCGGCCGCGGTCGAGAAGGCGAGTGGTGAACATCCGCCTCTTCCCTCCCGCATGTCTGATCTGTATGAACGTCCGGAACGGGTGACCCGCATCGCCAATGATCTGGGTGCCCTCGAGGATCATATTAAAAGGCACATCGCTGAGTGACTGTCAGACAAGACCAACTGAAGAACGGGTTTCGTATCGTCAGTGAACATATGCCGGGGCTGCAATCTGCGGCCATCGGCATCTGGGTAACCGCCGGTGGGCGGCATGAGCGGATCGAACAGAACGGTATTGCGCATTTCCTTGAACATATGGCGTTCAAGGGAACCGAGCGCCGTTCGGCCTTGCAAATTGCCGAGGCGATCGAGGATGTGGGCGGCTATATCAACGCCTATACCTCGCGCGAGGTAACGGCCTATTACGCACGCGTCTTGAAGGACGACGTGGCACTGGCGATGGATGTGATCGGTGACATCGTTTTGAACCCGGTGTTTGATCCACGTGAGATCGAGGTCGAGCGGGGCGTGATCCTTCAGGAAATCGGTCAGGCCCATGACACACCCGATGATGTGATCTTTGACTGGCTGCAAGAGCAGAGCTATCACGACCAGCCCCTGGGCCGGACGATCCTGGGCCCGTCCGAGCGGGTCAGTGCCTTTTCGCGCGAAGATTTGTCGGGCTTTGTGACCGAACATTATGGCCCCGAACAGATGATCCTGTCCGCAGCTGGTGCTGTGGATCACGACATGCTGATGAAACTGGCCGAAGAGATGTTTGGCCATCTGCAATCCCGTAAAGGTCTGATCCCCGAGATCGCACGCTTTACCGGTGGCGAAGCCCGTCAGGTAAAAGAGCTGGAACAGGCACATTTCGCCCTGGCGCTGGAAAGTCCCGGCTATCGCGACGATGCGATCTATACGGCGCAGATCTATTCGACCGCATTGGGCGGTGGCATGTCCTCGCGCCTGTTTCAGGAAGTGCGTGAAGCACGTGGGCTTTGCTACACGATCTTTGCGCAGACCGGTGCCTATGCCGATACCGGAACAACCACGATCTATGCCGGAACCTCGGCCAATCAGGTGGCCGAACTGGCGACGATCACCATCGATGAGATGAAGCGCGCCGCCGAGGACATGAGCCCCGAAGAGGTCGCCCGTGCCCGGGCCCAGATGAAGGCCGGGATGCTGATGGGGCTGGAAAGCCCGTCGAATCGGGCCGAGCGTCTGGCGCGGCTGGTGCAGATCTGGGGACGGGTGCCCTCGCTGGAAGACACGGTTGCCAAGATCGATGCGGTCAGCACCGAGGACGTGCGCGCCTTTGCCGAAACCATGGCCGTTCAGGCCCCGGCGGCGCTGGCGCTTTACGGACCGGTCGCAGACGCACCGACATTGGCGGACTTGCAGGAGAGGCGTGCAGCGTGATGCTGTTGGGCAGACGCAAGCTGAAACTCGAGACCGCGCGGCTTAGCTTGCGTCCGCCTGTACATTCCGATTTCAACGATTGGGCGGCGTTGCGGCGCGCCTCAAAAGGTTACCTGACCCCGTGGGAGCCGATCTGGGCCAAGGATCACCTGAGCCGCAAATCCTTTACCAATCGGGTCTACTGGGCTCAGCGCTCAGTCGCGAGTGGCACAGCAATTCCGCTTTTCCTTTTTCGCCGTGAAGACAATGTGTTGGTCGGGGCGATCACGCTGGACAATATCCGGCGCGGCCCTGCGCAGGCCGGAACCCTGGGTTACTGGACCGGTGAATCCTTTGCCCGTCAGGGATACATGCGCGAAGCGATTGGCGCGATGGTACATCACGCCTTTACCCGTCTGGATCTGAGCCGGATCGAAGCCGCGTGTCTGCCGGAAAACCGGGCGTCGCGCGGTTTGCTGGAAAGCTCGGGCTTCAAATATGAAGGCGTGGCGCAGTCTTATCTACAGATCAACGGGCGATGGCGGACGCATGTTCTCTATGCCAGCCTGCGGTCCGACCGGCGTGGCAAGACGGACGCGGGCTAGGGGGGCTCTGCCCCCGGTCGCGGCAAGCCGCGCCTCCCCCGGGATATTTTTGGCCAGATGAACAAGGGGCATGACTTGGTGACGATCTGCGCTACACTTCGGGTATGCGCTGGTTGGTTGCAGCATTGATGGTGATTTCGGGCGGGGCCGTGGCGCAGGAGCGGCGGCCGAGCCATTGTATCGCCATCGCCGAGGCGGCGCCGGGGATCGAATATCTGCACAAAGCTGCATGGCAGGACCCGGTGCCGGAGTTTTCGGTGCGCATCAGCTATATCGCGCATGCCGCTTTTATGATCCAGACCCGTGGCGGGTTGAATGTGGTGACAGACTTTACCGGGTTCATCGGCAGTGCCGATCTGATTCCCGATGTGGTGACAATGAACCATGCCCATGACACCCATTGGACGGCGCATCCCGACCCGGCGATCCCGCATGTCCTGCCGGGATGGGGAGAGTTCGGGCAGGGGATCGAACATCACCTGGATCTGGGCGAGATGCTGATACGCAATGTCCCAACCGATATCCGCTCGGCCTATGGCGGAGTTGAGGAACGCGGCAATTCTATCTTCGTGTTCGAGGTCGAAGGGCTGTGTATCGGCCATCTGGGACATTTGCATCATGTACCGTCAGACGAACAGTTTGCTGCGCTGGGTCGGTTGGATGTGGTCATGGCCGCCGTCGATGGCGGAACAACCATGCCCTTGCCCGACATGATCTCGGTTCTCAAGCGGCTGAAAAGCTCGGTGATCATTCCGATGCACTGGTTCTCGGAGTTTTCGCTGGATCGCTTCCTCGTGGATATCCGGGATGAGTTCCCGGTCGAACGTGACGGCGTGTCCGAGATCACCGTCTCTCTGCGTGACTTGCCGGACCGTCCAACCGTTGTCGTGCTGGAGCCGCGCTATCTGATTGATCTGGAATAAGGCTTGCCGTGGTGGGATCGGTTGGGCATTGAAAGCGTATGAGTCTGAACCCCGCTGATGACCGCATTGCCACGCTGATCCGCTCGAAACTGGGCGATCACGTGCTGCGCCCGGTGACCGACCGGTATCTGGAAGAGCCGCGTGGGCGACTTGTCGGACAGGCTGGCCTGCTGGCCTTGCCCCGCACAACCGAGGAGGTCTCGGTACTGGTGCAGGTGGCGTCCGAAATGCGTGTTCCGGTGGTGCCTTATGGCGGCGGAACCGGTCTGGTCGGGGGGCAGGTAATGCCGCATGGGCCAGCGCCCCTTGTGATTTCGCTGGAACGGATGACCGCCATCCGGTCCGTCTATCCCACCGAATACGTACTGATTGCCGAGGCCGGCGCCATTTTGCAGGATGTCCAAGCCGCGGCCGAGGCGCAAGACCGCCTGTTTCCCTTGACGCTGGCGGCGCAGGGATCCTGTCGGATCGGGGGCAACCTGTCCACCAATGCCGGGGGCGTCAACGTCTTGCGCTATGGCAATGCGCGCGACCTGTGCCTTGGGCTCGAGGCCGTTCTGCCCAATGGTCAAATCTGGCAGGGTCTCAGCCGGTTGCGAAAGGACAACACAGGCTATGACCTGCGCAATCTGCTGATCGGGGCCGAGGGCACGCTGGGGATCATCACCGCAGCCGCGCTCAAGCTGTTTCCCCGGCCTGCCGCGATCGGGACGGCGATGTTTCAGGTGGCGTCACCCGAGGCTGCCATTTCCCTGCTGGCCCAGGCGCGTGATCGCGTGGGCGAGGCTGTCAGCACTTTCGAACTGATCCACCGGCAGGGGCTGAAGTTCTTGTCCGAGGTTCTGCCGGATGTCCGGCAACCGTTTGAAACACCGCCAGAGTGGAGCGTTCTGATCGAATTGGGGCTGGCCACGGGGCAGTCTCCGTCCGACGCGCTGGAGGATATCTTTGTCCACGCGCAAGCGCTTGGGCTGGTGCAGGATGGCGTGATTGCACAAAGCGAGGCGCAGCGTGATGAGTTGTGGGCCGTGCGCGAGCGAATCCCCGAGGCCAACCGCCTGATCGGCTCGGTGTCGAGCCATGATATCTCGATCCCGATCTCAGAAATTCCGGAATTTGTGCGCCAAGGGGAAAAGTTGGTTTCCGGTCTCGGGCAGTTCCGGATCAATTGCTTTGGCCATCTCGGGGATGGCAATCTGCACTACAACGTCTTTCCCCCCAAGGGGCAGCGCCGCGCGGAATTTGAGGGTCAGAGCGCTGTGGTCAAGCGGGCCGTGCATGATTTGGTCCATGCCTTTGATGGTTCGGTCAGCGCGGAACACGGCGTGGGCCGCATGAAAACGGACGATCTGGACCGCTATGGCGATCCGGTAAAGCTGGATGCAATGCGGACCATCAAGGCGGCGCTGGACCCCTTGGGCATCATGAATCCCGGCGCGGTGCTGAAGGCGTGAACCCGGCTCTGACTCTTGTTAAGAAATCCGAAGGTTGCCGCGTTAAAGCCCTTCGAATTCGCACAGGACATGCACGTCCATGCCCATATCTTCCAATACTTTGCGCCCGCCGAGGTCAGGCAGGTCGATAATGAACGCGCATGAGACGATCTCACCGCCCAAACGCTCGATCAGTTTGATGCCCGCCGCCGCAGTGCCGCCTGTGGCCAGAAGGTCGTCAACGACAAGGATTTTTTCGCCTGGCTGGATGGCGTCATCGTGGATCTCGACGATCGCTTCACCATATTCCAGCTTGTAGTCCTGGCTGATCGTTGTGCCGGGCAGCTTGCCTTTCTTGCGGATCGGCACGAAGCCCAGGCTCAGCTGATGCGCAATCGCCCCCCCAAGGATAAAGCCCCGCGCCTCGAGGCCGACAACCTTGTCGATGCGTTCCCCGGCATAGGGGTGCAGCATCTGGTCAATGGCCATCCGAAATCCGCGCGGATCGGCAAACAGCGTCGTCACATCGCGAAACAGAATTCCTTCATGCGGAAAGTCGACAATCGTCCGGATGTAGTCTTTGACAGTCTTGTTCCTTGACATGAACCAACCCTTTTCCGCTTCAAATACCAAAACGTGTTTGGCCCAAGAGGGTTAGCCATGCAAGGAACAATTCATTCGCACGATCACCAGCGGCACGAAACCACAGCCTTGGGCAATCCGTAATACCGGTGAAGCGTGGCAGGTGGCCAAGACAGGTGCGGCTTGTGCATTTGCGTTGATCTCGCAAAAGAAAGGCCCCAGACGGTTTGAAGGTTCATTGCCATTTCCGTTCCGGTGCTGTTAAGTGCTCGATAACGACAATCACTATGCTATGTATACACAATGCATCTCCTGAATTAACAAGCATTTGCTAGGAGCAACGCGCGTGCCAAAGAAAGACGGCAAGGGATCGACGAAGAAAAACAGCCAGCTGGTTCTGCGTCTGGACAAGGATGAGCGCGACGCGTTTGTCGAGTTGTGCAGGGAGCTGGATACATCAGCTGCCCGCGAAATCCGCCGGTTTATCCGCGGGTTCATGAAGGAAAACGCCGAAAACTGAAGAAGGGGTCAGGCCGGGCGGCGCAGAACTGACGTGGCGAAACCCATCCCGATCAGAGTCAGCCCGCCAAACCGCGTCATCCCGGTGATCACGCTGGCGCGGCCAATCAGCCGCCGCAACCGGTCGGCCAGCAACGCATAAGCCAACGCGTTCAGCCAGGCTAGCCCGACAAAAGTGGCAATCAGGATGGCAAATTGCGGCCCCAGTGGTTCAGCCGGGCGCAGGAACTGCGGCACAAAGGCGATGAAAAAGGCGATGGATTTCGGGTTCAGTGCCGTGACTGCGGCCGCGTGTCCAAACACGCTGCCGGGGGTGACATCCCGCCCGGTCGCGACCGTTCCCAGACCGTTCGCCGGGGCGCTGCGCAGCAGTTTAACCCCAAGCCAGACCAGATAGGCCGCACCGACCCATTTGAGGACGGAAAACAAGGTGGCCGAGGCCAGAACAAGCGCGCCTAGCCCCAACAAAGATGCGGTCATCGCCACAAGATCCCCCACAGCGACCCCCGTGGCCGAGGCCACGGCAACGCTGCGCCCCTTGGACAGCGCATAGCTCAGCACCAACAGCACGGTCGGGCCCGGGATCAGCAGCAAGGCGGTGGATGCGGCAACAAAGGCCAGCCAGAGTTCCAGAGACATAAGGGTCAGCTCGCAATACGTTCCTTTGGTATCGCTATAGCCAAACTACCGGTGCTTGACAATTTTCATGGCGACCAGCTTTCGGGCCCGCCAAAGCAGTCCGATCAGGCCCAGACTTGCACGAAAACTGATACCAGTGCGATCCTTCACAACCGTCGCATTCTTGCGGCGAGTATCCGGCAGAAAGAACCCGCATCCCCTGTGCCCGGACAGTTACGGGCGCAGGGTCGATGTCATGCTTGGACGCTTGCATAACGTGATCCGGGAACCCGAACTGCTGGCGGCGATGATGCCTGATGCGTCGCGCGGAACCTAGAGAATCCGCCCCGCCACCGCGTCCAGTTTGGCCAGCAGCACCGGATCGCGCTTTTCGGGCGCGGTGAGGATGGCATATTCTAGCGCCCGGTCACAGCCATGCGGACAGGGCGCGCGGTCGGTCCCCAACAGGATGGGAAGGCCTTTGACCAGTGCACGGCCCTTGTCGGCATTGCCGGTCAGGGTCGCAATGATGGTGGTCACATCCACCTCGCCATGATCCGGGTGCCAGCTGTCAAAATCGGTGACCATCGCGATTGAGGCATAACAAAGCTCGGCTTCGCGGGCGAGCTTGGCTTCGGGCATGTTGGTCATCCCGATCACGTCGCAGCCCCATTGCTCGCGATACATCTTCGATTCCGCCAGAGACGAAAACTGCGGCCCTTCCATCGCCAGATAGGTGCCGCCGCGATGGATCGTGATACCGGCAGCCTTGCCTGCGGTCTCACAGGCGTCCGACAGGCGCGGGCAGGTCGGGTGCGCAACGCTGACATGGGCGACGCAGCCTGTTCCGAAAAAGCTCTTGTCGCGCGCAAATGTCCGGTCGATGAACTGATCGACGATGACAAAATCGCCCGGTGCCATGCGTTCGCGAAACGACCCGCAGGCCGAGACCGAGATCACATCCGTCACACCAAGCCGTTTCAGCGCGTCGATATTGGCGCGATAGGGCACATCGGTGGGCGAATGCACATGCCCGCGCCCATGGCGCGGCAGAAATGCCATTGCGACACCGTCCAGCGACCCGGTCAGAATCTGATCCGAGGGCGCCCCCCAAGGGGTATCGACACTGACCCATTCCGCATTTTCCAGCCCATCGATGTCATAGATGCCTGATCCGCCGATAACGGCAATCCTGGTTTGGGTCACTGTCCTGCTCCGCCTGAAATACTGATATTGAATTTGTGCGGGTTCGGCCCGAAATTGACAAGAGGTCTATTCCTGTTTCGCCAGCAGGTTACGCTGTTGAGATTGCGTATTGAAATCCGCCCACGCGGCTCCAAACTCATCCAGCGGCCACGTCAGGTCCTGCGATTGACCATGCCTGTCACGAAACTCAAAACGATACGCATCCCCGTTCAGCATGGCATCCAGCAGGCTGTCGGCGCGATGATCCTCGAATGTGCAGCTTAACCCTGTCAGGCACCCGGGGCGCCGCGTGCGCCAGATCACATCCTGATCTTTCTCTATGCGGAATCCAGAAGGGCTGAAGAAGGTGCCGGGCTCAATCCCGAACTCGATTTTGAAACCATCTGGTTCAGGTGTGATGAACATGAATTGCGCCGCAAATTTCGGACGCAAGGAAAACACCTCGGCGCGCCTTATGTAGCAGCGCTTCACCAAAGTACCGGCTTCCTCACGCTCGTCACAAATCGAATTCCAGATGCCGAAAATTTCATGGTGCGTGACACGCCAGTTTCCAGCCGTGTCATTCCCTTGCAAGTCCTGTGCAAAGGCGGGCAGGGCCGATAGAAATATAAGGGCAATCCAACGCATGAACTCACATTTGGGTGCTTGATCCGGGTGCCGCAAATCACGTTGCCGAGAGGCGAGTTATGCGCTGTGCGCATGGCTGCATCCCACCTCCTGCGGTGGCTTAACAGCGGCGCGCCCGCTACAACGACCCCTTCGCGCGAACATAAAATCCTTTAGGACTGTCCAATGCCCCGAGCCTTGCTGGCAAGTTTTGCCAACCGTATCGCCATACCCGATCTGCGCTGGGTGCCGGATGAGGGGCTGACCTTCTCTCGCCTGCGGATCGAACTGCTGTCCGGCCTGACCGTGGCCCTCGCACTGGTGCCCGAGGCCGTGGCCTTTGCCTTTGTGGCAGGCGTGCACCCGCTGGTGGGCCTATATGCCGCTTTCCTTGTGGGGCTCATCACCGCGCTGATCGGCGGACGACCCGGCATGATCTCGGGCGCGACGGGCGCGCTGGCGGTCGTCATGGTGGCTTTGGTGGCCGAACATGGGGTCGAATACCTGTTCGCGACGGTGGTTCTGATGGGGATCCTCCAGGTTATCGCCGGGGCGATGCATTGGGGCCGCTTCATCCGACTGGTGCCGCACCCGGTGATGCTGGGTTTTGTGAATGGCCTGGCCATCGTGATCTTTCTGGCCCAGATGGGCCAGTTCAAGGTGCCGGGTACCATGGAAAACACCGGTCACGGCATGGGTGGTGGAGAATGGCTCTCCGGTGCGCAGCTATACACCATGCTGGGCCTTGTGGCACTGACCATGGCGGTGATCTGGGTGGTGCCGCGCATCACGCGCATCATTCCTGCGCCTCTGGCCGGTATTCTGGTTGTCGCTGCGCTGGTGATCGGTCTGGGTCTGGATGTTCCGCGCGTCGGTGATCTGGCCTCGATCGAAGGTGGTCTGCCTGCCTTCCACATCCCGATGGTTCCGCTGAACTGGGGCACGCTTGAGGTCATCCTGCCCTACGCTGTCATTCTGGCCGCGATTGGCCTGATTGAATCCCTTCTGACCCTGAACCTTGTGGGCGAAATCACCGGCAAGCGCGGCGGGGCGTCTCAGGAATGTATCGCCCAGGGAGCGTCGAATATCGTTACCGGCTTTTTCGGAGGCATGGGTGGCTGCGCGATGATCGGTCAGTCGATGATCAACGTGAAATCCGGTGGCCGGACCCGTATCGCCGGGATCGCTGCGGCGCTGTTTTTGCTGACCTTCATCCTGTTTGCCTCACCGCTGATCGAGCAGATCCCGCTGGCCGCGCTGGTTGGGGTGATGTTCATGGTGGTCATCGGCACCTTTGCGTGGAACTCGTTCAAGATCCTGCGCAAGGTTCCACTGACCGACGCCTTTGTCATCGTTCTGGTCACCGTCGTGACAGTGATGGAAGACCTCGCGGTTGCTGTTGTGGTCGGTGTCATCGTGTCGGCTCTGGCCTACGCTTGGAACAACGCCAAGCGCATCCACGCCGTCACCCGTGAGTCCGCGACCGAAAAAGGGGCGAAGGTCTATGAAATCCAGGGGCCGCTGTTCTTTGGGTCATCGGATGGCTTTATCGAACTCTTCGATGTGCCGAATGACCCGGAAACCGTCATCGTCGATTTCGCTGAAAGCCGTGTGGTGGACCAGTCGGCGTTGCAAGCCATCGAAAATATCGCGGCCAAATACGAGGCAGCAGGTAAACGCGTCATGTTGCGCCACCTGAGCCGGGATTGTCACAAGCTGTTGAACAAGGCAGGCCACCTGATGGTCGACAGTGACGATGACCCGGATTACGAACTTGCCGTCGATTACTCGGTCCGTACCGGCATTCTGGGCGGCCACTGATCCATTTGCGAGGCTCTGCCTCGCGCTCCGGGATATTTGAAGCCAGATGAATGAAGGATCCCTGCTTCATCTGGCCAAAAAATATCCCGGGGGAGCCGCCCGGAACGGGCGGTGGGGGCAGAGCCCCCGACACCCTCAATCATCCGGGCGACTGAGCGAGAACAGCTCGGACACGACCGAATAGTCCCGGTACCCAAGCCGCGCCAGAGGTTTGAACGAGGTTACGTCGAACTTGCCCTCTCGGATGTGGTCGTCGAGCAGATGCACGCCTGTTACTTCGCCGAACACGACGCGGTTGGCCGCGCCCGGCAGAGTGACGATCTGGGTCAACTTGCATTCCAGTGCTGCCGGGGCGCCTTGTACGCGGGCGCAGGGTATGGTTTCACATTCGACCGGGGTTAATCCGGCATGGGCAAACTCGTCCACCTCCTTGGGAAGGCTGGCCGAGCTGGCGTTCATCGCATCCTGATGCGCAAGGGCCACGACATTCACGCAGAATACACCTGTCGCCTCGATATTGGCGATACTGTCCTTGCCGCCGATCTGATCGTGTTTCGTGCCGGTTGTGGCAAACATTACTTGCGGCGGTGTGTAAGCAACCCCGTTGAAAAAGGAATAGGGTGCCAGATTGTTGATCCCATCCGCATCACGGGTCGATATCCAGCCGATCGGGCGTGGCGTGATAATGGCGTTGAACGGGTTGTGCGGCAGGCCGTGGCCGTCTTCGGGGCGGTAGAACATCATATCTCCAAGCGTTTGCCCAAGGCGTAGCGAAGTGCTAGGGCGATTTCCAGCAAGGAAACGAGGGCGGGTGTGCAGCAATTCGGGATCAGGCCAGAAGAGCCGGACGATTGGTGGGAGGTCGAAGCCCTCTATGACCTGTGCTTTGCGCCGGGCCGTGAGGCGTTGTCGTCCTACCGGTTGCGCGATGATGTGCCGCCGGTTTCTGACCTGTCACTGGTCGCGCGCGACGGTCAGGGCATTCTGGCCGGGGCGATCCGCTTCTGGCCGGTCCATGTCGGTGAACACGACGCATTGCTGCTAGGCCCGGTTGCCGTACACCCAACCCACCAGGGCGAGGGTCTGGGCGGTTATCTGATCCATGCCGGTGTCGAAGCCGGGCGTAAGCGCGGGTGGCAGCGGGTCATGCTGGTCGGTGACGAACCCTATTACAGGCGATTTGGTTTTGCGCGGCTGCAAGGTGTCGAGATGCCGCCGCCCACCAACCCGGACCGGGTTTTGGGGCTGGAACTGATGCCTGGTGTCTGGTCCGGAGTTCAGGGGGCTGTCACCCGCTGGACCCGCTGACCTATTGAATCGGCGTGGCTTAACGCCGATGTTGATAGGCAGGAGGACGCACATGCAGAACGTGGTTCTTGTCGAAAACGTGGATGCCGACGCTGAACTGGATCGTTTGGCGGGTTATTACCGATCTGCCGGAGGGGCTGGTGTCAAACTGCTGAACAAGCTGGGCGGATCAGCCGAGTCCCTGCTCGAGCAATTGCCCGATCCGGTTCGGAACGGCCTGACAGGGGCTACCGAGCAGGCGCTGTGGCTTGCGATGCACGCGGCTCAGGGGTCCCGGCGTGCGATCCCTGATCAGCAGCCCTGGGTCAATACCGCGCTTGCCACGGCCATGGGCGCGGCCGGCGGGCTGGGCGGTGTATCAACAGCCCTGATGGAGCTGCCTGCAACAACCGCCATGCTGTTGCGCGCCATTCAGGGGGCCGCCGCGCGCGAAGGTTTCGACCCGTCCGCCGAGAACGTAAAGTTCGACTGTGTGCGGGTTTTGTCCGCATCGGGCCCGCTGTCGCATGATGACGGTGCGGATCTTGGCTTTTTCTCGGTGCGCCTGACACTGACGGGTCCGGCCATGCAGCGTCTGATTGCTGCAGTGGCACCACGCTTTTCAATCGTGCTGGGGCAAAAACTGGCGGCACAGTCCGTCCCGGTGCTCGGCGCGTTGGCCGGTGGTGGAACGAACTATGTCTATTCGCGCTATTACCAGCAAATCGCGCGCGTGCATTTCGGCCTGCGAAGATTGGCGGTTGATGCCGATATCCCGCATGACGAGCTGGTGAAACAGCTGTCAGCCCGTATGTGATCAACAAATGCGCCATCACGCCGGACTTGGCGGACACCACTTCATATGGTAGTTTTTCAAGGGATGGGCGCTAAATAGGCGTGTCCTGCGGGCCTATAACGCCAACGGGTCCTTTGCCCGAGCAAAAGGTGCGTCGCGCAATGAATGCAAGACCGGTACTGCGTGAATTGGCTGAGACTGCGGAACACCCTGTTTTGCGGCAATCCTCTGCTCTGTGTTACCGGATACGGCGTGGCCATCCAGAGGTGTTGCTGATCACGACACGCCGGGCCCAGCGGTGGATTGTCCCCAAAGGGTGGCTCATCCCCGGCCTGACCCCATCGGAAACCGCAGTGCAGGAAGCCTGGGAAGAAGCGGGCGTGACGGGGCGATGCAGCAAAGCGGGGCTGGGGCAGTTTCTGCACCTCAAGCACCGCCCAAATCAGCCCCCGACCTTGATTCTGGTCGATGTTTATGCGCTGCATGTACAGGTAATGTCGCAGGACTTCCCCGAAAAGCACGAGCGCAGGCGCAAGTGGTTTGCACCTGAAAACGCGGCCCAAAAGGTCAGATCACCCGAGCTTGCCGAATTGTTACGCGACTTTAAGACCCATACACATTAAGATAGTACCAGAGAGGCTTGATATTGTCAGTCTGGTCGGTATCTATTCGCCAATCGTAATTTTGGACTGAACATGATTCAATACGCGTTGAAATGCAGTGAAGGCCACACATTCGACAGCTGGTTTCAATCCGCAGAAGCCTTTGACAAGCTGGCCTCTGCCAAGATGGTGACCTGCGCGATCTGCGGATGTACGCAGGTTGCGAAGGCGATCATGACACCGCGTGTCCGACCGGCCCGGAATGCGCAGGGAAAGCCCGAAAACGCGCCTGCATCCAATGAACAGATCAACGTCGCCACCCCTTCGCCCGAGATCGAGAAAGTTCTGACCGAAATACGCCGCCATGTCGAAAAGAACTCGGACTACGTTGGCAAGGATTTTGCAAGCGAAGCGCGCAAGATGCATCTGGGAGAGGCGCCAGAGCGTTCGATCTATGGTGAAGCCAGACCGGATGAGGCAAAATCGCTGATCGAAGATGGCGTGCCGGTGGCACCACTGCCGTTTCTGCCCAGCAGAAAGACCAACTGACCCATGCATGTCGTGATCACCGGTGCCAATCGCGGTATCGGCCGCGCCCTTGCCACGCGCTACGACACCCGCGGTGACGCGGTTACCGGAACCGCACGCGATGGCAGTGCACAGGTCCGTCTGGACGTGTCGGACCCGGCCCAACAGGCAGCAATGGCCGAACAACTGAAAGACCAGCCCGTTGATCTTCTGATCTGCAATGCCGGGGTCTATCTGGACAAGGGGCACACGATCGACGACTACCCCGCCGAAATGTGGGCGCAAAGCTTTGCCACCAACGTGACCGGCGTTTTCCTGACCGTTCAGGCCTTGTTGCCCAATCTGCGCGCCGCAGGCGGCAAGGTCGCGATCATCTCGTCGCAGATGGCGTCCCATACGCGGGCACCGGGGGGCAGCTATATCTACCGCGCCTCCAAGGCGGCGGCGTTGAACCTGGGGCGGAATCTGGCGACGGATCTGAAAGCCGACGGGATCGCCGTGGGCATCTATCATCCGGGCTGGGTGCAAACCGACATGGGCGGCGCGGCCGCTGATATTGATGTCGATCAGGCCGTCTCGGGCCTGATGGAACGCTTTGAGGCCCTGTCAATCAGCTCTACCGGCTGTTTTGAAACCTATGACGGGCAGGCGCACGCTTACTGACCGGTCAGCGCCGCTTTGGGAATTTCATAGACCTCACCGGGTTCAATATAGACCACAAGCACGTCACCCAGCGTTTCATAAGTCATCTTCGAGGTCGAGCTGCTGGACTCCGGCGCACCATCCTTGAAATAGATGTTGCGCACCTTGCCACCCCCCAAAGCCACGGCCAGCGTCGTTGTGCCGTCATCATGGCGGCGCAGCTCTGCATTGCAGCTTTGCATCGGGTCACCGGCATTTGCGGCGCAGGGCACCTTGCCCAGTGCATTCTTTCCGTCCGTGCCGGCCACACTGGCAACCTGCGCCAATGCAGGCGATGACAACAAAGTAACGGCAAGGGCTAGGCGAAACATGGGGAACCTCTTGATTTGGTTGTTACTCGCAGGCTGACACCGCACCTGCGCAATGTAAAGCGGCCCTGTGCCACAGGCGGGTCCTGTTTGCGCTCTTGCTCTTGGGGTGCCCCTCGCTTATGAGGCTCGGGACCTCTAATCCAAGGCGCGGAGACATTTGCCCCCATGCCCGTACTCGTTATGAAATTCGGCGGCACTTCGGTCGCCAACCTGGACCGCATCCGCCGTGCTGCCAAGCGCATCGGTGTCGAAGTTGCCAAGGGCTATGACGTGATCGTCATCGTCTCGGCCATGTCGGGCAAAACCAACGAGCTGGTGGGCTGGGTGAACGAGACCTCGCCGCTGTTTGATGCACGCGAATACGATGCCGTTGTATCTTCGGGCGAAAACGTCACCGCTGGGCTGATGGCGCTGACATTGCAGGAAATGGATGTTCCTGCGCGCAGCTGGCAGGGCTGGCAAGTGCCGCTGCTGACAACCAGCGCGCACAGCCAGGCGCGGATCGAAGACATCCCGACCACGAACATCAACCAGAAATTCGGCGAAGGCATGAAAGTGGCCGTTGTGGCCGGGTTTCAGGGGCTCAGCCCCGAAGGCCGCATCACCACGCTGGGCCGGGGTGGCTCTGACACCACTGCCGTGGCTTTTGCCGCCGCGTTTGGTGCGGAACGCTGCGACATCTATACCGACGTGGACGGCGTCTATACCACCGATCCGCGCATCTGCGAAAAGGCGCGCAAGCTGGACAGGATCTCGTTCGAGGAAATGCTCGAACTGGCGTCGCTGGGCGCCAAGGTGCTGCAGACCCGCTCGGTCGAGCTGGCAATGCGCTACAAGGTAAAACTGCGCGTTCTTTCAAGTTTCGAAGAACAATCCGACGAGGCCGGTACGCTGGTCGTTGACGAGGAGGATATCATGGAATCCAATGTTGTGGCCGGTGTGGCCTATTCCCGTGACGAGGCCAAGATGACCGTCGTTTCGGTGGCGGACCGTCCCGGTATCGCCTCGACCATCTTCACCGCGCTCAGCGATGAGGGCGTCAATGTCGACATGATCGTGCAGAACATCTCGGACGAGGGGCGCACGGACATGACCTTCTCGTGCCCCACCGATCAGGTGGTCCGTGCCGAAAAAGCGCTGCTGGCGATCAAGGACAAGGGCGAGCTCAATTATGCCGAACTGGTCGCCGATACCGGTGTCTGCAAGGTCTCGGTGGTGGGAATCGGTATGCGCTCGCAATCGGGTGTCGCGGCCAAAATGTTCAAGATACTCTCGGATGAGGGGATCAACATCAAGGTCATCACAACCTCCGAGATCAAAATTTCCGTTCTTATCGACAGGAAATACATGGAACTTGCCGTTCAGGCACTGCATGATGCCTTTGAACTGGACAAGGCGGCCTGAGCTGATCGGCCAAGGGTTTCGCCTGACACACTGAATTGGTTGGGCCATGGCGGACGGCACGGAAACAGAATCCCGCAAGCTGCTGGGGCGGTTGCGCGAGGCGATGGCCAGCGAAGCCGCTGGACAGGAGCGCCTTGATCAGATCACTCATCTGATCGCTGACAGCATGCGCAGCGAAGTGTGCTCAATCTATCTGTTCCGCGATGATGAGACCCTGGAACTCTGTGCGACCCAGGGGCTTGCGCCTGAATCGGTACACCAGACCCGGATGCGCATGGGCGAGGGGCTGGTGGGCAGGGTCGCCAAGACCGGCAAGGTGGTCAACACCCCGGATGCGCCGTCTGAAAAAGGGTTCCGGTATATGCCGGAAACCGGGGAAGAGCGGTTTTCGTCCTTTCTCGGCGTGCCGGTGCAGCGCCTTGGGGAAAAGCTCGGTGTTCTGGTTGTCCAGTCCCGCAAAGCGCGTGAATTTTCCGCCGACGAGATCTATGCGCTGGAAGTGGTGGCCATGGTGCTGGCCGAAATGGCCGAACTGGGCGCCTTTGTTGGCGAAGGCGCGGCCCTGTCGCCACGGCACCAGCAATCGGTTCTGCTGCGCGGCGGCCCGGCGCAGGAAGGTTCCGCCGAAGGCCATGTCTGGCTGCATGAACCCCGCGTGGTTGTCACCAATCCGATCGCCGAGGACCCGCACCGGGAACGCGAACGTCTGAATGAGGCGGTGGAAGAGCTGCGCGTCGGTGTCGACAAGATGCTCGAAATTTCCCGGGATGGTGATACCGAACAGCTCAAGGTGCTGGAAGCCTACCGGATGTTTGCCAATTCCAAAGGCTGGATGCGCCGGATGGAAGAGGACATTGCTCTGGGGCTCAGTGCTGAGGCCGCGGTCGAGAAAGAACAATCTCAGGCGCGCGCCCGGATGGGGCAGGTGTCCGATCCCTATCTGCGCGAACGGCTGGCGGATCTTGACGATCTCAGCAACCGTTTGTTGCGCATTCTGACCGGGCAGGGAAAAACCGACAGCGCCGATCTGCCGCCCGATCCGATTCTGGTCGCACGCAATATCGGCCCCGGCGACTTGCTGGAATACGGGCGGGCGCTGAAGGGGATCATCCTCGAAGAAGGTTCAGTCGGCAGTCACGCCACCATTGTGGCCCGTGCGCTGGCGATCCCTCTGGTGGTCCATGTGGGCCGGATCACGACCGAAGCGTTGAATGGCGACCACGTGCTGGTGGATGGCGATCAGGGCGTTGTTCACCTGCGCCCCGAAGATAGCGTGGTCGGCGCCTTCCGCGACAAGATCGCGATGCAGGCCAAAGCGCAGGAACGCTATGCCTCGATCCGCGAAACGCCCTGTATCACACGCGACGGGACGCGCATCAATCTGGTGATGAACGCAGGCCTTATGGCCGACCTGCCGTCGCTGGGAACATCAGGTGCCGAAGGTGTTGGCCTGTTCCGAACCGAGCTGCAATTCCTGATCCGCAATCAGATGCCCAAACGGTCCGAGCTGGTCACCCAGTATCAGCGGGTACTGGATGCGGCAGGCGACAAAAGGGTGGTGTTCCGCACACTGGATATCGGGTCGGACAAGGTGCTGCCCTATATGAAACACGTGGCCGAACCCAACCCGGCCCTGGGTTGGCGCGCCATTCGTGTCGGTCTGGACAAACGCGGCGTGATGCGGATGCAGTTGCAGGCCCTTCTGCGCGCTGCCAATGGTCGCCCGCTGACCATCATGTTCCCCTTTGTCGCGCAGGCCGAGGAGTATCGCGAAGCCCGCTGGGAGGTAAACAAAACCATCGAACGCGAAAAGCGACTGGGCCACGTTCTGCCCGAAACGCTTGAAGTCGGCGCGATGCTGGAAACCCCGTCGCTGGCCTTTGCCCCGCAAAAGTTCTTTGACGAGGTCGATTTCATCTCGATCGGCGGGAACGACCTCAAGCAGTTCTTTTTTGCGGCTGACCGCGAAAATGAACTGGTCCGCCGCCGCTATGACACGTTGAATGTCAGTTTCCTGAGCCTGATGGAACGCATTGTCGAACGCTGCGGGCTTTCGGACACCCCGCTCAGCTTCTGTGGCGAGGATGCGGGCCGCCCGGTCGAGGCGCTGTGCCTTGCGGCCATGGGTATTCGCACCCTGTCGATGCGCCCGGCGTCGATTGGTCCGGTCAAAAGCCTGTTGCTGCGGTGTGACCTGATGGAGGTACGCAAAATCATCGCGGACGCACGCCATCGTGGCGAACAATCCGTGCGCCCGGCCGTGATGGAATGGCTGCGCAGTCAGGTATAGCCCGCAAAACCTCGCTTTTTGGGAAACTATGCTTGATTTTTTCGCGCGGGCTTTTTATCACGCAGGCAATGTTAGCGGTAACAGTGTGCCGCAGAGCCGTTTCATGCCGTGCTGAACTGATATCGGCAAACTCGAGAAGGAGCCTGTGATGGTTTCACGCGTAATTCCGGTAGAGCCGTTCGATCTTGTGTTGTTCGGCGCGACCGGGGATCTGGCGCAACGTAAGATCCTGCCGGGCCTGTACCACCGGTTCGAGGTCGGCCAGATGCCCGATGGGGCGCGGATCATCGGCACGGCGCGCTCGGATATCGACAGCGACGGGTTTCGCGATCAGGTCCGTGCATCGATGCAGGAATTCGCACCGAAGTTCAAAAAGGAAACGCTGGACCGGTTCCTGTCCCATGTTGAATACGTGCCGGTGGATGCGCTGGGCGATGCCGGATGGTCCGATCTGTCCAAGGTGCTGCGCCCCGACGTGGTGCGGGCCTTTTACCTGTCAGTGGGTCCCAGCCTGTTTTCGGGCATTGCGCAGCGCCTGCATGACGCCGGTCTGGCCACGCCGGACAGCCGCATCGTTGTCGAAAAGCCTTTCGGCCATGATCTGGCCTCGGCCAGGGCGCTGAACGAAGGCTTGCGGGCGTGTTTCAAGGAACACCAGATTTACCGGATCGACCATTATCTGGGCAAGGAAACCGTGCAGAACCTGATGGCGCTGCGCTTTGCGAATTCCCTGTTCGAGCCGCTTTGGAACTCGACCCATGTCGATCATGTGCAGATCACAGTGGCGGAAACCGTCGGGGTCGAAGGGCGCGGGGCCTATTACGATCAATCCGGCGCGATGCGGGACATGATCCAGAACCATCTGGTGCAATTGCTGTGCCTGACCGCGATGGAACCTCCGTCAAAGTTCTCTCCCAATGCGGTGCGTGACGAGAAGGTCAAGGTGATCGAGGCGCTGGAACCGGTCGAACCCAGGGACATCGCCCGTGGTCAGTATCGCACGGGCAAGGGCGGTGACGGATACCTTGATCACGTTGGCAAGCCGGCCAGCCGCACCGAAAGCTTCATTGCACTCAAGGTCCATATCGGCAACTGGCGCTGGGCCGGGGTGCCGTTCTACCTGCGCACAGGCAAACGTCTGCGCGCCCGTGCCTCTGAAATCGCGGTGTTCTTCCGCGACCCACCACACACGATCTTTCCCAATGTCGGCCCGTTGCATGGCAACGTGCTGGTGATCCGTCTGCAACCTGACGAAGGCATCACCCTGCGCACAACGATAAAGGAACCGGGGCAGGGCGGCTTCCGCCTGTCCGATGTCGCTCTGGACATGAGCTTTGCCGACGCGCTGGGTGATGACTCGCAATCCCCGGACGCATATGAACGCCTGATCATGGATGTCATCCGGGGCGATCAGACCCTGTTCATGCGTGGGGACGAGGCCGAGGCCGCCTGGGCCTGGGTCGATCCCATCATTCACGGCTGGGAACAGCGCGGGGACAAACCCGCCAAGTACGATCAGGGCAGTTCAGGCCCCGAAGAAGCACTGATGCTGATGCATCGCGATGGGCGTCGCTGGCGTCAGATCGGAGGGTAATCATGGTTCACTCTGTCATTTCTGACGTCACCAAACGGATCATCGATCGCAGCGCCGATCTGCGCGGCCCCCACATCGACCGGATGGAACAGGCCAGATCCAAGGGTCCCGCCCGTGCGCACCTGTCCTGCAGTGGTCAGGCCCATGCCTATGCGGGTGCGGGTGAAGACCAGCAATCCATGGCCACTGGTACGGCGGGCAATCTGGGCATCGTCACAGCCTATAACGACATGCTGTCCGCCCATCAGCCCTTTGAACGGTACCCCGCTCTGATCCGCGATGCGATCCGCGCTGCCGGAGGCACCGCACAGGTCGCGGGTGGCGTGCCAGCCATGTGCGACGGTGTCACCCAGGGCGAAGCAGGGATGGAATTGTCGCTGTTTTCACGCGACGTGATCGCATTGGCAACTGGCGTAGCACTCAGCCACAACACCTATGACGCGGCTGTCTTCCTCGGCGTCTGCGACAAGATTGTCCCCGGCCTGATCATCGGTGCGCAGGCGTTCGGGCATCTGCCTGCGGTGTTCCTGCCCGCAGGGCCAATGACCAGTGGCCTGCCCAATGACGAAAAGGCCAAGGTCCGCCAGAAATTCGCTGCCGGAGAGGTCGGGCGCGACGAACTGATGGCCGCCGAAATGGCCGCCTATCACGGCCCCGGCACCTGCACTTTCTACGGCACCGCCAACACCAACCAGATGCTGATGGAGTTCATGGGCCTGCACCTGCCGGGCTCCAGCTTCGTCAATCCCAACACGCCCTTGCGCGACGCGCTGACACAGGAGGGCGCGCGCCGCGCCCTGTCGCTCAGCGCGCTGGGAAACAGCTATACCCCGGTTTATCAGGTGCTCGACGAACGGGCCTTTGTGAACGGTATCGTCGGCCTGATGGCGACCGGAGGCTCGACCAATCTGCTGATCCACCTGATTGCCATGGCGCGCGCTGGTGGTATCGTTCTGGACTGGCAGGATTTTTCCGATATCTCCGCCGTGGTCCCGCTGGTCGCGCGGGTCTATCCCAACGGTCTGGCCGACGTGAATCACTTCCACGCCGCAGGCGGACTTGGGTTCACCATTGGCACGTTGCTCGAAGAAGGTTTGCTGCACCCCGATACGTTGACCGTTGCCGGGCAGGGCCTGCACAATTACACGCGCGAGCCCAAGCTGATCGATGGTGAGCTGACCTGGCAAGACGGCGCGGGCCACAGCCTGAATGACAAGATTGTCCGCCCCGCCCGCGACCCGTTCCAGCCCACCGGCGGCCTGTCGCGCCTGACCGGAAATCTGGGCACCGGGGTCATGAAAGTATCAGCCGTCGCGCCAGAACATCAGGTCGTCGAAGCGCCCGTGCGGGTGTTCCACGATCAGGATGAGGTGAAAGCCGCGTTCAAAGCCGGAGAATTCACCGGTGACGTCATCGTCGTGGTCCGGTTTCAAGGCCCCAAGGCCAACGGGATGCCGGAACTGCACTCGCTGACGCCCATGCTGTCGATCCTCCAGGGCCGGGGCCAGAAAGTGGCGCTGGTCACCGATGGCCGCATGTCTGGCGCTTCCGGTAAAGTGCCCGCCGCCATCCATGTTGTCCCCGAGGCGCTCGACCGCGGCCCCATTGCATACCTTCAGGACGGTGACATCCTGCGCGTTGACGCGGTCAGGGGTGATCTGGAAATCCTCACCGCAGGCGTTCTGGACCGCGCGCCCGTCACCACCGATCTATCCGCCAATCAACACGGCGCAGGGCGCGATCTTTTTGGCGCGTTCCGCCAGAATGTCGGCTCGGCCGACACCGGTGCCAGCATTTTCGGAGTTTAACCTCATGTCCAAATCCCAACGCACCCGTGAAATCTGCGCACTGGCCCCGATCGTTCCGGTTCTGGTTGTCGATGACGTCGCGCAGGCCCGCCCGCTGGCCGAGGCATTGGTCGCCGGCGGTCTGCCAGCGCTCGAGGTCACCTTGCGCACGCCCGCCGCGCTCGACGCGATCCGCGCGATGGCCAAGGTGCCCGGCGGCGTGGTCGGCGCAGGTACGCTGGTCACACCCGAAGACGTCCGCGCCGCCAAAGAGGCGGGCGCGCAGTTCGGCGTCTCTCCGGGCGCAACCGACGCGCTCATCGCGGCGTGCGAGGCCGAGGGCCTGCCCCTGCTGCCCGGCGCGGCCACGGCCAGTGAAGCGATGGCATTGCTGGAAAAAGGCTATGACATGCTGAAATTCTTCCCGGCCGAGGCCTCGGGCGGCGCGCCCGCGCTCAAAGCCATCGGTGCGCCCCTGCCGCAGATCAGTTTTTGCCCGACAGGCGGGGTGTCGCCGTCCAACGCCCGTGACTATCTGTCCCTGTCCAACGTGGTCTGCGCCGGTGGCAGTTGGGTCGCGCCCAAGCAGATGGTCGAAAGCGGTGACTGGGCCGGGATCGAAACACTTGCGCGCGAGGCATCAAAGCTGGCGGATTGACGCCGCGAAGCCCCTCGGTAATGTGGGCGTCACCTCAGACAGGTTGACCCCATGACACAGACATCTGCCCTCTCTCAGGGGCGAACTTATTTGGCAATCCCGGGCCCCTCGGTGATGCCGGACGCGGTCCTGCAGGCGATGCATCGCCCGTCGCCCAATATCTACGATGGCGCGCTCATCGACATGATGCCCGACCTGACCCGCGATCTGCGCCGGGTTGCTCGCACAGGCCATGACGTTGCCATCTACATTGCCAATGGTCACGGCACGTGGGAGGCCGCTCTGTCCAACGTGATCGCCCCCGGCGAAACCGTTCTGGCTCCTGCCTCGGGCCGGTTCACCCATGGCTGGGCCGAGATGGCCGAAGGCATCGGGGCAAAGGTGCAACTGATCGACTTCGGCACCTCATCCGCCTGGGATCTCGACCGGATTGCCGACGCTTTGCGCGCGGATAAAGGCCACCAGATCAAGGCTGTTCTCGCGGTTCATGTGGACACATCAAGCTCGATCCGCAACGATATCCCGGCGCTGCGCAAACTGCTCGACGATCTGGACCACCCGGCGCTGTTGATGGCCGATTGCATCGCCTCGCTGGGATGCGACCGGTTCGAGATGGATGAATGGGGCGTCGATGTCACGGTCACCGCCTGCCAGAAAGGCCTGATGACCCCCGCAGGCACAGGCTTTGTCTTTTTCAACGACAAAGCACAGGCCAAGCGGGCCGCCATGCCGCGTGTGTCACGATATTGGGACTGGCAGCCGCGCGCTAACCCTGACCTGTTCTACCAGTATTTCGACGGTACCGCGCCGACACATCACCTTTATGGTCTGCGTGCTGCGCTCGACCTGATCCATGCGGAAGGGATCGAACAGGTCTGGGCCCGCCATGAACGTCTGGCCACCGCCATCTGGGCGGCCTGCGAAACATGGGCCGAAGGCGGCGCGCTGCATCTGAACGTTGCCGACCGCGCCCGCCGCAGTCACGCCGTCACTGCCCTGCGCCTGACCGGAGGCCGCGGCACGGCCCTACGCGCGTTCACCGAACATCAACTGGGCCTGACATTGGGCATTGGCCTTGGGATGGAGGATTACGACAGCTGTTTCCGCCTCGGGCATATGGGCCATGTCAACGGGCAAATGGTGATGGCGATGCTGGGCGGTATGGAAACGGCCATGGCCGCGCTTGATATCCCCCGTGGCAAAGGCGCGCTCGAGGCCGCCGCCGCCGTCCTGGCCGCCTGATACACGTCAGACGAACAGCGCTGATCCGCCCCTTCATCTGGCCAAAAATATCCTCGGGGGGAATCGCGCATTGCGCGATGGGGGGCAGACAGCCCCCCTTTGCCCCGTTGGCAAGACAGACCAGCGCTAGCCCGTCTTTGCCCGCACCTCTGCTAGCGCCTTGGGCAAGGCGGCCGCAAAAGCATCCAGATCTGCTGTTTCACCACAGCTTACCCGGATGCACCTGTTCTGGGGCGCTGCAAACGGCATCCGAACAAACAGACCCCGCGCAACCAAAGCCTCCAGTACCGCTCTGGCGAATTCTCCATCCCGCCCGCAATCAATCGTCACGAAATTGGTGGCCGAGGGCAACGGCTCCAACCCGTTCTCGCGGGCAATTGTCCCTATCCGCTCACGCGCCTCGGCGATCTGTGTTTGAATATGCTCCAGCCAGGCGCCATCCTGCAACGCGGCCAGCGCCCCGGCCTGCGCCGCGCGGTTCATGCCGAAATGGTTGCGCACCTTGTTAAAGGCTGCGATCAGGTCGGGCGCTCCCATGGCATAGCCAACCCGCGCGCCCGCCATGCCATAGACCTTGGAAAATGTCCGCATCCGGATCACGCGAGGGTCGTCTGCGCTGACGGGTGCCGCTGTCCCATCTGGCGCGCATTCCACATAAGCCTCATCCAGAATCAGCAGGCAACCGTCGGGCAGGGCATCCATCGCCGCCACGATATCCGCGCCGGAATGCCAGCTGCCCATCGGATTGTCCGGATTGGCCAGATAGACCAGTTTTGCACCCACCTCGGCCGCCTTCGCAAACAGGGCCGCCGGGTCTTCGTGATCCCCGGCATAAGGGACCTTGTGCAGAACGCCACCGAAC
Organism: Ruegeria sp. BH8; assembly: GCF_056538065.1. NCBI lineage: Bacteria > Pseudomonadati > Pseudomonadota > Alphaproteobacteria > Rhodobacterales > Roseobacteraceae > Ruegeria > Ruegeria sp. BH8. The sequence goes on along the minus strand of NZ_JBQFSP010000011.1, from coordinate 81,267 downwards.
CCGGCCACATGATAATTAAAGGTGGGATACGCCCCGTCCGAGGTTACAACCGCATCCCCGGGCCCTACAATCAGACGCACAAGATAACCCAGAAGCCCGTCAATCCCTTCGCCCACAACGATATTTTCGGAGGTTACCCCATGATACTCGGCCAAAGCATGGCGCAGATCGTGGTTCTCGGGATCGCCATACATCCAGATATCAGACGCGGCCTGCTCCATGGCCCGGATCGCGCGGGGCGAGGGGCCAAACACGCTCTCGTTGGCCCCAAGACGGGCAATGAACGCCGCGCCGCGCTGACGCTCTTGCGTTTCGGGGCCCACAAAGGGCACGGTGGCGGGCAGGGATTGGGCAAGCGGGGTGTATCGAGGTCCTGTCATGCCTGCAGATAACCCCAAGCCCGAGCTTCGGGCAAGCGCGCACCTCATCCCGCGTGTCGGAACGTATTGAAACACAAGTAAGGAGCGCAGATGCGCATACTGTCTGCCATTGTTCTTCTGGGCCTCGCCTATCTTCTGTTCTGGCCCGTTCCCGTTATCCCCGTCGCCGTTGAGATGCCGGAAGATGCAGGTTTCACAGGAGATTTCGCCGAGAACACAGCGCTGGACGCCGCGCAGATGATCCGCCTGCCGGATGGGGAAACCGGCCCCGAAGATATCGCCATCCTGCCCGACGGCGCGGTCTATACGACCAGCCGGTCTGGCACGCTCTATCGGATTGACGGGGCCGACCCTGTTGTGGTCGACCAGCTTGGCGGGCGTCCTCTGGGCCTCAGGGCCGGGCCGGATGGCGCGCTATATATTGCCGACAGCTTTCGCGGGGTGATGCGCTGGACCGGGTCGGGCACGCTTGAATCCGTGGTGGCAGATATCGACGGTGCACCCGTGGTCTATGCAAACCAACTGGACGTGGCACAGGACGGCACGATCTATTTTTCGAACTCCTCTGACCGGTTCGACCCCGAAACCATGGGCGGGACCAAGCCGACCTCGGTCCTGACCATCTGGGAACAATCCGATACAGGCTATGTCGCCCGTCACACACCCGACGGCAGAACCGAAAAGATTGCCACTGGGTTCGTCTATACCAATGGCATTGCCCTCTCGCCCGATACAGATTTCCTGCTGATCGCCGAGACCGGCCGCGCACGGGTGCACAAGCTGTGGCTCAGCGGGCCGAAAGCCGGTCAGCAAGAGGTCTTGCTGGACAATCTGCCGGGCTATCCCGACAATCTCGAAGCACAGGGCGATGGCACCTACTGGATGGCCTTCGCCAGCCCGCGTGTGCCGTCCGAGGCGCTGATGCCGTACCCCTTCCTGCGCAAGGTGATCTGGCGGCTGGGCCCGGCTGTGCGCCCGGCGCCGATCCATCGGGGTATGCTGGTGCAGTTCGATGGTGAAGGCACGATCCTGCGCACGCTACAGGATCCGCAGGGCCGTATTGGCATCACGACAGGGGGCCGGATCGTGGGCGATCAGTTCTATGTCATGACGCTCGATTCTCCCTGGTTCGGGCGGATGCCTGTCAGCGATCTGCCCTGACGTCGCAGTGGAAATCGGCGTCCCGTCCGGGCATGGTCGCCGCAACTGAATTTCGGGAGGTCCCCCATGTCACGCGTATCCGTCACCTATCAAGACCATGTTGCCCATGTCATCCTGACCCGGGGTGACAAGATGAACGCGCTGGATGACGCGATGGTCAAGGCATTGCTCTCTGCCGGGCAAGAGGTCGCCGCCTCGGACGCCCGCGCCGTGGTTTTGTCGGGCGAGGGGAAAAGCTTCTGCGCCGGGCTCGACATGGCAAGCTTTGCCAAGATGGCCCATATGGACCCCACCGAATGGCTGATGACCCGCAGCCACGAAGATGCCAACGAAATGCAGGAGCTGGCGCTGATCTGGCGTCGCGTACCGGTGCCGGTGATCTGCGCCATTCAGGGCGTCGCCTATGGCGGTGGCCTGCAAATCGCTCTGGGCGCGGATATACGTATCGCGCACCCCGAGGCGAAACTGGCGGTGATGGAGATGAAGTGGGGTATCATCCCCGATATGGGCGGCATGGTTCTGCTGCCCCGGCTTGTGCGTTCGGACGTGCTGCGCCTGCTGACCTACACGGCCCGGCCCATCGGCGCGCAGCAGGCGATGGATTGGGGACTGGTCACGCAGCTTTCAGATGACCCGCTGACCGAAGCTCTGGCCATTGCCGAGAATATCGCCGGTCAAAGCCCCTCGGCTATCCGTGCCGCCAAGCGGCTGATCGAAGTGGCCGAAACCCAGCCCCGTGCGGACGTTCTCAAGGCGGAATCCGCCGAGCAGGTGGAGTTGATCGGCAAGCCTCATCAGATGGAGGTCGTGATGGCGCAGATGCAGGGCCGCAAGCCCGAGTTCAAGTGATCAGCGCATGAAAGCCCGCCGCGCATCGCGGGCCATGTTGTAACGCATTTCCAGATCAGCGATCTCCGACATCGCGGCCCGGCGTTCCGCGGGGTCGGTCAGGGCCGGATACGCTTTGCGGGCCGCATCCAGTTTCTTTTTGATGTCGAACTCTTCGGGCAGAACCCCGGCTTGCGCCATGATCCGGTGCCCGGCGGCGATGGCCAGATCGCCCTGCGCCTCGCCGGACCGGTCGGGCAGGGGGTGACCTTCGCCGACAAGGCCCTGCAACTGCCCCTCGGCCTGTGCCTTTTTGATCTGGCGCTCCACCAGTTTTCCAAGTGAACCGAACATGGAGCAACTATACCCGGCAAGGGCAGGATGCGAAAGCGGCTACCGGATTCTGTTGCTCACCAGATAGGCCAGCCCGCCGACCAGCAGGCCCCAGACCGCCGCGCCCAGCCCAAAGACCGAGATGCCCGATGCGGTGATCGCAAAGGTCAGCATCGCGGCCTCACGCTCGGCCGGAACCTCAAGTGCTGCGAAAATCGAATTGGCCAGCACGCCGATCAGGGCGACACCGGTCAGTGTCCCCATCAACAGCGGATCGGCATGGGATGCAAAGCCGGTAATCGCCACGGCAAAGATACCGAATACACCATAGAACACCCCACCCATGATGGCCGACCAGTACCGTTGCGCGGGATCGGGGTGGCTGTCTTCGTTGGAACACATCGCAGCGGTGATCGCAGCAAGGCAGGTGGCAGGTGCACCAAATGGTGCCGATAACAGGCTCGCCCCACCCACGGATGAAAACAGCCTGCCCGGAGCCGGGGTATAGCCAAAGCTGCGCATCACCGCGATGCCGGGAATGTTCTGGGTCGCCATCGTGACGATGAACAGCGGGATGGCGATTCCGATGGTCGAGGCCAGCGAGAAACCGGGCATGGTCCAGACCGGTGCCGCCAGCCATCGCGCCGGGGTCACCGAGGTGTCGCCTGCGTTCAGTACCACAACCAGCGCGGCGGCGGCAACGGCCGCCGGAACGGCGAACAGCCGGTTGATCCGGCCTGCGATGAACCATGTCAGGATCACCGGCAGGGCTTGCGCGGGCAATTCGACTGCGGCCTGAAAGGGCAGAATGCAAAGCGGCAGCAGAACGCCCCCCAGCATGGCCTGTGCCAAAGTCGTTGGAATGGCGGCCGCCAGCCGCCCCAATGGCCGCCAGAGCCCGGCCAGCACCGTCAGCGCCCCTGCACACAGGAACGCGCCCGTTGCCTCGGAAAACCCCAGCGCCGGAGTCGCGGACACCGCCAGCAGCGCCGCCCCCGGTGTAGACCAGGCGACGCTGATCGGTTGCCGGTACCACAGGCTCAGCACAATGGCGGTCAGTCCCATTGCGATGGCCGCCATCATCAGACCCGAGGCCGCCTGCGCCGGAGACGCCCCCATCGCGGCCAGCCCCTGCAACACGATAGGAAAGGAACTGAAGAACCCGACAATGGCGACAACCAGCCCGGTCGAGACTGTCTGGAGCGGTGGGGCAAACTGGGTCATGACAGCCTCGGGCGGTTGGGGTTGGTGATTGCTAACAAGCGGCGGCAGGGGCGGGCAAGGTCTGAACGCGCAAAAGAAAACCCCGCCGGATCAGCGGCGGGGTTTGGGGTATGAGTATTTTGAAAAGGTGAAGATCAGGCGATCTCGGCCAGACGGGCCAGCGCCTCGTTCAGCTTGGCTTCTTCTTCCTCGCGGGCGGCGAGGTTGGCTTTGGCTTCCTCGACCACCTCGTCCGGGGCCGAGGCCACGAATTTGGGGTTGTTCAGACGCCCGCGCAAGCCACCCAGTTCCTTGGCCAGCTTGCCCTTGGCTTTCTCCAGCCGCTCCTTTTCCGCGCCGATGTCGATGATATCCGCCAACGGCAGGCCGAAGCTCGCACCGGGGGCCGCGATGGAGATCGTGCCTTTGGGCAGCTCATCGGCCTTGGTCAGGCTGTCGATCCGGGCCAGACGCTTGATCAGCGCCTCGTTGCGGTCCCACGCGGCTTGGCCGTTGGCGTCGATCTCGGTCACCAGCATCGGCACGTAGAGACCGGCAGGTACCCGCATCTGCGCACGGGCCGAGCGGGTGTTCTCGATTACCGAGATCACCCAGTTCATCTCACGATCCGCATCGGCGTCGACCAGTTCCGTGCCGTAGGTCGGCCAGTCGGCGTGGACGACCAATTTGGCGCGATTGCCGGTCAGGCCCCACAGCTCTTCGGTGATGAAGGGCATGATCGGGTGCAGCAGGACCATGCACTGATCCAGAACCCAGCGCATGGTGGCGCGGGTCTCGGCCTGTGCTTCGGCGTCGTCGCCTTGTAGCAAGGGTTTCGACAGTTCCACATACCAGTCGCAGACCTTGCCCCAGACAAAGGCATAAAGCCCGTTTGCCGCATCGTTGAAGCGATAGCTTTCCAGCGCCGCGTCGACCTCGGCCCGCACGCGGGCGGTTTCGCCGATGATCCAACGGTTGACGGCGGCTTTTGGCTTCAACTCGCTAACGTCCAGTTGCGGCACGGCGTCGGTAAAGACCTCGTTCATCTCGGCAAAGCGGACGGCATTCCAAAGCTTGGTGCCGAAGTTGCGATAGCCGGTGATGCGTTCACGCGACAGTTTCAGCACGCCGCCAATCGCCGCCATCGAGGCGTTGGTGAACCGCAGCGCGTCGGCACCGAACTCGTCCACGATCTCCAGCGGGTCAATGACGTTGCCGGTGGTCTTGGACATCTTCTTGCCCTTCTCGTCGCGGACGAGCGAGTGCAGGTAGACGGTGTGGAACGGAACCTCGTTCACCACGGCCAGCTGCATCATCATCATCCGGGCGACCCAGAAGAACAGGATATCCGCGCCGGTGATCAATACGCTGGTCGGGAAATAGCGGCGCATCTCGTCGGTATCCTCGGGCCAGCCCAGCGTGCCGATGGGCCAGAGGCCGGAGGAGAACCAGGTATCGAGGACGTCGGGGTCGCGGTAGAGGCCGATTTTGCCCTCGCGAATGAACGAGATAGCCTCTTCCTTAGTAGAGACCTCGGCGATTCCCATGCCTTCGTAGTAGCCCTCAACGTCCGCCCGAATTGCATCAAAAGACGGGCCGCAGAATACCGCAAACTCCCCTTTGTTGTGGCTTTCCATACGGGCGATGCGATCAGGGTTCGGTTCCAGCCCCGAGCACTTCTGCTGAGGCCCATACCAAACCGGAATCTGATGCCCCCACCACAGCTGGCGCGAGATGCACCAGGGCTCGATGTTTTCCAGCCAGTGGTAATAGGTTTTCTCGCCCGATTCAGGGATGATCTTGACCGTGCCATCCTTGACCGCGTCCAGCGCAGGGCCGACGACCTTTTCGGCGTCGACGAACCACTGGTCGGTGAACATCGGCTCGATGACGACTTTCGAGCGGTCGCCAAAGGGCTGCATGATCGGCTTGCTCTCGACCAAAGGCACCAGAGCCGCCGGGTTGTCATCCTCGCCCAGTTTGGTGCCCAGACGCGGATCATCCGCGCGGGTCATCACGGCCAGACCGTCAGCAGTGATTTCCTCGACCACCTTCACACGCGCCTCGAACCGGTCCAGTCCGCGCAGGTGATCCGGGATCAGGTTGATTGCGTCGATCTCATTCTCGGTGAACGGCTTGCCGCGCGCATATTCCTGCGCCTTGCCCGCCTCTTCGGCGTAAGGCGCGCCATCAGCCCGCATCGCGCCCTTGGTGTCCATCAGGCGGTACATCGGAATACCGCCGCGCCTGGCGACCATATTGTCGTTGAAGTCATGCGCGCCGGTGATTTTCACCGCGCCCGAGCCGAAGTCGGGATCGGGATACTCATCGGTGATGATCGGAATCTGGCGGCGATGCTCTTTCGGTCCAACCGGGATTTCGCACAGTTTGCCGACGATCGGCGCGTAGCGCTCATCCGACGGATGCACGGCCACAGCACCGTCGCCCAGCATGGTTTCGGGCCGCGTGGTTGCAATGGAAATATAATCCCGCTCTTCGCGGAAGATCACATTCCCATCTTCATCTTTTTCCAAATACTCATATGTCTCACCGCCCGCCAAAGGGTACTTGAAGTGCCACATGTGGCCTGGCGTTTCAATATTCTCGACCTCAAGGTCCGAAATCGCAGTCTCGAAATGCGGGTCCCAGTTGACCAGTCGCTTGCCGCGATAGATCAGGCCCTTCTCGTACATATCGACAAAGACCTTGATAACGGCATCATGGAAGTTGGGTGAGTTTTCGTGCCCGGTGCGTGGGTCACCTGGTGCGCCCGCCATGGTAAAGGCATTGCGCGACCAGTCGCAGGAATTCCCCAACCGCGTCATCTGTTCGATAATCTTGCGGCCGTATTGCCCCTTCCAATCCCAGACCTTGGCCAGAAACTCCTCGCGCGCGTAGTCGGTACGCTTCTTGCCCTCTTCGGCCATCAGTTTCTTTTCAACCTGCATCTGCGTGGCGATGCCGGCGTGGTCCTGACCAGGTTGCCACAGAGTGTCGAACCCGCGCATCCGGTGCCAGCGGATCAGAATATCCATCAGTGTATGGTTAAAGGCATGTCCCACATGCAGCGCGCCGGTCACGTTGGGCGGTGGCAGCATGATGCAAAAGCTCTCATCACGCGAACGGTTCGCGCCTGCCTTGAAGGCTCCGGCCTGTTCCCAGGCCTCATAGATACGGGCCTCGGCCTCGGCCGCGTTGAATGTCTTTTCCATCGCCATGGGATGCGTCCTGCGTCAACAAATTCGGGTCAGCGCCTGCAATAGCGAATGGAGACGGGAAGGGGAAGGCCCTGTGCGGCGACGATTGCCGAAGTCACCCCGTGCCGGTCGCCTCGTTTCCGTACAGGTGCGTGCTTTGTGCCGCGCCTTGTGTCATCGCCTTGGCCTGATCCTCCCGAATGCGGGCATGAAGCGCCAAGGCTGGCTGCGAAAACAACTCGGTCGGTGGTTCGATGAGGATGAAATTGCCCACCCGGTCTTCGCCCCGCGCCAAGACCGCGTAATCGCGGTCCGCCACTTTTTGCTGTGCGTTCGGGTTCAGATACCGGATCGCCAGCCCGATCCGCCGATCGTCCGACATATTGGGCCCCGAGCCATGGATTGTGAGGCCATGGTGCAACGACATCTGACCCGGCTGCAATTCGATATGCGTTTTGTCCTCGTCTGCCACATCGACAGCCACCTCCTGCCCGCGCGACAGCAGGTTGTTGTCTGAAAACGTGTCGTTATGGGGCAGGATCGGGTTTTTGTGGCTACCCCTGACAAAGTCCATGCAGCCGCTTGTTACCGTGGCAGGCGACAATGCGATCCATGCGGTCATCTGATCCGGTGTTTCGCCCATCCCCCAATAGGTCAGGTCCTGATGCATTCCAACAACCTGCGTTGTGCGTGGCTCTTTGATGAACAGTTCCGCAGACCACAGCAGCAAATCCGGCCCCAGTATTCCTTCGACGACGTCCAGAACCCTGGGATCCAGTGCGATACGGGCGACCAGCGGCATCACCACATGGGCGTTCAGGCGTTTGTACATGTTCAGCGGCAGCGGAAGGTCAGCCACGCGCCAGGTCTTCTCGATCTGCTCCAGCTCGGCCCGGAAATGTGCGGTCTCATCCGGCGAAAAGACAGTGATGGGAAAGACAAACCCGTCTTGCCAATACGCGTCGACCGATGGGGCGTCCAGGCGGCCCTGTGTCAGGGAAATGGGTTCGGGCATGGGGGACCTCCGGCAGGCTGCATTTTCAAACAGCCTACGAATCCCTCTGTGGCTCCTGCAATCCTGTTTACGACATCGGTGTCGCCACACGCTTTCATGCAAGGCGCTGGACATAAGCGAGCGCAGGGCTAGTGTCGCCATCAAGGCAGTGACAGGAGCATCCCATGGAAAAATTCGGCAAAAGCCAGCCGGTCAAACGGACCGAAGATCAGCGGTTCCTGACCGGGCAGGGGCGCTATATGGACGATGCCGTGCCCGGCAATGCGCTGTTTGCCGCTTTTTTCCGCAGCCCTGCGGCCCATGGCGATATCACTGCGCTGGATCTTGAATCCGCGCGGGATGCTGACGGGGTGCGGCTGGTCATGACATTGGACGATCTTGCCGCCTCGGGCATCGACACGGTGATGAATGCAGCAACCTTGACCAACCGCGACGGGACCGGCTCTGCCGCGCCGGATCGGCATATGCTGGCCAAGGACCGTGTGCGCTTTGTGGGCGAACCCGTGGCCGTTGTCATCGCGGATACGCTGGTACAGGCGCAGGACGCGGTCGAGCTAATCTGGATGGACATCCAGGAACGCCCCGCCAAGCTGGACGTGAAAGCGGGGGGTGAGGCCCTGCACCCGCAAGCGCCCGACAACCGCGCGTTTGATTGGGGTCTGGGGGATGAGGCTGCGACCAAGGCCGCCTTTCAGGCCGCCGCCCACACCGTGTCGCTGAACGTGCAAGACAACCGCGTCATCATCAGCTCGCTCGAGCCACGGGGCTGTCAGGCCGATTGGTCTGGCGGGCGTCTGCACTTTTCCTATGGCGGGCAGGGTGTCTGGGCGATGAAGGCACAGCTGGCGCAAAAGCTGAAACTCGATGCGGATGCGATCCGTGTCACCACCCCGGATGTGGGGGGCGGGTTCGGCATGAAGGTGATGCCATATCCCGAATATTTCTGCGTGGCCGTGGCTGCGATGAAACTGGGCCAGCCCGTGCACTGGATGTCCGACCGGTCCGAGGCAATGCTGTCCGATCACCACGGCCGCGATCTGACCTCTCTGGCCGAGCTGGCCTTTGATGCCGACCACCGGATCACCGCCTACCGGGTCCACAGCAAAGTCAACCTTGGTGCCTATAACAGTCATTTCGCGCAGGCGATCCAGACAAGCCTGTTCAGCAAGGTGCTGATGGGGGTCTATGACGTTCAGACCACCTATCTCCGGGTCGAGGGGTTCTATACAACGACAACACAGGTCGACGCCTATCGCGGTGCCGGACGTCCCGAGGCGATCTATGTGCTGGAACGCGTGATGGACCGCGCGGCACGCGAACTGGGCGTTGACCCGTGGGAGTTGCGGCGCAAAAACTTCATCAGGCCCGGCGATTTCCCCTACACCTCTGCCACGGGTGAAACCTATGATGTCGGAGATTTCGACATGGTCCTGCGCCGTGCGGCCAGCCAGACCAGCGGGTTCGAGGCCCGCAAGGCCGCCGATGCCGAACGCGGTCTGATCCGGGGGCAGGGTCTTTGTTACTATATCGAAAGTATTTTGGGCGACCCTTCCGAGAACTCGAAGGTCGAGTTTTGCGAGGATGGCACTGTGAACCTTTATGTCGGCACACAATCGAACGGGCAGGGGCACGAGACGGTTTATGCCCAGTTCCTGTCCGATCAGACCGGCGTTCCGATGGCCAGGATCACCGTCATTCAGGGGGATACCGACCGGCTTGGCCATGGCGGCGGAACGGGCGGCTCGCGCTCGGTGACGGTGCAAAGTACCGCGACCCTCGCCACCATTGACAAAATGATCGCCGCATTCACGCCTTATCTGGCCGATAAGATGGGGGTCGAGGACAGTGATGTGCGATTTGACCATGAAACATTCCGCGCGCCGGGCTCGAACCTGACGCCGACCCTGACCGAAGCCGCGGCCATGGCCCGCGCTGACGGGCGATTGGACTTGCTGACGCATGAGTCCCGCGCGCAACTGGATGCCCGCAGCTATCCTAACGGCGCGCATGTTGCCGAGGTTGTGATCGATTCCTTCACCGGCGAAACCCGTGTGGACCGCTACACCGTGGTTGATGATTTCGGAAATCTTATCAACCCGATGCTGGCCGAAGGGCAGGTGCATGGCGGGGTGGTTCAGGGCATCGGGCAGGCGCTGTCGGAACATGTGGTGCATGATGATCACGGACAGCTGCTCACGGCATCGTTTATGGATTACGCCTTGCCCCGCGCGGTGGACGTACCCATGATAAAGTTTACCTCGGCGCCGGTGCCGTCAACTTCCAACCCGATGGGGATGAAAGGATGCGGCGAGGCCGGCACGGTGGGCGCTCTGGCCGCTGTGGCAAATGCGGTTCAGGACGCGCTCTGGGATCACGGGGTGCGGCAGGCGGATATGCCTTTCACACCTCACAAGGTTTGGGAATTGCTGACGCATGAATCTGTCGCGGCTCAGTAGGAAGATTCTGGGATGGCTCGGGCGGCCCTTGCGGTCCGAGCACTCCGCCGAAACGCGGCACCGCGAGCCGATCAGCCACGTCATTATCCTTGATGGCACCATGTCCACCCTCGAACCGGGGTTCGAGACCCACGCCGGTCAGACCTATCGCCTGTGCTGCGAAATGGGCAGCAAGGTGTCGGTGTTCTACGAGTCGGGCGTGCAGTGGGAAAGCTGGAAGTCCACCATGGACGTGATGATGGGCCGGGGCATCAACCGCCAGATCCGCCGCGCTTATGGCTATCTGGCGTCCCGCTACAAACCCGGTGACCGCATTTATTTCATCGGTTATTCCCGTGGCGCCTACGGCGTGCGCAGCCTGGCTGGGGTGATCGATATGATCGGCCTGCTCAAGGCCGAACACGCGACCGAGCGGAACATCCTGCAAGCCTACCGCCATTATGAATGCAATGTCAGCGGCACTGCCGCCCGCGATTTCCGCCGCAAGTTCTGCCACGACAACGTCAAGATCGAGATGGTCGGTGTCTGGGACACGGTCAAGGCGCTGGGCCTGCGCCTGCCGCTGCTGTGGCGCTGGGCCGAGGATCGCCATGCCTTTCACAACCACCAGCTGGGCCCTGCCACTCTGCATGGCTATCACGCGCTGGCCCTAGACGAAACGCGCGAGGTGTTCGAGCCGGTTTTGTGGCGATGCAAGCCCGAGTTCAATGGCCATGTGGAACAGGTCTGGTTCCGTGGCACCCATGGCGATATCGGCGGCCAGCTGAACGGCTATGAAGAGGCCCGGCCGCTCAGCAATATCTCGTTGATCTGGATGCTGGACAAGGCCGAGATGCACGGGCTGCCGATGCCCGAAGGCTGGCGCACCCGTTTCCCCACGGATGCCCATGCGCAATCGGTTGGAACCTGGCGCGGTTGGGGCAAGATATTTTTGCTGCGCAAACACCGCAAGGTCGGGCGGGACCAGTCAGAACGCCTGCATGTCTCGGTCGCGCCGGATGAATTGCCGGGCTGGGTGGCGATGCCGAACCTGCCGACACATCCCGCGCAGTGAAAGGCTACCATGTGCCACTGACACCAAGATCACCTGCACTTCAATGTCAGGTTCGAGCCCAAATAGACCATCACAGGGCGTATGGATTGCGCCTGTTTGCTTTAGATAGGCCTGCTTTAATTCGGTAACCCAACTGCGATTGCTTTCGCGCTAGCAAGTGAAGAGGCAACAATCTTGTCAAACTCCACTACCGCATCTGGATTAACTTCATTATCGTCATAGTCCGCGGCAATAAGCTGATTATGAAACGTCTGAATCATCTCCGTTTGATGAAGCAGGTCTCTTTGTGTGCAAAACATGTCCCATGACGGGTTGGGAGATTGGAAATTTACACAAGCGTCAGCCCCGTCTCTTATCGTTTCTGCCGCTACTGCAACATAATAGAAGCTGCGGCCAAACCTCCGATTTTCGGACTCTGCTTCACTATACAACAACAATAGCTCGACCCACGCGTAATAACCGACACTAAATGGAAAAGTCTCATCATATTCGAAGACTACGTCGATATTACTGCCGAGCTCCTCGAACCCAGAACAACTCAAACGTATTCGTTTTTGCTGAGCATCTTCGGTATTTGCAGATGGAACTAGAACAACTTCTGGGCTCTTTTCTAGCGCAGCATAATATGGGTATGCGATGATCCTACCGTCTTCATCGAATGGGTTTTCCCAAAAATGGTACGGCGTTTCGACACACCCGCGGTAATCATCAGGAACACTTAAGGTTAACCCGTTGTCAGCAACGGCAGGTGAGGTCAAAAAGCTTGCTAGGCCTAAGCTCATTGCTAACAGGGATGTTCTCGTAAGGATTTGATTCACCTAAATGCTTCCAATTCCAAGTTGCCTCAACTTTGTGCCGCGTCTTGGAACTGACATCAACCTCAGCTCTGCAGTCGAAAGCATGCTTATCAAGGTCGGCATTGTCCGCAAAGTTGACGCTCCGAACTAAAACACCCTAGCAGCATTCAGCGAGGGTGTTTTCTTTGTAAGAGCTCGTTACGTCTTGCGTCGGTCTTGACTATGCAACGCTTCCGGCAAGAGGCGTGGCGAAACGCCTGCGCCCTTTTCACGTTCTATAGACATGATTTAGGTTCTGGTGTTCGCAATTACCGCCGCCGGTCGCGGCGCGAGCTCATGGGTTGGAAGGCCACGCCCACATGCGCCTCGCAATAGGGTTTGCCCGCCTCAACCGGCAGGCCGCAGAACCAGAAATCCTCGGTCGCGGGGTCGCCCACGGGCCACTTGCAGGTCTTCTCGGTCAGTTCCATCAGCGTCAGCTTCTTGGCTTTCTTCTCGATCTCGTTGACCTTGGCCAGCGCCTCGGGGCTGATCTCGTTGGCCGAGGGCTGCGGCGGCAGCGGCTGACCGGCCGGGATGATCTGGCGACGGGCCGGAACGGCGGGTTTCGCCTCGGCAGCAGCAGCCGGGCGCGCCGGTTCTGTCTTTGGCATGGGTCTGGGCTTGGCTTCGGCCTTGGGCGCGGGCGCCGGTTTCTCTTTCGGTTCGGACTTGGCCGGGGCTGCGCCTGCTGTCCGGTTGGACAGGCCCAGGCGGTGGACCTTGCCAATCACCGCGTTACGGGTCACACCGCCCAGTTCCTTGGCGATCTGGCTGGCCGACTGGCCTTCGCCCCACATCTTCTTCAGCAGTTCTACGCGCTCGTCTGTCCAGGACATCGTCAGCCTTTCAAAAGCGGAAAGCGGCCCCGGATTCGGGCCGCCTTGGGAATTCGTCTCAGCCCCCTATTCTAAACACTGCGGCCCGAGTTACAAGCTGTCTTCGAATCAGGTTGAGGGCAAAGCATGCAGAATCCCGCAGAACAGACCGCACGCAGCCTTGGGGCGGTCAACTGGATGGGGCTTTACACGCTGGCGCAGCGCGAAATCCGGCGCTTTCTTTCGGTCTGGACCCAGACCGTTCTGGCGCCTCTGGTCACGGCTGGCCTGTTCCTGCTGATTTTCACCATCGCCATCGGGCCCAGCCGCCCTGACGTCATGGGCGTGCCGTTTGTGGTCTTTCTGGCACCGGGGATCCTGATGATGACTGTGATCCAGAACGCCTTTGCCAATACCTCCTCTTCGATGGTGATTGCCAAGGTGCAGGGCAATATCGTCGACACGCTGATGCCGCCGCTGTCCCCGCTCGAGATCCTGCTGGGGTATCTTGCCGGTGGCATTGCCCGTGGCCTGATGATCGCGCTGGTGATTTCGGTTGCTTTGCTGGTTTTGCTGTCCATCGCGCCCCAGCACCCGTTGATTGCGCTGATCTTTGTTGTTCTGGGGGGCGCATTCATGGGCGCGCTGGGTCTGTTTGCCGGGATATTTGCGAACAAGTTCGACCAGATGGCCGCGATCACCAACTTCATCGTCACACCTCTGGCCTTCCTGTCGGGCACCTTCTATTCGGTCGAGGCGCTGCCTCCTGTCCTGAACCGTCTGACCCATCTGAACCCGGTCTTCTACCTGATCGATGGGCTGCGTTACGGCATGATCGGCGTGTCCGACAGCTCTCCGTGGTTGGGCATGGCGGTTTGTGGTTTTGCCACGCTGGCCATCGGGCTGATCACCTGGCAAATGCTGCGTGCCGGTTATCGGCTTAAGGCTTAACCGGTCTCTGCCAACCTGTCGGGCGGCAGGGCAGGTTTGGGTTCGCCCAGCCGCGGATGCAAGCGGGCCGAGACAGCCCATGCCCCGAACAAGGCAATCCCGCCTGCCGCAAACACACCGGCCACCGGAGCCACCAGCAGGACCAGAGCTGCAACACCGGGCGTCAGAATGCCCGAGACATCGCGGTAACTGGAATAAATCGCCGACATCTCGGTTCGCTCAGACGGTTTAACGGCCATAAGGAAGGGCAATCCGGCGCAGATGTCCAGAACGATCAGCCAGACAGACCCCAGAACCAGCGCAGCGACCGAGGCAACCGGCCATCCCGCGACCAATCCGGCTGCGAAAAAGCAGCCTCCCGCGGCGGCAAACCCGATGCGAACAGCCGACCTGAGCGACCGCGTCTGGACCCAGCGCAGGATCAACGGGGCGGCCAGCAGCATGGCGTTAGTGCATGACAGAAGGATGCCGCCCAGTTGTTCTCCCAGCCCGTTCTGGATGGCGAAAATGGGCAGGTAGACCACATATATCCACCACCCGCAGGACCGGATCATTGCAAACAGATATCCGGCAACCAGTCGGGGTTGGACAAAGAACCGGGGAAGAAAGGCCAACGGGTTGTTGGCCGGACCACGGGCCTTGGTGATCAGCTTGCCATTGCCCAGACGCATGCGCCAGAACTGCGCCAGCATGACCAGCGCCGCTCCGGCACTGATGACAAACGGGGCAGGGCGCCAAAGCTCCATCAGCAGAACACCGGCCATTGGGCCGCCCGTCCATCCCAAAGCGCTGTAGAACATGCGGCTGGTCTCGCACCGGCCAAGTTCGATCTTGCTGATGTAATCCAGCACATAGGTGTTGAAGCAGATGAAAGTGACAACCGCGGCCATGGTATTCAGGGCCAATGCGCCGACCACGGCCTCTGGGCTGCCCACGATCGCCAGCGATGCACCACAGATGAACATGACGCACCCGGTGGAATAGGCCCATCTGCGCGGTACAAAACGGATCAGGCACGGCACCATCAACCCGACCAGAAGGGACAGGATGCCAATCAGGAAATACAGGAATGACACGGACGAGGCATCGCCCAGCGCCCGGTACATCGCCAGCGGAAAGACCGAAATCAGAATACCGCGCACCACGGCTTCAATCCCGGCCAGAATCCCGAAATCGCGCACCGATGGGGCAGGCGCGTGGCGTACCCATTCAGGTATTCGGCGTTCATGCATAACAAACTCGCAAATCAACTCAGCCCAGAATGCGCCGGTCACCTCGCCATTCATGGGGATTTGCGACACAAAGGTCGCCCCTGAACCGCAAGGGCGGTTTTTTCTGTCAGGTCCGGCGGTTTACCGCCTCGCGCCAGACCAGGATCAGCCCTCCGGTCAGAATCGTGACCGCGCCAATCAGGCTGATCCGGTCGGGGATCACATCAAACGCCGCAAATTCGTACAGCGCGGCGAAAATCAGCGTGGCATAGCTGATCGGGGCCACGAATGACGCGTCCGCACGTGCCATGCCGTTGATAAAACAAACCTGTGCGCAGGCCATCAGCAGGCCGATCCCCACCAGCGCAACCCATTGCTGCGGTGTCGGCATGTGAAACACAAAGCTGACCGCGACCGTGGCGATCACCAGCCCCATCGTGTTGTTGATCAGCAGAATCTGGATCGGGGCCTCGCGCCCCGACAGTTTCTTAATAAAGATCAGCTCCATCCCGATAAACGCAGCCGCAGCCAGCGCCAGAAGGGCGGCGGGTTGAAAACTTGCAGGTGTCGGGCGCAGCAGGATCACTGCACCCACAAGGGCCACGGCCGCCGCCAGCCAGCGCCACGGGCCGACGCGTTCCCCCAATAGCGGAATGGCCAGGACCATGCCAAAGACCGGGTTCAGAAAGGAGATCGCCGTCGCATCCGCCATCGGAATGTACGCAACAGACGCGAACATCAACGTCACCCCGGCCCAGCCAAAGCTGGTTCGCCCGATATGCAGCCCCCAATGAGGCCGTCCCAGCCGGGGACGAAGCACTGCGACCGCGGACAGGATGGCAAGCAGGGCAAACAGAAACCGCCCGTGACTGATCTGCATCGCGTGCAAGGGTGGCCCGAGTGTATCCGTCCCCAAGGCCTTGGCCAACAGCGTCGTCGCCGCGATAAAGGCGGTCGCGACAAAGATCAGCCCTGCGGCCAGAGCAGGATTTTGCGCCTTCGGGGTGAACATGGGCGAAAGCGGTGCGCCAAAACGGGGGCCATGGCAAGACGCAATTCTGCGCTCAGCGCAAAACCGGTGGGGCCGCCAGCGCCGCCTTGGCTTGTTTGAGGCTGTCCAAAAACCGCTCTGCCCGCACAATCCGCGCTTCGACCTCGTCAATCCGGTCCTGCAGAAACGCCTCGCCGTCAAAGCTGTCGGGATCGGCGGCTTCCAACTGCCCCAGCAACATGACCAGTTCTGCAATGCTGATGCCTGCCGCCTGTGCATCGGCAACTTGCTCCAGCGTGATCAGCGCGTCTTCGGGATAGTCGCGATAGCTGTTCGTGTTGTCCGGCCCCGGGCCTGACCGGATCAACCCCTGCCGTTCATAAAACCTCAGCGTGTCGCGGCTCAGCCCGCTGCGCCGCGCAAGTTCCCCGATCCGCATGTTTCAAAACCGTTGACTCAACTCCATGGTTTTGATCCTATGTCAGACAGTCATTCTCTGCAAGGACAAGCATCATGGGTCCCAAATGCCAAAGTTGCGGCATGCCGCTGTCAAAAGATCCCCAGGGCGGCGGGTCCGAAGCTGACGGCGGGCGCAGCACGCGTTACTGCTCGCTGTGTTACGAAAACGGTGCGTTCCGCCACCCCGACGCTTCGCTGGAAGAGTTTCAGTCTCATTGCGTCGATGCCCTCGTCGCCAAAGGCATGCCCCGCATCCTTGCCTGGGCTTTCACCCGCGGTATGGGCAAGCTCGACCGCTGGCGCTCGGCGGGATGATCCGGCGGCAATTTTGACCCTGCGGCAATAATAGGGTTTTCAGGCTGTCTTTTCACGTCTATAGAGCGGCCATGATCAAACGCGCACATATCCAGTTGCTCCGACGCCGACGCCTCTCTGCGTAATCGGCCTGTTTGATCCCATGTGCCTGCCAAATTGGCACAAATCTCACCAAATCTGTTGACGAACCGGGCCTTCGTGTATCACTCACGAGGCTCAAACGACCCGAAAAGGATGATCCCATGATCCCGTCCGTTCTGCCGACCTATAACCGCGCGCCCCTGTCATTTGTAAAGGGCGAAGGCGCCTGGCTGACCGAGGCGGATGGCCGACGTTTTCTGGACCTCGGCGCAGGGATCGCGGTGAACGCGCTGGGCCACGCCCATCCGGCGCTGGTGGCCGCACTGACGGAACAGGCCCATGCGCTGTGGCATGTCTCGAACCTCTATAACATCCCGCAACAGCAGGCACTGGCAGACAAGCTGGTCGAACACACCTTTGCGGATACGGTATTCTTTACGAATTCCGGTACCGAAGCCTGTGAACTGGCCGTGAAAATGGCCCGCAAGTATTTCTATGACAAAGACCAGCCCGAACGGGTTGAGATCATCACCTTCGATGGCTCCTTCCATGGCCGGTCGTCGGCGGGCATCGCTGCGGCCGGGTCTGAGAAGATGACCAAAGGCTTTGGCCCGCTTTTGCCGGGCTTTGTCCACGTCACCTTTGGCGATCTCGACGGTGTCACCGACGTCATCACGGAAAATACCGCGGCCATCCTGATCGAACCGATTCAGGGCGAGGGTGGCATCCGCCCCGTACCCGATGCCGAACTCAAGGCCCTGCGCGCCATTTGTGACGAACACGGTCTGCTGCTGATCCTGGACGAGGTGCAATGCGGCGTCGGTCGTACCGGCAGGCTCTTCGCCCATGAATGGGCCGGGATCACCCCGGATATCATGATGGTCGCCAAAGGCATCGGCGGCGGTTTCCCTCTCGGTGCCGTGCTGGCAACCGAAGATGCGGCATCCGGTATGACCGCAGGCACGCATGGCTCCACCTATGGCGGCAACCCGCTGGGCTGCGCCGTGGGCTGTGCGGTGATCGACCAGGTCGCCACACCCGCCTTTCTCGAAGGTGTCAACCGCAAGGCTGGCCTGTTGCGCCAGAAACTCGAAGGCCTGGTCGCCGATCACCCCGAGGTCTTCGAAGAGGTGCGCGGATCGGGCCTGATGCTCGGCCTGAAATGCAAGGCGCCAAATATAGATGTGGTCAATGCGGGCTATGACAATCTGGTCATCACCGTCCCCGCCGCCGACAACGTCATCCGCCTGCTGCCCCCCCTGACCCTGACCGAGGATGACATCGCCCAGGCCATGATCCGCCTCGAAAAGGCCGCCAATCAGATCGAAACCCAGCTCGCAACTGCCTGAGCTTCATCTTTTCCCAAATACTCCGGGGGTGTGGGGGCTGGCCCCCACCGCCCGACCAGCCAAAAGCGAAGCGATATGAACCATTTTCTCGATATCCACAAAACTGATGCCACCGCGCTGCGGTCCATGATCGATCAGGCGGGCGCGATGAAACAAGCGCGTCTGGGCCGTCCCAAGGCCGCCCCTGACGACGAACAGCCGCTGAAAGACCGTATGGTCGCGCTGATCTTCGAAAAGCCCTCGACCCGGACGCGCGTGTCCTTTGACGTGGGTGTGCGCCAGATGGGTGGCCAGACCATGGTGCTGTCGGGCAAGGACATGCAGCTCGGTCACGGCGAAACCATTGCCGATACCGCCCGTGTGCTGTCGCGCTATGTCGACATGATCATGATCCGCACCTTCGATGAAACCATCCTGACCGAGATGGCCGAATATTCCGACGTGCCCGTCATCAACGGCCTGACCGACCGCACCCATCCCTGCCAGATCATGGCCGATGTTTTGACGTTCGAGGAGCACCGCGGCCCCATTGCGGGCAAGAAAGTGGTCTGGACCGGCGACGGCAACAATGTCTGCGCCTCCTTCCTGCACGCCGCCGGTCAGTTCGGCTTCGATCTGACCTTCTCCGGCCCGGCCCAGCTTGATCCGGAAGAAGAGTTCATGGGGTTTGCCCGCCAGAAGGGGTCCCGAGTCGTCATCGAACGGGACCCGCACAAAGCGGTCGAGGGCGCTGATCTGGTGGTGGCCGACACCTGGGTTTCGATGCATGACAGCCAATCCGCCAAGGAACGCCGCCACAACATGCTGCGCCCCTATCAGGTCAACGCGGAACTCATGTCACATGCCAAACCCGACGCGCTGTTCATGCACTGCCTGCCCGCGCATCGTGAGGAAGAAGCAACCTCCGAGGTCATGGACGGCCCGAACTCGGTCATCTTCGATGAGGCCGAAAACCGCCTGCACGCACAAAAGGCCGTAATGCGCTGGTGTCTGGGCGTTTAGGATCACCTTGCAGTTTCGAGAGGGCCATCAGGCTCTCTCATGACCCCCGGAGCATTCAATGCCTCACGTTACCCTGGAATTCTCCAAATCTCTGGACGACACCCATGATTTCCAGATGATTTGCGAGCAGTTGCATACCGTTCTCGCAAAACATGATGAAATCGACGCCTCAGCGCTCAAGATCCGCGCCGCGCCGATTGCCTATTCCTACATCGGAACGCAACCGCAGACCTTCGTGCATGCCACGCTGCTGTTGATGCGCGGACGGGATGAGGCCACACGGGCCGAGCTTAACGCCATCATTCTGGACGTTCTGGCCCAGACCATGCCCGAGGTCGGCAGCATCACCGTGCAGGATGTCGAGATGACCCGCGCCACCTATGCAAAGCGTTTGGCTGGTTGATGGCGCGGGTACTCTCCGGGTCCGTCAGCCGTGTATTGGCGCGTTGTTGATCGCGCTGAGGTCTTCCATGATGTCAAAGACATGATCCGAGGTCACTGCGACCCCGATGGCCTCAAGGCGTTTCAGGTGCATCGCCTTGTAGGTCTCCAGACTGGCGCGATCGCGAAACAGATAGGTCGATCCGAAATGGTTCGTGCCTTCTTCGACAGTCCAGATCTTCCAGACGACACCGGGTTCCTGGGCGATGCTTTCAGCCAGTTCCTTTGTTCCGGCCAGAAATTCTGCGGTTACGGGTCCGTCATAGGCCAGATGCAGATCCCAGATTTTCATCGTACTCATGGTCAAATGCTCCACGTTCAGGGGGGTAGGGGGTGTGGTCAGCGGTTCCTGCCAAGCTGCACAAAGCTCAGAATGGCAAGCAGCGCAAAGAAGATGGGGTCGGACCAGCCAAAGCCGGTGAACACCCCGGTCAGACAGGCATAAAGCGTGATGACAACGCCCAATATGTTGGTCCCCATCAGACCTTTCAGGATGTTCTGTGCTGTCTCGGTACCGGTTTCAGTGTTTCGAAACAGGAAGCTGATAAGGCCGATGCCACCCAGAAAGATCGCATTATGCTGCGACAGAAACACGGCATACCGATCGTTCAGTTGCAGTCCATAGTTGGGCCAAAGGATGGTTGGCGCAAAAAACAGCGCCAATGCGAAAAACATATAGATCACACCATGCGCGGTCAGGAAGGTTTTGTTGGTCATGTCTCGCCTTTCTGTGGTTGGGGCAGCTTTTTGCGAAGCTGGTTGAGCGTTCTGATTGTCTCGCGTCTGGTTTCGGTGCTCAGGCGTCCGAATATCTGCTCCAGCGCCTGATTGTGGACGGGCATGAACGCGGCCACTTTCTGTTTTCCGGCTTCTGTCAGGCGTAAAACGCGGGCGCGCTTGTCGGTTTCATCAACGGTCTTCTCCACCAGACCGGCCTGAATCAGGTTTTTGACGACAACATCCAGATTGCCGGATGTGGACAGCGTCAGGCGCAACAGGTCATTGATCGACAGCGCACCTTTGGTGTTCAGAGTCTCCAGCGCATCCCACTGAGGTGCCGTCAGACCCCCGGCGCGAAACACCGGTCCCATGGCACGCATGAACAACTGCTGGCTGCGCAACAGGGCCAATACCAGGGCCTGATTTTCTCGGTTTTGAGTCTCGTGTGTCATGGCAGTCATTTATCCCTAGTTAGGGGTTATATCAATATGCACCACCACGCGCGAATGCCGCAAATATGCACGTCCCCCGTGCAGGGCTGCACTGACGCCGGGCCCGGGCCTGCATATATTTTGACTTAGCGAATGCAGACCTGCTTTGGATGATCAAAAAGGCCGAGGATACGAATGTGAGCTGGAACCCGTCCCACACCACCGACGCAGCTGAAAACGGCGCGCTGGAAACACTCATCATTCCCCGCGCCCGCGATCTGGGCGGGTTCGAGGTGCGCCGCGCGCTGCCCTCGGTCAAACGCCAACTGGTTGGCCCATTCATCTTCTTCGATCAGGTCGGCCCGGCAGAATTCGTCACCGAAGGCGGCATTGATGTGCGTCCGCACCCGCATATCGGGCTGGGAACCGTCACTTACCTCTATCAGGGCGAATTCGAACACCGCGACAGCCTCGGCACTCACCAGATGATTTACCCCGGCGAGGTCAACTGGATGGTTGCAGGCCGTGGCGTGACCCATTCCGAGCGCACCAGCGAAGAAACGCGCGGCAAAGGCCACAAGCTGTTCGGCATTCAGACCTGGCTTGCCCTGCCCGAAGCGCAGGAGGATATGGCCCCCGAGTTCGAACACCACAAGCAAGGCGCGCTGCCCCATATCCAAGACAAGGGCGTCAGCGCACGGCTGATCCTCGGCACTGCTTATGGCGAAACCAGCCCCGTGACGATGCCGTCCGAGACCTTTTATCTGGATGTTCAGCTTGCCCCCGGTGCGTCTTTCCCGCTGCCCGACGACCACGAGGACCGCGGTGTCTATGTCACGCAAGGATCGATCGAGATTGCAGGCGACATGTTCGACGAAGGCCGCATGATGGTGTTCCGCCCCGGTGACAGGCTGTCGGCCCGGGCAGGCCCGCAGGGCGCGCGGCTGATGCTGCTGGGCGGTGCCACTCTGAATAAGGATCGCTATATCTGGTGGAACTTCGTCTCATCCTCGAAAGAAAAGATCGAGACGGCGATTCATGAGTGGAAAAGCGCCGATTGGGTCAATGGCGCCTTCCACCTTCCGGCAGGGGATGACCGCGAGTTTATCGCCATTTCAGAACAGTTTGAGCGTACTAAGCCCCGGTTGGCCCGCCCGCGTACGGCGTCGGGGCCGGGTGGGCTTGTGTAACCGTCCGTTTGCGGTGATCCTTTCTGGTATACCAGAGGGGGTATCATGAAACTTGTCATCGCAGGCGCGGGCAGCATCGGCTGCTACTGCGGCGGTTTACTGGCCCGCTCAGGGCATGCGGTGACCTTGCTGGGGCGTGCCCGTGTACTGGACCCGATCCGCGAACATGGGCTGACGGTCACGGATTACGATGGCCTCAATGCCCATGTTGCGGCGGAAGCCCTGACACTCAGCTCCGATCCTGCCTGCCTGGATCAGGCCGAACTGGTGATCGTCACCGTCAAATCCGGGGCGACGGCGGATATGGCCGGTCATATCGCGGACGCCGCCTGTCGGGACGCGCCCGTCCTGTCCTGGCAAAACGGGATCGAGAATGCGGCAACCCTGCGCAAGGCGCTGCCCGGTCGGGATGTGCGCGCGGGTATGGTCCCCTTTAACGTGGTCCCGAACGGCCCCGCCACCTATCACCGGGCCACATCGGGCGAAATCGTCATCCAGAACGGCCCCGGCGATCTGGCCACCGCCCTCAGCAGCCCGGACCTGCCCGTTATCGCAACTGACCGGATCGAGGCGGTGCAATGGGGCAAGCTGGTGATCAATCTGAACAATGCGCTGAACGCGCTGTCGGGCCTGCCTCTTGTGGATCAGCTGCTCAGCCGTGACTGGCGCAACCTCATGGCCGACCAGATGGCCGAGGCGCTGTTGGTTCTCAAGGCGGCCGGGCATCCGGTGGCCTCGACAACGCCGCTTCCGGCGTGGATGACGCCGCATATCCTACGCTTGCCGACACCCTTGTTCAGCCGGATCGCAGCGCGGATGCTCACCATCGATCCCACCGCCCGGACCTCGATGGCCTATGACCTGATGGCCGAGCGGCAAACGGAAATCGACAGCCTTCAGGGCCATATCATTCGGCTGGGGCATGAAACCGGGGTGCCCACCCCCCTTTGCACGAAAGTGTCAGACCTGATCAAACACGCGCCCGATCACCCGCTGTCCCCGGAACAGATCAGGCTCTGATCGCGGTCGTCAGACGAACCTTGTCAATGTCCAGAAAATCACGGCCGACATGGCGGCTGCGGCAGGCACGGTCACGACCCAGGCCGCAACGATCGTCATGAAATGCGACCGCCGCACCAGCTTGCGCCGCCGGTATTCTTCGGGGGCCAGCTTCTGGGCTGTCGCGTTTCGCCCATTGTTCTGTTTCCGCCTACGATCCGACTGCCACTCACGATAGAACCCGACGCCGAAAATTGCGCCAACGGCGATATGCGTGGAACTGACCGGCAAGCCCAGCCAGCTGGCGACAATGACCGTGATCGCCGCTGACAATGCCACGCAAAACGCCCGCATCGGGTTCAGCTTGGTGATCTGGCTGCCGACCATCCGGATCAGCTTGGGCCCGAACAGGAACAGGCCGAACGAAATCCCGAACGCGCCGATGATCATCACCCATAACGGGATCGAAACCTTTTGGGCGAAATCCCCGAACTCCGCCGCGTGAACAATCGCTGCAAGGGGGCCGACCGCGTTGGCCACATCATTGGCGCCATGGGCAAAACTCAGAAACGCGGCCGATATCACCAATGGCAGGCCAAACAGGGTTTTCAGCGACCGGGTCCGGTTCTCCAGTCCCTCGGACTTGCGACGCACCCAGGGAACCGTCAGCGCCCAGACCAGCACGCCGCTGCCCAGACCGATCAGCAGCGCCATCTGCAGATCAATCTTCACGATCCGCTTCAGACCCTTGACCGACAGATAGGTGGCAAACGCCGCTGCCATCACCGCCACAAGGATCGGCACCCAACGCCGCGCGGCGGCGATCTTGTCGTCCTGATACTGGATCTTGGTCTTGATCAGCGCCAGAAATGCCGCCGCAATGACGCCGCCAAGAACCGGAGAGATCACCCAGCTGGCCGCAATTGCGCCCATCGTGCCCCAGCTCACCGCGCTCAGACCGGCAGCGGCAATCCCCGCGCCCATGACCCCGCCCACAACCGAATGCGTTGTCGACACTGGCGCACCGATCCAGGTCGCCAGATTGACCCACATGGCGGACGAGATCAGCGCCGCCATCATGGCCCAGATGAACACATTGGTGTTCTGCACCGAGGCCGGGTCGATGATCCCCTTCGAGATGGTCGAGACGACGTCGCCTCCCGCAAGCAAAGCGCCCGCGCTTTCGGCAACGGCGGCGATCACGATGGCACCGCCCATGGTCAGCGCGTTCGCACCCACCGCGGGACCCATGTTGTTGGCCACGTCATTGGCGCCGATATTGATTGCCATATAGGCCCCGAACGCGGCCGCAGCCACGACGATATAGGTGCCGTCGGCCCGTCCGAACAGCACCGCCGCCATCAATCCGGCAAGCACCATGAACGCCAGTGCGATTCCCGGCGCCAGCAGCGGGCGGGCGACATGAAGATTGGCAATTTCGACGCGCGAGATACGTTGCAGGTCGGTGTCAAGCGCCTGCCAGCGCGGTTTTGAGTTTGTGTCAGACATGGGCTTGGTCAAAGATTGGCAGATCGCCCGCAGCTAACGGTTTCCCGGTTCAGGGGCAAGCGCGCAGCCATCAAATTGTTGCGAAACGGCTACATCTGTCGCAGCAGCGCCTGCAACTCGGGCTCCTGAACCCGTTTGGCGGCTTCTGCCGGTGAAAACCACTGACGTTTGCGCTTGTCCACTTCGGGAAAATCATCCGCCAGCTCGTGCACGGAAACCCGGTAGACACGGGTCAGGACCGACTGTGCCGACCCGCCCTTGAAGATCTTGTCATAGGTGAATTGGCCGACGGGCTCCTTGTCGACCGCTTCTGCGCGCACGCCAGCCTCTTCCCATGCCTCCAGCAGGGCCGTCTCCAACCCGTCCAGACCATTGACAGGCCAGCCTTTCGGGATGATCCAGCGCCCGGTTTCGCGGCTGGTGATCAGCAGAACCTCGTCTTGATCCTCGTGCCTGCGCGTGCACAGGGCCGCAAACTGCACCCTTTGGGGACGCAGGAACAAGGGGCGTCCAACCTCTTCCCAGATATTTCGCAGCCAAGCACTCATGAGATGTTCTTCAAATCCTGTTTCTGTCTTCGAAACCTGTGTGACGTAACAACAATAATGCCAGACTTCAATGAAATGTCCGCTTATTTCTGATTATGACCGGTTCTTCGGTCAATTTACTGTGATTTGTGAGATTTCGTGCAACAGCCCCGAAATCCTGAGCCGCTTGCCGGAAGCAACGCGGCAATGGGTCTATTCCTGCCTGCGCTTGGCCCTCAGCGTCGGGTCGGCCTGTGTCGGGTCTTCGGGCCAGGGGTGCTTGGGGTATTGCGCCCGCATATCCTTGCGCACATCCGCATAAGACCCGGCCCAGAACCCCGGCAGATCGCGGGTAATCTGGATCGGGCGCTGCGCCGGCGACAGCAGCGTGATCTTCAGGGGCTGTCCGCCAACCACCGGATGCCGGGTCACGCCGAACAGCTCCTGCAACCGAACCGAGATTTCGGGGACCGCCGCGCCATAATCGATCGGCACCTTGCGCCCCAGAGGTGTTTCAAACGATCCCGGGGCGCGCCGGTCCAGTTCCTGGGTCTGGGCCCAGTCCAGCCGCGCGCGCAAGGCGGGCAGCAGGTCGAACCGTTTCCAGTCCTCTGCGCTTTTGACACCGGACAGCATCGGCAACAGCCAGCCGTCCAGCTCGGCCATCAGACCCTCGACCGAAAAGTCGGGCAGATCCACCCCGTCGGCACGCACCAGTTCCACCCGCGCGGCCAGCCGTGCGGCGGCCCCGTCCAGCCGCAACCCCAGATCGCGCACCCCGTCCAGCATCGCACGCGCCACGGCGTCGTCCGGGACGTCCTTCCAGATGCGGTCGTCCAGCGTGATCGCCCCGAACCGCTCCTGCTGCCGGGAAACGACCCGCCGTTCGCGTTTCGACCAGGCGCAAACCTCGACCCAATCGATCTGGTCGGTGAACAGTTCGCGGATCTCGCGTTCCGAAATCTGGGTGGCCATCCGCACCTTTGCCTCGCGCGGGTTGCCATCGGTGTCGGTGACAACCAGAAAAGGCGCGGCCGCCAGTGAATCGCCACTGTCCAGCACGACACCTTTACCCCCGGACAGCACATAACGCGGCGCATCGCCTTTGCGGCGCTGCCCGATGCGGTCGGGATAGGCGAGGGCGGCCATGGCGGCAGCGCTCAGATCATCCGTCTTGCTTCCGGCCTGTTTCGTCAACCGCTTGGCCTCTGCATTGATCCGATCCACGGCCCCCTTATTCACCTGCCAGACCCGGTTGCGCTGAAAGGTGCGCACATCCCGCAGTGCCTCTTGCCGCAAGGCGATATCCACCGGCGCGCCGCGCAGGGGGTCGCGCTCGGCCATCAAGGCGGCCAAAGGCGCGGCATTCGGTCCGGCCCGCACCAGCATATGCCCCAGCCGGGGATGCAACGGCAGCGCCGCCAGCGCCCGCCCGTGTTCGGTGATCCGCCCCTTGCCGTCCAGCGCGCCCAGCATCGCCAGAAGGGCACGCGCCTCGGCCATCGCGCCTTCGGGTGGCGGGGTCAGAAAGGCCAGATCGGCGGCATCCGCGCCCCACAGCGCCAGCTCCAGCGCCAGCCCGGTCAGATCGGCGGCTTCGATCTCGGCGGGTGGGTACGCGGCCAGCGCACCGTCTTCCCCCTTTGACCAGAGCCGGTAACACAGCCCTTCGGCCACACGGCCTGCACGACCCGCGCGTTGCGTGGCCTCGGCCCGTGTCACCCGCTCGGTCACCAGCCGCGACATGCCCGAGCCCGGATCAAACCGCGCCCGCCGCGCTTGTCCCATATCCACCACCACCCGGATATCGGGGATCGTCAGCGAGGTTTCGGCAATCGACGTCGCCAGCACCACCTTGCGCCCGGTCTCAACCGGGGCAATCGCCGCGCGCTGGGCCGCAAAGGGCATGGCCCCGAACAGCGGGCACACCGTGCAATTGGCGGGCAGGCGTCCGGTCAGGGCTGCCTCAGCCCGCCGGATTTCACCCTCACCGGGCAGAAACACCAAGATCCCGCCACCGGTGGAGCGGGTCTCGCGCTCGGCCTCAACGACCAGATCGACCAATGCATCCAGCCGCCGCGCCTGTGGCCCCAACGGCCGATCCAGCCAGCGCATCTCGACGGGATAACTCCGCCCTTCCGACGTAACCAGCGGCGCGGCCATCAGGTGCCCCACCGGGTCTGCGTCCAGCGTGGCCGACATGGCCAGCAGAATCAGATCGTCCCGCAACGCGCCCGTGACCTCAAGGCACAGCGCCAACCCCAGATCCGCGTTGAGTGAGCGTTCGTGGAATTCATCAAAGATCACCGCCCCGATGCCCGGCAGGTCAGGGTCCGATTGCAGCATCCGGGTCAGAATGCCCTCGGTCACCACCTCGATCCTTGTTTCTTTTGACACTTTCGCGTCGCCCCGCACGCGGTAGCCAACACTCTGGCCTGCGCGTTCTCCCAGTGTCTCTGCCATCCGCTCTGCCGCGGCCCGTGCAGCCAGTCGCCGGGGCTCCAGCATCACGATCCTGCCGCCACACAGACCCGCCTCCAGCATCGCCAGCGGAACCCGCGTGGTCTTGCCCGCACCGGGCGGTGCTTGCAGCACGGCCCGCCCCTGCGCGCGCAGGGTGTCCAGCAGGCCGGGTATGGCATCGTCTATGGGCAGGCGTAGGGTCATCCGGCCCTTATCCGCGATCCCGCAGGTGGCGTCCAGTTTCCGCGCTCACATCAGCAAATCGCCCCGCACGAAATGACGCAGGCTGCGCGATCTTCGCACTTCCTGCCGCCTCCGGTCTGGACAAACACCCCCCAAGCACGGCAACTGTTCCTGCCTCTAGGATCGGGACAAGAATGCAGACAGACAGCCTGAGCGACAGAATTCTGAAGGGCGAGCGCCGGGCGCTGGCGCGTGCGATCACCCTTGTTGAAAGCAACCGCGCCGATCACCGGGCACAGGCCAGCGACCTTCTGGCACAGCTTGCCGGTTCGGGGCGTCAGGCGCTGCGCATCGGTCTGTCTGGCACACCCGGCGTGGGCAAGTCCACCTTCATCGAAAGCTTTGGCATGATGCTGACAGGGCAGGGGCTGCGCGTCGCGGTTCTGGCGGTCGATCCCAGCTCGGCCCGCTCGGGCGGCTCGATCCTGGGCGACAAGACCCGGATGGAACGCCTGAGCCGCGAGCAGAACGCCTTCATCCGGCCCTCTCCCAGCCAAAGCCACCTTGGCGGCGTCGCCCGCCGCACCCGCGAGGCTATCGCCCTGTGCGAGGCCGCAGGCTATGACGTAGTGCTGATCGAAACCGTGGGCGTGGGACAGTCGGAAACGGTGGTGTCCGAACTGTCTGACCTGTTTCTGCTGCTGCTGGCCCCGGCGGGCGGGGACGAGTTGCAGGGTGTCAAACGCGGCATCATGGAAATGGCCGACATCATTTTGGTCAACAAGGCCGATGGCGACCTGAAAGCGACCGCCACCCGCACCTGCGCGGATTATGCCGGTGCCCTGCGGCTGTTGCGCAAACGCCCACAGGACCCCGAAGGCTTCCCCAAGGCGATGACCGTATCCGCCGTCGAAGAACACGGGCTGGAACAGGCATGGGACGAAATGCAAACCCTGACCCAATGGCGCCGCGACACCGGTATCTGGGAGGCAAACCGCGCTGCCCAGGCCCGCTACTGGTTCGATCAGGAGGTCCGCCACGCCCTTCTCGCCCGCCTCGACACACCGCAGGCCCGCGCCGAGATGGAGCGCCTGAACGACGAAGTCTCGCAAGGGCGACTCAGCCCGGCGGTCGCTGCCGGTCAGCTTCTGGACACGCTCGGCTAAAGGGCCGTCATAGACGTTTCACCTTTTGCCAAATACTCTTGCCAACGGCATGGCCCGTCCGGGCCATTCCTGCATGGCAGGCAAAATGAAAGATTTCGCGTAGCCCGTCTTGACCCCCCGCGCGATTCCCACTACACGCATCCAACCAGTTTTCGGGCGCGACTTCGGGTTGCGCCCCTTGTGATTTGGCCGCGGGTATCCAGCCCGGCCTCCAGAAACAAAGGAAGAAACCATGTCGCGCCGTTGCGAACTGACCGGAAAAGGCCCGATGACTGGCAACAATGTCAGCCACGCCAAAAACAGAACTCGTCGTCGTTTTCTGCCGAACCTGAATGACGTTACCCTGCAGTCCGAAACTCTGGGCCGTGGCGTCAAGCTGCGCATCTCGGCGGCTGCGCTGCGTTCGGTTGACCACCGCGGTGGTCTGGACGCGTTCCTGGCCAAAGCCAAGGATGATGAGCTGTCGGCAAACGCTCTGAAAGTGAAGAAAGAAATCGCCAAGGCGCAAGCTTCGGCCTAAGGTCTTTCAACCAACAGAATTTCAGGCCCTGCACCCTCTCGGTGCGGGGCCTTTTCTGTTGGGCCAGCCCCTTTCGGCCCCCATTGTTCTCAATCTGGAACTAATTTTTCGCCATTGGTGAACTTCTTCACATACAGGTTTCCGAATCTGACCTAACGTCACTGTCATTCATCAGGCGGGGGCCACATTATGACGTTAAAAAGTTTTTATCTTTTCCTGTTTCTGGCCGCGGTATTCCGCAAGGCGATTGCAACCTGCACGCGGATGCAGCGCTGGGTGAACCGGTCCCATACCAGCTTCACCGCAGACACGGTAAAAAGACCCGGACTGGATTACTGAAAAACAGCTTCAAGCGCGACCCTTTGGCGCTTGAAGCTTTTCCCGCTGCTGACCTATAGCTGGGTCAGAATGAGACCTGCTGTTACCAGATTTCTGCCTTATGCGCTGTCCCTGCTGCTGGTTCTGACCGGGCAGGGGCTGGCCATGTCGCGCGGCATGGACAAGGCCGTGGGCCAGATGGTGCTGTGTACGGGCACCGGCCCGGTCGTCGTCTATATGGACGAAAACGGGCAACCCACTGCACCGCCGCATTTTTGCCCGGACTATGCAATATCCCTGCTGGGGGCCGTGGCTGTCGCGCAACCAGCACTGCCAGCCGCGCCGGAACGGGCGCAGCCAGCTCCGCTGCGGCATCTGGGCAACCAGATCGCCCTGCCGGTTCCCGCAGCCCCGGCCCGCGCGCCTCCTGTCAGCGTTTGAAACCCACCCTTTTCAAACCTTTATACAGGAGAGGCACGATGTCCCTCAAAACCACTCTGCTTGCAACTCTGGCCGCCGTGTCGCTGGCCATCCCCGCCTTTGCCGAAGGCCCCATCAAGGTTGACGACGCCTATGCCCGGTCCTCGGGCAAGACCGCCATCGCCGGTGCCGCGTTCATGATGATCCACAATCAGGGCAACGCCGATGACCGGCTGATCGGTGCAACCTCGGACGCGGCAGCGCGTTTGGAATTGCACACCCACAAGGTCGATGAAAACGGCGTGGCCAAGATGGTGCATGTCGAAGAAGGCTTTGCAATTCCGGCCGGTGAAACCCACATGCTGAAACGCGGCGGCGACCATGTGATGTTCATGGGTCTGACGGCCCCGTTCGAACAGGACGCCATGGTGTCGGTCACGCTGATCTTTGAAAAGGCAGGCGAGGTCGAGATCGAGATCCCCGTCGATCTGGAACGTCAGGACAAAGGCGGCCACGGATCACATTCGAACTAGGGCAACGCCTGTCTTCGGGCCGCGCTGCGGCCCTCATCCATGCGTCAGGTCGGGCTTTGCCCGGCCTGTTTTCCACGCGGCTGCGGATAGTGCTATTTGTTGATGGTCTTCATACCGACGCGGTCGCCCGCCTGCCGGAACCGCGAGGCCAGCCAGAACATCACAGCGGCCATGGCCAGCGCCGAGAAAGCGATACCCCATCCCAGCGCAACCAGCGCCACCGCCGGCCAGATCATCAGGACAAGCCCGACGACAAGCGCGACAAATCCCGAGACGCGCATGGAACCGCGTTGCGGGTCACTTGGATGCATCTGCCCGGCCGCCGCCAGGGATCCGATCCCGATGATCAGCGCCCATGCGCCCAACAGGAAAAACGCCAGTTTCACCGTGCCTTCCGGCCAGATCAGCAAGATAAGCCCGATCAGAAGCGCGCCGATCGCGGCACCACCCAGCACCCCGCGACGGCCAACACCCAAAAGCGTCAGCCCACCGTCGAGGATCAGCAAAACACCGACCAGCCGCAGCAGCAGCGCGATGCTGCCCGATGGCCAGAACAGCGCCGCGATGCCCACAAGCCCGGCCAGCACCCCGCGCAGCAGAAAAGTCCACCACAGGCTGGAAAGCTGTTCCCCCAGCATGTCGCGCCCGGCCATGCTGCCGTCATCCAGGATTTCACCGGTGCGGGGGTCTTGATCAGTCATGGCGCATCCTCCAGTCGCTATCGCAGATAGTGTACACAAATTAAGCCAGCGTTGTCTGTAGCTTAAGAATTTTCCGCAAGAAGCTGACCGACCCATCGCGGAACCGTTTCGGATGCCCTGCCGACAATGCGCTCATCAAAGCCCGAGGGCCCGGTCGTCGGTTCCAGATTGATCTCGACCGTCCGCGCACCCGCCGCCTGCGCCTCGTGGACAAAGGCCGCCGCCGGATAGACCTGACCCGAGGTGCCGATGGCGGCAAAGATCGATGCGCTGGCAAGGTGGTCGTAGATGTCGTCCATGTAATAAGGCATCTCACCGAACCAGACCACATCGGGCCGGGCGGTGGGCTGGCCGCAGGCGGGGCAGGGCTCGGCAACGGCCATCTCGGGCGGTGCCGGCCAGCGATGATCACACCCGGAACACAAGGCACCCGCCAATGTGCCATGCATGTGGATGACACCCGTCGCACCGCCCGCTTCATGCAGGCTGTCGACGTTCTGGGTCACGATCACGACCTCTGCGGGCCAGCCCTGCTGCAATCGGGCCAGCGCCATGTGGGCCGCGTTGGGCTGCACAGCGGCGGCCTGAACGCGGCGCGCATTGTAAAACCCCTGCACCAAGGCGGGATCGCGGGCAAAGCCCTCGGGCGTGGCCACATCCTCGATCCGGTGCTGCGCCCACAGCCCGCCTTCGTCGCGGAAGGTGCTCAGCCCGCTTTCAGCCGAAATCCCGGCCCCGGTCAGAATGACGATCTTTCCCATATCCCCTCCGCGCGTTACACCTTGGCCATGACACACCGTATCCTCTTTGTCTGCCTGGGCAATATCTGCCGCTCTCCCGCGGCCGAAGGCGTCTTTCGCGCCCGCGCGCCGCATCATGCAACCGACAGTGCCGGAACCATGGGCTGGCACGCGGGCAATCCGCCCTATGGCCCGATGCAGAAGGCCGCAAACCGCAGAGGCATCGACCTCGGCGACCTGCGCGCGCGCCAGTTCACCGTCGCGGATTTCGACCGGTTCGACCTGATCATCGGCATGGATGACCAAAACATCGCCGATATCGAAGACCTGCGCCCACCGGGCAACGGCACACCGGTTCGCCTGCTAACGGATTTCGCCCCTCAGACCGGTGCCGATCACGTACCCGATCCGTATTACACGCGGGATTTCGACGGTGCTCTGGACCTGATCGAAGCAGCGGTTGACGGGCTTGCCGCCCATCTGGACACCTAGCCGCCGGTCACCCGCAACTGGCCACTCAGCCAGGGCAGCTTGGCAACCGCCGGGTCCACGATCTGGTTCTGCATCAGACGCCGGGTCATGCCCGCAACCTCCTGCGGGACCTGATCGGACCACTCGGTGCGCGCCAGCAGCGATATGTTGCGCGAGAACTCCCCGAACGGGGCAGGGTGCGCTTCCAGCCCCTCATGGAACCGTGCCGCGCGCATGAAGCCCAGCGGCGTGGTGATCGCCCAGCCCAGACCCCGCGCAACCATGGCCATCAGCGCCATGTGCGAGCCGATCTCGAACCGTTCCTCGAACACCTGCGACCGGCGCGCCAGATGCGCCTCGATCTGGCGGCTGATCAGCTGCTCGCGGGCATAGCGCAGAAACGGCAGCCGCTCCTGCACGGCCTCGACCCCGCCCGATCCCTGCGGCGCCACCAGAATGAACGGATCATGGACCAGCGGGTATTCGACCACCCCCTCCAGCACTTCGCCGCTATGGGCGGTGACCGCCATGTGCAGGCGCTGCTCGGCCAGCGCCTCGAACAGATCAAGGCTCGACAGGGTGATCAGCTTGAATTTCGACCGGGTCAGGCTGTCGGCCAGCAGGGTGGCCAGCCGGGGCGTCAGATCATTGTCGAAATCGTCGATCAGCCCGATCGACAGCGTGGTCAGATGCCCCAGATCCATGACCGACAGCTCGCTCTGGGCCATGTGCAGCTCGGCCAGAACCGCCTCGGCCCGCGCAAGGAAACTGCGCCCCGCCTGCGTCAGCCGCATCGGCCGCCGCCCGTGATCGACCAATTCGGTCCCCAGCGCGTTTTCCAGATTGCGCAATTGCTGCGAAACGGATGGCTGGCTGAGCCCCGTGATCTCGGCAGCCTGCGCCACCGATCCCGTCCGCGCCAATGCCTCGAACACTTCAAGGCCCCGCAGGGTCAGCCCTTTCATTACCATGCAATACACCTTTCGCTGCGCCTTTCTGGGGCGCAGCGTGGATCAGGTCAAGCATTCTGAACGGGTTAGCTGCAGATCGCCTGCGCCATCTGGCCAAAGTTCTGGTACCGATCCCACAGCGCATCATCGCGCGCGGTTTTCGACATCTTCAGCACCTGCGCCTGATGGGGGTCCTTGAACCATTTCGCCACGGTTTTCTGATCACTGCGCGTCAACGCCTGATCCGCCACGCGCTGAATGCAGCTGCACCGGTCCCGCGTCGCGGCCGAGCGGTCCGACGCCATGCACGCCTGCCTGATCTGCGCCGCATCCGCGACCTGAGCCACCGCCGTCAGCGAT
Organism: Ruegeria sp. BH8; assembly: GCF_056538065.1. Taxonomy (NCBI): domain Bacteria; kingdom Pseudomonadati; phylum Pseudomonadota; class Alphaproteobacteria; order Rhodobacterales; family Roseobacteraceae; genus Ruegeria; species Ruegeria sp. BH8. Next base: position 46,985 of record NZ_JBQFSP010000011.1, on the reverse strand, counting down.
GCCGCACAAAATGCGATAATGAGGAACTGTTTCATACTCGAGCCTCGTTTTTGCCTGCCCGGACGGGTCTTGCGCCCCTCTCGGTCTGCGGCGGAGTATGAATCAAACGGGCGCGCGGATCAATTCACAAAAAAGAACCAGTTCGTTTCCGGTTAGATAACTCCGAGGAGTTGTAGACCGAGCCGGACGAGGCGATATAGTATGTCGCCTAAATTCAAGCCTGCCAGTCCTACGCGAATTGTCTTCCCTTCTGGACTGTCATGTACTTCCTTTCCACTCTTAACGATCTTGTCCCTAAGTAACGCAATTCTTGACGTTCGACTAAATATGCGCGTGGCAGCGTCCGCTCCGGGTAGTGACGGCGCTCCATTGGGGATCGGCGACAAACTATCGTTGATCAATGATGGAATGTCTTCCGCAAAATCCACGGCCAAGTTACCTTCGCTGATGTCGACTAGAATTGGCTGAGCTTCTTCCAAAATTCTCCTGTCTTCATCCTTCAATTCCTTGAAAGCCTGTCGTGCCAATTGTTCGCGATTAGCTGCAACTTCCGGGTGGCTAGCCCTTATTCCTCTGACACATTCTTCGACTGCTTCAAGTAGTGCTAAATTGTCTTCACTGTCGGGTAAGTCTTTGGTTTCAAATATTTGTCTACGAATTCCATTGGCGACGGTTGTCAAAGTCAACTCGGCTTGTTGCGGGTCGCTACTATAACGGTCGACGGTGCGTGCAATCTTGCGAAATTCGCTGGACCTTTTCGTTAGGCCGTTTGACCCTTGCACCGCGTCTTCCAGGCAATCTTCGACGTTGGTCAATACTGCTGCTAACAGGCGCGGATTGTTGACGCTTACAGGATTTGTAAAGAACTTTCCTGTCTCGGGGTTAATTTGAAGCGATTCAGCCTGCGGCAATCTAACAGAAAGCACTTCAGCTTGGATGCGCGAGATTTCTTCAGCAACTGCTTCCGGGCCTGTGTTCCAAATACTATTGCCAATCAAAGCAACCCGCCGTTGCAACTCCCAGTCCAACGGTTGACCCTTCAGCATTCCCTCGTACCATTTGGCCCAAAACTCCCATGGTGTCCCCGGAGCGCTTTCAATGAACGCCTGCGTCAACGCAGCGTAAGGCTCTGGCACCGGACCATGCCAAAGTTCGGTGGCGAAAAGTTGTGCGGTACTCTCGGGTGCGATGGTGAGTGCTTCAGCATCAACGGTGAGAGCGCGGGCTCTGTCTGTGCCGTAGGTGGGCACGTCAGCCATAAGATCATGGATGATTTGGGCATCGTCTGCGCGGGTAGAATAGAAGGTTGCTGCAACAGCAGTGATAGTGTCGTTGGGGTCGACGAGGGTGGATAGGGCGTCTGTGTTGTTGGCAGTGTTGAGTGTTTCTAGGGCGTCAACGGGAAGAGAACTTGCTTCTTCGCTCAGCCCAACGCCAACAAGGCCGGAAACAACATTGCCCCTGAAGCATGCCAGCAGTAGTTGCCGTTGGTTAAAACTACTATTGGCGCTATCTGATAGACCAAGCGCATAAGGCAGAACCTGCAAAGCCGCACGTGTAGCAAATGCCCTTAAAGCAGTGGTCGGTAGCGATCGCAGCCACTCTTCAAACTCTTCTTGACGGGTTAGATCGATCATACGCACCTCAACCAAACGATCCTTCCACTCTGCCCGCCCGAGGTTTAACGCACAAGGTACCGAAACTCTGTCGCGTTTCTATTGACCAACCCACGATTCCTCTACATATCCCCAACCCATGACAGACCTCGCTCATATCCGCAATTTCTCCATCGTCGCGCATATCGACCATGGCAAATCCACCCTTGCTGACCGGCTCATCCAGGAGACCGGGACAGTGCAGGATCGTGACATGAAGGAACAGCTGCTCGACAGCATGGATATCGAGCGCGAGCGTGGCATTACCATCAAGGCCAACACCGTTCGCATCGACTATACCGCCGAGAATGGCGAGACATATGTGCTGAACCTGATCGACACCCCCGGCCACGTGGATTTCGCCTATGAGGTCAGCCGGTCGATGCGCGCGGTCGAAGGCTCGCTGCTGGTTGTGGACTCGACCCAAGGGGTCGAGGCGCAGACGCTGGCCAACGTCTATCAGGCCATCGACGCCGATCATGAGATCGTGCCGGTCCTGAACAAGATCGACCTGCCCGCGTCCGATTGTGACCGCGTGGCCGAACAGATCGAAGACGTGATCGGCATCGACGCAAGCGACGCCATCCGGGTCAGTGCCAAGACCGGACAGGGCATCCACGAGACGCTGGAAGCGATCGTGCACAAATTGCCCGCGCCGCAGGGCACTCTGGACGCGCCGCTCAAGGCGATGCTGGTGGATTCGTGGTACGACGCCTATCTGGGCGTCATCGTTCTGGTCCGCATCATGGACGGCACGCTGAAAAAGGGGATGCGGGTCAAGTTCATGTCGAACGGCACCCTGCACCATGTCGACCGCGTCGGCGTCTTCCGCCCGCAAATGCAGATGATCGACAGCCTCGGCCCGGGTGAGATCGGGTTTCTCACCGCCTCGATCAAGCAGGTCCGCGACACCCGCGTCGGCGACACCATCACCAATGACCGCAACGGCACCGAAGTCGCACTGCCGGGCTTCAAACCCGCGCAGCCGGTGGTGTTCTGTGGCCTCTTCCCGGTGGATTCCGCCGAATTCGAAGACCTGCGCGACGCGATCGAAAAGCTGGCGCTGAACGACGCCTCATTCTCGTATGAAATGGAAACCTCGGCCGCGCTTGGCTTTGGCTTCCGCTGCGGCTTCCTTGGCCTGCTGCACCTCGAGGTCATCCGCGACCGGATCGAGCGTGAATACGATATCGACCTCATCACCACCGCGCCCAGCGTGATCTATCACGTCTACATGAAAGACGGCGCGATGATCGAGCTGCACAACCCCGCCGACATGCCCGACCTGTCCAAGGTCGACCATCTTGAGGAACCGCGCATCAAGGCGACCATTCTGGTGCCCGACGAATATCTCGGCGACGTGCTGAAACTCTGCCAGGACCGCCGCGGCATCCAGATGGACCTGACCTATGCGGGCCAGCGCGCCATGGTCGTGTATGACCTGCCCCTGAACGAGGTTGTCTTTGACTTCTACGACCGCCTGAAATCGGTGACCAAGGGCTATGCCAGCTTCGACTACCAGATGACCGGCTACCGTCAGGACGCGCTGGTCAAGATGTCGATCCTTGTGAATGACGAACCGGTCGATGCGCTGTCGACCATGGTTCACCGCGACCGGGCCGAGATGCGGGGCCGCGCGATGTGCGAAAAGCTCAAGGACCTGATCCCGCGCCACATGTTCAAAATCCCGATCCAGGCCGCCATCGGAGGCAAGGTCATCGCCCGCGAGACCCTGTCCGCCCTGCGCAAGGACGTGACCGCCAAATGCTACGGCGGCGACGCCACCCGGAAACGCAAACTGCTGGACAAGCAGAAGGCGGGGAAAAAGAAGATGCGCCAGTTCGGGAAAGTCGATATCCCGCAGGAGGCGTTTATTTCAGCACTAAAAATGGACAGCTAAGGCTGTCCATTTTTAGTGACGGTGGGCGAAAGCGGTTGGCGCAGCCAACCGGCGTGCCCACACGGTGGGTTCGGAGAGCGACCGCGTTTCCTAAGTAGGGTGCTCTACTATCGGCACGATCGCTCGATGTACTCTAATTGGCAAATCTTCTTGGATACGGCCAATCATCCCAAGAACGATGAGGTAGATTCGATTTGCGTCTGCTAGTACTTCGTCAATACTATCTTTTGTCACGGCACTTGTTGAACGTTTGAAGATAGGGTCCCTTCTCGAGCCCGTGTTCGTCACATAGTCAACACGAAGGAAACCGTTCAACGATCCGAAAAAAGCGCCATGTGCGGCCATATGTCGGTTACCAACAAACCTTGCTATCCAATCTGATAACGCTGACAAGTCTTCATCGAATCCGAAATTTTTGGCGAGTTCGCTAGACTTTTTCAATTCTCTGATGAGTTCTTTTGTAGGGAGCTTTCGAACTTGGCAGTACCGATCAAACCAGTCTTTGTTTTCTGGCTTCAATCCTTCAAGGCAAACAATCAGCGCACTTACCCAAAGTTCAATGTGAGCGCAGGTTTGTAGATAGAGCCCTAGGCAATAAGCGAACTCTTTTGGAAGCAATCCCTCCATAGCCGTGCCTTTGTCAGGAAATTGTTCACTCATGTATTTGCTCGAACAGGTTCTGTCTCAATCAGCTGATTGAGCGCGAAAAAAATAGCTGCAGCAAGAGCTTATTTCTATTTTTTGCTTTGTGCGGCACCCAATCAACCAACCCGCCCGGCGGCACCGCCGGGCCGCGCCGACCCGCCCCCGTCAAACCAAAGGTTTGCCTCCGGCAAAACGGGCGGCGCGTTGCGCCACCCCTCGGGTCGGTCGCGTCCCTCCGTTCTGCTGATCAACCGTCTGGTCAACACTGTGTTGCCGAGTTAGGTTCTCAAGATGAATTTTTCTTATCGAAATGTGCTGGAACGCAGACCCATCGTAACCATAGCACTGACATTTCTTTCGTTCTTCGTTGTTGGAAGTTTTTTGAACTCATTCCATGTCGCGCGGTCTGATTGGGGTTTTAACCCCGTATGGTTGGCTGAGGCAGGTTTGGGTGTATGGATGATTTACACTGTCTTTCAGATGGGTGCCTATTTGGTCAGGACGTTTCGATAGGGTCGTAGGGCGGGCTTCAGCCCGCCAATCCTCCACTCCCCCATTTCCCCGACCCCATACCAATGCGCATGGATTGGCTGCATCCGGTGGCGGGCTGAAGCCCGCCCTACGGGGTCGGGTTGGTTTGGCGGTTAAATCTGTGCTTGCGCCATTGGGGTTCCGGCCGTTCGCTGCCCTCCGTTCGCTGATCAACCGTCTGACCCACACCTCACCCGCGCGGCACCAAATGCAACCATTGCATCGGAAAACCGCGCCCCTCGGACAGGATCGGCCATTTGAAATCATCCCCCAACCGGATAATCTCATCCATCTCGGTCGTGTCGCGCACGCTTCCGTCCACATAGGCGACATCAAAATACCCGGCGCAGAACGCTTCGATCGCTTTCAGTTTCGCATCGCCATCCTCGACCATCTGGGGGTGCAGTTCGATCAGAAACTCCGATCTGCGGTAATGCGTCAGAAAATCTTCGGTCAACAGACTGAATTCAACGCCCTCGATATCGATCAGAAAGAAGATGTCCGCCGGGTCGGGGGCCACGCTTGCGATGTTTTCAACCGTGTCCGTCAGCGCATCCCCAAACACCGTCACACGGTCGCCCACGCCGTTATGTTCCGCCGTTTCCCGGATGACATCCCGGCCTTTTGCCGAAACCTCAAAGCACACGCTTTTTTCAAACTGCCCGGCGGCCACCAGCCCGACGCCCCAAAAGCCGTCCGCCGCGCCGATATCCACCAGCACCGGCTTGTCCGAGTTGCTCAGCACCTTCAGGTTCTGCTGCTCATACAGGCCAAAGATTTTCGTGGCCGTATCCGAGTGCCCACCCCAGAAAGCGTTTTCGACAAAGCGAAACCCCTTCATCGGCCCGCACAGCACCTGTCCGCGGCTTTGTTCCAGCACGAACAGCGAAAACTCGTTGCGGAACCTGCGCACAATGCTCTTGAACTCTCGATGTTGTCGTTTTGGAAATCGCATGTTCTGTCTGGGGCTTTTCATGTTGGGTAGGACGCCCCCGGATGAGGGCAGTTGCCTGAAATCCCTGTTTAAGTTGAGGCGCGCGGTGTTGGAAGGAAAAACACAGTGCGCAATACCGGGCAGGGTGGGGTTTTCTTCTTGTCCACCTTTCCCGCGCATGAACCCTTGATGAAGTTTCCTTCAGACAGGTTGCAACCGCCGCGCACGTATCCAATCTCAGTCACAGGCCAGCACGGCCCGCATCCCAAAGGAGGGTGCCGATCATCAGATCAGAGATTTCCGTAGCCTGCGCACCGGGACTGTTTTCGACCCCGTTCCGGCCCGTCAGGTGAACCGAAGCGTTTCCGGCCCGGTCGGGTTGTTAAGGGGTATGAGCCGCCATTGCTCACGGATTGCGGCGGAGGGGGTGTTGGTAACACCGCCGGGCCGGAACGCTTCTCAGAAACGGAACCAGCGTCTCCATCGTGCGGAGGCAGGCCGGGCGGCCAGTTCACCGCCTGCGACAGGATCCAGACCGCCCCGCGCCAGAATGCGGCGTTCCTCGGCGCGGGTCATCTGGATCTCGCGGACCTTCAGCGCGGCCTCGCGCGCGGTGACATAGCGGCCGTCCGGTCCCGGTTCCATGCCGGGGATGTTGCGCCCCTTCGACCACATCCCGCGCAGCCCCGACAGCGGGTGCTTCCATCCGATCTCGTCGTCATCCTGCAACTGCCAGATCCGGTTGGCCTCGGTCATCGAGACCAGCGCGGCCAGCGGCTTGCCGTGCCGGGTCAGGATGATCACCTCACGCGGGTCCTGGGCGCGGGTGATCAGCGGCCCCAGATGGGCGCGGGCATAGGAAATGGTGCAGCGCATCGGCGAATCTCCGTCTGTACGATTCGTAAGATTGGGGGTCCGAGCGTTGTACAAATCGCACAATTTTGGCCTAACGGGCCGCGCGGAGCGTTTTGCACCCGCAGCATCGCCCGGATATCGGGGGTCAGGTTTATGTCCGGATTTTTCCGCCCTCAACCCTTCGAGGGATGGGCATTTCTCAGGTTATCCACAAAATTCTCCAGCCGGATATCAACATCTTATCCCCGTCTAATTTTCATGCTGCAGTGCTATTTTCTTGTCGGATGCAGGGCGTGGTGCAACAGTCATCTCACCGCACAGGGTCTTCGGAACCGGGGCGGGACGCAAAGGCCAAGGGGGTCTGGGCAGAGGAAGGTGGATCTTAGGATTTGCGTTTAACTGCAAAGGCTTACCGGTGGGTGATCAGCCAGATATGGGTCTCAGACCCAGGTCGGGTGGCCATCTTCTCAGACGGCCAATGCATGTCGCGATGAACCTTAGGGGACAAAGCGGCGGCTGCAGTCTCTCAGGGGGCTGGGGCGACTGGATCGGAGTGCTCCTCGGGGTACGTCGACCCGGTAAGGCGTCAGGGCGTATCCGTAAGGGTACATGCAAAGACCGCGTCTGCGCACCTGACGCCTTTTCTTATGCCGAAATTCGGTTTCATACAGGCTACCACTCACCCCTGCCGAACGGGAACGGGGCTCTTCTGCGTGCGCGAAAGAGCCCCGATTTAGTGTCAGATATGCAATGCCGCGTCTATGCACCTGTAGGGCTAGACTACTGCGTGTGGGCGCAATCTTCAACCATATATTGCGTTAATGTCTGGCTCGCCCGCAAGATAAGCGCGCTTACAGGCTTTCCTGCACGTCCGAAGCTGCGTTCTGGATTGCATCCCCGGCCTTTTCGATATCTTTGCCCGCGCCTTTGGCGGTTTCGCAGGCGGTCAGTGCAAACAGGCTCAGGCCAATCAGAATTACGCGGATCATGTGTGTCTCCTCAGTGCTCGATACGGATTCGGTAGCACCTTTCTCGACACCAAGCCAGAGCTAGCCTTTGTCCTCACCGCAGAACAGCTCGTACACCACTTCAAGCATCCGGCGCGGGCGGTCATCGGCCAACCGGTAGAAGATGGTTTTGCCCTCTCTGCGCGGTATCACAAGCCCCTCCAGACGCAGGCGGGAAAGCTGTTGCGAAACAGCGGCTTGTCTGGCGGACAACAGCTCTTCCAACTCGGTAACAGATTTCTCACCGGACACCAGGTGACACAGGATCATCAGCCGGCCTTCGTGACTGATTGCCTTGAGGAAGTTGGACGCGCGTGTCGCATTATCGACCATACGATCCAGGTCGTGTTGCGACATGTCCTGAGACAGCTGTGGAAGTGCCATCGAATGTGTTCCTTGTGAACCCGTTGACCGGGCGTAGTTTCCGTAACGTAAAGCTCGTCGCCTGCGAGCCACTTCAGTACATGTTTCGATCAATTATTGCTATATGTATGAATCAAAAAACCGTGATGAAAAAAGGGGAACCCGCAGCCGTTTTCCCCGCAGCCCCTTTAGCGGGGCGCAATCATGGATAGGGTGCTGCTGCGGGACAGCGGCAGGTGTGACAATCTTATTGACGGCGATCCACATTCATTCCGCGTTCTCACCGACACCCCCTTGCAGCCCCCCGGAGCCAACACTAAGACTCAGGTAACACTTGTTGGGATAATGTCCCGATCCACAGCAAAACAGGCAGGTTACGAATGTTCGATCCCGTAGATACCTACATGAATACGCTTGTTCCCATGGTCGTTGAACAGACCAGCCGGGGCGAGCGCGCGTATGATATTTTCTCCCGCCTGCTGAAAGAGCGGATCATCTTCATCAACGGCCCGATTCACGATGGCATGAGCCATCTGATTGTGGCGCAGCTGCTGCACCTTGAGGCGGAAAACCCCAACAAGGAAATCTCGATCTACATCAACTCGCCCGGTGGCGTGGTGACCAGCGGTTTGTCGATTTACGATACAATGCAGTATATCAAGCCGAAATGTTCCACGTTGGTGATCGGTCAGGCGGCCTCGATGGGATCGGTTCTGCTGGCCGGCGGCGAGAAAGGGATGCGCTTTTCGCTGCCCAACAGCCGGATCATGGTGCACCAGCCCAGCGGCGGATATCAGGGTCAGGCCAGCGATATCATGATCCACGCAGCCGAGACGCAAAAGCTCAAGGATCGCCTTTATGATATCTATGTGCGTCATACCGGGCAGACAAAAAAGGCGGTTGAAAAAGCGCTGGACCGTGACAATTTCATGAGCCCGGAAGAGGCCAAGGAATGGGGTCACATCGACGAGATCGTGGAAAACCGCGCAAAAATGGACGCGGATGAGGTCTGAGTTTCGGAGCCTGCACCACCAGTGCAGGAACCATTTTGAGATTGTAGCGGCCAAAGCGCTGGCCTAAGCTGCACGAACAGGCGAAAACGCATTCCCGCCGGGGGTGCTGGGATGAGGCCCGAAAGGTAGATCATGGCGACGAATTCAGGCGGTGACGGGAAAAACACGCTCTACTGCAGCTTCTGCGGCAAAAGCCAGCATGAGGTGCGCAAGCTGATCGCAGGCCCGACCGTTTTCATCTGTGATGAATGTGTCGAACTTTGCATGGACATCATCCGCGAAGAGACAAAGGCCAGCGGGCTGAAATCTTCGGACGGCGTTCCGACGCCCAAGGATATCTGTGAGGTGCTGGACGATTATGTGATCGGTCAAGCCACCGCAAAACGCGTCCTGTCGGTCGCGGTCCACAACCACTACAAACGTCTGAACCACGCCCAGAAAGCGGGCAATGATATAGAACTGGCGAAGTCCAATATCCTGCTGATCGGCCCCACCGGCTGTGGCAAGACGCTGCTTGCGCAGACGCTGGCCCGGATACTGGATGTTCCCTTTACCATGGCCGATGCCACCACGCTGACCGAAGCCGGTTACGTGGGCGAGGATGTGGAAAACATCATTCTCAAGCTGTTGCAGGCCAGCGAATACAATGTCGAACGCGCGCAGCGCGGCATCGTCTATATCGACGAGGTCGACAAGATCACCCGCAAATCCGAGAACCCGTCGATCACGCGCGACGTGTCCGGTGAAGGCGTACAGCAGGCGCTGCTGAAACTGATGGAAGGCACCGTGGCCAGCGTTCCGCCGCAGGGCGGCCGCAAACACCCGCAGCAGGAATTCCTGCAGGTGGACACCACGAACATCCTGTTCATCTGTGGCGGCGCTTTTGCGGGTCTGGACAGGATCATTGCACAACGCGGCAAGGGCTCGGCCATGGGTTTTGGCGCCGATGTGCGTGACAATGACGAGCGCGGCGTGGGCGAGATCTTCAAGGATCTGGAACCTGAAGATCTGCTGAAATTTGGCCTGATCCCCGAATTCGTCGGTCGTCTGCCGGTTCTGGCAACGCTGGAGGATTTGGACGAGGAAGCACTGGTCACCATCCTGACCAAGCCGAAGAACGCCCTGGTCAAGCAATACCAGCGCCTGTTCGAGCTGGAAGATGTTGAGTTGGGCTTTACCGATGACGCGCTGAAGGCGATTGCCAAGAAAGCCATCGAGCGCAAAACCGGTGCGCGCGGCCTGCGGTCAATTCTCGAGGATATCCTGCTGGACACCATGTTCGAACTGCCGGGCATGAAAAATGTCAGCGAAGTTGTGGTGAACGAAGAGGCGGTGATGTCCGACGCGCAGCCGCTGTTCATCTATGCCGATGCGGCCAAGGAATCGGCCTCGGCGGGTTGAGGCCGGTCATTTCGCGGCGGCGGGACTTCAGTTGAACAGGTTCAGGGGGCTCTGCCCCCGCTGCCCTTCGGGCATCTCCCCCGGGATATTTATAGCCAGATGAAGCTGGGGATCCGTCGCTCGTACGCGAAGGCATGCGCAATCAGGCAGCGGGAGCTTAAGCAAGCTTTCGAACAACAAAGGTGACGGGTTATGACAGTGAAGCGCATTTCTTCGGGCGGTGAGTTTGAGGCGAAAGTCGGCTATTGCCGTGCGGTGGTTGCGGGCGGCTGGGTTCATGTCGCCGGGACCGTCGGGCAGGGCGACGACGTGGTGGCGCAATGCCGGTCAGCGCTGGACATCATCGGCAAGGCACTGGCTGAGGCGGGCGCGGGTTTTGAAGATGTGGTTCGGGTCACCTACATGTTGCCGGACCGCAATGAGTTCGCGCAGTGCTGGCCGGTTCTGGCCGAGACGTTTGGCGCCAATCCACCGGCTGCGACGATGATCGAATGCGGTTTGATTGATCCGAAGTACCGGATCGAGATCGAAGTGACCGCCATCCTGCGGCAGTAACACTGGAAGCCCAAGGGGCACTGGACCTTGGCGAGCCTTTGGTCCATACCTTCTCTCGACCGAAATGCCGGAGGCAGCCGATGGGAATCCTGAACAGTCTTTTACGAGCCGTGACCTGGTGGAACGGGTCAACACTGAACACGCAGCTTTATACGGCGCGCAAGGGTGTGAAAGTGGGCGAAGACAATGAAGGCAATGTGTTTTATCGCACCGCCGACGACAGCAGGCGCTGGGTGATTTTCAATGGCGAGGCCGAAGCCAGCCGGGTTGACCCCGAATGGCACGGCTGGTTGCACCGCACCTGGGACGAACCCCCGACCGACAAACCACTGCCGCACAAAGCCTGGGAAAAACCGCATCAGGAGAACCTGACAGGTACGGCGCTGGCCTATGCGCCTGCCGGGTCGCTGCGGCGGGCCAAGCCGGTTGAGCGCAGGGATTACGAGGCCTGGAGCCCGGAATAAACGAGGCGAAGATGTCGACCCATAACTGGACCGAAGTTCTTGTCGGAGGCGTCGTTTTGGCCGGTGCCATTGCGTTTGGCGTCTATGCCAGCCAATCAACCGGCCTGTCGCAAGGTGCTGCGGGCTATGAGTTGGGCGCCTCGTTCCGGTCGCTGGAAGGGGTTGGCGTCGGCACGGATGTCCGTCTTGCCGGTGTGAAAATCGGCACCGTTACCGGGGTCAAGCTGAACCCGGACACCTATCGTGCCGACACGACATTCTCTGTTGCCGAAGGCGTTCTTGTACCCGATGACAGCGCCATCGTGATCTCGTCCGAAGGGCTGTTGGGTGGAAACTTTGTCGAAGTCATGCCTGGCGGTTCGCCCTTCTTTTTTGAACCCGGAGACGAGATTCAGGATACCCAGGGTGCGGTCAGCCTAATCTCGCTGCTGGTCAAGTTCGTAGCCGGAGATGGCGGCGAATGATGCGCGCCGCCCTGATTGCCCTGTTGCTGGCTGGAACCGGCGCCGCCGCGCAGCAGAAAGTCAACTCTGGCCCCGGCGCCATGCTGCGCGGGCTCGACAAAGTCAGTGGCCAGACGGTTGATATCGAATTGCAGACAGGTCAGACCGAAGCTGTTTTCGGGCTGGATGTGGCGCTGGGGGATTGCCGGTATCCGGTGGATAACCCGACAGGCGATGCCTTCGCCTATCTGACCATTTGGGAAACGGGCAAAGCGGATCAGCTGTTTGACGGCTGGATGATTGCGACCTCTCCGGCGCTGAATGCGCTGGATCACGCGCGGTATGACGTTTGGGTCATCCGTTGTATCACGCCTTCTGCGGACTGAGTGATCGGCGCGGCAAAGTCAGCGCTCTGGTTCAGGGCTTCTTCCAGTTCTTGCTTGTAGGCACCACGCGGGATTTCGATCGCCCCAAGGGACGCCAGATGCGCGGTCAGGAACTGCGTGTCAAACAGGTGAAAGCAGGTTTGCCGCAAACGGTCCACAAGATAGGCGAGCGCGATTTTCGAGGCATCCGTGCGGCGCGAAAACATGCTTTCGCCAAAGAACGCGGCCCCCAGCGTCACACCATATACGCCGCCCACCAGCGCCGCTCCGTCCCAGACTTCCAGTGAATGCGCATGACCGGATTGGTGCAACTGGCGATAAAGGGCGTGCAGTTCCGCGTTGATCCAGGTGTCGGACCGGTCAGCGCACCCATCAACAACGCCGGAGAAATCCCGATTGATTGAAATCTCGAACCCGCAGTTCCGGATGCGGCGCGCAAGGCTGCGCGAGATGTGGAACCCGTCCAGCGGAAATATCCCGCGAAACTTGGGATCAACCCAGAACAGTTCAGGATCGTCGCGGTGTTCGGCCATCGGGAAAATACCGATGGAATACCCGTGCAGCAGCAGTTCGGGGGTCAGGCTCATGCCGGTGATAGGGCGACCAGAGGGCGCGGGCCCTCTGGCACTTGGCCCTTATTTTTCCATGTTCTCCGCAAGCCAGCGCTCCAGCCAGTGGATGTTGTACTCGCCGCTGTGCAGATCGGGCTCCTGCAACAGGGCGTGGAACAGGGGCACGGTGGTGTCGATACCGTCGACGATCAACTCTCCCAGCGCGCGTTGCAGACGCGCCAGCGCCTCGGCCCGGTCGCGGCCCTGCACGATCAGCTTGCCAATCAGCGAGTCGTAATAGGGCGGGATCGAATAGCCGTCATAAAGTGCCGAGTCCATCCGCACGCCCAAACCGCCCGGCGCGTGATAGGCCGTGATCTTGCCGGGGCAGGGCGAAAAGTTCGGCAGCTTTTCTGCGTTGATCCGAACCTCGATGGCGTGGCCGTTGATCTTCAGATCGTCCTGACCGAATGACATCGGTTCACCCGCTGCGACAAGGATTTGCTCGCGCACCAGATCGACGCCGAAAATTCCTTCGGTGACAGGGTGTTCCACCTGCAGGCGGGTGTTCATTTCGATGAAATAGAACTCGCCCTTTTCATACAGGAACTCGATGGTGCCAGCGCCGATATAGTTGATCTTGGCCACCGCGTCGGCGCAGATCTTGCCGATCCGGGCGCGCTCTTCGGCGGTAATGCAGGGGCCGGGGGCCTCTTCAAAGACCTTCTGGTGACGGCGCTGCAACGAACAATCGCGCTCGCCCAGATGCACCGCATTGCCCTTGCCGTCGCCAAAGACCTGAATCTCGATATGGCGCGGCGTGGTCAGATATTTCTCGATATAGACCTCGTCATTGCCAAAGGCGGCCTTGCCTTCGGCGCGTGCGGTCATGAAGGCGCTTTCCATCTCGTTCGCGTTCATCGCGACTTTCATGCCGCGCCCACCGCCGCCAGCCGTGGCCTTGATGATGACGGGATAGCCGAATTCCTCACCGATGCGCTTGGCGTCGGCCAGCGTGGGAACGCCACCGTCCGAACCGGGAACGCAAGGCACACCCAGCGCCTTCATCGTGTCCTTGGCGGTGATCTTGTCGCCCATGACGCGGATATGTTCCGCGGTGGGGCCGATGAACGTGATGCCATGATCTTCGACGATCTGCACGAACTCGGCGTTTTCGGACAAAAAGCCATAGCCGGGATGGATCGCCTGCGCGCCGGTGATCTCACAGGCCGAAATGATCGCGGGCACCGACAGATAGCTTTGCGGGCTGGGCGGGGGGCCGATGCAGACCGATTCGTCCGCCATGCGCACATGCATCGCGTCGCTGTCGGCGGTGGAATGGACGGCAACCGTTTTTATCCCCATCTCGCGCGCGGCGCGGATGACGCGCAGGGCGATCTCGCCTCGGTTGGCAATCAGGATCTTGTCGAACATGGGCCCGCCTTACTCGATGATGACCAGAGGGGTGCCGAACTCAACAGCGTCGCCATCGCCCACCAGCACGCGCTTGACGGTGCCCGATTTGGGGGCGTGGATGTGGTTCATGGTCTTCATCGCTTCGACGATCAGCAGCGTGTCGCCTTCAGACACTGTCGCGCCGACGGAAATGAACGCGGGCGCGCCGGGTTCCGGCTGCATATAGACCGTGCCCACCATGGGCGAGGTGACAGCGCCCGGATGGCTGGCCGGATCTTCGGCGGCAGCAGGGGCCGCCGCGGGGGCCGCAGCCGGTGCCGCAGCAGGGGCGGGCGCTGCCGCAGGAACAGCCATCTGAACCGGAGCGGCCACGGTCTGTGTCATACGGCTGACGCGCACGTTCAGGCTGTCTTCTTCGCCATATTCGCGTTTGACCTGCAACTCGGTCAGATCGTTTTCGCGCAGCAACTCGGCCAGAGCCTTGATGAATGCCACATCCGCTTCGTGTTTGGTGTCTGTCATGAGTATCCTCGACGGTTCCCCTTTGGCCCGTCTGTTTCTTGCGGGCTCTGATCAAATTACGCAGGGTTATAGGCTAAGCGGCGGTGCATGAAAAGCGCCGACTCGCACCATCTGGCATGCGTTTCACGCGTAATTTAAAGGGTCGGACGGGTCACAGGGGCATCCCCGATAATTTGGCGACCAGTTCAGACAGCTTTCGTGCGCCGAATTTTTCAAGCAAACGGGCGCGGTAAGCCTCGATTGTGCGGTAACTCAGGCCCAGCTCTGCTCCGATTTCCTTGGCCGACAGGCCGCGGCAGGACAGGATGGCCACTTCGCGTTCACGGATGGTCAGCTCAACCAGCGGTCGTTCCTCGGATATGTCGGAAAAGCTCCAGATACCGTGGCGGAACGGGTCGTCGGGCGTCAGCGACCGGCCCCGGGCGCGGCACCAGAACAGGTCGCCGCTGCGGCGGCGCATGACGCGTTCATCCGTGTAATATCCGGTGCCGCGCATCACCTGCAGGCTGCGTTCGCCAATCCTCTCCCAATCCGCGACCGAAGGGTAAAGGTGCAACAGCGGCATGTTGCGATAGTCGTTCTCTTCTCCGCCAAAGGTGCGGGCAAATTGCAGGTTGCAGCGCCGGATGATCCGGTTTTCCAGCTCAACAAGCCCGATCGGCGCATATTCAAAGGCGGGGTCGCTCATGCGTGTATGGTGCCGGGAAAGCGCGCGAAAATGAAGGGGGGATGCGATGTCTTGCGCCAGATTGAAGCCCGAAACCGATGCTGTGGTCAGCGCCAAGTTGTTAAAGTTGTAAATGTCATCTGAAAAGAAATGATTAACCTGCGGAAACAGATGCTATAATCTGAAAACGAGCGTGAAATTCGACGGGTCTGAATTCAGGGAAAGTAAGCATGCGCGACACGTTGACAGGCAGTCGCATTCGCGAAAGACGGCAGATTGCCGGGCTGCGGCAGGCGGAACTGGCGCGGCAGGCCGGAGTATCGGCGTCTTATCTGAACCTGATCGAACACAATCGCCGCAGGATCGGGGGCAAGTTGCTGGTCGATATCGCGGCGGCGCTGGGCATTGAACCTTCGGTCCTGACACAGGGGATCGAGGCAACTCTGGTTTCCGCCCTGCGCGAGGCGGCCGAGGATGCGGTCGGGCAGAAGGCCGAGATTGACGGGCTCGAGGAGTTCGCCGGGCGCTTTCCCGGCTGGGCCGGTGTTCTGGCGCAAATGCATCGCCGTGTCGTGTCTTTGGAGCGGAACGTCGAAACCCTGTCCGACCGCCTTACGCACGACCCGCAATTGGCCGCGTCGATGCACGAGGTTCTGTCAACCGCCGCCGCCATACGCTCGACCGCCGCGATCCTAGCGGATACCCAAGATATCGAGGCCGAATGGCGCGAGCGTTTCCACAAGAACCTGCATCAGGATGCCGAACGGCTGGCAGGCAGTTCCAAGGCGCTGGTGACCTTCCTCGACGAAAGCGACTCGGCGGTTGATCCGCGTGCCGTTCCCCTGGAAGAGGTCGAAGCCTTCTTTGAAGCCCGCGCCTACACGATTTCCGAACTGGAAGACGGGGGTGATGTGGACGCGGTTGACCTGAGCGGGCTCAATACCTCGGCGGCGCGCACCGTCGCGCGCGAAGTTCTCAGGATCTATCGCGCAGACGCGCAGGCGCTGCCGCTGGAGGCCGTCAAAGCGGTTGTTCAGCAGGGTGATCCGAACCCCATCGAACTGGCGCAGCGGTTCTCGGTTGATTTTGCCACCGTCCTCAGGCGCCTGGCCTTTCTGCCAGATGGCATCCTGTCACAACCGGTCGGCATGGTACTGTGCGACGCGTCCGGAAGTATCCTGTTTCTCAAGCCGATTCAGGGGTTTACCTTGCCCCGACACGGCGATGTCTGCCCGCTCTGGCCGCTGTTCACGGCCCTCAGCCGTCCGCTGGTGCCGGTGCGCAAGCAGGTCGTCCTGACCGGAAGGTCCTCGGCCGTGTTCGACTGCGTCGCTTATGCCTGGCCGCATGCGGTGTCGGGATACGATCAGGACCCGGCTTATCGCTCGGTCATGGTGGTGCGCCCGGTCAGGGACCCGTCAGACGGGGTGCCGGTCACTCAGGTCGGGCCAAATTGCCGTGTCTGCCCAAACCGCGATTGCAAAGCCCGGCGCGAGCCGTCGATTTTGAGCGAAGGTTTTTGACACGTTCATGACAGACCGCTTAATCTGGCGGGAACCGGTCTCGGGATGGAAGACCGGTTATGGGAGGAACTGAACATATGAGCCGAAAGGTTCTGCTGATTGAGGACGAACCGAACATCGCCGAGGCTATCCGGTTCCTGCTGTCGCGCGAGGGATGGCAGGTCGAAACGCATGGCGACGGAACGGATGCGGTTCAGGTGATCCAGGGGGCGCAGCCCGATCTGGTCATTCTGGATGTCATGCTGCCGGGCAAGAACGGCATGGATATCCTGCGGGAACTCAGAAAAATGGAGGAACTGGCAGGCTTGCCGGTTCTGATGCTGACCGCACGGGGTCAGTCGCGCGACCGGGAAATGGCCGAAAACGCAGGCGTCAGCCGCTTCATGACCAAACCGTTTTCCAATGCCGAAGTTCTGACAGCGGTGCGTGATCTTCACGCGCAGGCGACGCGCTTATGATGTCCGGCGAGGGCAACAAGACCAAACCACCGGGCACACGCCCCTCGCTTTTTCTGGAACGACAAAGCTATCGTCGTCACAGGTTGACGGATGCCGCCCGGATTTTGCCCTTTCTGGGTGCGGCGCTGCTGGCGCTTCCGTTGCTGTGGCCGGACCCGTCCGGCGGGGATGCGGCTGTGCCCTTGTCTTCGGCGATGTATTACATATTCCTCTGCTGGGGCGCGCTGATCCTGGCCGGGTTTGTCTTTGGGCTGGCCGCCCGCCGCATGGCCGCGCGCGAAGGATCGGACACGGGCGCTGAGTGATGGCCACCATAAATATTCTGATTCTGGTTTGCCTTGGCTATGTCGTGTTCCTGTTCGCGGTGGCCTTCGCCGCGGATCGCATGGCTGCGGCCGGGCGTGGCAAATGGTTGCGTTCGCCCGTGATCTACACTTTGTCCCTGTCGATCTATTGCACCGCCTGGACATTTTATGGCGCGGTGGGCAACGCAGCGCGGTCGGGGCTGGAATTTGTCACCATCTACCTCGGTCCGACGCTGGTGATGGTCGGCTGGTGGTGGGGGCTGCGCAAGCTGGTGCGCGTCGGGCGCAGCCAGCGGGTCACCTCGATCGCCGACCTGCTGTCGTCCCGGTATGGCAAGTCGAACACGCTGGCGGTCTGCGTGACCATTCTGGCGGTGCTCGGCGGCACGCCCTATATCGCGCTGCAACTGCAGTCGATTACCCTGTCCTTCTCGATCTTTGCCGAGGCTGACCCATCAGGCCTCTACCGCGAAGGGTCCAGCGTGTTTTGGGTCGCGGCTGGTCTGGCCGTGTTTGCCATCCTGTTCGGCACCCGCAATCTGGACGTGAACGAACGTCATCATGGCGTGGTCACGGCCATCGCGGTCGAGGCCGTTGTCAAACTGTTTGCGCTGATCGCCGTGGGCGTTTTCGTGGTGTGGGGGATCGCGGGCGGCATTGGCCCGATGATGGACCGGATCGACGCCTCGGAAATCGGCCAGTGGAATGTCGATGCCGGGCGTTGGACGACGTTCATCTTTCTGTCCGCCGCCGCCTTTATCTGCCTGCCCCGGATGTTTCAGGTGATGGTGGTGGAAAACGATGACGAAGGCCATCTCAGAACCGCTGCCTGGGCTTTCCCGCTCTACCTGCTGTTCATGAGCCTGTTTGTCGTGCCCATCGCCGTAGTCGGTCTCGACCTGCTGCCCCAGGGCGCCAACCCCGACCTGTTCGTGCTGACCGTGCCGCTGTCCCAAGGCAATGACTGGCTGGCAATGCTGTCCTTCATCGGCGGGTTTTCCTCGGCAACCTCGATGGTCATCGTCAGTGCGATGGCCCTGTCGACAATGGTGTCGAACCATGTGGTCATGCCCATCTGGCTGAACACGCAGGAAGGCACCGGCTCGGTATCGGGCGATGTGCGCAACATTGTTCTTATGGCACGCCGAGTTTCCATTGCCGCCATCATTGCGCTGGGCTTTTTCTACTACCGGCTGTCCGGTGGCGGTGCGGCGCTGGCCTCGATCGGGTTGATCGCCTTTGCCGGTATCTCGCAGATTCTGCCAGCGTTGGTCGGGGGGCTGTTCTGGCGCAGGGCGACCCGGACCGGGGCGCTGATCGGGCTGACCGTCGGCTTTGTGCTGTGGATTTACACCCTGCTGCTGCCGGGAATGGGCGGGGCGTGGATGCCCGAAACCGTGCTGCAAAACGGCTTGTTCGGTCTCGGCTGGCTGCGCCCTCATGCCCTGTTCGGGATCGAGGGGATCGATCCGATGGTGCATACGGTGATGTGGTCCTTGTCCCTGAACACGCTTGCCTTCTGCGTCGCGTCCCTGCTCAGCTTTCCCAGCCCATTGGAACGGTTGCAAGGGGCGCAGTTCGTCAACGTCTTCGATCACTCGGTCGCGCCGCGCGGTTGGTCCGGGTCAGTGGCGCAAAGCGAAGACCTGATGATCATGACGCAGCGCATTCTGGGCACCGGCCCCACACAGGAATTCTTTCAGGCCGAGGCGCAAAAACAGGGTGGCCGTTCGCACCTGCCGGAACCGACGCCGGGCTTTCTCAACCGTCTGGAACGCGAGCTCAGCGGCTCGGTCGGCGCGGCCATGGCCCATGCGATGATCGGCCAGATCGTGGGCGGATCGTCGGTCTCGGTCGAGGATCTGCTGGCCGTGGCCGACGAATCCGCGCAGTTGCTGGAATATTCCGGCCAGCTCGAGGAAAAGTCCTCCGAACTCAGCCGAACCGCACGCCAGCTGCGCGAGGCTAACGCCAAGCTCACCCAGATTTCCGAACAGAAGGACAGCTTTCTGACTCAGGTCAGTCATGAATTGCGCACGCCGATGACCTCGATCCGGGCGTTTTCGGAAATCATGCGCGACACCGATGGCCTCAGCCGCCAGGAGCAGACCCGCTATGCCGCGATCATTCATGACGAAGCCCTGCGCCTGACCCGGCTGCTCGATGATCTGCTGGATCTGAGCGTGCTTGAAAACGGGCAGGTCAGCCTCAATCTCAGCGATGACAGCCTGCGCTCGGTCCTGGACCGCGCCGTGCCCAGCGCTCTGGCCGGGGCGGACCGAAAGATCACTGTCCGCCGGACCCGCGCGGCCGAGCGCATCTTTCTGCATACGGATCTGGATCGGTTGGGACAGGTGTTCATCAACCTGATCTCGAATGCGCAGAAATACTGCGACGCGGACGATCCGGTGCTGGTCATTTCTGCCCATGATGTTGGCGGGCGGGTCATCGTCGACTTCATCGACAATGGCAGCGGCATCCCACCGGGCGCGCGTTCGATGGTGTTTGAGAAATTTGCCCGCGTGGGCGGCGACAAGGCTGGCGGAGCGGGGCTTGGTCTGGCCATCTGCCGCGAAATCATGCAGCGGCTGGGGGGTGAGATCACCTATCTGCCGGGGCAGGGCGGCGCGGCCTTCCGGATCAGCCTGCCGCAGGCCTACCAGCAGGCGGCGCAGTGACGCGGCCATAAAGAACTTGGTAACGCCCGAGGGTGTAAACCGGTTGCCAGGTTCTGGAACAATTGGTGATCGGGCGTCATGTCACAAGATGTCAATGCCGCGTTGGCGCGCAAACTGTCCGTCGGGCAAAAGGATCTGGGGGATCGCCCGCGCTCGGTTCTGCGGGCGCTGCGCCTTGGGTTCGCAAGGGCGGCGGGCGACCGGCTGAACCTACCTCTGGCAATTATCGGGGCAAAGCAATCCAACCAGTCGCAGGAGGTGCCGGGGGACGCCGCGGGGCAGGATTGGCTGCTGCTGGTGTTTGACGGCCCCGAAGGCCGCGCCGCGACCTGTCTCAACCCGAATGCGGTCTCGGCCATTGTTCAGGCCCAGACCATTGGTCAGGTCCTGTCCGGTGATCCCGGCGCACGCACGTTTACTGATACCGACGCCGCCATCGTGGCCCCCTTGATCGAAGCCGCGTTGACCGGTTCCGCCGCTTTGTTCGACGCCTCAAGCGATCAGATTTGCCTTGCAGGGCTGGAATTTACCTCGCGCGCCAAGGATTTGCGCACCCTGTCGCTGGCGATGACGGAAGAGGTGTATCGCATTTTCGAACTGACCGTCGATCTCGCAAACGGAGAGCAGCAGGGCCGCATATCTGTGTTTCTGCCTGAACATCCCGCCGCCTCGGATGAAGCAGAAGATAACGGGGACAAGGCTGATCTGCGCATGGATCAGTGTTCGGGCGTAATGCGGGCGGAACTGACCGCCGCGCTGTGCCGCATGTCGTTGCCGCTGTCCGACCTCTCGGGACTGCGGATCGGGGACATTCTGCCGTTGCGCGGGGCCCGTCTGGACCGGACCGAGGTTCTGTCGATTGACCGGACACGCGCGGGTATCGGTCGCCTAGGGCAATGCGGTGGTCTCCGCGCCGTGCGGCTGAATGAAACCGCTGCATTGCCAGCCCTGACCGGCGCTGACGCGCAGGACTTCATCGCCAGCAAAAGTGGAACACCACCGCAGGATCATCCGGTCGAACCAACTGTGCATGATGCGCACGCCCAGACCGTCCCGACCGGGGTGTCAGATCTGACAGACAGCGATCTGATCGTGAACGATTCCGAACGGATGGTCGCGGAAATCACGCAGCTTGCGGGGCTGGGGCCGACGGACCTTGGCAGCAATACTGAGTGACGCTCAGCCGCTAGTGCCGCGGATCTGGTCCAGCATGGGGCGCAGATTGTCCAGCTGATACCCGGCTTTGCCGGTCGCACTCAGGATGTCGTCCGTGCTCATGTGGTCGCACTGGCCCAACGCCCAAACCACCGAACACCGCGTGCCCGAGGCGCAATAGGCCAGAACAGGACCACTGCCGTTTTCCGCCATGTCGCGCTGCCGCTTCACGTTCTCAGGCGTCATCGTCTGGTGGGTCAGCTCCAGCACCTCATATTCCATACCGGCGGCCCGCACCGCTTCGCCGATCGCGTCGGATTGCATGGCCGGGGGAACTTCGGCATTGGGCCGGTTGCAGATCACCTTGGCAAAGCCAGCCTCGGCGATGGCCGGAACATCCTCGACCGTGATCTGCGGCGAGACAGCATAGCGGGGGGTAATCTGACGAATCTCCATGCCAATTCCTTAGGCCGCGTTTGCCGCCCTGTCCAGTTGCGCGCCCAGCGGTGGTGCCACGAACATCCCGGCCGCCATTGCAACCAGAAAGACCAGCCCGCCCAGCCCGCCATAGCTCAGCGAGGCCATTGCCGGTCCGGGGCACAGCCCGGCCAGTCCCCAGCCCATCCCGAACAGAACCGAACCCACGATCAGCCTGCGATCAACCTCGGGCTTTGCAGGGGGTGGAAAGGCTCCGCCGGTCAGGGCGTTTTGCCGTCCGGTTGTCATCCGCCACGCCACAAGCATCGGCAGGATGGCACCGGCCATCACAAAGGCCAGCGTCGGATCCCAGTTGCCAAACACATCCAGCCAGCCCTGAACTTTTGTGGTGTCTGTCATGCCTGAAATCAGCAACCCGGCGCCGAACAGCGATCCGGCGATCAATGAAATGAAAAGGCGCATCAGATCACTCCCAACACATGACGCAGCAGCACAAGGGTGACGCCCCCGGCAAGGATATAGAAAACGGTGGCCACGATGCCGCGCAGCGAGAACCGAGAGATCCCGCACACCCCGTGCCCCGAGGTACAGCCATTGGCGATCCGTGTACCGATACCGACCAGCAGCCCGGCCAGAATGACAACACCCAGATTGCTGGTAAGATGCGTCTGGGCCTCGGGCAGGATCAACGGGCGCAGAAGAAGGGGCATTCCGACAAGCCCCGCAATAAAGGCCAGCTTTTCGGCCATGCTCCCCTTGGCGCTGCCATCGACAAGGCCGCCCAGAATGCCGCTTGCGCCCATGATCCGGCCATTGCCCAGCAGGTAAACCGCCCCGGCCAGACCGATCACCAGACCGCCGCACAGCCCCCAGATCCACTCTATAATCATGTGGGATTTCCCTTTGTGATTTGTTGTGCCCGCGTCACAGCTTGTTGACCGGCAGTTTCAGGAAAACATCGCCCTGTTCATCCGCCGGGGGCATCTGACCGGCCCGCATGTTGACCTGCAAAGACGGCAGGATCAGGCGCGGCATGGCCAGCGTGGCGTCCCGCGCGTCGCGCATTTCCACGAAGTCTTCGATGCTGCGCCCCTGTCCGATATGGACGTTCAGCGCCTTCTGCTCACCCACCGTCGTCTCCCACGCGTATTCGTCGCGGCCCGGGGCCTTGTAATCATGCCCGACATAGATGCGAGTGTTGTCCGGCAGCGACAGTATCTTCTGGATCGACTGGAACAGCGTGGCCGACGATCCTCCGGGAAAATCGCAGCGCGCTGTGCCGAAATCGGGCATGAACAGCGTGTCACCAACAAATGCCGCATCGCCAATCACATAGGTCATGCAGGCCGGTGTATGGCCGGGGGTGTGCAGCACGTCGCCCCGCATCTGGCCGATGTGAAAACTGTCGCCTTCCTTGAACAGCGCGTCAAACTGGCTGCCATCGCGCTGAAATTCGGTTCCTTCGTTGAAAACCTTGCCAAACGTGTCCTGCACGGTGACGATCTGATCGCCAATCCCGATCTTGCCGCCCAGCTCCTGTTGCAGGTAGGGGGCCGCCGACAGGTGGTCGGCATGGACATGGCTTTCCAAAATCCACTCGACCTTAAGGTCCTGCGCGCGCACAAAATCGATGATCTTGTCCGCCGAGGTTGTCGACGTCCGCCCCGAGGCATGGTCGAAATCCAGTACGCTGTCGATGATGGCACAGGCCCGTCCCTGAGGTTCATGAACCACGTAGGAAACCGTAAAGGTCTGCTCGTCAAAAAACGCTTTCACTTTCGGTGTCATGATCTTCTCCGTTTCGGTCACGCATATCATATATGTGAATTGGAATGTGATGCAATATCGAACCTGAATTTGATGCCGGTCAAAGCAACCGCTGAAATCCTGGCTTAATCTTTAACCTATCCGCGTCAGATTGCCGAAACTTCGACCATGGCAGGCAATTTCCCGCACAAGGCTACGATATTATCTGCGGGTCGTAATCCCGTTACGTATATTGGGGATACTGGCGCCACTTGGGAGGATAGTTATGACACCGACTGGTCTTTATTCCGAAGCCGAGCAGCTTGAACGTAAGCTTGTGAACGCGGGTCTGGAAACGCGTTTGGCGCTTCAGCCGAGTGTGAGTAAGATTGTTGACCGGATGCGGCAGCAGGGGATGGAGGTGCCTTCGCGCCTGCGTCGTCTGGATGCGGCCTTGTGCGAAGATGCGATTGAAGCGCAGTTTGATAACTTGCCGGTGTGAACCGGATGGTCATCCAAGGGAAATCCCGAGGATGACCAGCATCAATCCAAGCACCGACAGAAACAGCGAGGCCAGGTTCCAGGGCAAGACCCCCTGAACCACCGCGCGCAGCTCGTCATCCGACAGACCGGCCTTGCGCGCCCGCATCACGCGAAGAATGCACCAGACCAGACCGGCAAGCCCGGCCACAGACAGGGCTGCACCGCCCCAGGTGATGAATTCAAACATGGTTCCCCGCATATCCTCGTGACCTGATCACGCGCTTAACGGATCGGTTGGGGTCATACAAGTGCGCCAGCCCATTGGGTGCTTGCGACCCGGGCGGCAGCACTGTATCCGGCATTCCACACCAGGGTTTCAGCCTCTGGGGCAGGCGCGTATCGAAGGTGCTCCCGTTGATCGGGCTACCGCCGTTCACCGCTGGCCGCAGGCTGTCCTCTTCTGGTTGCAGGTCCATAACCGGGAACAAAAAAGATGAGCATGTCTGAAGAAGCAGAAGCAAATTACAAGGTCACCGCGGGCGAGCTGCGCCAGTTTGTGGAACGTATCGAGCGCCTTGAGATGGAAAAGAAAGACATCGCCGACCAGATCAAAGAGGTCTACGCCGAAAGCAAGTCGCGTGGTTATGACGTAAAGGCCCTGCGCAGCATCATCTCGCTCAGAAAAAGGGACAAGGATGACATCGCCGAGCAAGAGGCCGTCATCGAAATGTACAAAGAAGCGCTGGGTATGACCTAAGCCCGACCGCCATGAAACGATCTATGGCTCTGGAATGGGTTCAATGCCCTGAAAGAGCCACTGGCCCAAGGGATGCAACGGGGGCGCGCAGCGGGTCCCCTTTGCCAAGCGCGTGGTACGACCACGCACAGCGCTTGACGCTTCCGGGCTGTATCGAACCTCCCATTAACCAAACGCGCACCACTAAAGTCTCAGACACACCAATGGCCAAAGACGCCGGAACGCCCAAACCCTTCCGGATAAAAGCGCGCTTTTTCGCAGGAATATGAAGGATGGTGCTGCTGGAGAGAATTGAACTCTCGACCTCTCCCTTACCAAGGGAGTGCTCTACCTCTGAGCTACAGCAGCGCTGTGGGCGGGTGATTAGACTCAAACGAAACGCGGCGCAAGGGTGTCTGGACGGTTTTTTTCGCCTCCTGTAGAGAAAGATCATGACGGATAAAAATTCACCCAAAAAACAAGGTAAACCCGGCGATGCGCGCGAGGCGCGGCTGAAGGCGGCGCTCAAGGCCAACATGACGCGTCGCAAGGCGCAGGCCAAGGCGCGCGCGGCCGCGGGGGACAAGCCTGACAAGGACGAGGGATAAGAGCAGATGGATTCGATTCTGGTAACGGGCAACGGCCCGCTGAACGGTCAGATACCGATTGCGGGGGCCAAGAATGCGTGCCTGACGCTGATGCCCGCAACATTGTTAAGCGAAGAACCGCTGACGCTGACCAATGCGCCGCGGCTGAGCGATATCAAGACCATGACTGCGCTGCTGCAATCGCTGGGGGCCGAGGTGTCGTCGCTGCAAGACGGTCAGGTGATTGCAATGTCCAGCCACAGCCTGACCAGCCAGACCGCCGATTATGACATCGTGCGCAAGATGCGTGCGTCTAATCTTGTGCTGGGCCCCTTGCTGGCGCGGTTCGGGCAGGCGGTCGTGTCACTGCCGGGCGGTTGTGCGATCGGCGCCCGTCCGATGGACCTGCATGTCGAAGGGCTCGAGGCGCTGGGCGCCGAGATTGAGCTGAAGGACGGCTATCTGCACGCCAAGGCTCCGGGTGGTCTGAAAGGGGCCGTGCATCAGATGCGCTTTGCCTCGGTCGGGGCCACCGAAAACATCGTCATGGCCGCCACGCTGGCCAAGGGCACCACGGTGCTCAAGAACGCCGCGCGCGAGCCCGAGATCGTCGATCTGGTTGAATGCCTGCGCAAGATGGGTGCCCAGATTTTCGGCGAAGGTACCCCGACCATCGAAATTCAGGGCGTCGACCGGCTGCACGGGGCCACACATCAGGTTGTCACCGACCGGATCGAGCTGGGCACCTATATGCTGGCCCCGGCGATTTGCGGTGGCGAGGTCGAACTGCTGGGCGGTCGCATGTCACTGGTCGAATCCTTTGCGGCCAAACTGGATGCGGCAGGTGTCAGCGTTTCGGAAACCGCAGGCGGCCTGAAAGTGGCCCGCAAAAACGGGCGCGTGCGCGCGGTGGATGTGGTGACTGAACCTTTCCCCGGCTTCCCGACCGACCTGCAGGCGCAGATGATGGCCCTGATGTGCACGGCTGAGGGCACCTCGGTTCTCGAAGAACGCATTTTCGAAAACCGTTTCATGCACGCCCCCGAACTGGTGCGCATGGGCGCGCATATCGAGGTGCATGGTGGCACCGCCACGGTGACCGGCGTCGAGCGACTGAAAGGCGCACCGGTGATGGCGACTGACCTGCGGGCTTCGGTCTCGCTGATTCTGGCAGGGCTTGCGGCAGAAGGGGAAACAACGGTCAGCCGGGTCTATCATCTGGACCGCGGATATGAACATGTGGTGCGCAAGCTGGAAGGCGTGGGTGCAAAGATTGAACGGATCAAGGGCCAATGACAGACGCAAGTTTTGAAGACGGGCGCGAGGCGCCGCTAAATCTGGGGGCCGAGGATGCAGATGACCTTCAGGTGATCTCGACCCTCGCGCAGGATGCCGTGTTTCCGGTGACCGAGATGAGGTGGCAACCGGCGCAGCGCCGCTTTGGCCTGCTGCTGAACCGCTTTCGCTGGGAAGACAAGGATGCCGCCGCCCGCCGCGACCGCCCGTTTGAACGGGTGCAGTCGGTGCTGGTCTTCGGTTCGGTTCTCTCGGTGTCCAGTCAGGGCATTGATCGCGGTGACACCGACATGATCATGTCGCTGATGTCGGTCGTTTTCGAACCCGGCGAGGATGGCGCGGGCCATGTCCTGCTGACGCTGGCCGGTGATGGCGCGATCCGCCTGACGGTCGAGGCGCTGGATGCCACCCTCAAGGACGTCACGCGCCCTTATCAGGCCCCCTCCGGTCAGGCCCCGTATCATCCCGAATAGATGCAGAACAAGCGCGGCATATCTCAGGCGTTTTCGAAGGTGCCCGAAGGTGTCACTCTGCGTCGCGCCACCGTTTTCGACGTTTTCGACATCAGTCGGGTTCTGATCCGTTCGATCACGCAGCTCTGCGGGGCCGATCATCAGGGTGACCCGCAGGCCATCGCGCAATGGACCGATAACAAGGACCCGGCCTCGATCCGGGGCTGGATCAAAACTGGATCGCAGATCTGGCTGGCTGAACGGGCCGGGCAGGTGGCCGCCGTAGGCGGTTTGTTGGAAACCGGAGAGATCACTCTGCTTTACATCGACCCGGATCATAAGGGCTGTGGTCTGGGGGCGGCGGTTTTGAATCGGCTGGAACGGGAACTGGTCGCGGCGGGATGTTCCTCAGCCTCGCTTGAGGCAACAAAAACCGCGCAGGATTTCTATCTGCGCCACGGCTGGCAGGCTACCGGCCGGTGCTGCGGCCACGGGGATCTGTCCTGCTTTGCCATGCACAAATCGCTGCACCCCGTGGGCTGAGGGTTGAGGCCGCGCGCTCCGGGCGATATGTCCCAATGCGCAACGCCCGGAGTGCCAGATCATGCCCGTTTTCCTTGATACCAAATCGCCCGACTTCGAACCCGCCTTCCGGACCCTGCTCTCGGCCAAGCGCGAGGACAGCCCGGATGTGGATGCGGTTGTGGCGCAGATCATCGACGACGTGCGTAACCGGGGCGATGCGGCGGTTATCGAACTGACGGCCAAATTCGACCGGCTGACGCTGACGCCCGAAACGCTGGCCTTCAGCGCGCAGGAGATCGCAGAAGCGGTGGCGCTGGTCGGGGCCGAAGATCGCACGGCGCTGGAACTGGCTGCTTCCCGTATCCGGGCCTATCACGAAAGGCAATTGCCCGAGGATCAGGAATGGACGGATGCGACGGGCGCAACACTCGGCTGGCGCTGGTCTGCCGTCTCGGCCGCGGGGCTTTACGTGCCGGGTGGGCTGGCATCGTACCCGTCATCGGTGCTGATGAACGCCATCCCGGCCAAAGTGGCCGGTGTGGAACGGCTGGCAATCGTGGTGCCCACGCCCGACGGGCAGGTGAACCCGCTGGTGCTGCTGGCGGCACAGCTGTCGGGTGTGGACGAGGTCTATCGCATCGGTGGCGCGCAGGCCGTGGCGGCGCTGGCCTATGGCACCGACACCATCGCGCCGGTCGACAAGATCACCGGACCGGGCAACGCCTTTGTCGCCGCCGCCAAGCGGCGCGTCTTTGGCAAGGTCGGCATCGACATGATTGCCGGCCCCTCGGAAATTCTGGTCATCGCCGACAAGGACAATGAGCCTGACTGGATTGCGCTGGACCTGCTCAGCCAGGCCGAACATGACGAAAGCGCGCAGTCGATCCTGATCACTGACGACGCGGCATTCGGCCAGTCCGTCGCGCAGGCGGTCGAAAAACGGCTGGAAACCCTGCAACGCCGTGCCATCGCCGGGGCCAGCTGGCGCGACTACGGCGCGGTGATCACTGTGCGCAACCTAGACGAGGCCGCAGCCCTGTCCAACCGCATTGCCCCGGAACATCTGGAACTATGCGTGGCCGACCCGCGCGCGTTGAGCAAAAAAACCATCCACGCCGGAGCCATCTTTCTGGGTCAGTACACACCCGAAGCCATCGGCGACTACGTCGGTGGACCCAACCACGTGTTGCCCACCGCCCGCTCGGCACGGTTTTCGTCGGGCCTCAGCGTGATGGACTTCCTCAAGCGCACCACGCTCAGCCAGATGACCCCCGAAGCCCTGCGTGCCATCGGCCCTGCCGCCGAACAGCTGGCGCGCTCGGAAAGCCTCGAGGCGCATGGCCTCTCGGTCACCGCGCGCCTGAACCGCCTGAATGGCTGAAATGACGCAAAGACCGGGCGCATATGGCGTTTCTGTGCGTTGCCCGTTGAATATCATTGTTATAGGTCTGTGCTGACGCAAGGAATGTGACTGTAAAGATGACCCGCATCTCGCATATCGAACTGGATGATAGAAATCTGCCGCCGCCAACGCCCGAGATCGAGCAGGAGCGCAAGGTCGCCATCTATGATCTGCTGGAAGAAAACAGCTTCTCGCTGCCCAAACGCGACGACCGCGTTGTGCCCGAGGGCCCCTATCGCCTCCAGCTTTCGATCCGCGACAAACGGCTTGTCTTCGACATTGAAACCGAGGCCAACGAAAAAGCGGCCGAGTTTCATCTGTCGCTCGGTCCCTTCCGGCAGGTGGTCAAGGATTACTTCCAGATCTGCGAAAGCTATTTTGACGCGGTGAAATCGCTGCCGCCCAGCCAGATCGAAACCATCGACATGGCCCGCCGGGGTATCCACAACGAAGGCAGCCGCGTGTTGCAGGAACGGCTGGAAGGCAAGGCAGATGTCGACACCGACACCGCCCGCCGCCTGTTCACGCTGATCTGCGTTCTGCATTTTGGGGGCTGACGCGTGAAGCCTCTGCCGCAGTCGGTCTTGTTCTGTTGCGACCACAACGCGGTTCGGTCCCCAATGGCCGAGGGGCTGATGAAGAAATTCTATGGCACCGGCACCTATGTCCAGTCCGCCGGTGTGCATAACGATCTGGAAATCGACGGCTTCAGCATCGCTGTCTGCCACGAGGTCGGCGTGGAACTGTCCCGCCACCGCTCGCGCTCCTTCGACGAGATGCAGGAATGGGGCGACGACCTCAGCTCGTTCGATCTGGTCGTGGCGCTTTCACCCGCCAGCCAGCGGCAGGCGCTGGAACTGACCCGTGTTTTTCACCTCGATGTCGATTATTGGCCAATAATGGACCCTACCGGGATGGGCGAGACCCGCGAACAAAAGCTACATCACTACCGACAGACCCGCGACCAGATCATTCAGCATCTGAAAGACCGCTGGGGCGAACCAACGGAGGGGACATGAACCAGACCGTCAAAACCTATTTCGATGCCTTCAACGCCGGTGACGTCGATGGCATGCTGGCCTGCCTGTCCGATGACGTGGCCCATCACGTGAACGAAGGCCAGATTCGCGTCGGCAAGGACAAGTTCGCCGCCTTTTGCGCCCATATGAACCGCTGCTACCGCGAAAACCTGACCGACATCGTTGTGTTCGAGGCTCAGGGCGGCACCCGCGCTGCGGCCGAGTTCATCGTCAACGGCACCTATCTGGAAACCGACGAGGGCCTGCCCGACGCGCACGGCCAGACCTACCGCCTGCCTGCCGGGTCGTTCTTTGACCTCAGGGACGGCAAGATCACCCGCGTCACCACTTTCTATAACCTTGCAGACTGGACCAAACAGGTCTCGAATGGCTGACGTCAGTGACGTCCGCCCCCTGACCGGAGCGGCACTCGGGGCCGCTCTGGATGATGTCGCCCGCCTGCGGATCAGGGTATTTCACGCCTGGCCCTATCTCTATGACGGCGATCTGGAATACGAACGCAAATACCTGCAATCCTACCGCGACAGCGACCAGGCCATCGTGGTCGGCGCCTTCGATGGCGACCGCCTGATCGGCGCCTCGACCGGTGCGCCGCTGACCGACCACGCCGACGATTTCGCCGCGGCCTTCGCAGACACCGGGCTGGACCTGTCGCAGATCTTCTATTGCGCTGAATCCGTCCTGCTGCCGGACTATCGCGGGCAGGGCGTCGGCCACAAATTCTTCGACACGCGCGAGGGGCACGCCCGCGATCTGGGCTTTGCCAAATGCGCCTTTTGCAGCGTGCAACGCCCCACCGACCACCCCCTGCGCCCCGACCACTACCGCCCGCTGGACACCTTCTGGCGCGCCCGCGGATACAAGCCCTTACCCGGCGCAATCGCCCAATTCTCGTGGAAGGATATCGGGGAGGAGGGAGAAACGCCGAAGCCGTTGCAGTTCTGGATCAGGGAGCTGTGACCAAAATTTTGTCGTTATTAGTTGGCAGCGAATGAAGACGATATTGGTGAGTGTGCCCAAAAACCAACAGCCATAGAATGCGGAATCCGGTTGTTGATTTGGCGTTTAAGTGCATTGAAGAACGTGAAACAAATTGAAGGACCAGAATTGCTGGGGCATGAAGAAAATAGGAGTCAACGATTTGATTTATCGCGCAACATCCGCACTGTTTGTTTTATTAACGTTTGCAGCATGCACCCCTCAGGGGCCAAGTCGAGATGAGGTTTGGGAAACCATAGAAGGCTGTGATGGTAATGAGCGGTGTGCATTCGCAACATTGGTGACCAACGAATACAACAAAATTGCGGGTAAGCCTCTGGGGCAAGGAGTTTCTGTGAGAGGAGCGAAAACGGACGGTAAAGTCGTATCACTTGCAGTCAATGTTCCTGAACGCATCAAAACTGAACCGACAAGGGATGGCAGAACAGCGGAACAACAGTTGGCTTACTCTGTCAAAAAGGATCTTTGTGGTAAGAAAGATACTCGGCGGTTTTTCGAAATAGGCGGTGAGCTTGAATTTTCAACTTACCTTCCGACAGGAGAGCGTTTTTCAAAAAGCACTGTGGATTCCTGCTAAATTAACACAGGCTAGTTGCTCAGTGAGACCAGGGAGAAAACTCGGTTCAGTTGCCGCGCTGTGCCTCGTTGGAAAAAGGACGCATTAGCGCATCTGGTGGTGCGACCAAACTATACAGCCCGGGGCGGTATCAACCAGTGTCTAGCGAAAATGTTACTCAAGGGGACCCCATCAATGAAAGTCGCAACCGCCGCATATGATCTCGACTGGCTCGACAGCTGGGCGCAGTACGAGGACAAGCTGGACCGATGGGTTGCCGAAGCTGCCGGGCAGGGGGCCGGGCTGCTGGTGTTCCCCGAATACGGCGCGATGGAGGTGTCGACGCTCGATGGTGCCGAGGTGGCGGGTGATCTCGAACGCTCGATCCGCGCGGTTTCGGACCGGTTCGAGGATGTACAAAATTTGCACTCGCGCCTCGCAAGTGCGTACAAAACGTACATTCTGGGCGCATCGGCCCCGGTTGTGGATGGGTCCGGCCGCCCGGTGAACCGCGCCGCGTTCTACGCACCGGACGGTGGCCGCGACCATCAGGACAAGCAGATCATGACCCGCTTTGAACGCGAGGACTGGGACATCGCGCCGGGTGGTCCGCTCAAGCTGTTCGACACCGCGCTGGGCAAAATCGGTGTTCTGATCTGTTATGACAGCGAGTTTCCCCTGCTGGGCCGCGCACTCAGCGATGCGGATATGATCCTTGTACCGTCCTGCACCGAAGCGCTGTCAGGGTATTGGCGTGTTCGCATCGGGGCAATGTCAAGAGCATTGGAAAATCAATGCGTTACGGTTATGTCGTCACTGGTCGGAGCCAACGACTGGTCCGAGGCAGTGGACATGAACACCGGCATGGGCGGCGTTTTCGGCCCGCCGGACAAGGGGTTTCCGGCCACCGGAGTGCTGGCCGAGGGCGCTCTGAACCAGCCCGGCTGGACCTATGCGGATGTCGACCTGTCCGCCATCGCCGAGGTCCGCGCCGATGGCCATGTGCTGAACCGGACCCATTGGCCAGAGCAGGACGCCCGAGTCGAAACGGTCACATTATCCACCCTTTAGATGAATCCGCCCTTGAAATAAGGGAAAAATAGGCTCATTTAAGCGCACATCCCCGCAGATTCTGCGGGCGCAACCTAATGATGGAGACAACATGGCCAAGGAAGATACGCTCGAATTTCCCGGTGTCGTGAAGGAACTCCTGCCTAATGCGACGTTTCGGGTCGAGCTGGAAAACGGCCATGAAATCATCGCACATACGGCAGGAAAGATGCGCAAGAACCGCATCCGTGTTCTGGCCGGCGACAAGGTTCAGGTCGAGATGACCCCCTATGATCTGACCAAGGGTCGGATCAACTACCGCTTCAAATAACGCCTGCCGAGATGGCGTTTATCCTTGGATCGGGCAGCCCAAGGCGGCTGGACCTGCTGGCGCAGCTTGGCGTGCAGCCCGACGCCATCCGCCCCCCTGACATAGACGAAACACCGCTGAAGGGTGAGCTTCCTGTTCCGTATTGCAGCCGCATTACGCGTGAAAAAGTAAAGGCAGTTCAATCGGATAGCGACGACATCACGCTTTGCGCGGACACGACTGTTGCACTGGGGCGGCGTATTCTGGGCAAGCCCGAGGACGAAGGTCAGGCCGCAGGGTTCCTGTACGCTTTGTCCGGTCGCCGCCACCGGGTGATCACTTCGGTCGCCGTTCGGCGCGGGGATCGCATCCTGCAACGCGATGTCGTCTCGCAGGTCAAGGTCAAACGCCTGTCTGACGTTGAAATCAACGCTTATCTGGCGACCGGTGATTGGCAGGGCAAAGCCGGGGCCTACGCGATCCAGGGCCCTGCTGGCGCATTCATCCCATGGATTTCGGGCTCGTTCACTGGCATCGTGGGGCTGCCCCTGTCCGAGACCGCCGCCTTGCTGCAAGGGATCGGCTACCCACTATATCGCGAGGCATCATGAAAGGTCGCACCATCGTTCTGGACCATATCCAAGGCCGCGAGGCCGCGGCATTGATGGTCGACGGAAAGCTTGATGATCTCCTGATTGCCGCCGACGCGCCGGCACCCGGCACCATCTATCGTGCCCGCGCCGATCGACCGGTCAAGGGGCAGGGCGGCATGTTCCTGACGACACCCGACGGCCCGGCTTTTCTTCGACAGGTCAAAGGGTTAGCGCCGGGTGCCACGCTTCTGGTGCAGGTGGGCGGATATGCCGAGCCCGGCAAGGCCATCCCTGTAACCAACCGCATCCTGTTTAAAAGCCGCTTTGCCATTGTCACACCCGACGCGCCGGGCCTGAACATCTCGCGCAGCATCAAGGATGAAGACAAGCGCGATCAACTGCTTGAAATCGCGCATGAACAAATGGGCGACAGCCCCTACGGGTTGATCCTCCGCTCCTGCTGCATGGATGCGGATGCCGGTGACATTGCCGACGACATTTCGGCCATGCTTGCGCAAGCTGAACAAGTGATGACGGACGAGGGCTCCGACGTCGAATTGCTGAGCGAAGGTGACAGCCCGCATATCCTCGCATGGCGCGACTGGACCGATCCTGCCGAGGTTGTGACGAAAACCGGCAGTTTTGGAACTCATGGTGTGCTGGATGCGCTGGATGTCGCCCGTGGCATTTCCGAACCTCTCCCCGGAGGCGGATATCTATTTATCGAACCGACCCGCGCATTGGTGGCCGTTGACGTGAACACAGGCGCGGATACGTCGCTGGCGGCCGGAACAAAAGCCAACTTCGCTTGTGCCAAAGCTTTGCCACGTGCATTGCGTGTGCGCGGGCTGGCAGGGCAGATCACACTGGATCTGGCTCCGATGCCCAAGAAAGACCGCCGAGGGTTCGAATCCGCCCTGCGTGCGGCCTTCAAGTCGGACCCGGACGAGACGATACTGGCGGGATGGACACCTCTGGGGCATTTCGAGTTGCAGCGCAAACGCAGCCGGTTACCTGTCGCAGAGATCCTGAAATGAGCTGTCCGATCTGCGGAGAAGAAACGCAAAAGAAGTTCCGCCCGTTCTGTTCGAAACGCTGCGCAGACATTGATCTGGCCAAGTGGCTGAACGGCTCTTACGCGGTCCCGTCTCAGCGCGAAGACGACCCTGAGTCCGAGGCCGAGGCGGACGAACACAATACAATGCGACCGCACTGAAAAAATGTAAAAAAGCCTCTGGACACTGCCGGTAGCAAGTCATAGAACGCCTCCACCCAACGACAAATGTCGTTCCCGTGCCCGGGTAGCTCAGGGGTAGAGCAGTGGATTGAAAATCCTCGTGTCGGTGGTTCGATTCCGCCCCCGGGCACCATTTAAGCCAAAGAAATGAGCGATGGGTATCAAACGCTTCGCGTTCGATGTTTGGGCCTTTGGCTCGTCTGCAAGATGCCTGACCGAAAGAGTCCAGATTTGCGTGAAGGTGCCAAATGACCCATAGCATTGGACAACAGGTTGCCGTCTAAAGCCTAGCACTCTGTCATCTTTTTCCGTTCCGGAATTGTGGAATTGAAAAGCAAGGCGCTTGCTCGGGTGGGCTCTGAACAGACGGCTCGGTGCACCGAGTGGAGCGGAATATCCGCGATCGATCGGTTTGCGCCCGGCGAACCGCCAGGGAGTGCAAGATCAGGTCACACGTGTGCGTTGATCCTCGATCCCCATCGAGATTAACGAAGGTTCTTCGCGTTGGATGGTCTGAAAGCTTGCTTTGTCCTGCATCTTATCCCAATTGCTCAGGATCAGGCACTGCGCGACGGCTCCGCCCAGTGTGGTTCCCGGTCCAGTGACGATGAACATATCGGGTGCAAACTCTTTCGCGGCTTGTGATACGGCCTTTGTGAAATCATAGGTTTCGGTCACCTGATGACCCAAGGTGTAGTCCCAAAGCGCGTCCAGATCACAGGCGCCGGGCCACCAGATCTGACCGCGGCCATCTATCATGGGCAGATTGGGTTGTCGGAACAGATCTGCGGCAAGGCGGGTGCGACCGACTTCGGCAACTGGGCGTTGCAGGTGTGAATGAAACCCTGCGTGATTGGCCAGCCGCATCGGAAAGCGTTCCTGCACCACAGGCACCTTGTTTTCAAAGGCAGATAACCCAGCTTCATCCCCGGCCAGAACCAACATCCCGCCCAGATCAATTGACAGGGTGAGGGTCGCGCCAGTGCCGTCAATCTCAGCGACCAGAGCCAGCAGTTCGGCCTTGCGTGCCGGGTTCGGCTGCCAGTCGGCATCCATGAAAGGATAGATCAACTGGCCGCCTATCAGGCTCTGCTGCATGAGTGTTCCCATGGTGTTGACCACCTCGAACCCAGCCTCGGCGGTCAAGGCACCCCCGCAGGCCAGGGCCGAATACCAACCCATCGAGTTTCCGGTCACAGCCACCACGTCGACCTTTTCCGGATCAATGGCACGAAAATCGCCCAGCGTCGCGGAATAGATCAGGGCCGAGGCATTGTCTCCGCGCGTGTGCTTTGCCACGGAATACCGGGGCGCGCCGTCCAGTTCGCTTAGGGTTTCCTGACCCTGCGCGCGGCGCATGTCGTCGAAATGTGCCAGCAGGGCCTTGTCGGTAAAATGCCGGCCGAGAACCCCCAATTCGGGTTTGTTATAGGTGCCGCGTCCCGGACAGATGACAACAGCGGTTTGTTTCACAGACCTCATTTGCCCGTCTCCATCAGGGATCTTGCTGCGGCCTCGATGCTGTCTTTCGATGGCATGGTCGCGGCATAGGCCGGGCCGGTGGCGATAAAGCTGTCTTCGGCGGTAATACGGGCCATCGGCACATCAGTGGTTTCGTGGAAATGGGCCATCAGGGCCTCGGCCACGCCGCCGTGATGCCGGGTTTCATCGACGATCAATATCCGCTTGGCACCGCTTACGGCCCGGGTCAGCGCGTCTTTGGGCAGCGGCGACAACCAGCGCGTATCAATGATCCGGGTTTTTATCCCGTCGGCCTCCAGCGGTTTGCGCGCCTGATGGCTGAGGTAGACGCCATTGCCAAAGGTTACGATCGCCAGATCGTCGCCGTCGCCATCCACGCCAACCTCGCCGAAACCGATCCTTTCAGATGGGTCGGGGTAGGTGTGCATCCAGCCGGAGTCTCCGGCTTCGTGCAAGTCCCGCATCGGGTAGAGCGCGATGGGTTCCAGAAACACGACCAGCCGCTGTTCTTCACGCGCAAGGCGAACGCATTCACGCAGCATCCGCGCGGCGTCGGCACCGTTCGATGGGCAGGCCAGGATCAGCCCCGGAATGTCGCGCAATACAGCGACCGAGTTGTCATTGTGGAAATGTCCTCCAAAACCCTTTTGATACCCCAACCCGGCGATGCGCACGACCATCGGGTTGGTGTACTGACCGTTCGAGAAGAAGGGCAGGGTGGCCGCTTCTCCGCGCAACTGGTCTTCGGCGTTGTGAAGATAGGCCAGGAACTGGATTTCCGGCATGGGTGTAAACCCGTTTTGGGCCATCCCGATCGCAAGGCCCAGAATCGACTGTTCGTCCAGCAGCGTGTCGATCATCCGGTCGGGTCCGAAACGGGCCTGAAGCTTTTGCGTCACGCCATAGACACCGCCTTTGCGCCCGACATCTTCGCCCATCATCACGATCTCACCGTGTTCAAGCATCAGGTCGCTCAGGGCCCAGTTGATCAGGCGCGACATGATCTGGGGTTCAGCATGTGCTTTGAGGTCGCCGCCGAATACTTCAGCCCGATGTTCGGGTGTCGGGCCATTGGTCGGGGCGCAGGGGCGTGCGGGCGGGATCAGGCTGGCCATCACGTCACCCGCGGTTTTCAGGCGAGGGCGGGTAATCGCCTTGTCGGCGACGCGGGCGACGCGGTCGCAGGTGTCGGTGTATACCTTCAGGCCGTCATCCGGTTGCATCGCACCCGATTGTTCCAGCAGGCGGACGGAGTGCAGCAGGGGGTCGTTCGCCTCTTCGGCTTCGACCTCGGATTTTGGCATGTAGGTGGTGGGCATGTCCGCCCCGGCGTGGCCATACAGGCGCACCGTGCGGATGTGCAGAAATGCGGGTTTCTTACGGCTGCGGACATAGGCGGCGGCTTCTTGTGCGACACGGTAGGTTTCGAAAATATCGAGCCCGTCACACGTGAAGTACTTCAGTCCCGGTCGATGAGAGAATGTTGCGGCAATCCAGCCTTGTGGTGTCTTGGTCGAAATTCCGATCCCGTTGTCCTCACAGCAGAACAGCAGTGGCAGGGGAACCGACTGGTAAGACGTCCACTGCGCGGTGTTGAATGCGCCTTGCGCGGTGGAATGGTTGGCCGAGGCATCACCAAAGGAACAGTAGACGATGGCGTCGTCCGGCATTTCTGCATGTTCGGGTTTGTGACGGCGGGCTGCCCCGATTGCATAAGCCGCGCCGACAGCTTTGGGCAGGTGGCTGGCAATGGTCGAGGTCTGCGGCGGGATGCAAAGCGCCTTTGACCCCAACACCTTGTGCCGCCCACCGCTGATCGGATCATCAGAGGATGAAGCGAAGGACAACAGAATATCCCATGTCGGGCTCTGCCCCGGCACCTGATCGGACCGGGCGATCTGAAAAGCGGCGTCGCGGTAATGTAGAAAAGCAGGGTCCGTCGGGCGCAAGGCTGCCGCCACGGCGGCCATCCCTTCGTGACCAGAGGAGCCGATGGTATAGAATCCCTGGCCCGCTTTCTGCATTGCCCGGCTTTGGCGGTCCAATGCACGGCTGAGACATTGCGCGCGATATAGCCCGACTGCTTCGGACGCTGTCAGTGGGCCAGACGGCGTCGCGCCAGCGGGGAAATCCCGTGCCGCAACCCGGCGCAGGAAGTTGTCATGCACAATGGTTGCGCGATCCATTTTTGTCGTCCTCAGGCGAAGGCTTGCAGGCCCGTTTGTGCGCGACCCAAGATCAAGGCATGAACATCATGCGTGCCTTCATAGGTGTTCACGGTTTCCAGATTCACCATGTGGCGGATCACGTGGAAATCCTGGCTGATGCCATTACCGCCGTGCATGTCACGTGCGTGGCGGGCGACCTCAAGTGCCTTGCCGCAATTGTTGCGCTTGATCAGACTGATCATCTCGGGTGCTGCGCGGGCTTCGTCCATCAGACGACCCACGCGCAGAGCGGCCTGAAGGCCCAAGGCGATTTCGGTCTGCATGTTCGCAAGCTTCAGCTGGAACAGCTGCGTTTGCGCCAAAGGGCGACCGAACTGTTTTCGGTCCAGACCGTATTGCCGCGCGGCGTGCCAGCAGGCCTCGGCTGCACCCATCGATCCCCAGGCGATACCGTATCGTGCGCGGTTCAGGCAGCCAAACGGCCCTTTCAGACCTTCGACACCCGGCAACAGAGCATCTTCCCCGACCTCGACATTGTTCATCACGATCTCACCCGTGATCGAGGCGCGCAGCGACAGTTTGCCTTCGATCTTCGGAGCTGAAAGACCGGGTGTACCTTTTTCAAGAACGAAACCCTTGATCTTGCCGTCATGCGCGTCTGATTTGGCCCAGACAACAAACACGTCAGCAATGGGCGCGTTCGAAATCCACATCTTTGACCCGTTGAGGACATAGCCCCCATCAGTCTTTTTCGCGACGGTTTTCATGCCGCCGGGGTCCGAACCTGCATCGGGCTCGGTCAGGCCAAAGCAGCCAATAGACTCCCCGCTGGCCAGTTTCGGAAGGTATTTCCGGCGCTGTTCATCCGTTCCGTAGGCATAGATCGGATACATGACGAGGCTGGACTGCACCGACATCATCGAGCGGTAACCGCTGTCGACCCGTTCCACTTCGCGTGCGACCAGACCGTAAGTGACATAGCTGGCACCGATGCCGCCGAATTCTTCGGGGATAGTCGTGCCCAGAAGGCCCATTTGACCCATCTCGCGAAAGATTTCGGGGTCTGTTTCTTCATTGGCGAAAGCCTGAGTTACACGGGGCAGCAGTTTGTCCTGCGCGTAGGCGTTGGCCGCATCGCGCACCATGCGTTCGTCTTCGGCCAACTGGTCTTCCAGCAGAAAAGGGTCATCCCAAGTGAAAGGGCCAAGCTGGGGGCGGGATTGTGGTTTCATGAGAGTTTCCTTTCTACAGCGGCTTTGAGACGTGCAAGCCCCGCTGCAATTGTATCTTGGGCATAAGCAAAGCTCAGGCGAAAATGTCCGGGCAACCCGAAGGCGCGACCGGGAACCAGAGCGACACCGGCATCTTCCAACAACCAGGTGCAGAAGTCAGCGTCATTTTTGAACGGTCCTCCCTGATCCTCAAGCAGTCCGGCGCAGGAAGGAAAGGCGTAAAACGCCCCGTCGGGAGCCGCGCAGCGCAACCCCGGAACCGTGTTCAACCCTGCAACCACCAGATCACGGCGTTCGGAAAAAATGACCCGGCGTTCTTCCAACAGGTCCGGGCTGCCGGTCAGCGCCGCAAGCGAGGCCCATTGTGCAATCGAACAGGCGCCCGATGTAACCTGCCCCTGAACGGCCACCATCGCCTTGATCAACTCGACCGGCCCGATCCCCCAGCCGATGCGCCAACCGGTCATGGACCATGCTTTGGCGACACCGTCGACGATCAGCAGACGGTCGGCAAGGTCAGGGGCCGCCTCGGCCACTGAAACAAACGGAGTGAAGCTGAGATGGCGATAAATCTCATCCGCAAGAACCCAGACCTGTGGATGCCGAGACAGAACAGATGCGAGGGCGGCAATTTCATTCTGCGTATAGATTGCCCCCGACGGGTTCGACGGCGTGTTGAGCATCAGCCAGCGCGTGCGCGGTGTGATTGCGGCCTCTAACTGTTCCGGCAGAAGCTTGAATCCCTGATCCATCGGGCATGGCAGAATGACGGGCGTCCCACCCGCCATCCGCACAATGTCAGAATAGCTGGTCCAGTAGGGCGCGGGCATGATGACCTCGTCGCCGGGGTTCAGGCTGGCCAGCATCGCATTGGCAATCACCTGCTTGGCACCGGTGGACACAATGACCTGAGCCACTTCGGCTTTGGCCTGCCGGGCAGCTTCGGCGCGCAGGTCGGGCACCCCGGCCGTCGGCGGGTATTTCGTCTTGCCGTCCAGCGCTGCCGCGTGGGCAGCTTCGACCACATGGGGCGGGGTCGGCAGGTCAGGTTCACCGGTCGACAGCGCCAGAACATCGCGCCCTTCCGAACGCAAGCGTGCGGCGGCCTCGGATATCTGCACGATTTCGGACAATTCGATACCGTTTAGTCGGTTTGCGCGGTGAAACACTGTCAATCTTCCTCTGGAGGTGACTGAGGTTCTATCTGCAAAGTAACTTGATAAAAATACGCTGTTTTGTATCGTTTCTGTGACTAAAACTCATAAGTGATATGCCCAGAATCAGCTCCCTCCCGTCTTTTGCCCTCATGCGCAGCTTCGAGGCTGCCGCGCGCCACGAAAGCTATACCATGGCAGCAGAGGAGCTTGGTGTGACGCAGGGCGCGGTTAGCCGCCAGGTGCGTGAACTTGAGGCTGCGCTGGGGGTGACGCTGTTTCGCCGGGTCGGGCGTGCCGTTCGCTTGTCGAAAGCGGGTCGCGCTTTGTTTGAAGAACTTGCAGGCGACCTAGAGCGGCTGAACGGTACGATCAATCGTGCGATCGCGGCCGGTGACGGTGCGTCGTTGCTGACCTTGGCGGTCCTGCCCACCTTTGCTACACGGTGGCTGGTTCCAAGACTGCCGGATTTCAAGCACCTGCATCCGGGGATCGAACTGGATTTGCATTCCTACACAACACCGTTCAGCCTGGAAGAGCGGCGCGTGGACCTTGCCATTCACTTTGGCCACGAAGACTGGCCCGGTGCGCGGCTACGCAAGCTGTTCCCGGAAAAACTTGTCGTGGCAGCCGCGCCCGTGTTGTTGGGCGACCAACGGCCTTTCGAGGAACAGCATGTGTTCGATCTGCCGCTGTTGCATCTGACCTCACGGCCCGGGCTATGGTCCGAGTATCATGCCAGCCTTGGGCTTGACGCCAGAGCGGTTTTTCCAGGGATGCGCTTTGATCAGTTCTCGATGCTGATCGAAGGCGCAGTTGCAGGGCTTGGGGCTGCGATTTTGCCGTCCTACCTGATCGAGGCCGAGTTGGCGTCGGGCGCGCTGGTCCAGACCGGGCAATTGGTGAATGCCTCGGGCAGCGCATATTTCATTGCAACGCCGACCGGGCAGAGGAACGAAGCCGTACAAGCATTTGCGGACTGGATCATCCGGCAAACGAAAAGGCATTTGTAAGGGTGCGGGCGCGACAGAAGGGTTACAGCATCCGGATGCCCTGCATGGTCTGGATGATTGCCAGATCCTGCTCGTAAAGCTCTGTAAATGCGTCAACGATGTCTGCGTTCCAGCCGGGCAGATCAAGTTCTTCTTCGACCTCATCGGGCCGGGCATAGTCTTCCAAAACCAGCGCAAGGTCTTCGCGTTGAGCGTCCTTGTCGAGGCCGACGCCGCCCCGCACGATGTCCAGAACATGCTGTTGACCGGTTTCAGTCAGAAGCGACGACAGCAACGCATATTCATCCACTAGAGGAGCGTCACCGGGCAGGCCCGCCATTGCGCGCGTGATATCCCCCAGAATCAGTGGCAAATGTTCGTTCTTCCACAAAGTGAGCTGCACCTGAGGTGCAAGATCGCGCAGATCTTCGATCATACTCAACCAGCTCAGGCAACTCAGATCGGTGCTGGTCAGAATCTCCTGCCGGTGATCTTCATGGATCGACATAAGGACCTTGGGTATGAAAAAACCGGGGTTCACCAGACCGACAAATATTTCGACCTGAGCATCGTCCAGCAAGGTCTGCACATAGGCTGTCCGCTGCCCGGCAAAAGGGTAAATCTGTCCATGTTGCAGGGCAGAGCGTGTTGGGCCAAAGAACTTGTCGTTCGAGAGGATGACACGATCAACATTTGGATCATCCGGAAGAAGGGCGTGTAGCCCGTCCTGTGTTTCTGCATCAGACAAATCCTGAGCAAGGGCATCAGACAGAACCTTGACAAACTGACGTCCGCCGCGCGGTCCCAAGACCGCAGCACGGCAATCCGCTAAGGCCTGCTTGTTTGCCGAAAGCGAGGACAGCACTTGCCCTTCATCGGCGAAAACGACCCCGGCATGGATTACTACCTGCATCTTTTGTCCTTTTACCCTCAGGGGCTGTGTCCATCCCATTCTATGTCTTTGCGTCGCGTGAAAATCTGCAACGAACCAACCGTGCGGTTTCTGCACTTTCTCAGGAAATCGGGCAATCCCCAAGTTTGAGTTAAAAATGAGGGTTGCAGTCCTCTGTCGGACGAAGTAATCGACTGCCAGTGCCCCTATAGCTCAGCTGGTAGAGCAACTGATTTGTAATCAGTAGGTCCGCGGTTCGAGTCCGTGTGGGGGCACCACTATTTCACATAAAATCATTAAAATACAGCAGCTTAATTGAATTATCGATATCTTAGACCACCCTACGGTCCACCCAATATCCCTCCTTTACGCTGCTTTTTGCTTGGGCCAAAACGACACGCAGATTATTTCAGTCAGAAGTCGGAAGTTTACTGATGTCAGATTTTGGTCCGGGAGATATAGGTTCCGTTCTACAAGGGATTGGAGCGTTGGCGGGGACCTTTACGGTAGGATTTGCTGCTTGGCTAGCCTCCAATTCATTCGAGAATTGGCGAAAACAGAAACTCTCAGAAAGGCGGATGGATCAGGCGGAGCGTGTTCTGACGGCGACGTACAAGGCGCGGCGTGCTCTGGGTTTGGTCAGAAACCCAATGATTTGGGCGCATGAGTTGAACGCAGCGCAGGAATACTTGGAGAAACAGGATTATTGGGGGACAGTCGAAAGTGGAAGAAAGGACCGCCTGATTTCAGCGCAAGCCCGATACGACAGGTTGAACAGTGTTTCAAACGAGAGAAAGGCGATTGACGAGTGCCTTCCAATGGCACGTGCCTTGTTCGGGGAAAAAGTTGAAATGGCTTTAGAAACGCTCAACCGCCAATTCCATCTTATCAATGTCGCCATTGACGCAAATACTTGGGAGGGAAACGATCCGGAGTTTCAGCGTTCGTTGCGAGAGGACCTTTCTAGCAGCAGCGGTTCCGACAGACCGAACAAGATGAACACCTGTATTGAAGAGCAAGTGAATGCCATCGAAGAAATATGTCTGCCGGTCCTCCGCCTACAGGGTAAAGGATGACCGCTTTTTGGTGCAAGGAACGGGAATAGAATGAGCCACCGACTTTCGACTGCAATAAAGATTGGCGACTATGCCCATTCTATTCTTCGACAGGTGGAGGGTTTCCAGAAGGATGAATTGCTCTCAC
The DNA here is from genome assembly GCF_056538065.1 of Ruegeria sp. BH8. NCBI lineage: Bacteria > Pseudomonadati > Pseudomonadota > Alphaproteobacteria > Rhodobacterales > Roseobacteraceae > Ruegeria > Ruegeria sp. BH8. The sequence continues at coordinate 2,985 of NZ_JBQFSP010000011.1, read as the reverse complement.
GTAACGATGAAGAAACACGAGTGCATATCGGGATTGAGCCAATGCTTTTGGCTCTTTCAATGGAGTTTGCCCTGAAGGCTTGGTACGTCTTCGATTATGACGATCCGAACGCAAAACGAGAACACAACCTTCTAAACCTCTTTGAGGCCTTGAAAGAAGAGAGCAAAGACAGGCTTGACGCGGAATTCAGAAGATCAGTAGCACCGTTTCATCCTGATGTTCACGATATGGAATATGGCATTCGAGATGTGTTGGATCATCATGCCGATGCCTTTGTTGAATGGCGCTATCTGCATGAACGAAAAAGATCGCTAAGTTTCGACATAAGCACCTTTACTGCAACTCTTAATATGGTCCTAACAGAATTCAGGAAGCGTTACCGCACGGAGAGAGTGGAGCCGATCTGGCATTCCTCTTGGCCGGGCTAGATAACGGAGTCCAGTCCAGTGATCACCGGGCGCAAATTTTCCGAGATAACGTTCAGGATTTCCCTTTCCCAAACCGCCGATGGAACGAGGCCAAACGGTCTAGGTCGCGGGTGTTCTTCGTTAGTCCGTGCAAGGTATTGTAAACGACGTTGATTTGGTTGTCCGCCAATCTTGGCGAAATCTCGAATGCTAGTTTTGCGGCCAGATCAAAGTCCTTTAGCTGCCCGAAGGTGTTTTCAAGAGTGAGGGCTCCTGCTGCGCCCCGGTTGTTTTCCAACCATTTGACTACTTCAACAACCCGCTCTTCTCGCCCCTGCGCAAGCAACTGGCGAAAGATGGCAGTTTTCATTTTTGGAGGGACCTCCCTACCTAGTATCTCCGCTGTGTGTCCCGGATGCCAATCCATTCGTGTGATAAAAATCGCCAACCTCTCAGATTGGTCGGCATCACAGCTAAATGGTACGTTCTTGAAAAAGACTAACGCCTCGCCAACAGAAACGCTGTTTGAAGCAACCAATCTCGCAAACACTGCTTCTATCGCAGCGACATCCACATCACGATATTGTCCTAACTGCATTGCAGCCGCGTATGTTTTCTCAAAGTTGACTTTGTTGAGCCAGTAGTTGTCTAAGGCGAAAGAGGTGCCGAATTTAGCTATCAGGTTCCCTAAATCATCCTTCAATTTTGGTTCCCAATCTAACTCCAGCCGCTCCACGCAGGCTTCATCTATCGGACAATCCAAGGCTCCCAGTAAACCAAAAAATTCTTCGAAAAATCGATATGTAAGATCATCTTGCCATACCGAGAATTCTGTCAACAGGCGGGATGTAAACGCAGCAGGGATAGGTTGTTTAAGACGATTGAACTCCAGCACCGGCTCCAAGAGGGCCTTGAACAAATACTCCTGGGTCAGTTTGGCAGGTTCGTCATATCGACGCGCATAGTACGGGCCATTTGACGTAACCTCATCAATGAAATCGGTGATCAAAGCAACGCGATGATCTACCACTTCAGGGCTAACAAGCATGGATTTTGCTCGACGTTCAGCGTTCCTGAAAGTCCGCATTTGCTCGTCAGTCATTATGGCTCCGAGATAGTCGACCTCCAACGGGAGCAGAAATTCAATGTCTTGTCCTCTAAGGTCCACGCCAGTCAAATCTGCTCGCCGATACAAAATCTCGGGTTCAATACCTGCAATTTTCGCAAGTTCTTTTAGGTTACCGGTATTCGCGTCTAAAACGCGCTCCACGGCTTCAAGTGCGATTGTCAGTGATAGAGATTGCGACGTCACAGATAGTCATCTCCGCATATGGGTCACTTGCGATATTGCCGACCACTAAACCTTCTTTCAAAATCGCTTCCTTTAGAACTTCAACGGCTGTGGTTAGTTTGGCTTGTTTGTGGGAACTAAACTCAAATCGCTTTTGTCTCTCGTTGTCTTTGTATTCGATGTCATAGATATCGATGTCTTCGCGCAAACAGCGAACTTGCACTCCCGCAACAGGATTTAGGTTGTTTGCATTGTCCTTTTCTCTCGCTTCTTGCGTTCTGCCGTCAACGATAGTGAGGCGAGGATCATTGTGGGCATCGAAGACCGGACCGGCCAGCCGCTTGTTGTCAAGTTCGCGCCCATCTACAGACCAAGCATGGTTGCCCCTAATCATTTTCCAAAGTTCGTTATAGTGGCTGATAGACTGCTCAGAACTCGTGACTTGCTCATTCTGAATTTCGTGCGAACCATCAATTTCGGTGCTGGCCTTGGGTCCCAAAAGGCTAAGGCCAAGTTTGCCTCGGGCAGACGCGCCAGTCTTGGAACTGCCTTTGTAAATGACTGACTTTGGATTGAGCGGTTTTGGTGTGCGGACTGTGGAAGGATCAACCCGGAACGGTGCAGACTTTGGCAACACGAAAATAATGTCGCAACGCTTCACGGCGAGTTTAAATACGACCTTAGTGGACGCATCACCCCCAAGCCGCTCTTCATTGAATGTGACATTTGCATGTAGCGTAAATCGAGTAGGATCGTCTTCGTCTTGCGCAAACCAAGCGTTGACGCTCACCAACTGTTGCAAGCTGCGATGCGTGTTGTCTGTGTTTTCGCCCAATCGGTCGTCGTTGTCGGTCACTCAATCTACCTCGAAATCTAATTTGTGGCGTACCACGCTACCCAGCGCAGAACATCCGTTTAACGGGGCGGTCTAAGCCAAAGAAAAACAGAGATATTTGACAAGAAAAAAGTCGAAGTGTCATCAATTTCTTATTTACCAATTCTTCGTCATCACCGGGACGGAAATGTTGCAACAGTTGCAACTCACTCCTGCAGTTTCGCTGCCAAGAACCCAAACAACATGAAGGCTGGCCACAACAGAACAACGGTCGCCTTAGCGAGGATCAGAGCCGGGTCACCGGAGCGTTCTTGCTCCGATGCCTCAATATGCCATTCCAGTGCTATTTGATCTTCCGGAATGCGGATGGTTGGGCGCTCCCCGAACATGATCCATACCCTGCTCATCCAGCCATTTCGCCAACTCGCCAGAGATGTAACTGCTGCCGTTGT
>NZ_JBQFSP010000010.1:0-139872 GCF_056538065.1 Ruegeria sp. BH8 | reverse complement strand
ACTTCCGGACCACTGACGTGACCGGCACCGTGACCCTGGCGGAAGGCACCGAGATGGTCATGCCCGGCGACAACGTGTCGTTCGGCGTTGAGCTGATCGCCCCGATCGCGATGGAAAACGGCCTGCGCTTCGCGATCCGCGAAGGCGGCCGCACCGTCGGCGCCGGCGTCGTGTCGAAAATCGTAGAATAATCCGTAGGCCAGGCTTCAGCCCGGCACATCGGTGAACAAACGAAGGCCGCTCCATAAAGGGGCGGCCTTTTTTGTAAGTTATTGTATCGAAGGCCTTCGACCGACTCGTAGGCCGGGCTTCAGCCCGGCGCGTCTGTGACCCTAATGAAGGCCGCAACAAGAACATCAAGGCGGGGTGTGTCCCGCCCGATGAGTTCAACGAAATTCAGTTTTGCGGATAAAGCCAACTATGCAGTCGCGAGTTGGCAGATCAGCCCAACCCGCCTTCAGCTGCGGCCCGTACGGCCCGAATATTCTCACCGTAAACCTCGGGCCGATCAACTGATCCGCCTTTGAACACGGCAGACCCGGCCACCAGCACATCAGCCCCCGCTGCGGCAACAAGGGGCGCTGTCTGGGGATCAACACCGCCGTCGATCTCGATATGCACGGGGCGGTCACCAATCATCTGGCGCAATTTGCGGATCTTGCCAGTCATGTCGATGAACTTCTGGCCGCCAAAGCCGGGGTTCACGGTCATGACGCAGACCAGATCGGTGAGGTCCAGCAGATGTTCGACCGCCTCAGCCGGGGTGCCCGGGTTCAAGGCCACGCCTGCCTTCATGCCCGCGGCGCGGATCGCCTGCAGCGTGCGGTGGGTGTGGGCCCCTGCCTCGACATGCGCGGTCAGAATGTCGGCGCCTGCATCAGCGTAGGCCTGGATGTATGGATCGACCGGCGTGATCATCAGGTGCACGTCCATGACCGTCTTTACATGCGGGCGGAACGCTTTGACGGCTGGCGGGCCAAAGGTCAGGTTCGGGACGAAATGACCATCCATTACGTCAACATGGACCCAATCCGCGCTCTGCGCTTCGATGGCCTGAATTTCTTGCCCGAAATTGGCAAAGTCGGCGGACAGAATGGACGGCGCGATCTTGATGGTGCGGTCAAAGCTCATATTGGCCTCGTATCAGCTGAAGAGTCGCGGATGCGTATACCCGTGAGGCGGGTCGATGGATACCCCCCGCACGTGTCGTGCCGTTACAAAACTTTCACTACGCTGACACATATCCGTTGAACGGCATCTGTAGCAGTCCGCCAACATGAATTGGGGGTGGCACGTGCTGCGTATCAAGAAACTGACCAAACGCTTTGGTGACAATGTTGCCGTGAATGCCGCGACGCTGGATGTGGACAAGCCATGCATGATCGGGATCATCGGGCGGTCGGGCGCGGGCAAGTCCACCCTGCTGCGGATGATTAACCGCCTGACGGATGCCAGCGAAGGTGAAATCCTGTTTGAAGGCCGGGACATCACCCAACTGAAAGGCCGTGACAAACGCGCCTGGCAGGCCGATTGTGCGATGATTTTCCAACAGTTCAACCTGGTGCCGCGCATGGATGTGGTTTCGAACGTGCTGCATGGCACGCTCAACCGTCATTCGACGCTGGCCGCTATGTTCAACCTGTTCCCGATGGATGAAATTCACCGTGCCATCGACATCCTGGACCGGTTGGGGATTGCGGAACACGCTCCGAAACGGGCCGAGGCCTTGTCGGGCGGCCAGCAACAGCGCGTGGCGATTGCGCGGGCTCTGATGCAGGACCCGAGGATTATTCTGGCGGATGAACCAATTGCCTCGCTGGACCCGATGAACGCACAGGTGGTGATGCAGGCGCTGCGCCGCATCCACGAAGAAGATGGCCGCACTGTCATCGCCAACCTGCACACACTGGACACTGCACGTCGCTATTGCGACCGCGTGGTTGGTATGCGCGACGGGCGCATCGTGTTCGATGGGCTGCCCGAGCAACTGACCACGGGCGTTGCTCGCGAGATCTATGGTGCCGATGCCAGCTTTTCGGAAGAAGCGACATCAACGGAAATCGAAACGCTCGACGCCACGCGAAAGGCGCTGATGGAAGCAGAAGCAACCATTTGAGCCGTCCCAACCCCTTTCATCGCCCGGCCCGATGAGAGGCCGGGGTTATCAAACTGGAGAGAGACAGATGAAAAAACTGATTGCTGCCTTGGTCGCAACCACAACACTGGCCGCACCGGTCATGGCTGAAGAAATCAGCGAGTTTCGTATCGGCATTCTGGGTGGCGAGAACGCTCAGGACCGGATGAGCAAAAACGAGTGTCTGCGCGAATACACCGAAGAACTTTTGGGCGTTCCGACCAAATTGTTTGCCCCTGCCGACTATAACGGAGTGATACAGGGGCTGCTGGGCGGCACGATTGATGTCGCCTGGCTGGGTGCGTCGGGCTATGCCAAAACCTATCTGAGCGACCCCGAAGCGGTTGAGCCGGTACTGGTCAAGGTGAACACCGATGGCGGTTACGGCTATTACTCGGTTGGTTTTGCACGCAAGGACAGCGGCATCACCTCGCTTGAGGACATGAAGGGCAAGGTTTTTGGCTTTGGTGACCCGAATTCGACCTCGGGTTATCTGATCCCGTCGATCGAGATTCCCCAGGCCACCGGAGCAACCATGGAATCGGGTGACTATTTTGCTGAGGTGAAATTCACGGGCGGTCACGAGCAGACCATCGTTGCGGTGAACAACGGTGACGTTGATGGCGGTGTGACCTGGGCTGATGGTCTCGGCGAGTGGGAAGACGGCTATCAGTCGGGCGCGCTGCGCCGTGCTGTGGATGCTGGTCTGGTCGACATGAACGATCTGGTCGAGATCTGGAAATCGGCACCGATCCCGGAAGGTCCGGTTGTACTGCGCAAGGCTCTGCCCGAGGATGTCAAAGCTCAGGTCACCGAATTGTGGAACACGCTGGATGAAAAAGACCGCGAATGCTTCTATGGTGTGGCCGCGGGTGAGGCCAAGAGCTTTGATCCAATTACGCATGAGGCCTACGAGGTCATCATCGAAGCGCGCAAGCTGAAGTCCAACTAAAACTGCATATCCAATGATCGGGGTCTGGTGATGTACCGGACCCCGTTTTCCCTTCAGGAGCATTCCATGACAGACCTTACTGCAGGGTCCTTATCCGTCGATCAGATCCGCAACGACTATACAGCGATGACACGACGCAAGCGGGTCTATGGCGGCATCCTCCTGATTCTGTTCCTGTCGTTGATGGCGGCAGGGTTTCGCACAGCCGACAACCGGAATGCCGGCAGCTTTGTCGATGGCTGGCACCGTATTCTTGATTACCCCACAGAGGTTCTGTCCGAGGCGGGGGAGAAGATTGCCGAGATGCCAGCCAATCTGCTCTCGTTCTTCCCGGCTCTGATCGAGACAATCAACATCGCGGCGGCGGCGACGCTTGTTGGCACAATTGTCGGGACGTTTTTCGCCCTGATGTCGACACGCGGCATGGCGCTGTGGCCGTCATTGATCCCGCTGTTTCGCCGAATATCAGACATTTGCCGCGCCATTCCCGAGATCGTAATTGCGTTGGTTCTGATCTTCATTCTGGGCGGTGGCCCGGTTCCCGCGATGATCGCCATCGCGATTCACACTGCTGGCGCACTAGGCAAACTGTTTTCCGAGGTGAACGAGAACGCCTCGCTGAAACCGGTGGAAGGGCTGCATTCCGTGGGTGCCAATTGGTCACAGCGGATGTATCTGGGGGTGATTCCGCAGGTCGGTCCGAACTATGTCAGCTATGCGCTGCTGCGGTTCGAGATCAACATCCGTGCCTCGGCCATTCTTGGATTTGTTGGGGCGGGCGGTTTGGGTTACGAGTTGCGCAATGCCATGTCTTGGGGGCAGGGGCGTTATGACGAAGCCGCGGCCATCTTCATTCTTCTGTTCGTTACAATCGTGGTCGTCGACCAGCTGTCAGGCTACCTGCGCGACCGTCTGACCCACGGCTCGGAAAAAGGAGCTTTGGCATGAGCACCTTCGCAACCAATTTGACTGTTGATGACCTCAAAGCCGAAGCAGATCGCTTGTTCAACCGCAAAAGGTTGATGAATTTCGGGTTGCCTGCTCTGGTTTTCGTTTATCTGGTCTATGTCTTCTTTGCTTTTGACGTGTCGGGCCTTGTGGGGCGCGCAAACTGGGCAAATGGCAAGACGCTGGTGGCTGACAGCTATAGCTACAAAACGCATATCGCCCGGGATAATCGCACCGGTGAAGTCTCTGCCGCCATCGAGGGTGAGCGCAAAGGGGCATATCCTGAAGGGCAGGCCCCGGAGTGGGTGGCACTGGGCGAGACAACTGTGATCGACCTTGAAAAGGGCCATGTCGTGCGTTTCGGTGCGCAGACGGTGGAATATGACATTCCCGGCTATGGCACCATTCGCGCAACACCCACGCGTTCGGCCGGTGTACAGGCGGAGTTGCCGGAGGGCGAGGTTCCGGAGTGGATCAACGTCTCTAAAAACCGGCTGTCTGTGACCACGGACGCAGGTCGTTTGACTGTCACCCGCAACCGGTCCGAGGTGTTTCGCTATTTCACAGGTTGGGAATTGTTCTGGTTCACGCTGGACAGCCCTTATTTCGGCAAGTCCTTCCCGGAACTGGCCGGGCTCGCGGCGTCGGGCGAGGCGGGTGCGATCTTTAATGATTTTTGGACCAACAAGATGTGGCGCCATCAGGATGTGGCCTGGGCCATCTTCGAGACGATCCTGATGGCATTTCTGGGCACGTTTGGCGCGGCGATTGTGGCCCTGCCACTGGCCTTTCTTGCGACGCGCAATTTCAACCGGATGAGATCCATCCGCTTTGCGACACGGCGTGTATTCGACTTTGTGCGCGGCGTGGATGCGTTGATCTGGACTGTGGTTCTGGCCCGCGCCTTTGGTCCCGGCCCGTTGACCGGTGCGCTTGCCATTTTGGTGACGGACACCGGTACATTCGGCAAAATCTTCTCGGAAGCACTGGAAAACGTAGATCAGAAGCAGATCGAAGGTGTGCAGTCCACGGGTGCGAACGCCCCGCAACGGTATCGGTTTGGCGTTATCCCTCAGGTTACGCCCGTTTTGCTGAGCCAGCTTTTGTATTTCCTCGAATCCAACACCCGCAGTGCGACGGTGATCGGTGCAATCACGGGCGGCGGCATTGGGTTACTGCTGACGCAGGCAATCATCACGCAGAAAGACTGGGAAGAGGTCGCCTATTACATCATCCTGATCATTCTGATGGTGATGTTGATGGATTGGTTTTCGGGCTGGCTGCGCCGCCGTCTGATTCAGGGTGAGGCGGGTAAAAAGCGCAGACCGCGCGCGCCCGACCACAAACCGTTCCGGTTGCCCTGAACCGGGTTTGGAGCGGCAAGAAAACAGCACGGTCCGGGGCGGCACAAACGTTTGAAAAAGCGTCACAAAGCCTTTGCACCAACGCTCATCCGAATGCCGGGATGACGCTGGCCCAAAGGTCGCTTATCCGAAATTCGCGCCATGCCCAACGGGACGAGACCTCCGGCAGGAGGTCGACGTCGGGCGGTATCGGTTGTGGTTTACTCTTCGTTCAGCGTTAGCGTGACACGCTCACCAGCAAAGACGGTTCGACCATATTCGACAGGTCGGCCGTCCGGGTCCACGTTGACACCGATCGAAAACAGCACCGGGGCACCTTCGGACAGTTGCAGGTGAAGGGCTTGCGTTGCTATCGCACCGCGCGCGGTCAATCGGGTCGAGATGCGGGTGTAGTCCGCGATACCGCTGCGTTGCAGGGCTTTTGTTACTGACTGGGTCTCGGTCAGCGCCTGTAACAGGTTTGGAAAGCGTTCTGCCGGGAAGACGCTTTGAAAAACGGCTATGGGCTGCCCATCCGCCAGCGATAACCCGTCATAGACATGCACCGGGTCCCCTTTGCTCAGACCCAGTGCTTCGGCCTCGGCTTCATCTGCCGCACGCGTGGTCAGGGCCAGGATTTTCTTTCCCGGTATCTTGCCGCTGGCCGAGACGTTCTTGTGATATCGAACCCTTTTGCCAATCGGATAGTCGGTTGGCCGCGCCGCCACAAAAACGCCCGCACCGCGCCGGGCATGAACCAGACCTTGTTCCGACATGTCAGCCAACGCGCGCCGCACTGTGTGGCGGTTGACACCGTATTTGGCGGCCAGCTGCGCTTCGGTCGGCAGGCGGTCACTGGTTTGATACCGCCCTTCGGCAATGTCCGAGGTCAGGCGCAGGGCAATGCTTTTCCAGATCGGCGTTTTGCTCATGTCACCAAATCTTCACACAGTTGGAGATTGCGTGTTGCGCACACGCAGGTTAATATTTGTCTAGTTGTATAGTTCATATAGATAACCCGGCCAAGAGGCTTTGATGACAGATCAGACAGAAATCGCGACCGGGGCGCGCAGGGATTGGATGGGATTGCTGGCCCGTGCACCTGACGACACCCTGATGACCTTGTGGGACGGGATTGAGACCCGCCCGAGCTTTGACTGGCTGCGCCGCCCCGAGGTCGGGAGCGTGATGGTGCGTGGTCGCACCGGCGGCACCGGAGCGCCGTTCAACCTGGGTGAAATGACGGTCACGCGCTGTTCTGTGGTGTTGCAGGATGGAACTGTTGGTCACGGTTATGTTCAGGGTAGATCGAAACCCAAGGCCGAAGCCGCAGCATTGATTGATGCGATGATGCAGACCGGGGCAGCGGATGAGGTGCAGGCGCGGCTGCTCGACCCGCTTCAGCAGCAAATGCAGGCGGTCAAAAGCACTCGCGCGGCCAAGGCAGCGGCCACCAAGGTTGAGTTTTTCACGCTTGTTCGGGGGGAAGATTGATGGCCGCGCAAACACAGTTTTCCGGGGGCTTTGAAAACGCACCTGTCGATGCTGCACATGCGTTCCGCGCTGCGATGACCGTCATGGCATGCCCGGGCGACATACGTGTGCTATCGGGCGGCGAACCTCCAGCGCCCCTGTCCGTGGCGGCCGGTACACTGCTGCTGACGCTGTGCGACCCCGAGACCAGGGTTCACCTGGCCGGAGGCACCGATACCGCCGCAATCCGCAATTGGCTGACATTCCACACGGGCGCCCCGCTCGTATCCGCAGCAAAGGCTGATTTTGCCGTTGGCACGTGGGAGGCATTGGGACCGCTTAACGCCTATCGCATCGGAACGCCGGAATACCCGGATCGTTCTGCGACCCTGATTGTGGAATGCGACCGGCTAGAGCAGAGCGGTGCCGTTCTGAGCGGCCCTGGCATCAAAAAGACCGCGCGCCTGTCTCTGCCGGATATTCCGGCGCTTCAGGGGAACGCGATGCTCTACCCTCTGGGGTGCGATTTCTTCTTTACCTGCGGCAACAGGGTTGCGGCCCTGCCACGCAGCACGCAGATCACGTCGGAGGCGTAAGCGATGTATGTTGCTGTCAAAGGGGGTGAAAAAGCTATCGAGAACGCCCATGCCTGGTTGGCCGAAGAACGCCGGGGCGCGACCGATGTGGCAGAACTGAGCCTTGCACAGATCCGCGAACAGTTAAGCCTTGCAGTGAACCGGGTCATGGCGGAAGGCTCGCTTTATGACCCCGACCTGGCTGCGCTGGCGATAAAGCAGGCGCGGGGCGACCTGATCGAGGCGATCTTTCTGATCCGCGCCTATCGCACCACGCTACCGCGTTTTGGCCATTCAAATCCGGTCGAAACAGGTGAGATGGCCTGCGACCGCCGGATATCGGCCACGTTCAAGGATGCGCCCGGTGGGCAGGTTCTGGGGCCAACGTTCGACTATACGCATCGTTTGCTAGATTTCAAACTGGCCGCGGATGGTGATGTCCCGAAAGTTCCGGAAGGTTCAGCGCGGCAGGAACCGACGCCGCATATCACTGAATTCCTGAAAGACGAGGGCCTCATTCAGGACGAGCCGGCAAGTGATGACACCCCCGGCGACCTGACGCGCGAACCGATGGAATTCCCCGCCAATCGCCCGTTGCGCCTGCAATCGCTGACACGCGGGGATGAGGGTTTCGTGCTGGGCATGGCTTATTCCACCCAGCGCGGTTACGCACGCAACCACGCGTTTGTGGGTGAATTGCGGATCGGCAAGGTTGCTGTTGAAATGGACATCCCCGAGTTGGGTTTTGCCATAGATATCGGCGAGGTCGAACTGACCGAGTGTGAGACGGTGAACCAGTTCAAGGGTTCAAAAACCGAGCCGCCTCAGTTCACGCGCGGTTATGGTCTGGTCTTTGGTCAATCCGAACGAAAAGCCATCGCGATGGCCTTGGTTGATCGCGCGCTGCGGTGGAAGGAACTGGGCGAAGACAATCTGGGCGCGCCTGCGCAGGATGAAGAATTTGTTCTGAGCCACGCGGACAACATTCAGGCGACCGGTTTTCTCGAACACATCAAGCTGCCGCATTACGTGGATTTCCAGTCCGAGCTTGAACTGGTCCGCAAACTGCGCCGCGAGGCTGACGCGCGGATCACGTCAAAGGAGGCTGCGGAATGAAGGCTGTCGTTTTTGATATCGGCAACGTTTTGATCCAGTGGGATCCGCATTTGGCATGGCTGGATGAGATGGGTAGCCGCGAGGCGGTGGCAGAGTTTCTCACTCGTATCGATTTCCCCGAACGTAATCTGCGGGCCGATGGCGGTGAGGATTTCGCTGATCTGGCTGCTGAACTGGAAGATGCTGACGACCAGCGACGTCTGAGTTCTTATGTTGAGCGCTATGCCATGACCGTCCCACACAAGATCGAGGGAACTTGGCGATTGCTCCATCGTTTGAAAGAACAGGGCACCCCGGTTCATGCGATCACCAACTGGTCAGCGGAAACATGGCCCGTTGGTGTTGGTGTGCATCCTGAACTGGGCGAGGTCTTTGGCGTGACCGTAGTGTCAGGTCAGGAAAAGCTTTTGAAACCGCAGCCCGAGATTTTCCGTCGGATGTGCGACCGGGCCGATCTTTCCCCTCAGAACTGTATCTTTGTCGATGATAGCCCAAGAAACGTGGATGGAGCCCGCGCCGTTGGCATGGACGCCATACATTTTACCAGCCCTCAGGCCTTTGAAGTAGCCTTAACTGCGCGGGGACTGCTATGAGCGCGTACAACTTTGCATATTTGGACGAACAAACCAAACGGATGATCCGCAGGGCCATCCTGAAGGGCCTGGCTATTCCAGGGTATCAGGTGCCCTTTGCCAGCCGTGAAATGCCGATGCCTTATGGCTGGGGCACCGGAGGGGTGCAGGTCTCGGCCGCGACGCTGACGCCTGAGGATACGCTCAAGGTCATCGATCAGGGTGCGGATGACACGACCAACGCAGTGTCGATCCGCAAGTTCTTTGAAAAGACCGCAGGTGTGGAGACGACCGAGGAAACCGAGAAGGCGACGGTGATCCAGACCCGCCACCGCATCCCCGAGGCGAAGCTGCGCGAAGATCAGATTATCGTTTATCAGGTGCCGATCCCGGAACCTCTGCGTTTCCTCGAACCGCGCGAGACCGAGACACGCAAGATGCACAGCCTTGAAGAATATGGGCTGATGCATGTTAAACTGTATGAGGATATCAGCCAGCACGGGGCGATCTCGACCGCTTACGCCTATCCGGTGAAAGTGTGTGGTCGGTATGTGATGGACCCGTCCCCGATCCCCAAATTCGACAACCCGAAGCTTGAAATGGATGCGATCCAGCTGTTCGGCGCAGGGCGCGAGCAGCGCATTTACGCGGTACCGCCACATACCCGGGTCGTGAGCCTTGATTTCGAGGATTACCCGTTCGAAGCCACCAAGGCCGATCATCCCTGTGACCTGTGCGGGGCCGAGGACAGCTATCTGGATGAAGTCATTTTGGATGATGCGGGCAACCGAATGTTTGTCTGTTCGGACACTGATTATTGCCGGTCGCGCCGCGCGGCCGGCCATGTGGGCCGCTTGGCCGAGGAGAACGCAGCATGACCCCCCTGTTGCAGGTCAACGGCATCGAAAAGCTCTATGGTGCGCGGATCGGATGCACGGATGTAACTTTTGATCTCTACCCCGGTGAGGTGATGGGAATTGTCGGCGAAAGTGGCTCGGGCAAGTCGACCCTGCTGAATTGTCTGGCGGGTCATCTGGTGCCCGATGCGGGGCAGGTGATCTTTGACACGCGCGCGAACGGGCCGGTGGATACGGTGACCATGTCGGAGCCCGAACGCCGGATGTTGAGCCGTACCGACTGGGCCTTTGTGCATCAGCATGCACGTGACGGCCTGCGGATGTCAGTTAGTGCCGGAGGCAATATTGGTGAACGGCTGATGGCCGTGGGCGAGCGCCACTATGGTGACATCCGAGACAAGGCCATTGACTGGCTGGGCCGGGTCGAGATCGAGGCGGCGCGCGTTGATGACCGGCCCACCGCGTTTTCGGGCGGGATGCAGCAACGTTTGCAGATCGCCCGCAATCTGGTGACTGGCCCGCGACTGGTGTTCATGGACGAACCGACCGGGGGGCTGGATGTCTCGGTTCAGGCGCGATTACTGGACCTCTTGCGCGGCTTGGTGCGTGAAATGGGGCTGAGCGCGATCATCGTGACCCATGATCTTGCTGTGGTGCGCCTGTTGGCCGACCGGTTGATGGTGATGAAGGATGGTCATGTGGTTGAGGCCGGGCTGACCGATCAGGTGCTGGATGATCCCCAACACGCCTATACGCAACTGCTAGTGTCCAGCGTTCTGCAGGTTTGAGTATTTGGGAAAAGGTGAAGCAATGATTGAACTGATCAATGTGAGCAAAAGCTTTACCCTGCACAATCAGGGCGGTGCTGTTATCCCGGTGATGGAAGGCGCGTCGTTGAGCGTTGAACCGGGTGAGTGCGTTGCTTTGACCGGGGCGTCTGGTGCGGGCAAGTCCACGCTGATGCGCGTGATTTATGGCAACTACCTGGTGGCCTCTGGTCAGGTGCTGGTTGGAGGTCTGGACGTGGCAAAAGCCGAGCCGCGCCAGATCTTGACCCTCCGCCGGGAAACGCTGGGCTATGTCAGTCAATTCCTGCGGGTCGTGCCGCGGGTGCCGACACTGGACGTTGTGGCAGAGCCTTTGCTGGCCGTGGGTTGCGACAGAATTGAGGCGCTGGAGAAATCCGCCGAGTTACTGAAGCGGCTGAACATTCCTGAGCGCTTGTGGACCCTGAGCCCCACAACCTTTTCGGGCGGCGAACAGCAGCGGGTGAACATTGCGCGTGGCTTTGCGCATGACTACCCGGCGATGTTGCTGGACGAACCGACGGCAAGTCTGGATGTGCAGAACCGCGAAACCGTGTTGTCGCTGATTGAAGAGGCAAAAGGACGTGGCGCGGCGATTGTCGGGATATTCCACGACCTCGATGCCCGTGAGCGCGTCTGTGACCGCGAAGTCAATGTCGCTGACTTCACGCCGGGACTGGCGGCATGACACTTGCCCCTGTCATAGCGATTGTTGGCCCCTCGGGCGTTGGCAAAGACAGCGTCATGGAAGCGTTGGAGGCACAGGTGCCTGGCGTCCGGCGGGTGCGAAGGGTGATCACCCGCCCCGCAGGCGAAGAAGGCGAGGATTTTGACCGGGTTTCGGTTGCAGAATTCCAGCAGATGGAACAGGCAGGCGCTTTTGCCCTCAGCTGGCCTGCGCACGGACTGTTCTACGGTATCCCGGACGAGATTTTGCGACAGCGTCAGGGGGCGATTGCGGTTCTGGTCAATCTTTCCCGCGGGATTCTTTTGCAGGCGCAGAAGGTGTTTGGAGATCTGATTGTGATCTCTCTGACGGCAGATGTCGGAGTTTTGGCGCGGCGCCTGTCCGAGCGGGCACGGGAAAGCGCAGACGAGCAGGCGCGGCGGTTGTGTCGCGCCAAAGTGGCGTTGCCGGATGGTCTGAACCGGGTCATCCAAATTGACAATTCCGGCGCGCTGGAAGACACGGTTGCCGAAATCCTGCGCCGCCTTCAACCGGAAAGCGCGTAGCGATGGATCAGGTGAAACCGCCCTTCTTCCGCCTCGCCCATCAGGGCAAGATCAGTGATCTGGAAAGGTTGCGGCAGCAAGGGGCTCAGATGGGTGTGCAGTGCTTCTTGGGTTGCCCTGAGGGTTGGTTTGTCCAGTTTACCGCTGAGCGTGATGTGAAATCGAAACGCGTCCAGCACGTAGGGATAGCCCCATTGGGTCAGATTAGCGTCCTGCTCGGGGGTCAGTCCCGCGGCGCGGCGGCGCGTCAGTTCGGCCTGAGTGGCAGGTGCGCGAAACCGGTCGAGATCGCGAACACAGGCCGCGGCCAACGCATTCAGCGCCTGCGTTTCACCCAGCGGGCACAGGGCCAGAAAACGTCCAAGACGGGTAATTTCCAGACCGTCGAGTGTGATGGGCTGCCGAGTTGCAGCCAGCGCAATGCACGCCTGATGCAATGCGTCAAAGGTCAGGCCGTCGCGCAACCGGAACGGCGGTTTCAGGGTCGCGTGCAGCCCGTATTTGCGCGGCACCTCAGTGATGGTCGCTATGTCGATGCCACCCATGATCGGATGCGCGACCTGCGTTCCCTTTGCCATGTCCCAGCCCAGCCAGCTGGTTGCAAATTCCGTCCAGGCCACCCCGGCGGGTGGCGCAAAATAGATCGCGTATCGCGTGAATGTCACATTGGCCTCCTATTAAGTGGCCTTCCAATACCTCAGATTGCGTAAAGTTCAGATGACAGAAGACTTGATCCTTGCCAATGCCACGCTTGTGTTGCCGAATGAAACCGTGATCGGTTGTGTTCGAATAGCAGGTGACACTATCATCGAAATCGACACCGGGCGTGCAGTTCCCGCTGGTGCGATAGATTGCGAAGGCGACTATGTCAGCCCCGGTCTTGTCGAGTTGCACACGGATAATCTTGAACGCCATATTCAGCCGCGCCCCAACGTGCATTGGCCCCATGCTGCCGCCATTTTGGCCCATGACGCGGAACTGGCCAGCGTGGGGATCACAAGTGTGTTCGATGCGATGCGGGTTGGTTCGATCCCGTCCGGCGCCGGACGGTACGGAAAATATGCACGCGGCCTGTCGCGGGAGTTGTGGGATCTGCGCGAGCAGGATGCGCTTAAGATCAGCCATTTCCTGCATTTGCGTGCAGAGGTTTGTTCCGAGACACTGATCGAAGAACTGGACGAGTTTGGACCCGAGGACAGGGTTGGTCTTGTGTCCATCATGGATCACACCCCCGGCCAGCGTCAGTTTCGCGACATGGGCAAGTTGCAATCCTATCTGAAGGGAAAATATGCCATGGACGATGATACGTTCTTTCAGCATGTAGCCCAGCTGAAAGGCCTTCGGGATCGCAACGGTGATGTGCACGAGGTCGAAACCGTCAAAGCCGCGCGCCGATTTGGAGCCGTTCTTGCCAGTCATGACGATACGACCGAAGATCAGGTGAAGGTCTCGGCGGGTCACGGCATTCGGCTGGCTGAGTTCCCCACAACGGTTGAGGCCGCACGAGCGTGCCATGATCGCGGCATCAAGGTCATGATGGGTGCGCCAAACGTTGTTCGCGGAAGCTCTCATTCCGGGAATGTTGCAGCCCGAGAATTGGCCGAGCTTGGGCATCTGGACGTAATGTCCTCGGATTACGTGCCGTCCGCCTTGTTATTGTCTGCGGTCATGCTGGGTGAAATGTGGGGCGATATGGCGCGTGGGATGAAGACCGTCACATTGGCCCCGGCGCAGGCCGCCGGGCTGGAGGATCGTGGCGAGTTGCGCGCCAATGCCCGCGCCGATGTTATCCGTTTCCGGATGCGCGCGGGTGTGCCAGCCCTCAACTCGGTTTGGGCGCGCGGTCGCCGTGTGGCGTGATCAGGCTGTATAGAACAGGTAACGGTCCGGCGCGATCGTCTCAGGCCCTTTGATCTGGTTGAAGCCGACAAGGGGCTGGCCGGAAATCAACAACCCACCGGGCTGCATGACTTGCGCGATCAACGGGCTGAGGCGTGCGGCTTCGGCCACATCTTCGTGTTTGATGCCGCGTCCGAAATCATAATGAGCCAATGCGATCCTGTGCCCCTCGGCCATCAGCCTCCGCAGCATGGGTTCAGCTTCGCCTTGCAGGAAATCTTCGGCCGGTGGCGTGCTGTCAGGATGGCATTGCAGCACACGATCCATCACCCAGATCCGGCGGTTCGGCAGGATCTCTCGCAGGTGGTCATAGGTGCGACCATTGCCTAGCCCCATATCCAGCACGTCGCCAGTTTGGTCACTGATCTGTTCGGCTGCCCAGTTCAGCCCGTCGCGCTGAGCCGTCAATCGGCGCAGCATGGAATCCAGTCGGCTCATGACGATGTCCTCATTCGTTCTTTGGTGCGACCCAGGGTGTGGCAGGACCGTCCAGCAGATGTTTCAGCAGCGCCTCGGTAAAGGCCCAGATGTCCTGATCATGGACCAGGTGATGGGTCAATACTCCAAAAGGCTCGGCGTTGTCTGCGCGGCCTTCGCGCCTGTCCCGCAGGAGGTTGACTGTCTGCGCGATCAGGCGATCCGGAGAGATCAGACCGCGTGAACCCCGCCAGTCAATCGGGTCAAGATGTGTGTTGACCTGCTCAAGCCCCGCAGCCGCCATTTCCGTTCTGCGGGGCGTTGCCGTGGAAAGAATGCGGTATCCCAGTGACGGAAGGTGTTCGATGACTTCTGGTGCAATGCGGTTCCACGGAGGGACAAACATCGGCCGCAGGGCGTTGCCGAACAAGGCGTCAAGGCATGACAATCCTGCCGCAGCATCCGCAACAACCTCGTCCAGCGGACGGTTGAGACGAAACTCGGCTTTCTTCTCACTGGCAGGCGCATGGTTCTTGTGGGACCACCCGTGGACCACAGGGATGAGAGTTTCGCCGCGCGCAACATAGTCAGCCAGCGCAGGGGTTGCCGCATGGGGAATGACGGCCAGATGTACCGGCAGGCCCAACTGTGCGGCCAGACCGGACAGGCGATCCAACCGCGATGTCGGAGCGATCGCGTCATCGTCTCGCCACCACAGCGGAAGCGACAGGCCCGCTGCACGCCAATGGGTCAGCTCGACCTCAAGTGGGTACCAATCCGGGTTCATGTACGCCATTCCAGCAGGTGTTTTGCGATCTCTACGGTTTGGGCCGCGCCATCAAATCCGAAATCCTGCTGTGCGCGGGGTCCATCTGAAATGACGCGTTCTACGGCCTGCGCCATCGCCTGCCCGCTCAGGGTTCGGCTGAGAAGCACCTCGATGGCTGGCAAACTCGAAAGGCTTTGCCCTCGCAGCCCCTGTTCAACCTCTTTGCCATCATCGAATGGGACAAAAACAGCGGGTGTTCCGCTTTGCAGAATATCCATGGCGGTGTTGTAGCCGCACATGCTGACCGATGCAGCCGCATGGGGCAGCATCTGGCGAAAATCCGGGCGCACGGGTTCCAGAATTGCCGAGGTTCCATCAGCCATTTGGGACAGCTCGGCTATTCTCGCCTTGGCATCCGTCCCGCCGACCAGCAGGCGCCAGCACCTGTTGGGCATCTGGCGGGCGGCCTCGATGGCCGCGCGAAAGATCGGTTGCCCCACAGAACCGCCGCCGGCACTGACAAGGATTTCGCCCTGCCCAACGGCATCAGGATGCGGTTGAGGCAGTTCCGGCGCAACAAAGCCGGTATAATGCAACCGTTCCGCCAATCGGTCAGACACCGGCCAACTGACCGAAAGCGGTGTGACACTTTCGGTCGAGTGAACAAGAATGCCGTCAAAAAAGCGGGTGACGATATCTTCTGTCCGCTGGGCCTTGGCAGGTTTGGAAGGCGGGGCCAGAATATCCCGGATCGATCCCAGGATGATCGGAGGCCGAGGCAGGACCCGTGCCGCATTCAGGGCCGCGTCGAACTCCGCTGCCAGCGACCGGCGACCAAAGGGGTAAAGCTCGGTTACCAGGATTTGCGGCTGAAAGCTGTTTACCGCCTGCACCATGGCTGTCACACGCGCGCGCTGATAATCCGCGTCAGCCTCGACGCCGCTTTCAGTCAGAAGCCGGGTGAAATTGGTTCCATCTGATCTGAGTGGCGGCAAACCGAACAGGGTTAGCCCGCTGCTGTCCAGTTGAGGCGCAGGCATCCCGCCCGAGACGACCATGACTTGGTGGCCGTCATCCCGGAACGCCCGGCCCAACGTCAGGGCCCGGCTTAGATGCCCTGTTCCCAAAAGGTGCGTGACAACGATCATCACCTTCATGGCATCGGCCCATGTTTGATCAGGCGAGCGGGGTCCGGGTCTGCGGTCATTGTGTCCATTTCAACGATATACAGCCGATTGCGCTTGATCTTGAAGGGGGCGGGACCATCAAAATCCCAACCCCACGCCTGGGCGAGAATGACCCGCATGATGCCAATATGGCAGACCGCGACTGTATCCTGTCGTAGTCCGGATACCCAGGGGCGAAGCCTGGTCCAAACCTCGGCAGGGCTTTCACCGTGAGGCGGGCGAAAATCCCAGCTCCAGTCTTCGATATGGCGATACCCGCTGGTTTCATCGGCGATCAGGTCGACACCTCGAAGCCCCTCCCAGTCGCCCCAATTCATTTCGGTCAGCGCGTCCGAGGTTTTCGGGGCGCGCCCAGACACGATCCGCGCCGTTTCACTGGCGCGCAGCAACGGGCTGGACCAGATATCAGCGGCGGCCCATGGGTCAGGCAAGCGATACCCGGCCAGTTCAGACCGCGCGTCGTCATCCAGTGGAATATCACTGCGCCCCTGAATGCGCCCTGCGCGGTTCCAATGGGTATGCCCGTGGCGAAGCAGTGCAAGACGGGTCATGATACATCCTTCAACAAGGGCCGTAGATGTGCCCACAATCGCTCGGTCGCCTGAGGCATAAGATGACGCCGGGCCACATAGCTGCGCGCATTCGCCCCAAGCGCATGGCGCTGCGCGGTATCCTCCAGCAGGTTTTGCATGTGATCGGCAAGCCCTCTGGCCCCAGCATCAACCGATGAGTAAACAGCAGGTGCCAGCACATCCCGAACGCCGGGGCGGTCCTGTGCGATCACGGGCAGGCCTGTCGCCTGCGCCTCGAGATAGACCATCCCATAGGCTTCGTTCACGCCGGGCCAGACAAGCAGGGATGCGTGTTGGTAGATTTTCTGCAAGGCCGCCCGGTCGAGCTGGCCCAGAAAACGCACCCGGCTTCCGAACGGCACCATCAACGCTTCAACATCCGGCCGCGCCGGACCGTCCCCCGCGATGTTCAGGTTCCAGTCACATGTCAGGTGCGAAAGGGCTTCGGCCAAAATCCGGTAGGACGCCAGCTTGTCCCCATGCCGCATCATTCCGACAGTCAGCATGGGGCCGTCCCCGGTCGTTGCCACAGGCAACACGGTTTCAGGCAGAAATGGCGGCAATTCAACCAGTGCCTGCTTGCCAAAACGGTCCCGTTCCAACGTAATCAGGTCATTGGCTGTGTGGTAGAAAATGATATCCGCTGCATCACACGCCTGATGCGCCGCTTGGGCGAAATCGGCCCACGGCCCGTTCAGCCTGCTTGATGCGCGCGTACTTTCCAATTGCACATACGGAATGCCGCGCGCCTGGCAGATCTTGGGGCCCAGCAGGTCGGGTGCTTTGTAGTAATTGTGATAAGTCACCCAAAGATCTGTATCAAAGGGCAACTCGGCGTTCAGCCGCTGTGCTTCATTCTCAGCCGCGCGAACAAGGGTTTGCTGTAGGTCCCGGTTCCCGTTCTTGTCATAGATGCGCAGGTCCGAGGCCAGTTCGACCTTATCCCCTTGCGCCGCCAAGGCGAGCATCAGGTTTCGCGCCATTTCGCGGTCGCCTGAGGGTTTCTGGCTGCCGGGGGATTTCATTGGCGCATAAAACGCTACCCGCGCCATTACGCGTCTTCCATGCTCAGGGTTTTCAACCGTGCCGACAGCCGTTCAATACCAGGGTCCATTCGAAAATCTGCAATCAGACGGTCATAGGCTGCACGCGCCATAGTTGCTGCCGTTTCCGGATCAGCGGCCAGAGCTGAAATGGCCGAAGCCAATGCAGCCGGGTCGTCATCAGACAATACGCCATGCGTTCCGGATTGGATGAATTCAGGGATGGCCGAAACCGGTGTCGACAGGATCGGCAACTGCTGCGATGCGGCCTCCATCAACACGTTCGGCAATCCGTCACGATCCCCGTCCGCAGCAATACGGCTGGGCAGGACAAACAGGTCGGCCCTGCGCATGGCTTCGATCACCTCCGGCTGATCGCAGGCCCCCCTCCAGGTGATGCGGTTCGCGATACCAGCAGCGCGCGCCTGTGTGTGCAGAGTGTCCCCAAGACCCCCGCCGCCAATGTGGGTCCAATGCCAGTTCAGGTTCTCCGGCAGCAGCGTGAATGCCGCAATAAGGCGGTCAAAGCCCTTCTTTTCAACCAGTCGTCCAACGGAAATCATGTGAAACGGGTCACCAGCGGCACGTGTCCCGCGCTTTGGCGGTTCGGGGAAGCGCGACAGGTCCAGACCGTGATAGATAAGCTCCACGCGGTTGGGGTCATCAGCGAGGCTGCGCAGGTGTTCCGCGCCGATTGCCGTGCAGGTGGCCCCGAAAGCGGCCCCATACGTTGCGGCCTGCAGCTTTTCACGCTTTTCCCAATCCGGTGAGGTCCAGATATCCTTGGCATGGGCGGAAAAGCTCCATGGCAGACCGCGCATGATGGCCGCATATCGGGCGACCGACGAGGGAGTGTGCATGAAATGGGCATAGAGCCCCTGCGTCTGGGCGGGTAACTCGGCGGCCAGAACACATGCTTGCCCGAACCGGCGGATGCGGTTCGGCGTCGGGTCGCGGCGCAGGTCGTGCCGCCAGATCTTGTAGGCTGCGGCATAGCCGGGCAGGTCTTGGGCGGCAGCGCGGGCCGCCCACACCCGCTGTGGCTCTTCATGCAGGTATTCTGGAAGATAGCGAACCTGCCCCGAGAAGCGTTCGTGCAAAGGGTGACGTTTGGTGTCGGTTGGATGGCGCAGAGACCAGATGTCAAATCGGTGTCCGGCTTCCTGCAAGGCAACAAGTTCCTGCGCGATAAATGTTTCGGACAGTCGCGGCCAGCCTTTGACCACAACCGCCAGATTGGGAGAGGCCGAGTTCATCCAGTGGCTCGTTTCTGTTCCCGTGTCAGCAGGCTGTCAATGCGGTCGGTGACATAGTCCAAACCATCCAGCAATCCGCATTGGATGGCCTGCGACGGCACTGATTGGTGCGGCAGGTTGCGGATGGCACGGATCATTGCGTCGGGTGTCAGGCTGTCGCGTTGTTCGTCCAGCATCTTGACCAGCCCCAGCTCTTCTGCGCGTGAGGCCCGTATCCACTGTTCCAGACGGGGTGTGGTGCGTGGAACGATGACGGCCCGTTTGTCAAAGGACAGGACCTCGCAAAACGTGTTGTAGCCGCCCATGCAGACCACGCCTTCGGCCCCGGCAAACAGCGTTTCGATCTGCGATTCAAATCCAACCGCGGTTACACGACCATTCAATGCGGCAACCCGTGCTTCGAATTCATTCCTCAATTCACCCGACAGGAATGGGCCATAGACCAGCACGGCACGCGGCGACAGGTCTGGGTCTTTCTCGTAGGCGGACAAGACGAGGTTGACCAACGCCTTGCCATCGCCCCCGCCGCCGGGTGTGATCAGGATATAGGGTTGCTGAGGCGGTTCCCCGATCGGGCCGAGGTCGCGGCGCAGATATCCCGTCCAGTGAATGCGGGATCGCGCTGACGCGCTTAGCGGCAAGCCTTGCGTCGGGTCATAGATCGACTGTGATCCATAAACCCAAATCTCATGATAGAACCGCTCGGTCGCTTCGATGGCTTCTTTGCGCGCCCACTCGGCGGCCAGTACTTCGGGTTCGTCCAGCACATCACGCAGACCCAGAACCAGTTTCGTTCCGCAATGGCGTTCAAGGTATTTCAGTGTCGGCACCAGCTCACCCCGGAACCCTGTCGGTTCCTTGTCGACGACCAACACGTCGGGGTCGAATTGCTGAACCGCAGTCTGGATCAATCCCGCGCGCAATTCGGTTACTTCGTCGATCCCCATTCCGATTGTACGCGCGGCATACGATCCGTCCGCGCGCTTGGTCACACCGGGCAGGCGCACATGGTCAACGCGGCGGGGAAAGGTAAAACGGCCTGCCACGGGCGAACCCGTCAGGATCAGCGCCGAGGCGCTTGGATCCGCCTGCGTGATTGCCGCAGCCAAGGCGCGGGACCGGCGCAAATGCCCCAGACCGAACGTGTCGTGGCTGTAAAACAGGATACGCGGCGCGCGGTCCGGTTTAGAATTGGTTGTGCCAAGGCTCATAGTGTTGCCCGTCTTCTTGATCCCAGAGCGAAATCCGCGCGTTCGCAAGCGTTACTGTATATTTCAATCCCACGCTTGCCAAAGGCGGATTTGCGCACTTGCAAATGTTTCAAGCATTGCGATTTGGCAACAGCGTATTGACTGTTTCGCGACATATCGCACCACCGCCAGACAAGATCGCCTAATGAGAACGATGAAGACAATCGAGGCCGACCAGAAACCTTTGCTTGGTCATATTCAATTATTGAAAGATTGAAAACACCTGCGCTCATCAGAGTGCGCCAAGAACACGTCCAAACACGATATTGAGACGGTTCGATGCGAGTATTTGAACTGCTTGAAACGCTTCTGTAATCTGACCAATATCGGCAAAAACTGGATGCACGACCCAATGCGAAATAACTTTCTGGCCGCATTTTTTTTGGCGTTTTGGGCCATTTTCCTGAGCATTTCCACTGGTGCATTGGCGCAGTCATCCTTGATTCCCGGATATCCTTCAGGGTCGGGCAGTTCGTCCGAGGCCGACAAGGAAAGTGATCTGGCCGCTGCAATCCGCGCGGCCAGCGATGCGGGCGCAAGTGTCATTGTCATCGACAGTGCCGGTCAGGTTGTGACAACGGCAGGCGGAAAGGATGCAGGTTCGGGGGGCGCAGACAGCGATTCGAGCAACCCAATGGGTGACGGTTCGCAACTGATGAAGGCGCAAGAGCGGTTCTCGAAGTTCCGTGAGTCGATGCAATCGAGGCTCGAGGCGCTGCCCTATTCTATTTTTGAAGTACAATACATCCTGCGCCAGACCAGCCCGGATGGCCGAATCCAGACCTATGTCGAGGTGTTGGGCTGGAATATCCTGTTCCTGTTACTTGGGCGGTGGCTGTCGATCGAGATTTACGGGAAACGGTTCGCGCGCCGCTGGGTGGTGGCGCGGATCAAGGACGAACCACAGGGTTATCGGGAAAAGATGCCGTTCCTGCTGTTCCGGTTCCTGATGGGGATCGGTGCTACGGTCTTTGCAATGATCATGGCTTTGATCGTCGGGTATCTGATCTTTGGCGAGGCCGAGGATATCTCGGTCCAGTTCACGATCACCGCCATCTTTACGGCTTTTTTCCTGTCGCGCACGGTGTCGGACCTGTGGCGCATGGTCCTGTCGCCTTATCTGAGCCAATATCGATTACCGCCCTTTTCGGACAAGAATGCGCGCAGGCTGTACATCTGGGCGTCCGTGCTGGCGACCTATGATATTTCGGTCGTCCTGTTTTCCACCTGGGTCGCTGATTTTGGACTGAACTACAACGTCTACGCCATGGTGTATGGCGGTCTGACGATGCTGGGCGCGCTGGGCAATATTCTGATGATCCTGTTCAACGCCCGTGCCATCTCGAACGCGATCCGGGGTGGGCGGGCATCCGAACAGGTGTCTTGGCTGCTGCGGTTTGTGTCATTTGGCTGGGCGCCGGCATTGATCATCTATGTCGTGTTCAGCTGGTTCCGTCTGGCTGTTGATCTGGCGCTGGAGCATCCGACGCCGCTGCCGTTGATTGCAAGCAGCTATCTAATCTTCATGTCCGTGGTCATAGCCTATGGTGCAATGAACTATCTGCTGGAGCGATATTTCGACCGCTCGCGCATGATTAGCGAAATAAACGGGGAAGCCGCGGCAGCGGATGAAGGCGCCGGAGCGGCGGATATACCCGAGGCTGAACAGCCGAAGCAGCATCTTCTGACTTATGAAGACCTGGCCCGCCGGGTAGCCGGAATTCTGGCTTTCGTGCTCGGGGCTTATGCGCTTGTCGTGATATGGTACCCGAACGCGGACTGGAGCGAGGATCTGCCGGTAGAACGTGCGCTGGATGTGATGGTCGTCCTGTTTATCGGGTACATCCTGTTTCATTTCTTTCGGATCTGGATCGACAGCAAGATCGCTGAAGAATCCGACGATGGCACCGAGGTTGAACTGGGCGACGAAGGCGGGGAAGGCGGGCAAAGCCGTCTGGCAACGCTGTTGCCACTTTTCCGGGGCGCAATTCTGGCTGTTGTCGTGGTCACGATCGTACTAATTGTCCTGATGGAACTGGGTATCAATGTCAGCCCGTTGTTTGCGGGTGCCGGTGTGGTTGGTTTGGCCGTGGGGTTCGGGTCACAAACGCTGGTGCGCGACATTTTTTCCGGCGCATTCTTCCTGCTGGATGATGCGTTCCGGAAAGGGGAATATATCGACATTGGGGATGTGAAAGGGACGGTCGAGAAAATCTCGGTCAGGTCCATGCAACTGCGTCACCATCTGGGTGCGCTGAACACCATTCCCTTTGGCGAGATCAAAGTGCTGACCAACTACTCGCGCGATTGGGTGATCATGAAGCTGCCGCTGCGCGTGACCTATGACACCGATGTCGAGAAGGTTCGTAAATTGATCAAGAAACTGGGTCAGGAGTTGTTGGCCGATCCCGTAATCGGAGACAATTTCATCCAACCGCTGAAGTCACAGGGCGTGATCGAGATGCAGGATTCAGCGATGATCATCCGGGTCAAGTTCATGACGAAACCCGGCGACCAGTGGCTGGTTCGCAAAAAGGTCTATCAGGACATTCGCGAGCTGTTCGCGCGAGAGGGGATCAAGTTTGCGCATCGCGAGGTCACTGTAAGATTGGCAGATGGCAAAGAGGCGGAAGACCTGACGCAAAAACAGCGTGAGGCCGTGACAGGGGCTGTTCAGGCCGCAATTGACGAGGACTATCTGGACGATATCGGGCCGGATGGCGACGACCGGTAGAGAGTCCCGCCGCCGCCTTGTGTTGAGTCTCGGATGAGGTGCCCCCGAAAGCGTGAGGTCAGTTGGAAACGAAGGGCCAGACCGGGTCAGATGTGCCCAGTTTCGACGCCGGTAAATCCCATTGCAGCACAGTTTCACCGAGACTGAGGGCTGATCTGAGGCGGTGCCCTGGTCCCCAGCCCGAAACCTCTGTCGCAGGGGAGTAATCCGTGGGCGTCGGAATAATGGTCTCTGCCTCGACGTCGTCTTTGCCGAGAACCGCCAAAAGCTCGGCGGTGCGGGCAAGGGACAGATGCGCATGCATGATGGAATTGCCCGACGCGGCCTCGGCCAATGCGGAAAGGACGGCGGCTGCCATCAGGTAGCCGGTTGCGTGGTCCAAAGCCTGAACCGGCAATGGCGTCGGTTTGTCGGCGTCAGCCCACTCCATGCCCGCATGCGCAATTCCCGCGCTCATCTGGACAAGACTGTCAAACCCGCGCCGGGTCGACCAGGGGCCTTGCCAGCCATAGGCATTCAGCGTCACCTCGACCCTGTTCGGTGCCAGTTCATCGCGCTTGGCGCGGGTCAGGCCAAGTGCGTCCAAAGCGCCGGGCCGGTACCCATGAACGAATACATCCGCTTGGGGCAGAAGTTCTTGCAGCCTTTCCATGTCGTTGGTCGATTTTAGATCGAGATAAGCACAGTGTTTGCCTAGTGAAATGTCAGGGATCACGCCGGGTTCGTCCCAACCGGGCGGATCGATCCGCAAAACCTCGGCCCCGAAACCGGCCAATGTGCGTGTCGATACCGGACCTGCCAGAACGCGCGTCAGGTCAAGAACCCGCAACCCGGCAAGAGGTCTTGCAGGGGTTGCCTGCGGCCTCTCGCGTAGCTTGACGTACCGGGGGCCTTGCCAACCAATCAACGGATCGCGCGATACAGCGCGGCCCTGCGGATGTTCAAGCCACTCGGTCCGGCTGCGCATGGCAGCGGCCACACCGCCTTCGGCCACAATATCGGTTTCCAAATCGGATATGGCCCGGGTTCTGACGGCTTTTGTCACAGCTTCACGCTCTGGCGGGGTGCCAAGAACCTTCATCGCTGCCGCGCGATGGCGCGGCAGGTTGGTGTGCAGCCTGATCCAGCCATCTGACGCCCTGTAATCCCCCGCGACCGAATCCCACAGGTTTGGCATTTCCCAGCCGTCGGGCTTGAAGGAATAGCCGAACCACAACGATGCCAGCCGATGGTCGACGGCGATCTCGGGGGCTTTCTGGGTCAGGTTCAGCGCCTGCAAAAGCCGGGCCATTTCCTGCCCAACGGCTGCAAAGCTGGCCGTCGCCAGTTCGGAAACGGCAAAAGCACTTGGCAGAGCGCCAGTGCCGATCCTGCGATATCGGTCGGCGGCGGGAAGGGTGGCAAGAAGGCTCATTGCTGATACGGGTCCAGACTGTCGCGCAATCCGTCACCTAGAAAGTTAAAGGCCAGTACGATCACGATAATCGGCAGCATCGGGATTGCCGTCCAGGGGTAGATCTCGATCGATGCGAGGTTCTGCGCGTCATTCAGCATCACACCCCAACTGACCGCTGGTGCACGAAGGCCCAGGCCAAGAAAGCTCAGCGCGGTTTCCCCAAGGATCATTGCCGGGATCGACAGGGTGGCTGATGCAATCAAATGAGACATGAAATTCGGCAACAAGTGCTTACGGATCACCCGGCCCGAGCTTGCGCCCATCATTTCTGCGGCGCGTACGTATTCTTCCTCGCGCAGTGACAGGAACTTGGCACGGACCGAACGCGCCAGCCCGGGCCAGTCGAGGATGCCGAGGATGATCGAAATGATGAAGAATACGGCAACCGGGCTCCAGTTCGATGGCACGGCGGCAGACAGTGCCAGCCACAGCGGCAGTTCCGGCAGTGAACGCAGGATTTCGATGACCCGGTTGATGACCCAGTCAATGCGCCCCCCGAAATAACCCGCCATCGAACCGAACAGGATACCCAGAAAGAATGACACCGAAATACCGATCAGCCCCACGGTCAGCGACAGCTGCGCCCCATAGAGGATGCGGCTGAAGATATCGCGACCCAGCCTGTCGGACCCCCAGAGGAACAAGGTGGCACCATCCGGCGCGCAGAAAAGATGCCTGTCTGTCTTGATAAGACCCGCAAGTCGATATTCGGACCCTTCACAGAAGAACCGGATCGGGCGCGGGTCGTCAGTGTCAGGGACGAACTTCCACTGGAAGGTTTCCAGATCCGCCTCGGCGACGATTGGAAAAACATGAGGGCCAATAAAGGCGCCTTCGTAAAACCAGTTCACAGATTGCGGTGGCGCATACAGATGCTCTCCGTTCCGGTCATTCGGGCCATACGGCGCGATGAAACCGGCAAATGGGAGCATCAGGTAGCACATTAGCAGGAAAATGCCCGAGATCAGACCCAGCTTATGCGTGCGGAACTTGCGCCAGACCAACACCCAGTTGGGGGCATCCAGATCGGCGCGTTCCAGTTGCTGTATCGACGCCTGCGGATCAAACGGCGCGTCATCGACGTAGCGGTTGTCAGGAGTATCGGTCATGCTTCGCGCCCCTCATATCGTATGCGGGGATCCAGCATCACCAGCAGAATATCCGAGATCATCGTGCCGATAAGCGTCAGCAGCGCGACAAACATCAGGATAAACGCGGACAGGAATTGGTCCTGCGTTTTCAGTGCTGTCAGCAAAGTCGGCCCGATGGTTTGCAAGCCCAGAACGACTGACACCAGAACCGATCCCGACACCATAGATGGCAGAAGGTTACCGATATCCGCAACGAACGGGTTGAATGCCACGCGCAACGGATATTTCGCCAGCATCCGCGATGGGGCCATACCCTTGGCAATGGCTGTTTCCACATAAGGCTTACCCAGTTCATCGAGCATATTTGCCCGCAGGCGCTGCATCATAGCCGATGCGCCCGAGGTTCCGATAACAAAAGTCGGAACGATCAGGTGGATGAGAATGGATTTCATCTTGTCCCAACTCAGCGGCTGACCTTCGAATTGCGGGTCCATCAGGCCGCCGATAGGCAGGTTGAAATACCGATGCCCGTAGTAGAACAGGATCAGGGCCAGCAGGAAGTTTGGGGTCGCCAACCCCAGATAACCCACAAAGGCCGAGGTATAATCAATCCATGTCCGTGATCGCGCCGCTGCAATAACACCTAATGGAAGGGCAACGGCATATACAAACAGGATGGCGGCCAGATTGACGACGACCGTCAGCCAAAGCGTGTCGCCCACAATTTCAGATACAGGCCGGTCAAATTCAAATGACCAGCCGTAATTGCCTTGGATCAGACCGGAAAATCCGTGCGGTCCCGGCCAGAAGCCCACCCAGATCAGGTACTGTTCCCACATGGGGCGATCCAGAGCGTACTCGGCGCGCAGAAACTCGGCCTTGGCGACACCTGCTGACTGGCCCGAAGCCTGAAGTTCGGCAATCTGGTTGCTCAGGTAATCACCGGGCGGCAGGTTGATGATTATGAAAATCAAGACCGAGACTACCAACAATGTCAGCAGCATCGTGAAAAAGCGATACACCGCATAGCGCAGCATGACCATTTAGCTGCTCCTGCTTAGTCGGCGAAAAAGAACTCGTCCGGGCGGTGAACGCCGAAATGCGCACCGGGCTCCCATGCCCACATGGCCTGTTCCGGCACATTGCGCAGACGGTTCGACACGACAATCGGTTGGGGTGCTCCGTTCAGGATACCGATGGCAAAAAGCTGGTCGGCGTGGATTCTCAGCATCTCAGTCCAGACTTCCTTGCGTTCGTCATCGGTAGTTGCGACCTCCCAGTCATGGGCCAGTTGCATCAGGCGTTCTGCCTCGGGCATGTCGGGGGCTTCCCCGGCTTCACCACCTGTCTGATAAAACTGGCCCCATTTCGGCCAGGCCAGGAAGACCTGATCGGTTGGTGCCAGGTACGCCGGTGACGTGTGCGCTTGCGGGATGCCGTCATCCCATCCATACCAGACCGATGCCATCGAGTTGCCGGCAAACACCCGGTTGCGCAGGATATCGCGATCCAACGGGCGCATGACCAGCTTGACCCCGATCTCGCGCCAGGTGTCAGTAACGATCTGAAGGGCGTTTTCAACCTCTTGCCGCTCGCCGGCGGTTTCGATCACCAGCTCCATTGGGCGCCCGTCCGGTAGCAGGCGGATACCGTTCTTGTCGCGCTGGGTCAGGCCGACCTCATCCAACAATGCATTGGCCTGGCCGACATCGTAACCGGCCCATGCGGTGGCATTCTTTTCATCGTAAAAGGGCGAGGCAGGCAGAACCGACATTGCGCCGGGATGCGCAAGCTTGAAATACAAAGCCTGGTTGATTGTCTCGCGGTCGATGGCAAGGGACAGGGCGCGCCGCACACGGACGTCACGCAACACGTCGCGCCAGACGTCATCCTCGAAATTGAGGTTCGGATAAATCGCGATTTGCGACGCAACGCCGGTTTTCCATAGCAATGTCTTGTAGCCGCCTTGCGCCTCGCCTTTTTTCAGGATCGAAGCGTCGCGGAAATCCAGACCCCGGCCTTGCAGGTCGCTTTCCCCTGCATTGGTTTTGGCAGCGACCAGACCGGGGGCAACGATCTCCATCTCGACCACATCGATATAGGGCAGCTGAACCCCTTTGCTGTCGATGCGGTGGTAATAGGGGTTACGTACGAAATTGTGGCGGATTTTCTTGCCGGAACTTGCATTCAGCCAGGGTTGCAACGTGGGCAATTCGTGATTGTCGAACTTGTACAGGTTGTCGAGCTTGTTGTGCAGCGCGGCCCAGCTTTTGACGCGGGCATCGTCGACCAGAAAGGCAAGTTCCTCGGGGTCGGCATATTTCTCGTGATATCGTTTCAGGAAAGCTGCTGGGCGATAAATAAAGGGCGGTCTTGCCTGAGCCAGCGATTGTAGAAAACCCGGGTTAGGGTCCTCCCATTCGAAAATCACAGTGGTTTCATCCGGGAAGGTAACGGTGGGTGATTTGCCTTCGACTATCAGAAAATCCGGCGGGCCTGACGGGCTGAGCAATTTGTTGTTGGCAACGTCTTCCCACCAATAGCGGAAATCTTCCGACGTAAACGGAGAACCGTCTGACCATTTGTGCCCTTCGCGCAGTTTCAGGGTGAACTTGCGGCCGTCTTCGTTTTCAAACGACGCCAGCAAATCGGGGATAATCTCATAGTTCTGGTCAAAACCGACCAGCCGGGCATAGCCATAGACAACCATCTGGCGGATATCTTTGGACCGCGTGATCATGGTGCGCAGGGTGCCGCCCTGTTTGCCGAACTCGCGACCCTTTGCTGCCAGATCTACAATCAGCGGGTCCGCTGGCAGGCGCTCCTGAACGGGTGGCAGATTGCCCGCTTCTACTTCCGCGTTCCAGAACGCGCTTTCCTGCGGCGTCGGAATTGTCTCTGCCGTGGCGGGCAGCATCCCGATGAGCGCCAGCGAAGCGGCCAGGATCAGGGGGCGAGTGGTCTTAAACATGGCAACGTACCTTATGGCCCGGTTCCAATTCCACCAATGAGGGTATCACGGTGTCCGAGAAACGAAAGGCTTCATCCCAACTGTCCGGCGCGCCGGCGCCCAAGGAAACCACTTGCAGGTCGATCGGGCGATTGATGTCGGGTTCGGGTTGAGCGGCAATCAGCGCTTTGGTGTAGGGGTGGCGCGGATTGTAGAAAAGAGTTTCGGGGGGTGCTTGCTCGACGATCAGGCCGCGACGCATCACGGCAACTTCGTCGGCGATCCGCGCGACCACAGCCAGATCGTGCGAGATGAACAGATAGGACAGGTTCAGGCTGTCCTGTAGATTTTCCAGCAGGGTCAGAATCTGCTCTTGTACAGATACGTCCAGCGCCGAGGTGGGTTCGTCACACACGATGAGCTGTGGATCGAGCATCATGGCGCGGGCTATCGACAGACGTTGCCGCTGGCCCCCCGAAAAGGCGTGTGGATAGCGTTTCAGCATGTCGGCTGTCAGGCCGACGCGCTGCAACATCTCGGCGGCCTTGTCGCGCTGCTCGGCCGTTGTTCCGATACGGTGAATTTCCAGCGGCTCGGTCATCGCGTCCTGAATGCGCATCCGCGGGCTGAGCGAGCTGTAGGGATCCTGAAACACCATCTGCGCATTGCGCTGAAACGCCGTGCGCTGGGCGCGGGTCATGTTGTGCACTGTGATGGGATCGGCATTCGGCACGGTGCGAAACAGGACTTCTCCGCCGGGATCGGGCAGTTCTGCACCCAATGCAATCCGCGCGGCTGTTGTTTTACCTGATCCGCTTTCACCGACAATGGCCAGCGTCTTGCCGCGTGCCAAATTCAGATCTACCCCTTTGCACGCATAGATTTCCTTGTCGGCCTGCCACCCTTTGCTGGACCGCATCGTGTAGGTTTTGGAGACACCCTTCATCTGAAGGATCAGATCGTCGTCCGGCATCGGTATACCCACAGCATCCTGATCTGGAATTTCCGGTGCAGCATCAAACAGTTGTTTGGTATATGGATGTGCGGGGGAGGTCAGGATTGGTGCGGCCGAGCCAGCCTCCATGATGCGGCCCTTGTGCATGACCACAACCTGTTCGGCCATGTTGGCGACCACGCCCAGATCATGGGTCACCAGAATAAGCGCCATGCCGGTCTCGCGCTGCAATTCCTTGATCAGCCCCAGAACCTGCGCCTGAGTGGTCACATCCAGCGCGGTGGTTGGCTCATCCGCGATCAGCAACTCGGGTTTGGATACCATGGCCATCGCAATCATGGCGCGTTGGCGCATTCCGCCCGACAGTTCGAACGGGTAGGAGTCATAGGCGCGCTGCGGATCTGGAAAGCCCACGCGCTCGAACTGCGTCAGGACCTTTTTGCGCGCCTCAGACTCAGATAGCCCGCGATGCAGCCACAGGACTTCACTGACCTGATTCCCAATCTTGTGCAGAGGTGACAGCGATCGCATGGGTTCCTGAAAGATCATCGAAACGCGATTGCCACGAATGCCGCGCATTTCCCGCTCGGAGACAGCTGTCAGGTTACATGTGCCCTTGGAATCATTCAGAGTTATCGTGCCGCTGCGTATCTGGGCCGTTCGCGGCAGAATCCGCAAGACGGCCCGGCACGTGATGGTTTTACCCGATCCCGATTCACCGACCAGCGCCAAGGTTTCTCCTGGTTTGACATCGAAATTCACATCCGTGACCACTGAACTTCCCGCACCAAAGCCGATGCTGAGGTCTCTGACAGACAACAACGCTCTCATGCAGGTTTTCCAACCGTTTGGCCGCTTGGTGACATCGGTCGTTTCAACTCCCCGTGATTTTTTCGTCAGTGTCGCGCGGTTCCGCCTGTCTAGTCAAACCCGTTCTTGGGCTGAAATGTCGCGAAAATGTGAAACTTTGGGCTTCGTCGCTACACAAAGTCTTGAGAATTTGTCATCTAAGGCGGCGTCGGGGGCACCTATGCTTTCGATTGGTATCAAGGAGATATTTGCCAGTGTCCGAGAATCAAAGTCGTCTGGACTTGTTTATCGATCGTATGGTGTCGCAGCGCGCCTGCCTGGATCACGCGATTGCGCAAACGGCAGGCATGGCTGGCCCGGTGTTTGAACTGGGTCTGGGCAATGGGCGCACCTATCATCATCTTGTGCAGCATATCGATGGACGCCCTGTCTTTGTGTTCGAACGCGCGGTGGCTTCGCACCCTGATTCAACCCCGCCCGAGGATCGGGTGATCTTGGGGGATGTGCGCGAGACGCTGCCAGCGGCGGTCGACAGGTTTGGACCGACAGCAAGCCTCATTCATGCAGACCTTGGGGGGCATAATCGCGAAAAGAACGACATCTTTGCGCGGCTTGTTTCCCCGTTGATCGAGCCCTTGCTGGCATCGGGTGGATTAATGGTATCAAGTGACCGGATGTATTTCGAGGCGCTGGAGGAAATGCCGTTGCCCGAGGGTGCCGTCGAAGGGCGCTGTTTCATCTATCGGCGCTGACCAGAGAGAAGGGGCCCGCATGATATTCTACGATTGCTCTACGGCCCCAAACCCGCGCCGTGCCCGCATGTTTATCGCGGAAAAAGGGTTGGACATCGAAACGCACGAAATCTCGATTGCTGAGGGCGCGCAGTTGAGCACTGAGTTTCGTGCGGTGAACCCCCGGGCCACAATCCCGGTTCTGGTAACGGATGAAGGCGCAGTCCTGACCGAAAATCTTGGCATCGCCGCGTATCTTGAAGCGCGTTTCCCCGAGCCGTCCTTAATGGGCCGTACCGCTGATGAAAAAGGGTTGGTCTTGATGTGGAACGCAATTGCCGAGCAGCAGGGTGGTGCGCCCATCGCTGAGGCTTTGCGCAACAGCCACCCGGCGTTCAAAGACCGTGCCATTCCCGGCACGGTAAATCATGCGCAGATCCCCGAACTGGCGCAGCGTGGGCGCGAGCGGGTTGCGTCGTTTTTTGAACTGCTGGAGGCGCGGCTGAAGCAAAGCGCGTATGTTGCGGGCGATGAATTCACTCTGGCGGATATATCCACTTTTGTTTTTGTCGATTTCGCGCGCGTCATTAAGATGCGGATACCGGACGGCAATACGAACACGCAGGTTTGGTTTGAAAGCGTGAAAACCCGCCCAAGCGCCCAGCTTTAGGTTTGCAAAGCATTCGGCAGAGTTCTCGCATTCCGTACTGTACATAAATGTCTAGACAGAACTGAACAGTGCCACTAGCGTCTTCCCAGATTCTGTTCAGGGAGGTCGGGATGAAATCCCAATATCGCGTAGTGGTCATTGGAGGGGGCGTCGTTGGTGCTTCGGTTCTGTATCATCTGGCCAAATTCGGCTGGTCGGATGTGGTCATGCTGGAGAGGCGGCGGCTGGCATCGGGATCGTCCTGGCATGCAGCGGGCGGTATCCATGCCCTGAACGCGGATCCAAACATGGCCTCGTTGCAGGCCTACACAATTGACCTGCTGAGTGAGATCGAAAAAGAATCGGGCCAGAATATCGGTTTGCACATGACCGGTGGTCTGACGCTGGCCGGTACGCCTGAACGCTGGGAGTGGTTGCAGGCTAATTACCGCATCTTCCAGTCCATCGGCATTGATGATTGCGAGCTGCTGACCCCGCAAGAGGCACAGAGACGCTGCCCGATCATGTCAACCGACGGTGTTTTGGGCGCGATGTGGGCGGATCGCGAAGGGTATATCGATACGACAGGCACTGTTCAGGCTTATGCGAGTGCGGCCAGAAAACGCGGTGCCGAATATTTCGAGGAAACCAAGGTCGAAGAGCTGATCCAGACAGATGATGGTTGGCAGGTTGTGACCGATAAGGGCACGATCACCTGTGAACATGTGGTCAACGCGGCCGGGCTCTGGGCCAAGCAGGTTGGGCGTATGGCCGGGGTAGAGTTGCCAGTCTCACCGTTGAAGCACCACTATCTGATCACAGACACTGTGCCCGAAGTGGCGCAGGCGGATTTCGAGATGCCGATGACTGTGGACCTCGAAGGATTCACCTATATGCGGCAGGACCAGAAGGGCGTTCTGGTGGGGATCTACGAGGTCGATCACGAACACTGGGCGATGGATGGCGCGCCGTGGAACTATGGCGAGGAACTGTTTCAGGAACAGCTTGACCGGATCGAGAACGAACTGACATTGGGCTTTGAGCGGTATCCGTCAATCCAGAACGTGGGCATCAAGACATGGGTCAATGGTGCGTTCACGTTCTCGCCGGACGGTAACCCGCTGGTCGGTCCGGTTCCGGGCAAGCGCGGCTATTGGACCGCCTGCGCGGTGATGGCCGGGTTCCTGCAAGGTGGTGGCGTTGGCAAAACACTGGCCGAATGGATGATCCATGGTGAGCCCGAAGCGGACGCCTGGCCGATGGATGTGGCGCGCTATGGTGATTTCGCACAGAACAAGCGGTATATCCGTGAAACCACTGGCCAGTTCTATTCGCGCCGCTTTGTGATGACCTACCCGAACGAGCAATTGCCTGCGGGTCGCCCGCTGAAGATGGCTCCGGCGCATGACGCGATGACCGAGGCCGGATGCAAATGGGGTGTCAGCTGGGATCTGGAGGTGCCGCTGTATTTCGCGCTCAAAGGGTTCGAGGAAACGCCAACGCTCAAACGTTCGAACGCGCACGACATCGTGGCCGCTGAATGCAGGACCATCCGTGAGGGCGTGGGCCTGATGGATATCACGGGTTTTTCCCGCTTTGAGGTTTCGGGCCCAAATGCCAAAGCGTGGCTGGATAACGTTATGGCATCGAAACTGCCCGCCCCGGGTCGTGCCAAACTGGCGCCGATGCTGGGCGAGGACGGGCGGCTCAAAGGCGATCTGACCGTGTTGAACTGGGGCGATGGCACCTGGTGGATCATGGGCAGCTATTACCTGCGCGCCTGGCATATGCGATGGTTCAACGATCATATGACGGATGGGGTCACTGTCCGCGACCTGGGAGAGGAGTATTGCGGGTTCGCCGTGGTCGGACCAAAATCGCAGGCGGTGGTCGAAAAATTGGCCGAACAGGATATCTCGGGTCTGAAATTCATGGGCTGCGGTGATTTCGACATCGGTCTCGTCCGTGCCCGCGTGGCTCGTATGTCGGTGACCGGCGAAAAAGGGTATGAAATCAACTGCCGCTATGGCGATCACATCAAACTGCGCCGCATTTTGCTGGAAGCCGGTGCAGAAGAGGGTATCCGCGAGTGCGGTTTCAATGCGATGCTATCAACCCGGCTTGAGAAAAGCTTTGGCATCTGGTCGGCAGAGTTCACGCAGGCTTACACACCCGGCATGACCGGCATGGATCGCTGGATCGACTGGGACAAGGATTTCATCGGCAAGAAGGCCGCTCTGGCCGAACGGGATGGCAATGGCCCGGTGCAGGTGCAGGTGACACTGGAAATCGATGCGTTGGACGCCGATGCCAGCGGGTATGAGCCGGTCTGGGCCAATGGTGAACGCGTGGGTTTTGTGACCTCAGGCGGTTACGGGCACTATACCGGCAAGTCGTTGGCGATGGCCTTGATTGACCGTGACAAGGTGGACCCGGGTACGG
The DNA here is from genome assembly GCF_056538065.1 of Ruegeria sp. BH8. Classification (NCBI taxonomy): domain Bacteria; kingdom Pseudomonadati; phylum Pseudomonadota; class Alphaproteobacteria; order Rhodobacterales; family Roseobacteraceae; genus Ruegeria; species Ruegeria sp. BH8. Next base: position 105,652 of record NZ_JBQFSP010000010.1, on the reverse strand, counting down.
AACTGTCTGTCCATGTGGTGGGTGTGGAATGTCCGGCGCGGGTAATTGCACCGTCGCCTTACGACCCTCAGGGCAAAGCGATGCGGGGCTGATCATGACGGCTCCGGACCGACGACGCCGAAGGCGAGGGGGCGAGGCTGCCCCGCAGCCCAGCCGCGACGTGAACTATCGCCAGCTCAGGAACCCTTTCCCTTTGATGGAGGTGTTCCCGGCTGACCAGATCGCGAACATGCACGAGACAGCGTTGCGTACGCTCGAGGAGTTGGGTGTAAAGACCTTGCTTCCCGAGGCACGCAAGCTGTTCAAGCAGGGTGGTGCGCGCATGGATGAAGACAGTGAAATGGTCTTTATCGGGCGCGAGATGGTTGAGGCTGCTGTTTCCTCGGCCCCCAAATCTATCGCTTGTCGCGCCGGTTCACGGCATCGGGATTTTACTCTGGAACTGGGATCGCTGGTTTTTCAACCAGGGGCAGGCGCACCGAACGCAACCGATCTGGAACGTGGCCGTCGCCCGGCGACGGGTCAGGATTATCTGGAGTTTCTGAAGCTCACCCATCATTTCGATGTGTTCCAGATGATCTCGCCTCAGGTTGAACCGCAGGATGTACCGACGCATTTGCGCCACTACTTCACGACACAGGCGCAGATGGAACTGACCGACAAGTTTCCGTTCCTCTTCTCGCGCGGCATGCCGCAGGTCATGGATTGCTTTGAGATGCTGTCCACGGCGCGCGGTCTGTCGGATGATGAGTTTCGGGGCAATGCGCATTGTTACACGATCATCAACACAAACAGCCCGCGCACGTTGGATATTCCCATGGCGCAAGGGCTGATCGACTTTGCGCGCCACGGTCAGATGTCGATCATCACTCCGTTCACTCTGATGGGGGCGATGGCGCCGATCACCGTGGCCGGGGCAATCACCCTGTCCCATGCCGAGGCGCTTGCCGCGCTGACCTTGACGCAGCTGGCCAGACCGGGCGCTCCGGTCTGTTATGGCACGTTCACCAGCAATGTGGACATGAAATCCGGCGCACCTGCATTCGGGACGCCCTCGCATTTTCAGGCGTCACTTGCCGCAGGCCAACTGGCGCGTCACCTTGGCCTGCCCTGGCGGTCGGCGGCAGGGTCGGCGTCAAACAGCAACGACGTACAGGCGGCGAATGAAAACCAGTTTGGCCTCTGGGGTTGCCTGATGGCCGGCGCGACTGTGATCATTCATTCAGCGGGCTGGCTGGAAGGGGGATTGACCGTATCCTTCGAAAAGCTGGTCTGTGATGCCGAGGTGCTGAACATGGTGGCCGAGCTTTGCGCAGGCGCGCAGGCGGGGCCTGCCGAGATCGGCTTTGATAACGCTTTAAGTGAGGTCGCGCCCGGCGGTCATTTCTTTGCCTGCCCCCAGACGATGGAGCGCTACTCCACCGAGTTCTATCAACCGCATGTCCATGACTACGCCAATTTCGGCACATGGACCGAGCGAGGATCGACGGATGCCAACCAACGTGCAACGGGGGTTTGGCAGGGTATCCTGAACGATTTCAAGGCCCCCGCCATAGACAATGATCGTTTTGGTGCCTTGCAGGACTTTATCGCACGCCGCACCGCAGAGGGCGGGGCGCCACCGGAGAGTTGAATGAACAACAAACCTATCCTTCACCGCGACGATCCCGAAGCCGAGCCCCTGATCGGCAATATCAAGGTGACCCGCGACGACTGGCTGAACGTGGCGATGGACGTGCTGATTTCGGACGGGGTGGACCAGATCAAGGTTCTTAACCTGGCCGAGCGGATGGCCGTGTCACGCTCATCCTTCTACTGGTACTTCAAGTCCAGACAGGAACTTTTGGATGCACTGCTGGCGCGGTGGCAGGCGACCAATACGGTTGCGCTTGTAAAACAGGCCGAAGCACCAGCCGACACGATAACGGGCGCGGTCTGCAACGTGCATCGTTGTGTGGTCAATACGGATTTGTTTGACACCGCGTTGGATTTTGCCGTGCGCGACTGGGCGCGTAAATCGGGCAAAGTACGCCGTGCGCTGGACCAGTCAGACACTCGGCGACTTGAAGCTTTGCACGCGATGTTCGCCAGATACGGCTATTCCGAGATTGAGTCCGAAACACGTGCGCGCGTGCTGTATTACATGCAGATCGGATATGACCTTGCACAATTGAACGAACCCTTCGAGACGCGGATCTCGATGGTGCCGAATTACCTATACGCCTTTACAGGCGTCGAACCGAAACCCGAAGAAGTTGAAGAATTCAGCGCATATTCCCGGCGCTACTGGAAAGGAGACCCGACATGAGTCAACCAGACGCAATCATCATCGGTACCGGCGTGATCGGCGCGGCCATCGCGTTCGAAATGTCCAAGGCGGGTTGGAAAACCCTGTCTCTGGATCGCAACGCACAGGTTGGACACGGTTCAACCGCCGGGTCCTGCGCGATCATCCGGATGCATTATTCCACCTTCGATGGAACGGCGTTTGCCTGGGAAGGCTATCATTACTGGCGCGACTGGGCTGACTATCTTGGACTGCCGGAGGGGGCCAATCTGGCTCAGTTCAGGGAAACCGGCTGCCTGGTTATGAAGACCGAGGCGAACGGGATGCTGGAAAAGCACATGCGCAATTCATCAGAACTGGATTGCCCGTTCGAAGAATGGTCGGGGGAAAAAGTGGTTGAACGCCTGCCGGTTTATTCGCTGGACAGCTTTGCCCCGGCACGCCGTTTGGATGATCCGGAATTCGGCCAGCCCAACGGGCGAAAGATGTCGGGTGGAGTGTACTGGCCTCAGGCGGGGTACGTCACCGACCCGGCCTTGTCGGCGCAAAACCTGATAGATGCTGCCAAACAGCACGGAGCCGAGGTTCGCACCAGTGCCGAAGTAACCGAGATCCTGACCGAGGATGGACGTGTTTCCGGTGTAAAACTTGCCTCAGGCGAAGAAATCCGCGCAAGGGTTGTCGTGAACGTGGCCGGGCCGGGCTCGGCTATCATCAATGGGATGGCAGGCGTTCTGGATGACATGACCATCAAAACCCGCCCCCTGCGGCAAGAGGTCGTACATGTCCCTGCCCCGGAAGGGTTCGACTTTGAAAACGACGGAACCATCGTCTCGGACAGCGACATTGCCTGCTATTGCCGCCCGGAACACGGCAATCACATCCTTGTGGGATCAGAGGATCCGGAGTGTGATCCGCATCAATGGTGCGAGGATGACGTCACCTACAACCGCGAATTCACGGATCAATGGACCACACAGGCCATGCGATATGCGCAGCGCGTGCCTTCCCTTGGCATCCCATCGAAAACGCGTGGTGTGGTTGACCTTTACGATGCCTCAACCGACTGGATTCCGATCTATGACAAATCCAGCCTGCCGGGGTTTTACATGGCCTGCGGATCCAGCGGGAACCAGTATAAGAATGCACCGATTGCGGGTAAGATGATGGCAGCCCTGATCGCATATTGCGAAGGCGGAGCGGATCACGACGCGGAACCGCTGCAATTCGAACTGCCTTATATCAAACGGACCATCAACGTGGGCTTTTACTCACGCAAGCGCCCGATCAATGAGGAAAGCAGTTTTTCGGTTCTGGGCTAGTCGGGTTTTGGCATCGATCAAAGTCGAGCGGGGCAGGTTAACAGCTTGCCTCGCTATGACCGGCCGAAGGATAGGCGCATAGCTTCCGGGCTGCGCATCGGACGGCATATCCTGGTTCGAGCTACGTTGCCGCGAAAGTCACCCAGGCCCAGACCATCGCCACATAGGTCAGGTTGTGCAGGCACTGGTCTAACCCAGCCGCACGCCAGAACGCGGCCTGCGTCGGCTCAAGCTGTTTCTTGTCTGAATAGCTAGCTTTCAAGAAATCGATATTGAAATGAATGACCCATTCAAGCAGTCCGACAATCAGGATGAACAATACCGGAGCGCCAAACGCGGCAAACACGATAACAGAGCCCGCAACATGTACTGCTGCGTGCTGCGCGCGTCCCAAGTGAAAATACTCGCCTCGGCCAGAGAGCATTTTCGGTGTCTGGAGGTAGTAGTCAGCGAACATGTGCTTGACCTGAAAAAGGCAAAGCATAAGTAACACCGCGCCAATACTGGCAGTCAAAAGAACCCTCCCGATATCGTTCTAAACTGACTTTAGGCAATAACACGGCCATGCGTAAATGAACTAGTTCACATAAGATAAAGAAAATTCTCGGGTGGGAAAAAATTTGCATAACGTGTCAGTATGGCAGTAAATTCAAACCGTTGAATCCGGGTGCGTGGCATCCGGGCCGCGTTATCAGCCAGCAGTAGGGGCAGGTTCCATAGAACGCACGATTTTCCGCTTTATCTGGAAATACTCCAAACGCGATCAGCTGATCCTGCTGGCTGTGACGGCGACGTTGTTTCCGCTGCTCTATCTTACGCTGGAGTTGCCCAAGCGTATCATCAACGACGCAATCGGTTCGACAACGGCCGAAGTGGATGTCTGGGGCTATACGCTTTCACAGACGAATTTCCTGATCATCTTGTGCTTTGTTTTCCTTGTTGCCGTGTTGGCGCACGGGCTGATGAAAATGCGCATCAACACCATGAAGGGTGTGCTGAGCGAACGCATGCTGCGACGGTTTCGGTATCAGCTGGTCAGCCGCGCGCTTCTTTTTCCGCAACCCTATTTCGAACGGGTCAGCCAGGGCGAAATGGTCTCGATGATCACAGCTGAGAGCGAACCGATGGGTGGGCTGATGGGCGATGCGATCAGCCAGCCGGTTCTGCAAGCCGGTCAGATGATTACCATCCTTTCTTTCCTGTTCTTGCAAAGCTTTTGGTTCGGGCTGGCCGCTGTCGCCCTGATCCCGGTGCAGGCCTGGTTAATCCCTAAATTGCAGCGTCAGATCAACCTGTTGAACAAGAAACGTATTCAGGAAGTTCGGGCGTTGGCTGCCCAGATCGGCGAAAACGCGGCAGGTGCGTCAACCCTCCGCAGCAATGGCGGCTGGCGCTATCGCCGGGCTATGATCTCCGATCAATTGGGGCGGCTTTTTGCGATCCGCTTTGATATTTACCAGAAGAAGTTCTTTATGAAATTCATAAACAACTTCATCTCGCAGCTGACACCATTCATGTTCTACCTGATCGGTGGCCTTCTGGTGTTGCAGGGCTCGGTTTCTTTGGGGGCGTTGGTTGCGGCGCTGGCGGCGTACAAGGATCTGAGCTCACCCTGGAAAGAGCTGCTGACCTATTACAACCAAACTCAGGACATGTCGTTGCGCTGGGATATCGTCGTTGACCGTTTCGATCCGGCTGGACTGAAGGACGAAGCGCTGTTCGAGGGCGAACCAGCAGAGCGCCCCCACCTCAGCGGCGATATAGCACTAAAGCACGTCTCGGTTCGCGACATGGACGGCAATCAGGTGCTGGATGATCTGAATCTGACTTTCCCCGGCGGCAAAACGATTGGTATCGCCGCACCCAGCGAAGAGGACCGGCGCGCCATGGGGGAGTTACTGACTCGCGAGATTTTGCCCGCTGCCGGCACGGTTCAGGTGGGGGATCTGAATCTGGCAGACCTGCATCAGGGCGTTGTGGCCGCACGTATCGGGTATGCCACATCCCGCCCGGTGATGTTTCAGGGAACGTTGGGTGACAACGTGATGATGCCGATGCGGTTCAAACCTTTGGCTGAATCCACAGATGACCCAGATTTTGCCGAGACCTTGCGGGCTGGAAACAGCATGGATCCGTTCAGGGCGGAATGGCTTGACCCGGCGCTGGCCGGGTTTGAAGACGCGACGGCGTTGCGCGATTGGTGGTTGCAACTGATTGATGGAATGGGGTCCGGGGCTGCCCTGTTCCGGCGTGGTGCTGAACAGAGCTTTGTTGCGACCGAACACTGCGAACTGGCAAAGAAACTGGTCGAGCTGCGCCCGCTTGTGCGGCAGGCGGTCCATGACGCGGGTCTTGAGCAGCAGGCGCTGATTTTCGACCGGAATGCTTACAACCCGGCGCTGCCTGTTGCAGAAAACCTGCTTTTTGCGACGCCTCGCGTGCCGGTGACGCAGGCTTTGCTTGCCCGGCAGAAGGTTTTCCTCATGCAGTTGCGAGAGTTGGGACTGGATGAGACGTTGATCGCCCTGACGCGTGACGTGATCGAGATGCTGCGCCAGATCTTCGGGTTCGACGGAACCGACCATCCGTTGTTCCGCAAGCTGGGTCTTGATGCAAAGACCTATGAGGCAGCTGTGGAGCTGGTTGAACAGACCCGCAAAGAGGGAACGTCAGGGCTGGATGACGAACAGCTGGCCAGTATGTTGGCCGTGCCTTTCGTCGTCTCGGCTGAACAGATTGGCCCGGCGTTCACGGATGAGCTGAAGGACCGCATTCTGGAACTGAGGCAGAGTCATTCGGACAAGCTGTTGGAAAGTCTCAAGGACGCTTTTGTTCCGCTGGACCCGGAAGATTTCGCGCCTGGATTGACGGTCATGGAAAACGCGCTGTTCGGCAAGGTCAGCCAGATTGGTGGCGCGCGATCGGATGAGGCCCGCAAGGTCATTGTGGACGTGTTGGAGGAGAACGGCGCGCGTCCTTTGGTGGTCGAGCTGATTTATGACATTCCGGTTGCTTTGGGTGGGCAGAGCCTTCCGGCGGTTTTTGCCGAACCGCTGGCGTTTACCCGCGCGACAATCAAGAAGCCGGATATCCTGATCCTGGAGCAGGCATTGGCCAGTTACGACATGAAAACGCAGGTGTCGGTCTACAAGAAGCTGCGCGAGTTGTTGCCGGATGCCACGGTGTTCTACCTCAATGACCAGTTCGAAAACCCGGACGTATTCGACATGTTCGTGGAAATCCGGCAAGGTCGTGTCGTCTCGGACGGAGGACCGGTAGACGTGGGAAAAGACAGCGCATCTTCAGCAGATCTGGCGCGGAAACTTCGCGCGCTGGAGCAAACTCCCTTGTTTTCGGGACTGGACCGGAGGCAATTGCGCCTTCTGGCTTTTGGCGCGCAGTGGTTTGATGCCAAGCCCGGGCAGGTGGTGTTCCTGAAAGATGATCAGCCGACCGATGGCGCTTATGTGGTGCTGGAGGGTGAGGCCGGCCTGTACCTGCCGCAGGAAGATGGCCCCGACCAGTTGATCACCACCGTGGGGCCGGGCGCATTGGTGGGTGAGCTTGGTCTGATCCGCAAAGAACCACGCGCGCTGAGCATGGTGGCCGAAACAAACCTATCCTGTCTTCGGATCGGTGAAGAAGAGTTCCTGGCCGTTGTGGAAAACGATGCGGCAACCGCGTTCAAGCTGATGCAGGTGATCGCCGGTTACGTGTCCAATTAGGCGTGATCAGCTGGCAGGTTCGCAAAACAGATCGTACAGCAGGCCGATCATCTGCGCTGCATTCCCATCGCGCAGCGAATAATAGATCGTTTTGCCATCCCTTCGGGTGGTGACAAACCCTTCTTCCCGCAAGCGTGCCAACATCTGGCTGACGGCGGCTTGCCGCAATTGCAGCAAATCTTCAAGCTGGCCTACGGATTTCTCACCATTCCCAAGGTGGCACAGGATCATCAGGCGCCCTTCATGCGCCAGTGTCTTGAGAAATGCCGCCGCGCGGGCTGCATTTTCTTTCATTTCTGATGGTGTGTCCGAGGTGTGTGCCTGAGGTTCGGTTTCTAGGAGTGTCACGTTTTGACCGTTGTGCCATTAATCTTGGGTTAATATGCCTCAAACACGTCTGTGTTGTCACCCCTCGGTTGCAGGGGCACCGCCCTGAAAAGCATTGCCGTTAACATAATCGCAGGGCTCTTCCTGCATTTGCAGATGCAAGCCGCGACCTTCATACGGATGCGCGCGCGCCAGTTCTTCGTCGATGTCGATCCCAAGGCCCGGATCGGTCGGAGCGATCACGAAGCCGTTCTCTACCTGAATGGAGCCTTTGATAAGCTGATTATGGAACGGTGTTTCGATGGTTTCCAGCAACAGCAGGTTCGGGATCGACGCGGCCAGGTGGACATTGGCGGCCCATTCGACCGGTCCTGCATAAAGATGTGGCGCCATCTGAGCATTAAATATCTCTGCTATGGCGGCGACTTTCTTCATCTCCCAGATTCCGCCGGCACGCCCCAGCGCCGGTTGCAGGATTTCCGCAGCCCCGGCGCGCAGAACGGCTCCGAACTCGGCCTTGGTTGTCATGCGCTCTCCGGTGGCGATGGGGATACGGACGTTGCGGGCGACACGGGCCATGTCTTCGATCATATCAGGTGGCGTGGGTTCTTCGAACCATAGGGGCTGGTATGGTTCCAGCGCCTGCCCCAGCCGGATGGCCCCGGCCGTGTTGAACTGCCCGTGTGTGCCAAACAGCAGGTCAGCCTTGTCCCCTACCGCTTCGCGAATTGCCTTGCAAAAGGCGACGGACATGGAAATGTCACTCATCGCGGGCATGTGGCCGCCACGGATTGTATAAGGGCCCGCCGGGTCGAATTTCACCGCGGTATAGCCGCGCCGCACCATTTCGGCAGCTGTTTCACCCGCTTGTTCGGGAGAGGTCCAGAAGTCGGTCAGATTGTGATGCGGCAAAGGGTAGAGGTAAGTGTAGGAGCGAATTCGTTCGTTCACCTTGCCACCCAACAGCGCATAAACCGGACGGTCGCGATCCTTGCCCAGAATATCCCAGCAGGCGATCTCTAACCCCGAGAATGCGCCCATTGCCGTCAGGTCGGGGCGCTGCGTGAAACCGCTGGAATAGACGCGACGGAACATAAGTTCGATGTTCTCGGGGTTCTCGCCCAGCATGTGCCGTTCGAACACATCCCGAATGACGTGGCGCATCGCCTCGGGTCCGACGGACGAGGCATAGCATTCGCCCCAACCGGTGATGCCGGTGTCAGTCGTCAGCTTAACCAATATCCAGTATCGCCCCCCCCAACCCGGAGCGGGTGGGGCGGTGACGATGATGTCGAGATCCTGCAGTTTCATCTCAGTTTCTCCGGGCCGGGGGATCAGGTTCTGTCGAACAGGATCACGTTGCGCTTGGCAGATCCGGTTTTGGTATCGGCAATGGCCTCGTTGATCTGGTCCAGCGACCAGCGGCCCGAGATCAACTCGTCCAGTTTCATCCGACCTTGCTCGTAGAGGTCGATCATCCAGGGGATGTCCCGCTGAATAACCACATCACCCATTTTCGAGCCGACAACACCCTGACCCAGGGCTGCCAGAACAACCGGTTCATAGCTGGCCATGCTGCCCGAATGCGGCATTCCGATCATGATGGCCTTGCCGCCGCGGCCAAGATAGCGCGGGGCCTGATCATAGGCGGCGATTGCGCCGACAGTGATCAGAACCGCATCGGCGCCGCGCCCGCCAAGGGCATCGAACGCCGCGTTCCAGGGTTCTTGCAAGCTGGCCAGAACGCCATGGGTCGCGCCGAACTCCTTCGCGATTTCCAGCTTTTCTTCGGTCATGTCGACGGCCACGATCCGCCTTGCGCCTGCGATCCGCGCGCCCTGAATAGCGTTCAGGCCAACGCCGCCGGCGCCGATGACCACAACATCCTGACCCGGACGCAGACCGGCCGCGTTTACCGCAGCACCAACCCCGGTGATTACCCCGCAAGACAGAAGGCTAGCCAGGTCTTTGGGCAGGTTTTCGGGGATCCTGACGATTTGCCGATGGCTCACCACAACTTTTTCGGCAAACGCACCGCAGGCCATGGCCTGTTCCAGAGGACTACCGTCAGCCGTTTTTAGCGGGCCTTTGACGGTGTCGTACGGTGTTTCGCAATTTGTCGGGTGCCCTCCGGCACAGGTGGGGCAGGACCCGCACGCGCGGATCAGCGTTACAACCACAGGCTCGCCAATCCTGAAGTCACCGGCGGCCTCTCCAACTGCGGAGATCACGCCTGCGGCTTCGTGGCCGTAAACGGCGGGCAGAAAGCCGCCCCAGGCACCTTCGGCATAGGATATGTCCGAATGGCAGATGGCTACTGCATCCAGCGTCACTTCGACCTCGCCCGTGCCGGGGGGTGCCAGCTGAACCTCTTCGATAACCAAGGGTTCGCCGAATGCCCGGCAGACTGCGGCTTTGATTGTTTGCATGTTTTCCCTCACTTCCGTTGGGCCCACGGTGGCGTGGGAAAGGATTGATCGCAAGGCAGAAACCGTCATGTGTGTGTCGTTGTTAAGCCACGACAGGCGGGGACCGGCGAAATAACACAAACCCGGCCAGCATCAGCGCCAATGCCAGCAGGAACGGAGCACCCGGCAGGTACAGCGGTGTGTCGGGGCGAATGAATTGCGCAAATACGCTGGTCATGACCAAGGGCGAAATGACCATCGAAAGCGCGTGGAGCGCGGACAATACACCCTGCAACTCTCCTTGCTGCGAATCCGGTGTCGCTTTGGACATCATTGCCTGAAGTGCCGGTGTGGTGATTGCCCCGATTGCGGTGATTGGGATGAACAAAAGCGCAATGAACCCGTTGGTCAGAAAGGCCAGAATTGCGAAGCTGAGGATTTCAAAACCCATCCCGTAGATGATGGCGCCCCGCTCGCCGCACAATCGGATTGCGGGGCGGATCAGACCGCCTTGCACAACGGCCATGCCGATCCCGTAGACGCCCAGTGACAGGCCGATCATCTGAGGGGACCAGCCGAACCGCTCGGTGGTGAAAAAGGACCAGATAGCGGGGTAGACGTATATTGAGACCGAATACAGAAAGTAGACCCACAGCATAGGCCGGATACCGGGCAGTGCAGCAATGGCGCGCAGCGAATTCACCGGGTTGGCGCGGCGCAAGTTGAAGGCGCGCCGGGTCTTGTCGGTTACGGTTTCAGGCATCACGAAACAGCCTACGGCAAAGATCAGTGCCACCAGCCCTGCCGCCACCCAAAACGGGGCACGGGTTCCATATTCGCTGAGCAACCCGCCGATCACCGGGCCGAGGACAAAACCCACGCCAAAGGCCGCGCCCAACAGGCCGAAGTTCGCGGCCTTGTCCTTGGGATCGGAGATATCCGCCATGAACGCGGCAGCGGTGGAATGTGTGGCTGCGGTTATACCGCCGACAATACGACCGGCCAGCAACAGCCAGATACTGCCGGCCACGGCCATAACCATATAATCAAGCGCCATGACGAACAGCGACACCAGTAGTACGGTTCTGCGACCATAGGCGTCGGACAGGTTTCCCAGGATTGGACCAAAGACGAACTGCATCGCCGCAAAAGCCGTACTCAGCACTCCGCCCCAGATCGCCGCATTGGCAAGTGAGCTGCCCTGCACGTCTACAATCAGTTGCGGCATGATTGGCATCACCAGACCAATGCCCATTGCGTCGATCATGACGATGCTGAGGATGAAGAGTGATGGCAGGCGCATGGGACTCGGGCAGGTGATCTGTTCGTGGCACCCTAGGCACAGTCACCGAATGTGGGAAGACAGAGTTTTACGTACAATCTGCGGTATCACCCGAATTTGCTTGCCAATTCGCTTAGCAATCCGGCCAGTTCCTGTGGATGCGAGAAAAACGGAGAATGCGAACTGTCGATGGTTAGCCGCAGGTCCTTCGGGATGAACGCGCACATGTCCGCCTGATACTCCGTGGGGATTGTTTGGTCATCCGTGGTGCGGATATAGGCCTTGGGCACTTCGTTGAAATTCGTGCCGACCGGCAGTGGTGTTTCCTGGGGGAGAATGGCCTGTGGGCACAGGCGCGCATAGGCGTAAGGCAGAATATCGTCCGGACAATCGTGATAGAACAGCCTGGGAATGGCATCTACCGACACGGTGTAAGACAGACCGTCTGCGGATTTTTCGACTGCGTGAGCAATGGTTTGCCGTGGCCCGCGCCTGCGCATATCTGCCAGCGAAAGCCCATCGTGAGGCACGTAGGCGCACAGAAAGATCAGGGCGCGCATGGCGTCCGGTCGAGCCTCGGCGGCGGCGCTGATCGGATAGCCGCCCCACGAGTGACCCACGACAATCGTATCGGGCGTGCAGGCGCTCAGAACGGCATCGCGGCAAGTGTCCAGTGTCACCTCGGACACCGGCGTTGGATCCGCACCATGGCTGGGCATGTCGATGGCCCGGGCAGAGTGTCCCAAAGCCTCAAGCGCAGGGATCAGATCGCGCCAGCACCAGGCACCGTGGCAAGAGCCGTGGACCAACAGGAAAGACGCCATTGCTGTTCTCCTTCAGATATGCCCGATATCGGTCAGAAACCGGGTTAGGATTGCTGCGTATTCTGCGGGTTTCTCGACACAGGGCAAATGGCCAGCTTTGCGGATCAGTTCGAACCGCGATCCGGGGATCAGGTCAACAGTTTCGCGCACCAGATCGGGCGGGGTCGAGCCGTCCGTGCTTCCGGCGATGCCAAGTGTAGGCAGGCGCAGGCCGCTTGTGGGTGTATAGAAGTCGGTCCCGGCGATGGCAGCGCAACAGCCAAGATACCCGTCAAGGGGTTGGCTGACCATCATGTCGCGCCATGGCAGGTGGTCTTGCGCCGCGCGGAAATCACGGGAAAACCAGCGTTCCATCGTGGCGTCCGCCAGTGCTTCGATCCCACCGCGACGCACGGCGTCGATCCTATCCTGCCAGACTGCGGGTGTGGCAATTTTGGCAGCGGTGTTCGACAGAACCAGCGCACGTATCTGATCCATACGTTTGACGGCCAGCCCCTGTGCAATCATCCCGCCAATGGACAGGCCGACAAAAACGCAGTCGCGAACCTTCAGGTGATCCAGCAGTACCTCGGCATCACGAATCAGGGCGCCCATAGAATAAGGCACCGGTGGAACCGAGGATTGCCCATGTCCGCGTTTGTCATACCGGATGATGCGCAACCCGTTGGGCAAGTGCGGTAACACGGCGTCCCACAGGTGCAGGTTTGTTCCCAATGGGTTGGCAAAAACCAGTGGCGCGCCATCCGCCGCACCATCGACACGGTAATTCAGTTTCACGTCGCCCAGATCAGCGATCTTCATGACTCAGGTCCTTGCAGCCCCGGCGTTCCAGGTGCAACTTGCACAGGTTTGGGGTGCCTGTCAGGTCAGGAATTCCAACGCCCTGGCAAAAACATCCGGATCGACATTACCACCCGAAGTAACTACGATCACGTCGTCGCCCTCGATCTCGTCGCCCCGGAACAGCGCCGAGGCCAATGCGACTGCGCCGCCGGGTTCCAGCACGATCTTGAGGCGCAGGAAAGCAAGTGCCATGGCCCGCAGCGCCTCGTCTTCGGTGACCGAAATACCGGGTCCGCAAAGACGGTTTAGGATGGGAAAGGTGATATCGCCGGGTTGCGGTGTCAGGATAGCATCGCAAATATTGCCTGATGCCGCGTTGTTGTTCTGAATCCGTCCCGTCGCCAGTGATCGTTTGACGTCATCGAACCCTTCCGGTTCGCACGGGCGTACCCTTAGGTCGGGGGCGTGTTTTTCAAGCGCCAGCGCAATGCCAGAGGTGAGGCCGCCGCCACCACAACAGACCAGAACATCCGCCTGAGAAACCCCAAGTTCCGCTGCTTGTCTGGAGATTTCCAAGCCGGTGGTACCTTGCCCGGCAATCACCTGAGGCTCGTCATATGGCCGGATCAGGGTTAGCCCGCGTTCGGCGGCGATGGTTTCCCCGATCTCTTCGCGGCTTTCGTTTGCGCGGTCGTAAAGAACAACTTCACCCCCAAGCGCTCGGGTGTTTTCGATTTTCAGGTGCGGCGCGTCCGACGGCATGACAATGACCGAAGCAATTCCATGTTTCGACGCCGCCATCGCAACGCCCTGCGCGTGGTTGCCCGAGGAATAGGCAATCACGCCGCACTGGCGTATGTCTTCGTCCAGCGCGGATATGGCAGACCAAGCCCCCCGAAACTTGAAACTGCCCGTATGTTGCAGGCATTCCGGCTTGACCCAAATCCGGCGCCCGGCGATCGCGTCAAGAAATGGCGACGACAGAATTGGTGTCTCGCGGACATGTCCCTTAAGCCGTTTGGCCGCAGCTTCGATCATTTCAATTGTGCTCATGCAGCGTTCTTCAATACCTTTTTGATGACATCCAGAGATTGAGGCTCATTCAGGAACGGAACATGCCCGCGATCCGGGACTTCGGCCGAGATCAGACCGGGATGCCGCCGATGCATCTCAGCCAGGGTTTCGGCGCTCAGAACGTCCGAGTTCGCGCCCCTGATCGCGCCGCAGGGTATGTTGCGCAGCGCTTCAAAAAACAACCAGTAATCGGGTATGGCACCGCTCGCGGCCTGTTCCAGAAGCGCCTTGCGCAGGGCCGGGTCATAGCGCAGCGCCAGCCCGTCCCCTTGTTGTTTGTATTGAATTTCGGCCTGTTTGCGCCAGATCTCCAGCGGAACCCTGGGAAATTGCGGCTCCATCATATGTTTCAGGGCGGCAGCAGCTTCGTCATGGGTTTTCGCGGTGGGTTGCGCGCCCACATAGGCCATGATCTTGGCTATGCCTGACGTCTCGATGACGGGCCCCACATCGTTTAGGATCACACCGACCAAACGTTCGGGGTGGCTTGCTGCCAGTGCCATGGCAATCAGCCCGCCCCGCGAGGTGCCCAGAATGACCGCTTTTTCGATGCCCAGAAAATCCAGCAGTTCAATCGCGTCATGGGATTCACGAAAGATGTTGTAGTTCATGAAATCGGGATCGTAGTCCGAGCGGCCGCGCCCCCTGTAATCCATCGCAATCATGCGCAGTTCAGTGGCATGTGGTGCGAAATACGAAAAATCCCGGCTGTTCCTAGTCAATCCGGCCAGACACAAAAGCGGCGTGCCCGATCCATGGTCTTCGAAATAGATGCGCTTGCCGTCCGAAGTCGTAAAGTCTGACATCAAAGACCAGCCAGCTTGGGAATGGTGGTCAAATCAGACAGAACATGCGCTGGCGTCCACGGCAGCCGGTCCATTGGTTCCCCGATCCGATTGACCCAGGCGGTGACAAAACCATAACCGCTGGCCCCCGCGGCATCCCAGCCGTTTGAACTGACGAACAAGACTTCGTCGCGGGCGCAGTCAAACCTGTTCTGAACCAGATCATAGACACGGGAATGGGGCTTGAAGACCCCAACGCTTTCGACCGACAGCACGTCATCCAGCACATCGCCGATCCCGGCGGATTGAACAGCACCGTCCAGCATGGGCGGTGATCCGTTGGACAGGATGGCAGTCTGCATCCCGCCATCCTTGAGGGCATTCAGCATGACAGGAACTTCGGGATAGGCCTGTAACTCCCAATAAAGATCCAGCAGGCGTTGGCGCAATTCTGGGTTGCCCTGAAGGCCGGCAGCTTCCAGCGCCCAGTCCAGCCCGTCCTGCGTGACATCCCAAAAATCCGCATGGGCATCCGCCACAGCGCGCAGCCATGTGTATTGCAATTGCTTCAGGCGCCAATGTCCCGCGACCTCGGGCCATTTGTCTTTCAGGGCTTCGAACCCCGGCTCGCCTGCCGCCTGCCGGGCGGCGGCCGCTACGTCAAACAGCGTTCCGTAGGCGTCGAACACGCAGGTCGTGATTGCCATATGACCCTCCTTTGATTGCGCGCAGGTTGGCACAACGCGAAAGGGGGGGAAAGGGCCAAGGGTTTACAACTTTGTGTCAATCTCTAGGGTTGGCCGCTTAACCCCTAAAAACGGCCGGAGGCCACTATGACCGAAATCAAGCAAGGTGACACGGTTCGCATCCATTACACAGGGACATTGTTGGATGGCAAAGTCTTTGACAGTTCGGATGGGTGCGATCCGTTGGAGTTCGTGGTAGGATCGGGCCAGATCATTCCCGGTCTGGACAGTGCCATGCCCGGTTTGTCCGCAGGTGACAAGAAACGGGTCGAGATTGCCTGCACCGACGCTTACGGCCCGATCAACCCTGCGATGCGTCAGGAAATCCCCCGCGAGGGTATTCCCGAGGATATTCCGCTGGATCCGGGCACTCAACTGCAGATGCAGACACCGGACGGTCAGGCCGTACCTGTGACAGTTGTGGACACCAACGAAGCGACTGTGACCCTGGATGGAAACCATCCGTTGGCCGGACAGGATCTGGTGTTTGAGATTGAAGTCGTCTCGATCAATTGAGACATAGTTCGGGTTGGAACGCCTGCCCGGACTTCAGCCGATCAAAGCTTCAACAGCCGCGCGCACCTGTGGCTGGGTGAAAAAGACAAACACCAGCAGTAATGATGTCAGCGCGAGCAGCAGCACTCTGGCCCGCTGGCTGAGGAAAGCGGACTTCTTCCGGCTTTGCACTGATCGTGCGTTGTTTGCAATGATTTGATCTAGCTTGCTCATATCGAAGTCCTGCCGCCCAAAGATGGTGAAATCTTGGCGGCGGCAGGGAAAGATATGGTCACATGAAATCGGGTTGCGGCATGCCCAGAACGTGGAAACCACCGTCAACGCGGATGATTTCGCCAGACGTGCAGGCTCCCGCATCAGATGTCAGGTAAACTGCGGTCCCGCCAACAGCTTCCAGAGTGGCATTCGAACGCATCGGCGCATTCTGATCGCAGAACTTATATGTCCTGCGCGCCCCGCCAATGGCGGCACCGGCAAGGGTTTTCATCGGTCCCGGTGAGATTGCGTTCACGCGGATACCATCCGGGCCAAGGTCATTGGCCAGATAACGGGTCGCCGATTCCAGCGCCGCCTTGGCAACACCCATGACGTTGTAGTTCGGTACCACCCGGTTTGATCCCTGATAAGTCAGCGTCAGCAGCGAGCCCCCATTGTCCTTCATCATCGGATAGGCGCGGCGTGCCACCTCGATGAAAGAATAGGCCGACACGTCCATCGAGTGTTTGAAGTTCGCCCGCGTGGTATTCAGAAACCGGCCTGTCAGCTCGGATTTATCCGAATACGCAATGGCATGAACAACAAAGTCGATGGTGGGCCAACGCTGGGCCAGTTCACCAAAGGCACGATCCAGTGACTCGTCGTCGGTCACATCGGCATCCACCATGAAATCGCTGCCAAGGCTTTTAGCGAGAGGTTCCAGCCGTTTGCCGAAAGCCTCGCCCTGATAGGTGAAGGCCAGTTCTGCGCCTGCCTCGTGCATGGCCTTGGCAATGCCCCACGCGATTGAGCGGTCATTGGCCACGCCCATGATCAGGCCGCGCTTACCTTTGAGAAGATCCGACATCACTTTCACCCGTTATACTTAGACAGAATCATGGACCCGTTGGTGCCGCCAAAGCCGAAGCTGTTGGTCATGACACTGTCCAGTCCTGCGTTTTCAACCACTTCAGTTGCAATTTCACCGGGCAGGATGCCTTGGGCGAGTGTGTCGACATTGATCGACGGCGTAATGAAATCATTGTCCAGCATGAGTAGGCAGAAGATCGCCTCAAGCGCTCCTGCCGCGCCTTGCGCGTGGCCAGTCATTGATTTGGTCGAGGAAATCGGTGGCACGTTACCTTCACCGAAGATTCGGCGCACAGCCTCTACTTCACCCACGTCACCGACAGGTGTCGAGGTCCCATGTGCGTTGATATAGCCAACTTTGCGACCTTCGGGCAGTGTGTCCAGCGCCAGCCGCATTGCGCGCTCGCCGCCTTCACCCGAAGGGGCCACCATGTCGTGGCCATCCGAGGTAGCAGCATAGCCGGTGACTTCGGCATAAATCTTTGCGCCGCGGGCCAGAGCGTGCTCCAACTCCTCCAGAACGAGGATGCCGCCGCCACCGGAAATCACAAACCCGTCACGGTTTTCGTCAAACGCGCGCGAGGCTTTCTCGGGCGCGTCGTTATATTTTGACGACATCGCGCCCATTGCATCGAACAGGCACGAAAGTGTCCAGTCCAGTTCCTCGCCGCCGCCAGCGAACATGACGTCCTGCTTGCCCAGCATGATCTGTTCGGCCGCGTTGCCGATGCAATGTAGCGAGGTCGAGCAGGCCGAGGTGATCGAATAGTTGATACCCTTGATCTTGAATGCGGTCGCCAGGTTTGCCGAGATTGTCGAGCACATGCATTTCGGCACTGCGAACGGACCGATCCGCTTGGTCGCGCCTGTCTTCAGAACGGTCTGATGCGCCGTCAGCATCGCGCTTGTCGACGGGCCGCCAGAGCCCGCAACCAGTCCGGTGCGGGGATTAACGATCTGGTCTTCGGTCAGCCCGGAATCGGCAATCGCCTGGCTCATGGCGATATGTGCATAGGCGGCCCCGGGACCCATGAATCGCAGGGTACGTTTGTCCACGTGTTCAGCCACGTCAATCTTGAGCGTACCCGCGATCTGACTGCGAAACCCGTGTTCCACCATCTGTTCGCTGGCTTCGATCCCGGATTTACCAGCTTTAAGCGAGGCCAGAACCTCTTGGGCATTATTCCCGATCGAAGACACTACCCCCAGACCGGTGACGACTACTCGACGCATGTGCGCACTCCTTATTTCGGGTCGGTCAGGCTCAGGCCTCGGACAGAACGACCTTCATATCTTTGACATCATAGATCATCTCGCCATCGGCTTCGACGATTCCATCTGCCACACCCATGGTCAGGCGACGTGTCTGAATCGCTTTTTTGAAATCGATTTTATACGTTAGCATCTTGCGGTCGGGACGAACCATACCGGTCAGTTTCACTTCGCCCACGCCGACAGCCATGCCGCGCCCTTGCCAGCCACGCCAACCCAGGTTGAAACCGGTCAGCTGCCATAGACCGTCAAGGCCCAGGCAGCCCGGCATAATTGGGTTGCCGGGAAAATGGCAGTCAAAGAACCAAAGGTCAGGGGTGATATCGAACTCGGCCAGCACATGGCCCTTACCGTGCAGGCCACCGTCTTCCGAGATGTCGGTAATCCGGTCCATCATCAGCATTGGCGGGGCGGGCAATTGTGCATTGCCGGGGCCAAATAATTCGCCGCGGGCGCATTTCAGCAGATCGTCTTTGTCAAAACTGCTTGGGAACTGGGCCATTCTTGCCGCCTCTCCTGCCGTGGGTCCGTTCGTTATATCTGGCCTCGTCTAGCACCCGTTTGCAAGGTCCTGCAAGAGCAGCGGCTACATCATGTTGTGTATGCCGCGTTCTTTGCGAATGAATTTCATTTGAAATTGCCAACCATGCGCTCCTATATATAATGGAAGTGACTATGGGTATTGGATCAATGACACCGCAGAGCGGCGATATAGCAACGGGTTGGCTGGTGAACGCTGGCCTGCGTCCGACGCGTCAGCGCGTGGCGTTGGCCGAGCTTTTGGTGGGCGATGGCCGCCATCGTCACGTCACCGCCGAGAGCCTGTTTGAATCGGCCAAGGCGAATGGCGACGCTGTTTCACTGGCGACGGTTTACAATACCCTGCGCGCGTTTTGCGACGCTGGCGTTCTGCAGGAAATCACCGTGGACGGGTCAAAAAGCTACTTCGACACGAATACGCATGATCACCCTCATTTTTATTGGGAGGATGAGGCGCGCCTGAGTGACGCGCCGTCGGACCAATTGGTGATCCAGCGCCTGCCCGAAGCACCCGAAGGGGTCGAGATTGCCTCGGTCGACGTTGTCATTCGCCTGCGCAAAAAGTAGCGCCAATACCGCCTCTCAAACTCGCCAACAACAAACGTTCAACCTGATCAATCGTTGCGTCAGAGGGCCCTGTTCCGTGGCGCGCAAGTACAACCGATTCAGTTGCGTCCTGATTGCTGATCGGAACACTGACAAGACGTTTATTGTCATAACTGACCGGGCTGAGCGGGCTGGTATAACTGATCCCGATCCCTTCGCCATGGGCGGCAAGACTGCGCTGGATCTCAATCGACGCCGCCCTATGCGCGACAGTCGGGTGCAGACCGTTGCGCCGGAAGAGACTGAGGATGTGTTGGGCCGACCAGCCTTCTGTTGACAGGATCAACGGGTGAGCAGCCAAGTCAGCCAGTGAGACCATGCCCGCTGTCGCCAACAGATGATCCGGTGGCATTAGGGCCTTTGGTTGACTGTCGAACAGTTTTGTTCGTGTGAACCCCGCATCCATTGTCAGCTCATAGGTGATGGCAATATCGATCTGGCCATCAATTAATCTGTTCAGCAGCCCTTCAAAGGAAGCAGCAAAGTATGTGATTGCGATGTTTGGAAAAGTGTCGCGCAAATGGTGCAGGGCGGGTGCTAATAGGAAGGGGGCGAGGTCCGTAAAACACCCCAATCTTAGACGTGTCGTACCCGACGGCGGAGTTTCTGATGACTCGATTTGGGCTGCGCCTTTCAGCAGGGTCTCGGCCTGATCGATGAATTTTCGCCCCTGAGGCGTCAGCGCCATGGCCGAGCCTCGGCGGCGGATGAACAGAGGGTGACCCACATGTGCTTCGACACGCGTCAGGGCTGTAGACAGGGCTGGTTGCGAAACATTCAGGTATTGTGCGGCTGCTGACAGGCTGCCGTGGCGCCCGACCGCGCAAACATATTCGTACTGACGCAGTGAAATGTATAACATGAAATTAATTATAACTTCGAAAGATATGATTTGAACAGAACACTCCTTCTACGCAAAAGATTGAAAAACGAATGGAGACCCGGATGCCTCACCCGCTTGTTACCCAAGAGATGATCACAACGTATCAGGATGATGGCGTCGTTCTGATCAAAGGGCTGTTTGCAGACTATGTGGATCAACTGCGGAAGGGTGTGGCCGCGAATATGGCAGAGCCTGGCCCGTATGCATCAGAAAACAAGAAAGAGGGTCAAACGGGTCTGTTCTTTGACGATTACTGCAACTGGACCCGCATTCCACAGTTCCGCGAGGCGATCGAAAACTCGCCCGCGGCCGAGGTCGCAGCGGACCTGATGCAGTCGAAAAGCGTGCAGGTGTTTCACGACCACGTATTGGTAAAAGAACCCGGGACATCCATGGCCACGCCCTGGCATCAGGATGGCCCATATTACTTCGTTGAAGGTCAGCAAACCATCAGCTTCTGGTCTCCGCTGGATCCGGTCAGGCAGGCGACGTTGCGCTGTGTCGCAGGCTCTCACCGGTGGGAGAAAGAGGTGCTGCCAACCCGCTGGGTTTCCGAGGAAGGTTTTTTCCCCGATGAAGGGCAGTACATCCCCGTGCCGGACCCGGATGCCGAGGGCATGAAAGTCGTTGAATTCGAAATGGACCCCGGTGACGCCGTTGCCTTCAATTATCGCACCCTTCACGGTGCGCGGGGTAACCACTCGGATAGCCGTCGCCGCGCCTTTTCTCTCCGGCTGGTCGGCGATGACGCACGGTATGTAGAGCGTCCAGGCAGAACCTCTCCACCTTTTCCCGGCCATGGCATGACACCGGGGCAGCGTCTTCGTGAAGACTGGTTTCCGGTCCTGTTTGAGCGCTGAGGCGCTTCAGAACCATTGGCCTGATTCGATCAGACCCAGATCCAGCAGCTGCCGCGAGTGCCATTCAAAAGGCACGGAGTTGCGCCAGCTAAAATTTGGAATGTCAAAAGTCGACCCGGCATTTGTTTTGAGCGCCTTCGCAGCGCGGAAGGAACAAATAGCTGCGGTCATGTTGTGATGCCAAGGGCAGGAATAGGTATTGTATTCCGGCTCATTGAACGTGTGGTCGGATTTCAGGATCAGGCCCTTTTGCGCCTTGAACAGGGCGATGCGGTCGATGCGACGGCGTTCATAGGGAATGTGATCCTCGAACCGCCAGCGCAAGCCACCTGACAGGTCAACCTGCCGGTCCAGCGTTTGGCCGTCAGGGTCGCGGCGTGATTGGGCATAGTAACCCGTTTTGTCGAACAAAGCCTGTTCGGGGGCGACACCGTTGGGAAAAGCGGTCAGATCCTCGGCATAAAGGTCGATGACGTAGCTCAGCATCGCGTTGCGGCGTTCTTCGCTGTGAAAGGCCAGCATTTCGCCAATGCTGCGCGTTTCGCAGAACGGAAAGAACAGGTACTCGGCGTTATAGCAGTAATACATCCAGATGCTGGGTGCGGCCTGAATTATTCTGTTCAGGGTATCGACAACCACCGTTCGGGGAACGCACTTCAAGGTGACCCGATGCACCCGGTCGGTCAACGCGGGCTCCAGTCGGAACTCCTGAGGCATGAAGGCGATAACGGATTTGAACCCTAGTTTCAGATGGTGATGCAGAGTACTTTCCAACTCGACCTCATCCTCGGCAAAGACCATCGCAACGGGGCCTTGCGCCATTGCGGGCTGCCCGGCTTTCAGGAAATGGTCGAGGGAATCGTATTGCATCGGCTGTTTTCAGTTTTGTCTTGCTGGAAAGTTCCGCCAAATTCGGGTAATTGCGCCCGCATTGCAAGCGGCGTTCGAAGCATATAGACGACGCCGGTCCAGCGAATGCAAAGGCCCGTCTCATGTCCGAACCGAAGAAGCTGTTTATCAAGACCTATGGCTGTCAGATGAATGTCTATGACAGTGAACGCATGTCCGAGGCGCTGGGCGGGCAGGGCTACGTTGAAACCCAGACCCCCGAAGATGCGGATATGATCCTGCTGAACACGTGCCACATCCGCGAGAAAGCGGCAGAAAAAGTGTATTCCGAACTGGGGCGCTTCAAGGGTCTGAAGGCCGAGAAGCCTGATCTGAAAATCGGCGTGGCGGGCTGTGTTGCTCAGGCGGAAGGCGAAGAGATCATGCGCCGCCAGCCGCTGGTTGATCTGGTGGTCGGCCCGCAAAGCTATCACCGCCTGCCCGAGATGGAGGCAAAGACCCGAGCGGGCGAAAAGGCGCTGGACACGGATTTCCCCGAAGAAGACAAGTTCGAAAAATTGAAAAACCGCCCCAAGGCCAAGCGCGGACCGACGGCGTTTTTGACTGTTCAGGAGGGCTGCGATAAATTCTGCGCCTTCTGCGTGGTTCCTTATACACGCGGTGCTGAAGTCAGCCGCCCAGCCGATCGCATCATCCGCGAAGCCCATGATCTGGTCGAACGCGGGGTACGCGAGATCACGTTGCTGGGCCAAAACGTCAACGCCTATCACGGTGCCGGGGCGAATGGTGACATGACGCTTGCCGGCTTGATCTGGGAACTGAACAAGGTCGACGGGCTGGAACGCATCCGCTTTACCACCTCGCACCCAAACGACATGGCCGACGATCTGATCGAGGCGCATGGCACCTGTGACAAGCTGATGCCTTATCTGCACCTGCCGGTTCAGTCGGGTTCGGACCGTATCCTCAAGCGGATGAACCGTAGCCATACGGCAGAAAGCTATCTGCGGCTGGTCGAACGCATTCGTGCGGCGCGTCCAGATATCGTGATGTCGGGGGACTTCATTGTTGGTTTCCCAGAAGAGACCGAAGATGATTTTCAGGCCACGATGGATTTGGTCGAAGAGGTCAAATACGGCTATGCCTATTCCTTCAAATACTCCACACGTCCGGGAACCCCGGCAGCTGAACGGTCGCAGGTTGATCCGGCTGCGGCAGATGAACGGTTGCAGCGGCTTCAGGCCTTGATCACGCGCCATCAGCGAGAGATTCAGGACGGTATGGTCGGACGCACTGTCCGCGTTCTTTTCGAAAAACCGGGTCGCTTGTCCGGGCAGATGGTTGGAAAGTCCGAATATTTGCATTCGGTGCACGTAAAAGGACCAGAGATCGCCACGGGTGACTTGAGAGAAGTCCGGATCACTGAGTCCGGGGCGAATTCTCTGGCCGGTGAGTTGTTGTAGGTCGGTGTAAACACCTCCCGGACACCATAGTTGGTGTTTGTTTCCAAAATTTACCCTTGATTTATTGCTTGGAACTATGCTCCGAGAGGAGCCATGGTTTTTTGGGCGCAAGGATCTGCGTCTGCAAATCGGCGATATGCCGGTCCCGGAAAACGGGATGAGGGAGGTACGAGTGTCGACTATCAAGAGCTTTGGGAGCCTGAGCAGGTTGAAAACACTGACGCTAACTGCCGCTGTTACACTGATTGCCGGCGTATCCATGGCCGGTGATTTGAAAGGTGACATAAGCGATCCGGAAGTGGTCAGCCCGAAAAGATTCAGCAGCGATGTCCGCGCTTTTTACCTGGGACTTACCGGCGGTTATGGCTCTGGCGGGGACGATCGGTTTGGCCTGACAACGCCCGGCGGACAGTTTGATATCGGTGATCAGGATTTATCCGGAACATACGGGGGCCTCCGGGGCGGCTGGCGTGGTGTCTTACCAGCTGCAGGTGGGCGCGACTACGTCTATGGCTTTGAAGTCGGGTATGAATTCGCATCCCTAGACGACACTGTCAGCAGGCGGATCGGCGGCGTCAATGTGCAAGGCGGAACAGAGATATCGGATGTTCTGGCAGTCCGATTTCGCAATGGTCTGACAAACCGCAGCGGACGAATTCTGTATTTCTTCAGTGTCGGATATCTGTGGGGCGATGTGGAAACAACCAACAGTATTGCATCGGGCACTTCGGTTCAGAATTTCTCGGTGTCAGATCGGCGGAACGGCTATTCGGCAAGCATAGGGGCCGAGCATAAGTTGTCGGGCAATTGGTCGATTACGGGCGAATATGAATATGTCCAGTTCCAATCAAAGGACGTCCAGTTCAGTTCTGGCTTCTCCACTAAGTCCACACCAAAATACAGCGGCTTGAGAATCGGGCTGAATTACACCTTCTGATGTACATCCAATCGGCAACCGATCACCATTAAATCGGCTGTTATGACATCTCAGCATTTATTTTTGAAACTGTGGCTTGCGCCTACCAAGATTTGTTGTCTACGCTCGGGGTGAACAGCCAAGACAGGAGAGCGGATTGGCCATCGGTGCCCTGACCCCACCGCAAGATGAAATGCCCCAACACGAGGCGTTCGTAGAATTTCCCGACAACCGATTGCTGATTGACCTGTGCGGTGAATATGACCGCAATCTGGCCGAGATCGAAACAAAGCTTTCGGTCCAGATTGTGCGCCGCGGCAATCAGCTTGTTGTGATGGGCGATGAAGATGCTCAGAAACAGGCGGTTGAGGTACTTCAATCGCTGTATACAAGGCTTGAAGGTGGGCGCGAGGTTGAGGCCGCAGACGTCGATCGCGAGTTGAGGATGGGTGTTTCAGAACAGGGAACCGGAAGCCGGGATGGCGACCAGCTTGAAATGTTCAAGGGCGGTTCGGTCGAGATCAAGACCCGCAAGAAGCTGGTTGAACCGCGCACCGACGCCCAGAAAGCCTATGTCCAGTCACTGTTCAACAATGAGCTGGCCTTTGGAATTGGTCCCGCGGGGACGGGTAAGACCTATCTGGCAGTGGCGGTCGGGGTTTCGATGTTCATCGGCGGACATGTGGATCGAATCATCCTGAGCCGTCCGGCGGTCGAGGCGGGCGAGAAACTGGGCTATCTGCCAGGCGACATGAAGGACAAGGTCGACCCTTACATGCAGCCGCTTTATGACGCGCTGAACGATTTTCTGCCCGGAAAACAGTTGGCCAAGCTGATCGAAGAGAAACGAATCGAAATCGCTCCGCTGGCCTTTATGCGCGGTCGTACGCTGGCCAACGCATTTGTGGTTCTGGATGAAGCGCAAAACGCCACCACGATGCAGATGAAGATGTTCCTGACCCGTCTGGGCGAAGGAAGCCGCATGGTCATAACTGGCGACCGGTCACAGGTCGATTTGCCGCGTGGCGTTCAATCGGGCCTGGCGGACGCTGAGAGGTTGTTGAAAACGATCCCGAATATCAGCTTCAACTACTTCACTTCGAAAGACGTGGTGCGTCACCCGCTTGTCGCTGCGATCATCGAGGCGTATGAGGCCGATGCGGGCCGTGAAACCACGTGAACACATAGCCCGCTAACGAGGCTGTTGCGCGGTAAGATGACCCTGGATCTCATTTTCGAGGACGAAAGGTGGCAAGATCTTGAGGTCTTGTCACAAAAGGCGATTAACGCCGTTCTGACCCATTGCGGTTTGGCCCCGGAGCTGTGCGAAGTCAGTATTCTGGGGTGCAACGATGCGCGGATTTCGGAACTGAACGCAGAATTTCGCGGCAAACCGACGCCCACCAATGTGCTGAGCTGGCCTGCGGAAGACCTAGCTCCGGACGAGCCAGGGCAATCACCACGCCTGCCAGAGCCGGACTTTACCGGCGAGATTGTTCTGGGCGATGTTGCGATTTCCTATGACACTTGTGCCCGCGAGGCGGCCGAGGCCAACAAGGCAATGAGTGACCATGTGACCCATTTGCTTGTTCACGGAACGTTGCATTTGCTGGGTTATGATCACATTCGTGACCCCGATGCCACCTTGATGGAAGAGATTGAGGTCAAGATACTTGGCAAATTGGGTATTGATGACCCATATAAGGTATAATGTGGGTTCAAGACCCGATCAGTTGGAACAAGGTAATGGGCGAAATAGAAGGCAGTTCTAGGGCGGCGCAAAGCGCGCAACCTCAGGACAGCAGTACTGAAACGGAAGAGAAAACCGGTCTGTTTTCTCGAATCCTCGAAGTGTTTTCGAGCGATGATACTCAACCGGACCAGACGGTGAACGGGCAAAACGCGGCTGTGGCGCAGCCACGCGGGATGATTAACCTGCGCCGGATGCGCGTTGAGGATGTTGCCATCCCTACCGCTGAAATCGTCTCGGTACCTTCGACGATCACAAAAGATGAACTGGCGGACGTTTTCCGAAGCAGTGGTATGTCGAGGATTCCAGTCTATGAGGGAACCTTGGATACACCGCTTGGTTTTGTTCACCTCAAGGATTTTGCTCTGACCCACGGTTTCAACGGTGGGGGTAAAAAGTTTGATCTGACCTCTATGCTGCGGACGCTATTGTTCGTGCCGCCATCCATGCCAATCGGCGTCTTGTTGACCAAGATGCAAACCGAGCGGCGTCACATGGCATTGGTGATTGATGAATATGGCGGCGTTGATGGTCTGCTGACGATCGAAGACCTGATCGAGCAGGTCGTGGGTGAAATCGCTGACGAGCACGATGCGGATGAAGACCAGCTTTGGGTGCAGGAAAAGCCCGGATGCTATGTGGTACAGGCACGTGTGCCGCTCGAAGATTTCGAGGCCGAGATTGGCCGGTCTCTGACCAGTCATGAAGACGTCGACGAAGAGGAAATCGATACTCTGGGCGGGCTTGTCTTTATGCTCTCCGGCCGCGTTCCGGCGCGGGGTGAGGTTGTCATTCACCCAGAGGGCCCGGAATTCGAAGTGATCGAAGCCGATCCACGCCGAATCAAACGGCTGCGCGTCATGCTGCCGGACGTTGCTGCATGACCCCAGTAAGGGGCTGGCCATTATCGTTGAGATTGTTGGTCGCTGCCACCCTTGGCGGGGCAGGCGCGTTTGGTCAGGCGCCTCATCTGTATTGGGGCGCAACCGTTTTGGCTCTGGTCCTGATTGTGCCGATTTTCCTTGCCAGCGAAACCCGAGGCCGGGCGGCATGGGTCGGCTGGGCCTTCGCGACCGGCTATTTTGCCCATGCCCTTGGCTGGATCATTGAGCCGTTTCAGGTGGATGCTGAACGACATGC
Source organism: Ruegeria sp. BH8 (assembly GCF_056538065.1). NCBI lineage: Bacteria > Pseudomonadati > Pseudomonadota > Alphaproteobacteria > Rhodobacterales > Roseobacteraceae > Ruegeria > Ruegeria sp. BH8. The sequence goes on along the minus strand of NZ_JBQFSP010000010.1, from coordinate 78,229 downwards.
CTGGATGGCCCCGTTTGCGTTAGTATTCTTGGCGGGCGGACTGGCCTTGTTCTGGGCTGCCGCCTTTGGCCTGTCGCGCAATATTGGTGCCACGCCCATTCGTCAGGGCATATTACTGGTTGCAGTCTTGTCCCTGGCAGAGGTGGCGCGTGGATATGTGATGACCGGCTTTCCATGGGCTGGCGTCGCGCAGATTTGGGTGGATACACCGGTGGCTCAGGTGCTGTCTCTGGTTGGGCCATATGGGTTGAACGCGCTGACCTTTGCCGCAACGTTACCAATTGGCGCGGCATTGGTGCAGGATAAACCCTTGAACGGTTTGGTGCGGACCCTGGGTTGTACCGGCGTGATGGCAGCGATGGCGATTGCCTACGGGTTGACGCGACCCGTCGTTCAGGACGGTTCACATCTGGTTCGCGTGGTCCAGCCGAATGCCCCTCAGCACCAAAAATGGGATCCGGCATATGCGCCTTTGTTTTTCGCGCGTCAGGTTGAATATACCGCAGCCTTTCCCAGACCCGACCTGATTGTCTGGCCCGAGACCGCAGTTCCAGCTTGGTTAGGTAGCGCACAACCGTTTCTGTCAACTGTTGCGGATGCCGCGCAGGGTGTGCCGGTGATATTGGGGATTCAGCGCGCAGAAGGCCCGAGAATCTTCAACTCGCTGGTCTATCTGGATGAAACCGGGCGTCAGGCAGGGTTGTATGACAAACACCATCTGGCGCCTTTCGGTGAATACGTCCCCTTGGGTGACCTGATGGGGCGTTTCGGGGTCAGTGGCTTGGCAGCCACAACCGGGCACGGGTTCAGCGCGGGGCCGGGCCCCGCCCTGTTGGACCTCGGCAAGCTTGGAAGCGCATTGCCCCTGATTTGCTACGAAGCCATTTTCCCGCAAGATGTGAATGGTGCGCCGGGCCGGGCTGACTTCTTATTGCAGATCACAAATGACGCGTGGTTTGGTACGCGGTCGGGACCGTTTCAACACCTGGTGCAAGCCCGGATGAGGGCAATTGAGCAGGGCTTGCCGATGATACGTTCGGCCAATACCGGTGTATCGGCCATAATTGACCCATTGGGTCGGGTGACTGCGTCGTTGGCTCTGGGTGAGGCAGGATATGTGGACGCCGCGTTGCCGCAACCACACCGTCGCACGACTTATGCACGTATCGGGGACAGTCCGATCGTTGTTGTCTTACTGTTTATTCTGGCGATGGCGCTGTTTCGTACTCGCGGCAACCGGGCAATTAGAGATTGACCCCAACTTTGGGCAAGCGTATGCGTCTGTGGTCTGCCACAACGGCTTCCTGGCGTGGCGGAGAAACCTTAATGGAGCACATTTATGTCCCGACAGAACTATACTTTTACTTCGGAATCCGTTTCTGAAGGGCACCCGGATAAGGTCTGTGACCGTATCTCGGATGCTGTCCTTGATGCATTTCTAAACGAAGAGCCTGAGGCGCGCGTGGCCTGCGAAACCTTTGCCACGACCAACCGCATCGTTATCGGTGGCGAAGTTGGTCTGTCGGACAAGGACAAACTGCATGACTACATGAGCCGCATCGACGAAATTGCGCGCGAGTGCGTGAAAGACATCGGATATGAGCAGGACAAGTTCCACCACGAAACAGTCGAGGTGACGAACCTTCTGCACGAACAATCCGCCCATATCGCGCAGGGCGTGGATGCCGCGGACAACAAGGACGAAGGCGCTGGCGACCAGGGCATCATGTTTGGCTTTGCCACAACAGAAACGCCTGCGCTTATGCCTGCGCCGATCCAGTATTCGCACGCAATCCTGCGGCGTCTGGCCGAAGTGCGCAAGAACGGCACCGAGCCTGCACTGGGGCCGGATGCGAAATCTCAGTTGTCCGTCGTTTATCAAGACGGCAAACCAGTCGGCGTCAGCTCGATCGTTCTGTCGACGCAGCATCTGGATGAGGCGCTGACGTCGGATGACATCCGCGCCATCGTTGAACCCTATATCCGTGAAACTCTGCCCGAAGGCTGGCTGTCGGCTGATACCGAATGGCACGTCAACCCGACCGGCAAATTCGTTATTGGCGGACCGGATGGCGACGCGGGTCTGACCGGTCGTAAGATCATCGTGGATACCTATGGTGGCGCGGCCCCGCATGGTGGCGGTGCTTTCTCGGGCAAAGATCCGACCAAGGTTGACCGTTCGGCGGCCTATGCCGCGCGCTACCTGGCGAAAAACGTCGTAGCCGCCGGTATGGCCGAGCGCTGCACCATTCAGTTGAGCTATGCCATTGGCGTATCGAAGCCGCTGTCGATCTATGCAGACACGCATGGCACGGGTCAGGTTGCAGATGCGGCGATCGAAAAAGCAGTTGGCCAGATCATGGATCTGACACCCCGCGGCATTCGTCAGCACCTTCAGCTGAACAAGCCGATCTACCAGCGTACAGCGGCTTACGGTCACTTTGGCCGCGAACCGGATGCGGATGGCGGTTTTAGCTGGGAACGCACTGATCTGGTCGACGCGCTGAAATCCGCAGTTTGATCTGAAAAATCCAAAGCGCGCCTTCAGGGGCGCGCTTTTTTTGGGGCGGTGCACGCCCTTGCAACGTACTCCACTGCGCAGTATGGCCACCGCCATGAGCACAGAGACCCCACAACGCCCGCGCAGAAACTTTTATGGCCGCTTCAAGGGCAAGACCCTGAAGCCCAGTCAAAAGACCTATCTGAACGAAGATCTGGCCGCCTTGTCGCCCGGCGCCGTGGACTGGGCCTCGAATCCCGAACGCAAGCCACTGGACCTGAACGATCTGTTCGGCGGCAAGCCGGTCTGGTTGGAAATTGGCTTCGGAGGTGGTGAGCATCTGGTGCACCAGGCGCAAAACAATCCTGACATTGGCATCATCGGGGCCGAGCCATACATCAACGGTGTTGCCATGCTGCTGGGCAGAATCCGTCAGGCAGGTGTTGAAAACCTTGCCGTGCACCCCGGCGATGTGCGCGATCTGTTCGACGTGCTGCCAGAGGCCAGCATTTCGCGCGCGTTCCTTCTCTATCCCGACCCATGGCCCAAAACGCGGCATCATCGCCGTCGATTTGTAACCCAGGAACATCTTGAACCGCTGGCGAAAGTGCTGAAACCCGGGGCGATCTTCCGGGTTGCAACTGACATTCCCGATTATGTGCGTCAGACCTTGGAAGAGGTTCCGCGCGCCGGGTTTGAATGGCTGGCCGAACGCCCTTCTGACTGGCGCGAGCCGTGGGGCGACTGGATCTCCACGCGATACGAACAGAAGGCGCTGCGCGAGGGTCGGACACCTCACTACCTGACCTTCCGACGCAAAGGCTGATTGCCGCTGGACCAACGGGCGTCAATTCGCTAATCGGCTTGAGCACTGATAGCGCAAAAGGAGCCCTCATGTCCGGACACGGCACGCCCATCCCGATGACCTCGCATCCCTGCGGCCCGCTGACCGGCACGGCCGAGGTGCCCGGCGACAAGTCGATTTCGCACCGGTCGCTGATCCTTGGTGCGATGGCCGTGGGTGAAACCAGGATTTCGGGTTTGCTGGAAGGCGAAGACGTACTGGATACCGCAAAGGCGATGCGTGCCTTCGGCGCTGAGGTCACAGAGCACGGAAACGGGGAATGGACAGTGCACGGCGTGGGTGTCGGTGGCTTCGCCGAACCGGGTCAGGTGATCGACTGTGGCAACTCGGGAACCGGTGTGCGGCTGATCATGGGGGCGATGGCGACCTCTCCGATCACGGCGACCTTTACCGGTGATGCCAGTCTGAACAAACGCCCCATGGCGCGGGTGACTGACCCTCTGGCCTTGTTTGGGGCACAATCGGTTGGGCGATCCGGCGGGCGCTTGCCGATGACCATCGTCGGCGCTGCGGACCCGACCCCTGTGCGATACGAAGTTCCTGTGCCGTCGGCGCAGGTGAAATCCGCCGTACTTTTGGCGGGTCTGAATGCCCCCGGAAAGACCGTTGTGATCGAGAAAGAGGCTACGCGTGACCATTCCGAACGGATGCTGGCTGGATTTGGTGCCGAAATCACGGTCGAGGATACCGACGAGGGCCGTGTTATCACTCTGACCGGTCGCCCGGAGCTGAAGCCACAGGTCATCGCTGTACCGCGCGATCCGTCCAGCGCGGCTTTTCCGGTTTGCGCGGCATTGATCACACCTGGATCGGATGTTTTGGTGCCGGGGATCGGTTTGAACCCCACACGCGCGGGCCTTTTTACAACCTTGCGCGAGATGGGCGCTGATCTGACCTATGAAAACGAACGCGAAGAAGGGGGCGAGCCGGTTGCCGATTTGCGCGCCAAGTACTCGCCCAACATGAAAGGCATCGACGTTCCTTCCGAGCGTGCCGCCTCGATGATTGATGAATACCCGGTTCTGTCTGTGGTGGCTGCAAATGCCACAGGCACAACGATGATGGGCGGCGTGAAAGAGCTGCGCGTGAAGGAAAGCGACCGGATTGACGCCATGGCCCGTGGCCTGCGCGCCAACGGGGTGACAGTCGCTGAAGGCGACGACTGGTGGTCGGTTGAAGGGCTGGGCATCGGCAACGTTCCGGGCGGCGGCACCTGCGAAAGCTTTCTGGATCACCGCATTGCCATGTCGTTCATGGTGATGGGTATGGGGGCGCAGAATCCCGTAAGCGTGGATGATGGTGGCCCGATTGCAACGTCGTTCCCGATCTTTGAACCACTGATGGCGTCGCTGGGCGCAAAGGTACAGCGCACGTGAGTTTCACGGTTGCCATTGACGGACCAGCGGCTGCGGGCAAGGGCACGATATCCAAGGCTGTGGCGGCGCATTTCGGCTTTGCCCATCTGGACACGGGCTTGCTGTATCGCGCTGTCGGAAGGCGGACCCTGGAAGGGGTTGACGCGCTTGAGGCCGCACAGGCCCTGACAGCGGAAGAACTTGAACAAGGCGACCTGCGCACCGCCGAGATTGCGCAGGCAGCTTCCAAAGTGGCGGTTCTTCCGGAAGTTCGTGCGGCCTTGGTCAATTTTCAGCGCGCTTTTTCCCGCAGGGCAGGTGGGGCCGTTCTGGACGGTCGTGATATCGGCACGGTGATTTGTCCGAATGCCGAAGTGAAGCTGTTTGTAACAGCCAGTGCTGAAGTGCGCGCCGAGCGACGCTTCCTGGAGCTAAGTGCAAAAGGCGCTGACGTAACCCGTGAACAGGTTCTGGCAGATGTCAGAGAACGGGATGCGCGAGATGCTGAGCGCAGCACCGCTCCGATGAAACCCGCTGAGGATGCCGTGCGGTTGGACACCACCGATTTGAGTATCGAGGCGGCGTTGGCCAAAGCCCTTGAGGTGATCAACGCAAAACTGCCCGCGACGCGTTAACGCCGCAGGCAAACGGGGCAGGTCTTACAGCTCGCCCACGGCGACGGTTTTGATATTCGCCCATTGGTCATCCGCCGTCTTTGCGGTGGCGACAACGTCCTTCAAAAAGGCTGCCCGGGTTTCCGCGTTCAGGAACAGAAACAGTTTTCCGTCTGCGACAAGGTATTGATCCGGGTCACCGTCAAACTTCTTGCCGACCGATACGCCGAATGAACAGAAGCCACCATGCTGCGGCAGGTATGCAGCAGGGTTTGCCTCGAACGCTTCACGGTTCGCGGCGGACGTGAAATAATAGGAGGCTCCGTCATAAGTTGACGAGTGAGTGGCGAAGCCTTCGACCGGGTTGCCATCATTGACCAATGCAACCAGATCAACGCCATGTGCGGCCAGTGGCGCACCAGCGGCTGAAATGCCGTTGGACACGTTGATTTCGTCAGCGGCAAAGGCCGGGGTGGACAGGGCAATTGCAGTCGCCATGGCGGCAAAGATGAGAGATTTCATAATATTTTCCTTTTGGTTCTGGTTTCGGGTCGACCTCTTTGTCGACCGATAAAGCTAAAATAGGGAAAGGATACGGAACGTTTAATCTCAGATACGTCACCAAATCTTGCAGATCGTACAAACAGTCGAATGGTTGGCGTTCACTCTCCAATTCTCCACCATCCATCCTGTGACGCAGGAAGCCGGGCGCCGCGTGACGCGCGAAAAGTTGAGACATATCACTTTTGCGTTGCATGCTGAGGCTTAGCCGCGTGGTTCGGTTCCCGGTACCAAGATTCCTTCGGGCAAGAACCTGCCGCGGACCATGCAGACTTTTTCAGTCAGAACCTGCTATCATTCAGGTTGCCATCTTGCATTGGGGATCAGCGCTAGGCAGGAGTTCCTGCGCGCGCTGCCGCGCACCATAGGCTTTGCACTTGCACCGGTTCAAGATTCAGCCTATACGCGCGCTGTCGATACAAGGGCGGTCAACGTCCGGATGACGTTTCTGAGCAGGGCCGGGTTAACTCGGCCCTTTGTGTTTGTTTGCTCGGGGCGCACCGGATCACGCCTGAAGACGTCATGAAACAAGACCGGCGGAGACAACCGCTCGGCCAGCAAAAACGTACTGTAAAGGAAATGAACGCCACATGGCTAACACATCCATGGAGGAATTCGAAGCCCTCCTGAACGAAAGCTTCGAAATGGACACGCCCGAAGAGGGTTCTGTTGTCAAAGGCAAGATCCTGGCGATTGAAGCCGGTCAAGCCATCATCGACGTCGGCTATAAAATGGAAGGCCGCGTTGATCTGAAAGAATTTGCAAATCCCGGCGAAGCACCTGAAATCGCTGTCGGCGACGAGGTCGAAGTTTACCTGCGTGCCGCAGAAAACGCCCGTGGCGAAGCCGTCATCTCGCGCGAGATGGCCCGCCGCGAAGAGGCATGGGACCGCCTGGAAAAAGCATATGCCGACGACCAGCGTGTCGATGGTGCGATCTTTGGCCGCGTCAAAGGTGGCTTCACCGTCGATCTGGGTGGCGCAGTTGCATTCCTGCCCGGTTCGCAGGTTGACGTACGCCCCGTACGCGACGCAGGCCCGCTGATGGGTCTGAAGCAGCCGTTCCAGATTCTGAAAATGGACCGCCGCCGTGGCAACATCGTTGTGTCGCGCCGCGCAATCCTGGAAGAATCGCGTGCCGAACAGCGCGCCGAAGTCATCGGCAACCTGACCGAAGGTCAGAACGTCGAGGGCGTGGTCAAGAACATCACCGAATACGGCGCATTCGTTGACCTGGGCGGCGTAGATGGCCTGCTGCACGTCACTGACATGGCATGGCGTCGTGTGAACCACCCGTCCGAGATCCTGACGATCGGTGAAACCATCAAGGTTCAGGTCATCAAGATCAACAAAGACACCCACCGCATCAGCCTGGGCATGAAGCAGCTTCAGGAAGATCCGTGGGATCTGGTTGCTGCCAAGTACCCTCTGGGCTCGGTTCATCAGGGTCGCGTCACCAACATCACCGACTACGGCGCATTCGTCGAACTGGAAGCCGGTGTCGAAGGTCTGGTGCACGTGTCCGAGATGTCCTGGACCAAGAAAAACGTCCACCCCGGCAAGATCGTCTCGACCAGCCAGGAAGTCGACGTCATGGTTCTGGAAATCGACGGTGCCAAGCGCCGCGTGTCTCTGGGCCTGAAGCAGACTCAGCGCAACCCATGGGAAGTGTTTGCAGAAACCCACCCCGAGGGCACCGAAGTCGAAGGCGAAGTCAAGAACATCACCGAATTTGGTCTGTTCATTGGCCTCGAAGGAGACATCGACGGCATGGTTCACCTGTCGGACCTGTCCTGGGACGAGCGTGGCGAGGATGCGATCCAGAACTACCGCAAAGGCGACATGGTTTCGGCCGTTGTCTCGGAAGTGGATGTCGAGAAAGAGCGTATCTCGCTGTCGATCAAAGCTCTGGGCGGTGACAAGTTCGCAGAAGCCGTTGGCGGCGTGAAGCGTGGCTCGGTCATCACTGTCGAAGTGACTGCAATCGAAGATGGCGGCATCGAGGTTGAGTACGAAGGCATGAAGTCGTTCATCCGTCGTTCCGATCTGTCGCGTGACCGTTCCGAACAGCGCCCCGAGCGTTTCTCGGTCGGTGACAAGGTTGATGTCCGCGTAACCAACGTCGACAGCAAGACCCGTCGTCTGGGTCTGTCGATCAAGGCACGCGAGATCGCAGAAGAGAAAGAAGCCGTGGAACAGTACGGTTCTTCCGACTCGGGCGCGTCGCTGGGCGACATTCTGGGCGCAGCGCTGAAGTCGGGCGACTAAGCCCGGGGCGCATCCCAAGTATGATTTACGGCCTCGCATGGAAGTGCGGGGCCGTTTTTGTTGCGAATCAACATGTTCCAAACACGCTGCTCAAACTCGATAATGTTCGCGCTTGAAGTGTGTAAATCGCCCTGTCGGGCAAAATTTCGTGTGAGAATATGGCAAAATAAAGCCTCAACACGCAGAGTATCCGTTCCCCCGTTCTGGGTTTTTTCCTATACTGTCAAAACAGTAGACCTGTCACACCGGCTGCCTGGGAGGGTATCACGAATGATCCGTTCAGAACTGATTCAGAAAATCGCTGACGAAAACCCGCATCTCTATCAGCGTGATGTCGAGCGGATTGTGAACACCGTGTTCGAAGAAGTCACCGATGCCATGGCGCGCGGCGACCGGGTCGAACTGCGTGGCTTTGGTGCCTTTTCGGTGAAAAAGCGGGATGCCCGCGTTGGGCGCAACCCCCGTACCGGTGAAACCGTTCAGGTCGAAGAAAAATGTGTACCATTTTTCAAAACTGGTAAGTTGCTCAGGGATCGTTTGAACGGTAAAGCCTGACCTCATGATGCGTTACCTTCGATATGCTTTTCTTGGGACTCTCGGGATCGTTCTGATTTCCGTTTCCTTGGCAAATGTTCAGTCTGTAGAACTGAAACTGATGCCCGATGCTCTGGCCGAGCTTCTGGGCTTTAACGTCAGTACCTCTTTACCACTTTTTCTGGTCGTTCTGGGCGGTGTTGTCGCCGGTTTGATCATCGGTTTCATGTGGGAATGGCTGCGGGAACACAAACACCGCCGCGATGCGACCGTGAAAAAGGGCGAGGTCCGCAAGCTTGAACGCGAGGTCAAGAAGCTCAAGAAAAAGCAGAACGAGGGTAAGGATGATGTTCTGGCCCTGCTTGACGAGGCCAGCTGAGGCTTATGTCTACCGATGTGTCCGTTAAAATCTGCGGTTTGACCGCCTCAGAACATGTGCGCGCAGCCGTTGCAGCCGGTGCGCGCTATGTCGGGTTCAACTTTTTTCCCAAATCGCCCCGTTACGCACCGATACCGCAAGCCGCGGCGTTGGCCGCCGAAGTACCAGTCGGCGTCGCCAAGGTCGCTCTGGCCGTGAATTTCTCGGACGCGCAGCTTGATGAGATTGTCGCGGGGGTTCCGCTGGATATGTTGCAGCTTCACGGCGGAGAGAGCCCCGAGCGTGTGGCAGAGATCAAGCAGCGCTATGGCCTGCCCGTCATCAAGGCGATCGGTGTTGCCGAGGCCGAGGATTTGGCTGCGATTGATCTGTATTCCGAAGTTGCAGACCAGCTTCTGATCGATGCAAAGCCGCCGAAGAATTCGGAACTTCCCGGCGGCAACGGTCTTCCTTTTGACTGGCGGCTGCTGGCAGGTCGAAAATATTGGCGCAGGCCGTGGATGTTGTCCGGTGGTCTGAACCCAGACAATGTCGCTGAGGCGATCCGCATGACGGGTGCGCGGCAAGTCGATGTGGCGTCGGGTGTTGAAAGCGCGCCGGGCGTAAAGGACGCTGGACTGATACAGGCATTTATCGACGCGACACGCTGATTTTGTTTGCCGCTGCCAGGGGCGACATGGTGCGTTTTGCCATGGCAAATCCCGCGACGACCACCTATGAAAGTCAGGTACGACGAGGGAGACACCCATGGCCAACGATCTTTTCAATTCCTTCATGTCCGGCCCTGACGAGCAAGGGCGCTTTGGCATATTCGGCGGGCGTTTTGTCAGCGAAACGCTGATGCCGCTGATCCTGTCACTGGAAGAGGAATACAACAAAGCCAAGGATGATCCGACCTTCTGGGCCGAGATGGATGATCTGTGGGCCAACTATGTGGGCCGCCCCTCACCTCTGTATTTCGCGGAACGCCTGACCGAGCATCTGGGCGGGGCGAAGATCTATCTGAAACGTGATGAGCTGAACCACACCGGCGCACACAAGATCAACAACGTGCTGGGCCAGATCATTCTGGCGCGACGCATGGGCAAGACCCGGATCATTGCCGAGACCGGGGCAGGGCAGCACGGTGTGGCCACAGCCACGGTCTGCGCGAAATTTGGTTTGAAATGCATCGTCTATATGGGTGCCCATGACGTGCAACGTCAGGCCCCGAACGTGTTTCGTATGCGCCTGCTGGGGGCCGAGGTGATCCCTGTGACCTCGGGTCGCGGTACGCTGAAGGACGCGATGAATGACGCGCTGCGTGACTGGGTGACCAATGTGCGCGATACGTTCTACTGCATCGGCACAGTGGCCGGTCCGCACCCATACCCGGCGATGGTGCGTGATTTCCAGTCGATCATTGGCAAGGAAGCGAAAGAGCAGATGATGAAGGCCGAAGGCCGTCTGCCCGACACGATCATTGCGGCAATCGGCGGCGGCTCGAACGCGATGGGTCTGTTCTATCCTTTCCTTGATGACAAGGACGTCAATATCATCGGTGTCGAGGCCGGCGGTAAAGGTGTAAATGAAAAGATGGAGCATTGCGCCTCGCTGACAGGCGGTCGTCCGGGCGTTCTGCATGGCAACCGCACCTATCTGCTGCAGGATGATGACGGGCAGATTCTGGAAGGCTATTCGATTTCGGCCGGTCTGGACTATCCGGGTATCGGGCCCGAACATTCCTGGTTGCATGAGGTTGGTCGCGCGACTTACGTCTCGATTACCGACAAGGAAGCGCTTGAGGCATTCCAGCTCTGCTGTGCCACTGAGGGTATCATTCCGGCGCTGGAACCCAGCCACGCTCTGGCGCATGTCATGAAGATCGCGCCCGAGTTGCCCAAGGACCACCTGATCTGCATGAACATGTGTGGACGCGGTGACAAGGATGTTCAGACCGTCGCAAAATACCTGAACTTTGACATGTCTGACACCGAGGGCCGCACGGCCGGTTGATTTCGAACCGGGGCCACATGCCCCGGTTTACAGTCTTGATCAAGCAAGCTGTCGGAACACCCTTCGGTCCACCCTTGATTGTAATGCTGCTCCGAAATGGCCTTCGGATCTAATTGGTGTTTTAACGGGCGCAGACGGATTGTTGTTCCTGCCCTGGTGTGGCATCCGGTTTGGTCACCGTATGTTGGCCCTCGCAGGCGATCTTTTTGAACCCGACGGAGCCCGGTCAAAGAATCGTCCACAAGCGATATTACCCCGTTCAACCTGCGCCCGAAGGTTTCCAATTGGAGATCAGTGCAGCAAGCGGTGCCGTACTGTTGCAAAATTGCTGGACTGTCAGTGACTATGTCCTTTCTGTCTTTGCATGTGATTTTCCAGCGCAGCCTGTCTCACGTTTCTATCTCCACTCGACAACACAGCAAAAATTGGGTGTTTCAAGCCGTTTGAGATTTGGTCCAGGTCAAAACCCGCTTGTTCCAACAACACGACGTGTCCCGCACGCCCCAGTTGATTCCTGTCGCGTTCTATACAGCGTCTTCCAATTGAATTAACTTCTCATTAACCGGCGATTTGCGGTCGGTTCTGGGGATGTCTCTGCGAAGATGGGGCAAGGATGACGCTGCTTGGGATGCGATTTTAACCCCGGGCACTCTGGTGTTTGGCACCCACGCGGTGCTGTAGGAGGTAATATGGTTTGGTCCGCAATTACGAGGCTGTCGTGCCTGGGTCTTTTGGTTTCCGCGCTTTTGATGGGAAGCGTCAAAGAGGGTCTGGCGTTTGGCAACCCTTCGTTTCCGTCCCAGATAGTCGCAACACCCAACGGCGGGCAGATTTTCTTTTCCAATCTACAAGGCACTGCGACAGCGTTCATGTCGTTGGGCGGCTCGGGTGAAGGCCCGGGAGGATCGTTCTATTTCAACAATGGTGTTTTGACTCAACCTGCTATTACGCCAGCAGGATTGGCCAATCTTGGATATATTGGCGCGACGATACTCAGCCAGAATGGAGCCGATTCCACTTACGCCGCTGATGGCTATCTTGGGGTCATGTTCACCGCGCGCGAAACCGTCGGAGGGCCGCTTTACCTTTATGAAATCGCGCTGTCGGGTGTCACGAATACCCAGATTATCAACACTCGGACTTTGGCAGACACGACGCAGCCGACGGCCTCAATTGGTGCGCTGACAACAATCGGGAACGGTACGTTCCAAGCGGTGATCACACTGAGTGAACCCAGCACAGATTTCACGGTGGGCGACTTGTCGGTTACCAATGCCTCCGCAAGCCTGACAGGATCGGGAACCAATTATGTTGCGACGTTAACTGCGCAAAATAACGGTACAATTGAGCTGTTTATTCCCGCAGGCGTTTTTTCGGATGCCGCCGGGAACCTGAACCTTGCGTCCAACAGGGTCAGCACACAACAGGGTGTAACGGACACACAGCGACTGGTGCAGGCCTTTCAGAACGCCCGGGCCAACAGCCTCGTGACCAATCAGCCAGAGCTGACGCAGTTTCTTCAGCAATCAGGATCAGGTGCGCTGGACTCGTCGGTAACGCAAGGATCGGGGTATCTGAAATTTGCAAGTGACCCAACCCACCCGGTCTGGTTCAATCTGTCCGGGAACTGGAGCTCTCAAAACGATTACGACAGTTCTTATGCCTTGGCCGTGGTGGGGGCGCATGGCTGGGTGAACTCGAACCTTCTGATCGGCGCCATGTTGCAGATCGACTATGCCGAAACCGAAAACGGCCCGGCCAGCGTGGATGGCACAGGGTGGCTGGTCGGACCTTATGTCGTCGCAAAACTGCCCAGCCAGCCAGTGTTTTTCGAAGGGCGTGTTCTGTACGGTCAGGCTGATAACGACATTTCTCCACTGGGCACCTATACCGACAGTTTCGATAGTGAACGCTGGCTGATCCAGTCGCGCGTAACCGGAGAGTTCAAGCGCGGTAACCTGACACTTTTGCCGTTGCTGGATGTTAGCTATGCCAGCGACGATCAGGAGGCTTATACCGATAGTCTGGGCAACCTGATCCCACAGCAGGATTTCAGCCTGACCACTGCACGGTTGGGTATGGATTTCAGTCATCCAATCCAGGTGTCGCGTGGTCAGATGATGTTGACCGGTGGTTTGTCTGGTATCTGGAGCACAACATCTGGCACAGGCACTGTTCCTGGCGTGACACCGATAGGGGATACCGCCCGCGCTCGCGCTGATCTGGGTTTTGACTATCGGCTGGAAAACGACAGCCTTCTGGCTGCAAACCTGTTCTACGACGGTATCGGCGAAAGTGGTTTTGAAAACTACAGTGTCAGCCTGATCTGGCAAATGGCATTCTGAATCAGCCGTGCGCCCCTTATGGGGCCTTCAGGTCTTTGCCTTATTTTGAAGCAAAATGTCGAGTGGTACGATCTCAAGCGCGCGTTGATGTGTCGCCTCCAGATGAACCTGCGGTGCACATCCTTCGTCATGAGCTTGCAAAAACCGGCTGGCGCATAAACACCAGCTGTCGCCGGGGTGAAGGCCTGGAAAGTCGAATTCGGGTCGTGCCGTGCTCAGATCATTGCCGACATATTTTGAGAATGCCAGAAACTCGGCCGTCATCACGGCGCAGACGGTATGACTGCCCTGATCCTCGGGGCAGGTATTGCAGGCGCCATCCCGGAAAAACCCTGTCAAAGGGTCGCGAGAGCAAGGGGCCAGAACGCCACCCAGTACATTGATACTGTCTTGTTTCTGCATAAAGACATCTTACAGACTTTCCGCAATCTTGCGGAACATTTCGATGTTCAGGTCATTTACACCCGGCTCACGGAACAGCCTGTCTGCACCGGTGGACACAATCAGAACACCCCTGGGCTGGTTGAAATAGATGTATTGCCCATAGACGCCACGGGCCAGAAACTCTCCTTCATGCGCGCCGCGGGGAATCCACCATTGATACCCGTACCCGATCTCTCCTTGTGCGGTCGGTGCGCTGGGTTGGGTGGCTTCGAAAATCCATTCGGCAGGAACCAGTTGTTTTCCATTCGCGATGCCGTCCTGCAGGATCATTTGCCCGAACCGGGCGAAATCGCGCGTAATAAAGTTGAGGCCCCCCAAAACAAAAGCGACCCCTGCACCATCAGTGATGTAGTATCCGTCCCGCTCCAGCCCCAACGGTTGAAGGATCTTTTCCGTCAGAAGGTCTGCCACATTCCGCCCGGTCGCACCGCGTATCACCATGCCCAGAACATGGGTGTCGATCGACACGTATTGCCAGGTTTCACCCGGCGTCGCAAAGCTGTCTTGCAGCGAGGCTGCAAAATCGTCCAGCTCACCACCCAGGGCAACCACACGCCCCATCCGGTTGATGTCGGAATTTGGGTCGAGATAATCTTCATCAAACGTCACGCCGCTTGCCATGTTCAGCACGTTGCGGATCGACGCGGTTTCATACGCGCTGCCTTTCAGTTTGGGCGCATATTTGACGACCGGGTCATCCAACGACCCGATTGCGCCCTCTTGCAGCAGGACACCGAAGAGCGCCGAAAGATAGCTTTTGGCGACCGACCAGGAAATCCTCCGGTCATCCGGCCCGGTGCCAAGATAATATTCCTCGAATCTGATCTTGCTGTTCTGCATGACCAGCAACGACGTGACCGATCGTTCATCGATCCAGCTGTCGGTTCCTTCCGGCAAGTCGAATCCTTCGCCATAAGGCAGGTCCCAGGTTGGCGCGTCTCCGCGCGGCAGGTTTACGGTCAGAAAAGCCTCATCCATATGCGAGAAATTGTGAACGATCTTCTCTTCCGAAAATAACGAGTTTACGGCCAATAGGCGCTGCAATTCTTCGCGCTTCCACAGCCCGACGGCAGTGGCGGCCAGAACCAGCGTCAGTACGATGCGCAGCACCCACTTCAATATGGATTTCATCGCATTGCCTCCCTAGTTGGCCGGTATTGGAACGCGGGAGGTTGCATTCTGCAACCTCTACGTAACGGAAAGAGGCCGGGGTGCTACCTGAATTTGTCCAAAAGCTTCTGCATGGCGGACCGGTCGTCATCCTCGGTGTCGGGTGCGGGCGTTGAAGGTGTGTCGGCTTTAGGTGCAGCGGTTTTTGATGATCGCGGCGGGGCAGTGCGCAATGCAACTGCATTCATGAACTTGCCGCCCTCGTCCTGTGCCAGGTAGGGTGCTCCGTCCGAAACACCCCGAAGAAACTCGTCCAGCCAACTGGTTTCGGATTTCGCGAAATCACTGAGCACGTACCCCGAAACCATTTCCTTGCGGCCCGGATGCCCGATCCCAAGGCGTACACGGTCATATGCCGCCCCGATATGCTCATGGATCGAGCGCAGACCGTTATGCCCGGCGTGCCCGCCCCCTGCCTTGACGCGCAATTTACCCGGAGCAAGGTCCAATTCGTCATGAAATACAACAACGTCGGTGGACTCCAGCTTGTAAAACCGCATCGCCTCACCCACGGATTGACCCGAACGGTTCATGTAGGTCTGCGGTTTCAACAAAAGAACTTTCTCAGTGCCAAGCCGCCCTTCCGAGATCTCGCCCTGAAACTTCGACTTCCAGGGGCCAAACCCATGATCTTCTGCGATCCGGTCCAGGGCCATGAACCCGATATTGTGCCGGTTCCGGGCATATTTCTGACCCGGGTTTCCCAATCCAACAAACAGCTTCATGTTTCCGTTTTGCCTCTGTAGCTCCAAAACCATTTCATGCCCGGAAATCGTCAGGAAATCCAGTCAGGCCTGATTATTGGACCCGCAAAAAAAACGGGGCTCACCCGAGCCCCGCTTCAAAGTCGGAAACATTGTTCCAGACTTATTCTTCTTCTTTTCCGACAACTTCGACTTCATCGGCTGCAACTTCACCATCTTCATCGTCGTCGCTGGTGGACAGACCAGTCGGCGCCGAGATGTTGGCAATCACAAAGTCACGGTCGATGGTTGGTTTGGTGCCCTCAGGCAGTTCAACCGACGAAATGGTCACAACGTCATTGATGTTCAGACCGGTCAGATCAACGGTGATCTTTTCAGGAATGTCACCGGCGGTGCACATCAGTTCGACTTCCGGGCGGACAACGGTCAGAACGCCACCCTTTTTGATGCCAGGGGCCGCAGCTTCATTGATGAACTCAACGGGGATGAACAACGCGATCTTGGTGGTCCGGCGCAGGCGCATCAGGTCCAGATGGGTCGGCAGGTCTTTGACGACATCACGCTGAACGTCGCGGCAGATGACGCGGACGTCATCGTGGCCTTCAACTTTCAGGTTCCACAAGGTCGACTTGAACCGGCCCGCTTTCAGGCGCTTGAACAAGACGTTGAACGGGATCTGGATTGGCAACGGTTCTTTGTCGCCACCAAATACGATGCCCGGAACCATGCCGTCGCGGCGTGCTTGACGAGCGGCGCCCTTGCCTGTCCCCGTCCGTTCCAGAGCTACGAGATCAGGAATCTCACCAGCCATGATATATTCTCCAATGTTAGGGCGGGCATCCTCCAAGGCTGTATACCCGCGTGAAGCCGCGTCCTTAGCTTGATTCACCCGATTTGGAAAGAGGTATTTCTTGCCATGCCGTTCGGATGGGTTCTATCGCCTGTCCTGGAGTATTTATCGGGTGGACGATTGAAGGATCCCCAGCTTCATCTGGCCAAAAATATCCCGGGGGAGGCGCCCGGAACGGGCGTCGGGGGCAGAGCCCCCTGATTGACCGGTTACGCTTGCCAGCGGCCCCCGAAGTTTTCAGGTATCAGCAGATTGTGACGCCCCAACGCAGCCACATTTTTCTCACCACAAAGCGCCATTGTCGTATCAAGCTCCCTCTGGATCAGCTCAAGCGCCGTGGTGACACCTTTCTGACCCATGGCACCCAGACCATACACAAACGCGCGGCCAACATAGGTCCCTTTGGCCCCAAGCGCTAAGGCTTTGAGCACGTCTTGTCCGGATCGGATACCGCTGTCCAAATGCACCTCGATATCGCCCCCAACCGCATCCATGATCTCGGGCAGGACACGAATTGAGCTTAGCGCGCCGTCAAGCTGACGCCCACCATGGTTTGACACGACAATGGCATCGGCACCCAGCTTGGCGGCCATCCTTGCGTCATCCGCATCAAGGATGCCCTTAAGGATCACTTTCCCGCCCCATTGCTCCATCAGTTTTTCAACCTTCGACCAGTCGAGGCTGGGGTCAAACTGTTCTGCAGTCCAGGCCCCCAATGAAGACGTGTCCGAAATACCATGCACATGCCCCACGATATTGCCGAACTCGCGCCGCTGGGCCCGCAGCATTTCAATGCCCCAGGCCCATTTGGTCATCAGGTTGGCGATGGTCTTTGCCGTCAGTTTGGGCGGGGCCGACAGACCGTTTTTCAGGTCCTTGTGCCGTTGGCCCAGAATTTGCAGGTCGAGCGTGATTACCAGTGCGGAACATTTAGCGTCTTTTGCTCGCTGGATCAGGCGGTTGATGTAGTCCGTGTCCTTCATCGTATAAAGCTGGAACCAGAATGGTTTGTTGGTATATCCGGCCACATCTTCAATCGAGTTGATGGACATGGTGGACAGCGTAAAGGGCACACCAAATTCCTCGGCGGCTTTGGCGGCCTTCATCTCTCCGTCTGCATGTTGCATCCCCGTCAACCCGACCGGGGCAAGCGCAACAGGCATTGAAACGTCTTCGCCAATCATTTGCGAAGATGTCGACCGACCGGACATGTCGACCGCAACCCTTTGGCGAAGGCGTATTTTTTCAAAATCGGTCGTGTTTTCGCGAAAAGTCTGTTCTGTCCAGCTGCCGCTTTCGGCGTAGTCATAGAACATACGGGGCACGCGGCGTTCATATATGCGTTTGAGGTCTTCGATATTGGTGATCACAGGCATGAAAACAGGGCTCCGCGTTCATTGGTTAGTTTTCTTTACCAATTCATTCCCAAGGCTGCAATGTCTTGACGTCACAGTGAAGGGACGCGAAAAACCCGCCGCGGTATCCGCGACGGGTCACAATTCTCGCATGTTGGCTGCGAAATCAGGCGCTGTGCGCGCCATCCGAAAGAGATTTCACAAAGGTCAGCACGTCGGTCACAGGTTTACCTGCGCCGATCTGGCTGACGATCGCTGACCCGACCACCGCGCCGTCCGACACCGAAGCGATATTGCGCGATTTCTCGGGTGTGTTGATCCCGAACCCCACGATCACCGGCAGATCGGTCGCGGTCTTGATGCGGGCAACCTCGGGGCCAACATCTGTTGCCTCTGCCTCGGCTGCGCCAGTTATCCCGGTGATCGAAACGTAATAAACAAAGCCCGAAGTGTTTTGCAGAACACGAGGCAGGCGTTTGTCATCCGTGGTCGGGGTCGCCAGGCGAATGAAATTCAGACCTGCCGCTTGCGCGGGCAGGCAGAGTTCTTCGTCCTCTTCGGGGGGAAGGTCCACCACGATCAACCCGTCAATCCCTGCCGCTTTTGCATCGGCCAGAAACGCGTCGACACCGCGGCTGTAGATCGGGTTGTAATACCCCATTAGGACAATGGGGGTTGTATCGTCTGTTTCCCGAAACGTTCGTGCCAGATCCAATGTGCGTTGCAAGGTCATGCCCTGCTCAAGCGCACGTTGGCCCGCAGCCTGAATAGTAGGGCCATCGGCCATCGGGTCGGTAAAGGGTAGGCCCAGCTCGATAACATCCACGCCAGCGCCTGGCAGGCCTTTGACCACTTCAAGCGAAGTGTCATAGTCGGGATCCCCGGCCATGACATAGGCGACAAAGGCCTTCTTGCCTTCAGCTTTCAGGGCGGCGAACTTGGCGTCGATACGTGTCATCGGATGTCCTTGCACTCGGGTTTCGACCTGATGTGCAGAAACTTTGACCGAAAATCAATCCCGCCCAGACAGGAATGGATCAGAAGCCCAGATGATAGCGTACCAGCAGGGCATTCACGCCCGGGTTTTCGTCATTGGTACTGGCGTTGGATTTATGGGTAAGCGCGACAGACACGCTGTTGCCATTGTTCAGGTTATAGCCAAGACCCAATAGGCTGCGAATCTGAAAATCGCCCCCAAGATCATTCAGGTCGTTGCTGGCATTGTAGTAGCCGGGCATTACACTGCCTTCCAAGAACCAGCGATCGCTCAGCGCATACTGCCCGATCAGGCCCGCGCCGATATGCGTGTCACCATCTTCATCTACAGTTAGGGCCGCACCCCAACCGGCGCGAAACCGCGTGGCCTGATGAAATGGTGCATGGTGGTATTCAATCGAGATCAGGCCCTGATCCTCGGACGTGTCTTCGGAATAATCAGCGTATCCAGCGCCAAAAACAATGGTCTGTGCCTGGGCTGACACGCAGGCCGTTGCCGCCATTACGGTTACAAGAAAAAAGTGTTTCATCGGGTTCCGCTAACAAAAAGTGATCGTGCGATATTAACTGGTTATCGTAGGCGCCGTTTTTCAATTTAGACAAGAACACATTTTCCAAACAATTTTGTGATGTGGCGAAATGGACTCGGCAAAGGTGCCGCCAGCAATCCCTTGCGCATCTAGGCGGACCTGCATAGAAGCTGCGATCGTATTCTATGCAGGAGGCCGTGATGGGCTTTAAGATGGGAATCGTGGGTCTGCCGAATGTCGGCAAGTCGACCCTGTTCAATGCGTTGACCAAAACCGCAGCTGCGCAGGCCGCGAACTTCCCGTTCTGCACCATTGAACCCAATGTCGGGGATGTTGCGGTTCCCGACGCCCGCCTCGACAGGCTGGCGGCGATTGCGTCCTCAAAACAGATTATCCCGACACGGATGACTTTTGTGGATATCGCGGGTCTGGTGAAAGGCGCGTCAAAGGGCGAAGGGCTGGGCAACCAGTTTCTGGCGAATATTCGCGAAACGGATGCGATTGCCCATGTGCTGCGCTGTTTCGAAGACGGCGACGTGACACATGTCGATGGTCGCGTTGATCCGGTTGCGGACGCTGACACGATCGAAACCGAGCTGATGCTGGCCGATTTGGAAAGCATCGAAAAGCGCCGGGCCAATCTGGTGCGCAAGCTGAAGGGCAACGACAAAGAGGCGCAACAGCAAGATCGCCTGTTGGCCGAGGCGCAGGCCATGCTGGAAAGCGGCAAGCCCGCACGTCTGGTCGAAGTCAGCGACGAGGACGCCAAGGCTTGGAAGATGTTGCAACTGCTGACCACCAAACCGGTTCTCTACGTCTGCAACGTGTCCGAGGAAGACGCCGCACAAGGCAACGAATACACTGCCCGCGTGGCCGATATGGCCGTCGCGCAGGGCAATGCCCATGTCATCATCAGTGCCAAGATCGAAGAAGAGATAAGCCTGCTGGATGAGGACGAAGCCCAGATGTTCCTTGAGGAGATGGGATTGGAAGAGCCCGGCCTCGACCGTCTGATCCGCGCTGGTTACGATCTACTGAAGCTGGAAACCTATTTCACCGTTGGCCCGAAAGAGGCCCGCGCCTGGACCATCCGCACTGGCACCGCCGCTCCGCAGGCCGCCGGTGTGATCCATGGCGATTTCGAAAAGGGTTTCATTCGTGCCGAGACCATCGCCTATGACGACTATGTCGCCGCAAATGGCGAGCAGGGCGCGAAAGAGGCGGGTAAGATGCGGGCAGAGGGTAAGGGCTATATCGTCAAGGACGGCGATGTGATGCACTTTTTGTTTAATACCTGATCAATTGGGCTGTTCCTGTCGGGTGAGCGGGGTATCCTGCCTTATCCGCAGCATTGGAGCTTTCCTTGATCGAAATCCGCGACCTGCAACTGCTCAGCGCTTTGGCGCGGCATCGGCATTTTGCCAAGGCGGCCGAGGAGTGCGGGATTTCACAGCCTGCGTTTTCTATGCGCATCCGCAATCTTGAGGATCGTTTGGGTGTCTCCATCGTCCGCCGCGCCAACCGGTTTCAGGGCCTGACCGAAGAGGGCGAGATGATCGTCCAGCGGGCGCGGCGTATTCTGGACGACACCAAGGCGCTGGAACAGCAGGTGCTTGCTGCAAAGGGAGAGATTACGGGCACACTGATCCTCGGCGTGATCCCGACCGCAATCGCTTTCACGGGACGGTTGGTCAAAAGGCTGCGTGACGCGCATCCTCGTATCGTCACACGCATTGAAACCATGTCAGCCACCGCAATCCAGCATCGACTGGACGAAGGCAGCCTTGATGCTGGAGTAACCTATGGTGACAGTATCGGCACCGATTTCCGGCAGGTTCAGCCCCTTTACGAGGAAACCTATGTGTTGTTGGTGCCCACGCATCTGACGGACCAAAGCGGCCCGATTCCGTGGGCGCAGGTCTCAGAATTTCCGCTCAGCCTTTTGGAGCCGCAGATGCAGAACCGGCGTATTCTGGATCGGGTGTTTGCCGAACAGGGGCTGCACCCTGACATCGTGGCCGAAACCAGCGGTTTCACGGCTTCGATGGTCATGGTGCGGGAGGGGCTGGCGGCGACGGTTGTCCCTCGGGTTCTGGTGCGCGCGCTGGGCGATTTGAAGGGAACGAAAGTGTTGCCGCTGATCGAACCTGTTGTCAGCAAACCGATTTGTCTGGCGACCCTTAACCGGGACCCCGAGTTGCCGACGGTCAAGGCTTTGCGGGATGTGGTGACCTCTTTGCGGTGATAAGGTGTCGTTATCGTGCGATTGCCAAAAGCGATTTGACGATATGTTTGCCTGATGAGAGACGGAACCTCAATCGGAGGGCATCATGGCACCATTAGATACCAAGCCATCAGGCGCACCCAAGGGCGTCTGGAAGTCAGGTAAAGGCAAGGGGCGGCACACACCCAAGGGCCGTCAGTTCACGGATGAGGCGCAGGCTGAAATCACACGCCTGCTGGGCGATCGTCCGCGCCGCCGCGATCTGTTGATCGAATTCCTGCATTTGATTCAGGACGAACACGGTCATATCAGCGCCGACCATATCGCGGCATTGGCCGTCGAGATGCGGATCGGTCAGGCCGAGATCTACGAAACCGCGACTTTCTATGCCCATTTCGATGTGGTGAAAGAAGGCGAGACGCCACCTCCGGTGTTGACCATCCGGGTTTGTGATTCCCTGTCTTGCGAAATGGCCGGTGCCCAGCAGTTGCAGAAGGCGCTGGATGATGGTTTGGACCCTGCCGAAGTTCGCGTTGTTCGCGCGCCCTGCATGGGGCGTTGCGATACCGCTCCGGTATTGGAGATTGGCCACAATCACATTGATCATGCGACCCCCGAAAAGGTGCAGTCGGCGATTGCAGCAGGGGACACCCATGCGCATCTGCCCGACTATGAGACCTTCACGGCCTATGAGGCAAACGGCGGCTACGCCAAGCTTAAAGAGCTGCGCGACGGCGGTGATTGGGAACAGGTGCAAGAAGACGTCCTGTCCTCGGGTCTGCGTGGTCTGGGCGGCGCTGGCTTCCCGTCGGGTAAGAAATGGGGCTTTGTTCGTATGAACGAAGGTCCGCGCTATCTGGCGGTAAACGGCGACGAGGGTGAGCCCGGCACGTTCAAAGACCGCTATTATCTGGAGCGCACGCCGCATGTCTTCCTCGAAGGTATGCTGATCGCCGCTTGGGCAGTCGAGGCCGAGACCTGCTTCATCTACATGCGCGACGAATACCCGGCAGTGCTGGAAATTCTGCGCCGTGAGATAGCGGCATTGGAAAATGCCGGTATCGTCGCAAAGGGTTACATCGACCTGCGCCGGGGGGCCGGTGCCTATATCTGCGGTGAAGAATCCGCGATGATCGAATCGATCGAGGGCAAGAAGGGCCTGCCGCGCCACCGTCCTCCGTTTGTGGCGCAGGTTGGGGTCTTTAACCGTCCGACCTTGGTGCACAATGTCGAGACGCTGTATTGGGTCTCAAAAATCTGCCGCGAAGGGCCGCAGGTTCTGAACTCTGTTGAAAAGAACGGTCGCAAGGGCCTGCGCAGTTATTCAGTCTCGGGGCGTGTGGCGAAGCCGGGCGTTTACCTGCTGCCCGCAGGTTCGACCATTCTTGATGTGATTGATGCCGCCGGCGGCATGGCTGATGGCCATGTGTTCAAGGCGTATCAACCGGGCGGGCCGTCGTCTGGTCTTCTCCCCTCGAGCATTGACGACGTCCCGCTCGACTTCGACACGCTTCAACCGCTTGGCACTTTCATCGGGTCTGCCGCCGTTGTGGTTCTGTCCGATCAGGACACCGCCCGCGATGCCGCGCTTAACATGCTGCGGTTCTTCGAGGATGAAAGCTGTGGCCAGTGCACCCCCTGCCGGGCAGGCTGCGAAAAGGCGGTCAAGCTGATGCAGGCCGACAAGTGGGACACCGATCTGTTGGAAGATTTGTGCCAGGTCATGAGCGATGCCTCGATCTGCGGTCTGGGGCAGGCGGCCCCGAATCCGATCCGCCTGGTCATGAAACATTTCGCTGACGAAATCTGAGGGAGACAGAGCCATGCTTGACGCAAGCCCAACCAAGACCGTCACCTTCAACCTGAACGGCGATGACGTCACCGTGCCCGCGGGCACCACGATCTGGGAAGCGGCTAATGGCCGGGGCCTGGTGATCCCGCATCTGTGCCACAAGCCTGCACCGGGATACCGCCCCGATGGCAACTGCCGCGCCTGCATGGTCGAGGTGGAGGGCGAGCGCACGCTGGTCGCCTCGTGCATCCGCCCGGCGGCCGATGGGATGGTGGTCAAGACCGACACCGACCGCGCCGAAAAATCGCGCGCCATGGTCATGGAACTACTGGTGGCCGATCAGCCCGAGCAGCCGCATGACGTATCCAGCCATTTCTGGGATATGGCCAAGCTGAACGATGTCAGCGACAGCCGTTTTCCTGCGAAAGAGGCCGAGAAAATCCCGCTTCTGGATGACAGCCATGTGGCGATGCGTGTCAATCTGGATGCGTGTATCAACTGCAACCTTTGTGTTCGGGCCTGCCGCGAAGTGCAGGTGAATGACGTGATTGGCATGGCTGGTCGCGGTCATACCGCGCAGGTGGTGTTCGACCAGAATGACCCGATGGGTACCTCCTCCTGTGTTGCTTGCGGTGAATGTGTTCAGGCCTGCCCCACCGGTGCGCTGATGCCTGCCACCGTGTTGGACGACCAGCAGCAAGGGGACAGCAAGGATTACGATAGCGAAACCGAAAGCGTCTGCCCGTTCTGCGGTGTGGGCTGCAAGGTGTCGCTGAAGGTCAAGGACGGCAAGGTGAAGTATGTCGAGGGCATCAACGGCCCCGCAAACGAAGGTCGTTTGTGCGTCAAAGGTCGCTTTGGCTTTGACTACATCCACCACCCGCACCGCCTGACCAAACCTTTGATCCGGCGCGAGGATGCGCCCGCCAAGGGGCTGAACGTTGATCCAGGCAACCTGTCGACCCATTTCCGCGAGGCGACCTGGGAAGAGGCGATGGACTTGGCCGCGACCAAGCTGATGACCCTGCGCGCCGAAGACCCACGTTCGGTTGCGGGCTTCGGTTCGGCCAAGTGCACCAACGAAGAGGCGTATCTGTTCCAGAAGTTCATCCGTCAGGGCTTCAAGCACAACAACGTCGATCACTGCACCCGTCTGTGCCACGCTTCATCCGTTGCGGCGCTGATCGAGAATGTGGGTTCGGGCGCGGTGACGGCGACCTTTAACGAGATCGAAAACGCCGATGTGGCGATCATCATCGGTTCGAACCCGATCGAGAACCACCCTGTCGCGGCGACCTATTTCAAGCAGTTCGCCAAGCGTGGCGGCAAACTGATCGTTATGGACCCCCGTGGCGTTGGTATGCGCAAGTTCGCGGATGAAATGCTGCAGTTCCGTCCGGGGGCGGATGTCTCGATGCTCAACGCGATCATGAACGTGATCGTCGAGGAAGAGTTGTATGACAGCCAGTACATCCACCGCTGGACCGAGAACTGGGAGGCCGAGAAAGAGCACCTGCGCGCCTTCACGCCCGAAGCGATGGCACCGATCTGTGGTATTGAACCGGATCAGCTGCGCCGTGTCGCGCGTACCTTTGCGCAGGCCAAAGCTGGCCTGATCTTCTGGGGCATGGGCGTCAGCCAGCACATCCACGGCACCGACAACTCGCGCTGCCTGATTTCGCTGGCTCTGATGACGGGCAATGTCGGTAAACCCGGCGCTGGGCTGCACCCGCTGCGGGGGCAAAACAACGTGCAGGGCGCATCGGATGCGGGCCTGATCCCGATGTTCCTGCCGGACTATCAGTCGGTGACTGACGACGGCGTTCGTGCCAGGTTCAATGATGTCTGGCATTCGGATGACTTCTCGAACGAGAAGGGTCTGACGGTGACCGAAATCATCGATCAGGCCTATGCGGGCAATATCAAGGGCATGTATATTCAGGGTGAAAACCCGGCCATGTCCGACCCGGATGTGAACCACGCCCGCGCGGCGCTGGCCAAACTGGATCTGATGATCGTGCAGGACATCTTCCTGACCGAGACGGCGAACTATGCCGATATCATCCTGCCTGCCTCGGCGCTCTATGAAAAGAACGGTACGGTGTCGAACACCAACCGTCAGGTACAGCGTGTACGGCCTGCCGTTACCCCCCCGGGAGAAGCGCGCGAAGATTGGAAGATCACGGTCGAGCTGGCACAGCGCATCGGGCTGAACTGGGATTACACCGATGTCTCTCAGGTCTTTGCCGAGATGAAACTGACCATGGCATCGCTTGACAACATCACGTGGGAGCGTCTGGAGACCGAGACGATTACCTACCCGTCGCTCAGCGAAACCGATCCGGGTCAGGCCATCGTGTTCGGGGATGGTTTCCCCCGCTCGGGCGGTAAGGCGAAGTTCACCCCCGCCAGCGTCATTCCGCCGGATGAGGCCCCGGACGAGGAATACCCGATGATCGCCACCACTGGCCGTCAGCTGGAACATTGGCACACTGGCTCAATGACCCGCCGGTCCAACGTTCTTGACGCGGTGGAGCCCGAGGCGAACTGTTCGATGAATCCACGTACGCTCAAGCTGATGGGAATCGAGCCGGGCGACATGATCCGCCTGACCACACGCCGTGGTTCGATTGAGATCATGGTCCGCGCGGACCGGGCGATTGCCGAGGATATGGTGTTCATCCCGTTTGCCTATGTTGAGGCGGCGGCGAACATCCTGACAAACTCAGCCATCGACCCTTATGGCAAAATCCCCGAGTTCAAATTCTCGGCCATTCGCGTCGAGAAGATCGAAGGCGCAGTTGCGGCTGAGTAAACCCAATACATATCAAGCAAAGAAGGCGGCCAGACGGGTCGCCTTTTTCTTTTCTTGACAGACGCTTGTGCTCGACCAACCTTGTTTGGGAATATGGTGGAGGAATTTTTTATGGCACGTCGTTTCGTCGATCTGTCCGTTCCGTTGGAAACCGGGATCGTGTCTGACCCGCCAATCATGTTGCCGCAAATCGAATATCTGACCCATGACCAGACGGCAGAACAGGTCATGTCTTTCTTTCCGGGCCTAGAACGGCAAGACTTGCC
The DNA here is from genome assembly GCF_056538065.1 of Ruegeria sp. BH8. Taxonomy (NCBI): domain Bacteria; kingdom Pseudomonadati; phylum Pseudomonadota; class Alphaproteobacteria; order Rhodobacterales; family Roseobacteraceae; genus Ruegeria; species Ruegeria sp. BH8. The sequence continues at coordinate 51,668 of NZ_JBQFSP010000010.1, read as the reverse complement.
GAACGGTGAAGGATGGGCAATCGAACGGTTGCAGGTCGCGACTCACAACGGCACGCATTTGGATGCGCCGTATCACCATCATTCCACGATGAACAAAGGTGAACGGGCGATAACCATCGACGAAGTGCCGTTGGAATGGTGCATGAACCCTGGCGTCAAGCTGGACTTTCGACACTTCGAGGATGGGTATGTCGTTACCGCGGCAGATGTCGAAGCCGAATTGAAGCGCATCGGCCACGAGCTTTGCCCGCTGGATATCGTCGTAGTCAACACTGCGGCAGGGACACGTTATGGCGCGCCGGACTATCTGGTCAAAGGATGTGGAATGGGGCGCGAGGCGACGCTTTATCTAACGGAACGTGGCGTGCGTGTCACCGGCACCGACGCCTGGAGCTGGGATGCCCCGTTTCCGCTCACCGCTCAGGAATACGCTGAGACCCGAGATCCATCTATTATCTGGGAAGGACACCGCGCGTCGATGGATATCGGGTATTGCCACTTGGAAAAGCTGACCAATCTGGAAGATTTGCCGCCCACCGGGTTCGAGATTTCCTGTTTCCCCTTCAAGATAATAGGGGCCTCTGCGGGATTTGTCCGGGCCGTGGCAATACTTGACGATGAAGACGCACAGTAAAGGGGGCCAAATGCAGCCGACTTCGACACCTCCTGGCGGGCATGATGGCCCGTATGCCGCGCCTGTGGAAATTCGCGGCTTTGAAGTACGGCCCGAATGGATCGACTATAACGGCCATATGAATGTCGGGTTTTACGGTGTCGCCTTTGACATGGCGTTGGAAAAGCTGATGGTTGACCATCTCGGGTTGGGCGAGGTGCAGGTCAAGGCGTTGGGGCAGGGGCCTTACATCCTGCAGTCTCATCTGCATTTCGTGCAGGAGGTCAAAGACAGTTCATGGTTTTATTTCAGGTTCCGAATGTTGGATGCTGACAGCAAGAGAGGACATTATTTCGCGCAGATGCTTTTGGCAGAAACTGACGAGATTTGCGCGACGCAAGAGGCGCTTTTCATGAATGTCAGCCACAGCACCGGGCGATCCACACCCTATCCGGATTGGGCAGCGGCGCGTCTTGCGCAAATGGTGGATGATCACAAATCTCTGGAACCGGCTTCGCAGACCGGCCAACCGATAGGAATTCGCCGAAATTAGTTTCCGGGCTCGGACGCGATTCTAATAGTCCTTTGAAAAGAACACTCCGATGCCCGTTTCGCCACGACCGTCAACCGTGCCCTTGACCGAGAAATTGTCGGTTACATCAAGGTTCAGGTTCACCTCGGTATTGCCTTCGGTATTGACGGTAAAGTCGGTGTAGAGGTTTTCACCCAGATAGGCCCCGGCACCCAGTCGGCCCGCGCCACCCTCTGACGCACCAACATCAATCGTATCAACACCGGTAGAGTCGCGTAATCCCTTGGTCGCATCCCCGCCAGCACCGCTGAGCTGCGCCAGCGATGCGGCCATCTGCGCAATCAGGAACGGTGAGATTTCCGAGAACCTGTTCCCAAAGAGCAGCATCGCCAGCGCCTCTTCAGCCGGACGCTCGGGATCGGAAAACACGTTAACCTCGGGTGAATCCAGTGGCCCTGCGATTTCGATGGTCGCGGTGCCGTCCGAGGTGCTGGCAGAGGATTCAAACTCGATATAAGGCGTCAAGTCACCTTGTAGGGTCACGATGCCTTTGGTCAGGGCCAGCCTGCGGCCCAGAATATCGAAATTACCGCGGATCAATTCAATCTGACCTGACGGGACCACCGAGGTCGTCGTACCACCAATGGAGATCCGGCCGCCCAATTCGGCATTTACACCGCGCCCCCGTACGAACACAGCTTTGGGTGCCAGCAAGTTGACGTCCAGTGCTATTCTGGACGTGCGTTGCCCCTTGTCTTCGGTGGCTACCAGACCTGCACGCTCACGCGTGATGAAACTGGCTCCGCTTTCGTTGACATGCTGTATCTCAGGGATCGGTGCGGCACCTACAGCCCCCGAAGCCGCAGCGAGGTTGATATTGGTCTCACCAAAGGTGATCTGCCCGGCCAGCGAACTGTTCCCGGCTAAGGCGCCGGTCATGGCAATCTGGCCATTCAAAGTCGTCTCATACAAAAGCCGATCGGTCAGGACGAGGTTGTCGATTGTTGTCGTGATCTGCGCGTTGAACGGGGGCGTCAGATCGACAGGTCCATTTACGGTAAAGCCACCACCGGCCCGCACACCGCCGTTCAGTTTGATGGTTGCACGGCTTTGCGCCAGATCCACCTGTCCGTTGATCCCGGTGATGGTCTGACCCGCGCCGGGAAGTGCTAGGGATGTTCCCGAGGTGGTAATCGACCCGCTTAGGGACGCCAGATCAGCCGGGCCTTTGAGGGCCAGATCAAAACGTGCGGACCCTTCAATCTTGTTAGGCGTGATGAAGACGTTTGCTATCCCCAGGTTTACGCCACCCTTCGCTGAAATATCTGCATTGCTGCTGGTTTCATCAAAGGTGCCTGCAACCGTGCTGACGATGTCTGCGGGACCTTGCGCCTTGGCGTCGATGGTCCAAACGCCACTGTCCCGCTTTGCATTGCCCGCAGCGGTAAGGGTGCCGGGAAACTCTGGCACAAACCTTTCGATGCGGTTGAACTTGGCATCAAAGTCCAGATCGGCGGATCCATTTGTGTCCACCGTACCGGCCACTTTGGCATAGGAACTCTCTGGCCCCAGCAGATGAGCTGACCCTTCCAGCCCGGATTGTGTCGGAGCGACGTTGCCGTCCAGCTTCAGAGGCCCGGAGAGTGTTTTCGACAGCCGCCCCAAATCATCCAGCGCAGCGGTAAAGGTCAGTCCGCCAGCATCGCGGTCCAGTTTGCCGGATGCATCCGCAGAAAGGGCGGTGCCGATCAGCTGGAATGTGCGAATATTCAGACCGGCCTCGTCATTCACCGCATCCACCGTCAGGTTCGTTCGCCCCTGGATCAGGTTGTCAACCGCATTGATGCCGGATTTGATGTCATCAGCAGCCAGGTTGCCTTTTACGTCAAAGGCCTTGCTGCCAACCGTACCTTTGCCTGCGACATCCGTGATAATCGAACCTGCAAGATCTCGCCCGGCAAGAGTTGAAAAGGGTGACAGGTCCGGGATGTTCAGACTGACCTGCCCGTCCACAGCCAAAGCATCCGTCGGATCGTCAATTGTTGCTGCGGCGCTTGCCACAAGGGCTGAACCTTTGATCACCGCGTCGCGGATTTCAATCTGCTTCTGGCTCAGCGCGCCGTCGAACGTGATCTCGGTCCGGCCGACCAGCAGCGGGTCAATCTCGGGTAGGCCCGTTTTGACATCCCGGCTCATCATGCTGGCTGTGCCATCGAATTCGAGCGTCTGAACAGTGCCTTTGCCGTCCAGTTTCGCCTGTACCGCACCGCCAAGCTCACGTTTGGCGAGGCCCGAGAACACGGAAAGGTCCTGCGCGTTGACTGTTGCTTGCCCATCAATCGTCACGTTGCCGTCAGGGGTGGTAACCGCGCCATCCGCCTGCGCGCGCAGAGCGTCGCCGATCAGCGTAAAATCCCGGATCGTTACGCCATCCGCTCCGCGTTTGGCGTCCAGCGTGATTGTTGTGTTGCCCCTTATCACCGGGTCAATGTCGTCGCGCCCTGTGGAAAGATCGCGCCCTTCGACCTCAAGCTTGCCATCGAAACTGCCTTCAAGCGGCGAACCCTGGCCGGTGAGCCGGGCAGAGGCCTGACCGCCCAGTTCCAGCTGCGCCAGACCCGAAAAGCGCGACAGATCGGTCGCCTGCAACGTCGCAGCACCATTGACGGCCAAACCACTGGACAAGCCGCTGATCTCGGCATCAACGCCCAGTTCATAGTCCGAGCCGACCATCTCGACCCCTGACAGGTTCAGGGTCTGATCCCTGCCATATTGGAACATACCGTCCAGCGTAATGCGGTCGCCAACGGCGGTGTTCAGGGCATCGTCAGTCAGGTCGATACCGTCCAAAGCAGCCTGCAAATCACCGTCGATCCGCAAAACGTCACCCTGTTCCAAGGTCCCTTGCGCCGTAATCTGCGCGCGTTGCAGGTTCAGGGTGTCGGATCTTACGGCGTTAGCGGTCAGACTTAGATCCCAGAGATTGCCGTTTTTCTCATCAAACAACGCAGAGACCTGCGCAGCTTCGATCGATGTGTCGCCACCTGATAACGGAAGGACGACGCTTTGCCCCTCTGGTGGCGTAATGCGTCCTTGCAGGGCCGCCAGTTGCAGCCGACCGCCCGGCGCCAGTTGCAACGCCCCTTTCAGGTTCAGTGCCTGAGAACTGAGTTCCAGATCACTGATATCCAACGCGCCTTCAGGCAGGGTCCGTCCTTCCACGATCAACTGCGTTTTGGGGCCGAAGAACGTATCCATATTCTCAGCGACAAAGGGCGTTAGGTCACCGCCCAGATCTGCGGTAAAGGCGATGCCCTCCTCCGCGCTAGCCGCGGCTGTTGGGGCCGAACGCAACCGAACCTGTCCGGTCACTCGTGGCTGCCCATCACTGCTCAGGCCAATATCGGCCGTAAAATCCGTCACCGGCCCGGACCCTTTCGCGGACAATCCGATCGGAGGGCTGTCCGGCATTTTTAGCGCGGTCGAGATCAGACCCCCCGCAGCTTCGGTGACCTGAAGGTCAAGATCGATCTGGCTGTCAGTGTTCCTAAAACCCGCAGCCAAAGAGATTTCATCACCGGCCCGATCCAGTCGGGTGATGTCCAGTTTGGTGTCCAGCGTGCCGTCGGCCAGCGACAGGTTGCCATTGACGGCCAGTTCCGCCGCAACGCCGATCAAAGGTTTGCCCAATGCCAGCTCGCCAATACGGATTTCGCCGATTTCGATGGCCACAGGCAGTTCAGGCAGTTGAAAAGCCTGGGTCTCGGCAGAAGGGGACGGCGTGTCCTTGGTCGTGGTGCCCGGCGCACGGGCCACGTCGATTTCCTGTGCGGTCAGCGCGTTGACCGAAAACCGCCCGCGGATCAGCGCCAACCGGTTCCAATCCAGTTCCGCTCCCCGAATGGTCAGCCAGACCCCTTCATCATCGGCCACCGTGATCTCGGCAATGGTGGCGCGTGAACTCAGCGCGCCTTGCAGGCCTTTGACGGTGACATTCTGATCGTCGCCCGACAGCGTGTCCTGTAGGAACCGCTCGATCATGCTGCCGCCTTCGTCCTCCTGCGCGGGGCCGGCCACTGGCACAAGCATCAGCGTGCCAATCAGCAGAGGGTATGAAAGGTGCCGTCTCAAAACGCTTGCCCGATCCCGATATAGAATTGCAAACCGTCTCCGGTGGGGCCGCTTACCGGGAAGGCCAGGTCAAACCGCAGGGGTCCGAAGCCGCCCAAATCATATCTTACGCCGATACCGGCACCTGCATGATCTTCCGCGCCACTTCCAATAAAGGAAGAGGTATCGACGACACCGTAGTCGTAAAACCCAACCAGCGACAGAGAATCTGTCACCTTGCCCCGGATCTCGCCGGAAAGTCCAAGAAAGGACTTGCCGCCTGCGACACCGGTCCCGACAGGGATGCCAAGGCTTTCATAGGGTTGCCCGCGCACGGTTCCCGCACCACCGGAAAAAAACAGAAAATCGGGTGTGACACCATCTGCTGGTGGACCAATGATTGATCCAATTTGCGCCCGCCCCGCCAGCACTATCCTTCCACCCGTGCCAAGGCTGGTATAGGCCCGACCGTCGAAGAACATGCGAATGCCAGTGTCTGTGCCAGAAAAACCGACAAACGGCATTATCTGAGAATCCAGATAGAAACCGCGTGTGGCACTAACTTTGCTGTCTCGCTCATCCCATTCCGAGCGGAAGGGCAGGATAAAGTATCTGAACTTGCGGCCACTTCCATAGGCGTCGTCAGCATCTGACCACTGTAACCCAGCCGAGGCTTCGGCATAGAGCGTGTCCGAGAATGTGCGGCGCGCACCATATGCCACAGACGCAACCGAGACATTGTAGTTTTCGGTGTTGCGGCGCTCCAGCAACGCGTTCCAGAAAGTATTGTCGTCCGGACCCAGACGATCGGGCTGATCCAGGCGCAATCCGATCCGCCCATCAAGATCTTCGGAACCACCGATATTTCGTATCGCGGCCTCGAACCGCAGGCGTTCCGCGCGTTTGAACATGTTTCGATGTGTCCAGGTCGCGGTCACGTCGAGGCCGTCGCGCGAGGCCAGCTCGAGCCCAAAGGTCAGCTGACGCTTTGGCAAGTCTTCGAATGTGGCGTCGAAATCCAGTGTGCCGTCGGGGTTTGCTGTCTCATGTTCCTGCAATGACACGACGTTGAACGTGCCGGTGCGGCGTAAACGTGTTCCAACCTTCTGGATTTTTTCTGGTGAGTAAACTTCTCCGCTTGGGAAACCGGCGATTTTTTCGATGGACCGGTGGCGCACATCCGTGTCGCCCTTGATGAACATTCTGCCAAACGTCAACCTGCGCCCCGGGTCCAGATCAATCTGCGCATCCAGACGGGCCTGCGCGTGGCGGGCGATGATGGTCTGATCCTCAATTTTCGCTTTCGCATGGCCCGCATTCCGCCACCCCTGCACACCGTCCGAGCCTGCTTTTTGAATGGCTCCGGTCGTTGCCAACTTGCCGGGGGCGAAACCTTCGGGCAGAACGGTGCCGGACGCCAGGGGCTGAACAATGGCCGTGCCGAATTTGAAGCTTGGTCCGGTTTCAACGGTAATTGCGGCCCTGTTGATCTGTGTTGGCACAGTCAAAGAGCTCAACTCAGCGGCTTCCTGCCCGTCAAGCTTGATGCTGACAACCGGGCTGAAATACCCTTCATCATACAAGATCTGTACAAGCGTGCGGTAATCCGACAAGGCGGCAGACAGGATCTCAAGTGGCGTATCCAAGCCCCGCTCTTTCGCTGTTGTAACCGATGATGTCTTTTTCAGGCGTTCAACCAGTTCCTTCGAAGCGCCCGGCGCCGTCAGAGAGGTTTCCAGCGCCATCAGAGCAGTCGGGGTCAGTGAAATGACAATGGCACTCAGCCAGAACTTCAAACGGCCTTGCGGCGTGCGCCCTTGCATGAATTGCCCCAATTGTCCCAGTTCCAAATCTCAGCTACCGTGTCACGGACGGTCTTATAGTGTCAGGTTAGAACATCTGAATGCTATTGGGAAAAGGGATAAACGCGGGATCGGGTAATTTTGGTCAAATTGTCCCGGTTTGTGCCGACACATCGTATTGCGCATCTAGATTGGCAGACTGGAATTGCCGCGTTGCAGGCGATAGTCAACCGTATGCAACAAATGTCCGGGCTGGCCTTTGGTCTTGGCCAGTGCAATTCACTAGGCAAACGGGCGGTTCTTCGGTATTCCCAGTATATTGCCAACGGGTATCAAAAAAAACCGAAAAAATGTCCTATCTCGACAACATCCGAACCTTTGTCAGGGTTTACGATCTGGGCAGCATGTCTGCGGCCGGGCGGGATCTTAGGATTTCGCCAGCGGTGACATCGGCGCGAATATCGCAGCTTGAGGACCATCTGGGTGTACGTCTGTTCCAGCGCACCACACGCAACCTGTCCCCGACAGAGCAGGGAAAGGCATTCTATCCCGGTGCGGTGGCGGTTCTGGATGCGGTGGACGAGGCCGAGGCTCAGGTCACACATCTGACCGAGGCACCGCGCGGGTCGTTGTTCGTGGCGTCTCCACTGGGGGTGGGGAGGCGATTGCTGGCTCCACATGTGCCCGAGTTTCTTGCGGAATACCCCGAGATTGATGTCCGGTTGCGCCTGACGGATCGCTCGGTTGATCTGACGACGGAAGGTCTGGATCTGGCGTTTTTCATTGGCCAGCCCGAGGACAGCACGTTGCGTATTCGCAAGATTGCCGACTGCCAGCGTGTACTGTGCACTGCGCCAGACTATGTGGCGCGGCGCGGTATGCCTAAGACCGGGGCTGACCTGATTGCCGACAAGCATGAATGCCTGAATCTGCGCTTTCCGGGTGCGACCGAGTTTCAGTGGATGCTGGTCACACCCGATGGCCCGAAACGATTTGCCGTGTCCGGGCGGTTCGAATGTGATGATGGGGATGTTCTGACGGATTGGGCGTTGTCCGGTCAAGGCATTGCAATGAAGCCGGTTTTCGAGGTGGCCGAGCATCTGAAATCCGGCCGCCTCGTGCCGGTTGCAACGGAAACTCCGCCTGTTTCAGTTCAGATGGCCTGCCTATACACGCATCGGCGCCATCAGGATCCAAAGGCACGCCTGTTCATGGATTTCATGATTGAACGGATCAGTAAGGTGGTTCGCGTTACAGAATACCCTGTCGCGGGGCCTAAACCATAGTTGCCGACCCGACGCTGTGTACGAAGGTTAGTCCGGTCACGACGCGGCCATCAGACGGGCCACGTCCAGCATGCGAGCCGAAAAGCCCCATTCATTGTCGTACCAGCCGAAAACGCGCACCTGATTTTCTCCGACCATGCGGGTTTCCGGCCCGGCAATGACCAGCGAATCCGGGCGCGCCCGCAAATCGGAAGAGACCAGCGGCATATCCGTCCAACCCAAAACCGGTGACGCGACAACAGCCTGACGCAAAGCACGATCGAAATCCTCGGCCCGCATACCGCGTTCCAGCGTGACCACGAGGTCGACCGCCGAAACGCTGGCTGTCGGGACGCGAACTGCGGCACCCGAGATGCGCCCGGCCAGATGTGGAAGGACCACGTCGATCAGGTGTGTGGCGCTGGACGTTGTCGGAACCATGGACAGCGCACCGGCCCGCGACCGGGCAAGGTCGCCGCGCGGGGCGTCAACCATGGGTTGGCTGTTGGTATAGCAATGGATGGTTGTCATATGGCCCGACAAAATACCGCCAATGTGGTCCAGCACTTTGACCAGCGGTGCCAGCCCATTCGTTGTGCAGGAGGCGTTCGATACGATCCGGGCGCTGCCCAACTGATCCTCGTTCGCCCCCAGAACGACGGTTAAGTCGGCCGCAGGCGAAGGACCCGAGATCAGGACCTTGCTGGCGCCCGCAGACAATCCGCGACGCGCCACGTCGGATGCGCGCGCGACCCCGGTACAATCCAGCATCACGTCTACGCCGGATAAATCAACGCGTGTCAGATCGGCACTGTGCGTCATAGGAACAGAGCGTCCGTCTACGATCAGCGCGGCATCGCCCTGTGACACATCGCCGGGATAGGGGCCGAAGGTGCTGTCGTATTTGAACAGGTAAGCACAGGTCTCCAGCGGCGCGATGTCATTGATCAGCACCAGCTCGATATCCGACCCTTCGGGCAGGGCCAGAACCTGCCGCAGGATCGTGCGGCCAATGCGGCCGAATCCGTTTATCGCGAGTTTCATGCGCAAGCTATGGCAGGGCGTCGGGTCGATCTCAATGCCTGATCAGCAACAGCTTACTTGCACCTGACCTGAGAAAAGAACTGACCCGATATATTCTGGTACATGCTGTTGAAGATCACCTTGCAGCCCGTCGCTTGTTGAATGGCAGTAATAGCTTGCGTCGTGCGAAGGCGTGGGGGCGGGCCGAACGGGTTCAGGTTGTTGTTGTCGCGTGTGGCGCGATAAATGACCGGTTCGTCTGCGACCTGTGTCACAGCCCAGTTGCGGCTCATGACGAAGACGGATTTGGTCTCTTCCCCCGCAATGGCGGGTGCGGTGTGCAGGATTGCAGAGGTAGAGAGTGTGGCAACGGCTATCAGGGCAAGGCGCAGTTTCATGGACAAATCTCCAATGCTCAAAACAAGAAGTTACCTGGATTTCAGCAAATTCCGACCCTTGTGTGAAGCCCCGGGGCAAAAGATCACTGCGATTCCCAGCCAGCCCAGCGTTTAGCGGCGCGACAGGGACAGGGGCATATGCCGGTTGACGTCCTTGTAAAGCAGATACCTGAACCGGCCCGGCCCCCCTGCGTAACAGGCTTGCGGGCAAAAGGCGCGCAGCCACATGTAATCTCCGGCCTCAACTTCGACCCAGTCCTGATTGAGGCGATAAACCGCTTTCCCTTCCAGAACATAAAGCCCGTGTTCCATCACATGGGTTTCGGCGAAGGGAATGACCCCGCCTGGTTCGAAATTGACGATGTTCACATGCATGTCATGGCGCAGGTCCTGCGGGTCTGCGAACCGCGTGGTGGACCATCGGCCTTCGGTGCCCGGCATTTCGACAGGCGTCACATCGCGTTCGTTGGTGATGATCGGGTCTGGCGCGGACAACCCGGGAACGGACTCATAGGCTTTGCGGACCCAGTGGAACCGGGCTGCCGTCTGGCCAGTGTTCCGCAATGTCCAGTCGCTGCCGGCGGGGATATAGGCGTATCCGCCTGTCTCCAACACATGGTTTTCCGAGTTCAGCGTCAAAGTGACTGTTCCTTCGACGACAAAAAGCACTGCCTGTGCTTGCGCGTCTGTCTCTGGCTGATCGCTGCCGCCGCCGGGCTGCACTTCCATGATGTATTGCGAGAACGTTTCGGCAAATCCGCTGAGCGGGCGTGAAAGAACCCACAGGCGTGTTCCTTCCCAGAACGGCAGATAGCTGGTGACAATGTCGCGCATCGTACCTTTGGGAATGACCGCATACGCGTCTGTGAACATGGCGCGGTCGGTCAGCAACTGGTTCTGGCCGGGGTGGCCGCCGGTCGGGGCGAAGTAGGTCGGATGGGTCATTTGTGTGCCTCGGGATCGTTTGAATGGCACTATGGGGACAAAGGCGCGGCGCTATTAGGTCCTGACACGCGATAGGTTTGTTCGGGATATTTTGAAGGTCGGCACCCCGGGGCTTGGCCCTGCTGAAACAGAGGTATATCCTTGGTCGTAAATGATTTCAGTTCTGTGAGGCCACAATGAAAGCCCAGTTTTTACCCGTCATTGCCGCGTGTGGCGCCCTATTGATGACCGGTTCCGCCGGCGCCAAGTCACTCTCCCGAATCATAGCTGAGATGGGGCTGTCCCCGGCAGACTTTGAAGTGGTCAGTGAAACCTCGAATGCCCTTTTGAACAATGGCACGCCCTCCGTAGGGCAGGAACGGTCCTGGCAAAACGACGAGACCGGCTCAAAAGGAACGATCCGGGTGCAAAACGTTCAGGGCAACTGCGTCGGCCTTCAGCATGTCATCCAGCCGGAAGGCAGCGATCAAAGCCGCGAGATCAGAACCCGCCGGTGCAATGACGGTAACGGAAACTGGATCCTGACGCCCTGATCTCTGACTTGGTTATCAGTACCCCAGATCGCGACTGACTTCGTGCAACAGGGGATCGCCGGACCTGAGCCTATGGTAGTTCTCAGCCACATCCGACAGTGCGTCCCCCAGATACCAGCCCGAGACATGCGGTGTGATCGTCACAGAAGGGTGCCGCCACAAGGGACTGTCTTTTGGCAGCGGTTCCTGTGACGTGACGTCCAACACGGCATGGCCCGGTGAGCCGTTATCCAGCGCCGCGATCAGCGCCGCCTCGTCAATCAGGTTTCCGCGTCCGGCGTTCAGCAACTGACTGCCCGGCTTCATCGCGGCCAGCGTCTGTGCGTCAAACAAACCCGCGGTTTGCGGCGTCGAAGGAAGGATGGCACAGACGTGATCACATTGCCCCAATAGCCGAGGCAGCGCGTCTTGCCCATGCAGGCAGGTGACACCATCGATGGACTTTGGTGAGCGGCTCCAGCCCATGACCTGAAACCCGACGGCATGTAACATGCGGGCAGTGCGGGCCCCTATATGGCCCAGACCCAGAACGCCCACAACCGTATCAGGTGTGAAGATAGGTGCGCGCGGCAACCATTCGGCGCGGCTCTGGGATGCCTCGTGAAAAACCATATGGCGCTGAGCGCGCAGAATATAGGCCAGAAACCATTCGGCAATGCCCTGCGCAGGCGCGTCTGGCTTCAATCGCGCTACACGGATATGCGGAGGCAGGTCCGGATGGCCAACTATGGTCTCAACCCCGGCCCCCAGCTTCTGAACCAGTTTCAGGTTGGGCAACTTCGCCGGGTGATTGCTTTGCATGCTGACCACTGCAAGCATCGTAATGTCGTTGGGGTCGCCCAGCGTTCCGGGTGTGCGGATGTCTGCACCGGGCGCTAAGGCTTGTAGTGAGGTGGCGATTTCCTCATCCCCAATCCAGTCCGACAACCCGGTTTCAATCAACAACGCCATATGCGACCCCACTTGGATGTGATGTGGTGACGTCCCGTCACAGCGGTGGACAGGATCAGGTCTGTTAAGCCATCCTCGTGCCTAAAAGTACAGCCCGGTTTCATAACCCGAAAAGGACAGTTTCGTGAAGATACCACTCACCTCGTGCAAGGGAAACCACGTTACTTCGCAACCGGTTACCGGTATGAGTGAGCCGAGGCACACAACGCAGCGAATGACCAGAGGGGACTGATGGCAGGGCTCGACTTCACGGATCAGACCTATTTTCATCAGCGCGAGGATGGGGCGTTTGTAGGACATGATCCTGCACGCGGTCCGTGGTCTGCCGATCATTGCCACGCAGGGCCGGTCAGCGGGTTGATAGTGCGGGCAGCGGAAACTGAGGTTGGCCCCGAAAAGATGCTGACCCGCCTGACAGTTGACCTGTTGCGCCCTCTGCCCTTGGCCGGGTTGCGGGTTGCCGCAGAAACCACGCGCCATACCAAGACGCTGGCGACCACACGGGTTACGGTGCATGATCTGGATGACACACTCTGCGCCACGGCCACCACCATGCATCTGGTGCGGCGCGATCTGGGCGTGGTGGCAAACGTCGAAACCAGCGCGCCACAGTTGGAAGACGCGGTAGAAGGTCCTTTTCCAATCGGCGAGATTCGTCATGATTTGAAGGGGTTTGCCCACTACAGTGACATCCTTTATCCCAAAGACGGCAAACAGGGGGCCGGACCCAAAACGGTCTGGATGCGCACCCCAAAGCTGTTGAGCGGCGAAGATCAGTCGCCCATTCAGGCACTGTGCCCGTTGGCGGATTGCGGCAATGGAATCTCGTGGAATGCTCCGACGTCGGAAATGGGGTTCATGAACACCGATCTGACCGTGAATATCCACCGCGAACCGGTGTCAGATTGGCTGGCGTCCCGTTCGGTTTCACATTGGCAACCTACGGGCATCGGCATGTCTCAGTCCGTGCTTTTCGACACGCAGGGTCCTGTAGGAACCGCTCTGCAAACACTTGTGCTGTTCCCGCCAGTCTGAAGGTCGGCCAGTTTCCGCATGTGTGTGTAAAGGCCGTTGTCGCCGTGTCCCTTCAGACCTATATTGCGCATATGCGCTGGCTGTTCACTGTCATGACCTGTTGCCTGCCGATCCCGGCACTATCCCACCCGCATGTCTTTATCGACACCGGGCTGGAATTCATCGTGGATGAGGCCGGTCACCTGACCCATATCCGGGTGACTTGGGCATATGACGAATTCTACTCTCTGCTTGTTCTGGAAGACATGAATTTGGATCAGGATGCTGACGGCATTTTGACGAAAAGCGAAGAAGAACGTCTGAGCGGGTTCGATATGCAATGGGTCGAGGGGTATAACGGCGACTTCGTGCTCACCAAAGACGGAGCGCTGGTTGCACTGTCCGGTCCAATGGAGCCCAGTGCGACAACGGAAGATGGGCGGGTCGTGACCACCCATATGCGCGCGGTCGAAGGCGACGCGATACCTGCCATAGGGCTTTCCGCCAAGGCATTTGATGAGTCCTTCTATACGGCCTACGAGATTACGCGCCCTGTAACCGTGACGGGCCCGGCTTTATGCCGGGTGGATCGTAACGACCCTGACATAGACGGGCAGCTTGCACAGATGCAGGCGTTTCTGTTGACACTGGACGCGGATTACGACCTGGAGGAAAACGATATTCCCTTGGTTGGTGAGAGCTTTGCGACCGAGATCCTCATTTCATGTCCCGTTTCCTGATTGTTCCGGTCGCTCTGGCCTTTGGTTTGCTGCTTTGGTTCTGGGGCAGTGGTGGGTTTGACAGTCTGGCAGGTTGGGCAGCCGGAGAGCAGCGTGACTTTCAGAACCAGATCGCGCGGTCCTTGCGTTCAGCGCGCGCGGAACAGCCTCAGGCGGTGGCCACGCTTCTGACTGTCTGTTTCGCCTATGGGTTCTTTCATGCTGTGGGTCCGGGCCACGGGAAGGTTTTGATCGGCGGCTACGGTTTGGGTCGGCGTGTCGCCTTCTGGCGGTTGTCGGCGATCAGTGTATTGTCCAGCCTTGGTCAGGCGGTGACGGCGGTTGTGCTGGTCTACGCGGGGGTACTGGTCTTTCAGATGTCCCGCGAAAGCCTAGTTGGGACGACCGAACAGGTGATGGCTCCGATCAGCTACGGGGCCATTGCGTTGATTGGGCTTTGGCTGGTTGTACGGGCTGTGCGCAATTTCGCACGACAGCAAAAAAAGCATGTCTCTAACGATCACACCCATCGGCACCATCATGATGAGGGAGCCTGTGCGGAGTGCGGTCATCGTCATGGTCCAACCGCGGACGAGGTCGCAAATGTGGGCACGTTGCGCGAAGCCCTGATCCTGATCGCAGGCATAGCAGCGCGGCCTTGTACCGGTGCCTTGTTTGTACTGATCCTGACGTGGCAAATGGGCATCGCCATGGTAGGGATCGCGGGTGCTTTCGCCATGGCGCTTGGCACGGCGACTGTGACTACGCTGGTCGGGTGGACGTCTTTTGGTCTGCGCGGCGGGCTACTGGCTTCGGCGTCGGCCACGCGCTTTGCGTCGGTTCTGGCACCCTCCATCGAACTGGTGGCGGGACTTGTCATTGCGGTGATTGCAGGCGGGTTGCTTCTGCGCGCGGTTTAGATCAGTCGAACACCGGGTCCGGATATCCGACCCGCGCCAGATACAGCCCGTGCGGCGGACATACCGGCCCGCAGGCAGCGCGGTCGGCGGCTTCTAAAGCCTCACGCACATCTTCCGGGGTCCACGCTCCGGCGCCCACACGTTCCAACGTTCCGACGAAACTGCGTACCTGATTGTGCAGGAACGACCGGGCGCGCACGTGGAAATGAACCTCGGGGCCGGAAAAGCCTGCGACCCGTTCAACGCGCAGTTCATCCAGGGTTTTGACCGGGCTGGCCGCCTGGCAGATCGACGACCTGAACGTGGTGAAATCATGCCGGCCCAGCAGCATGTTTGCCCCTTCCTGCATGGCGTCGACATCCAGAAGGTGGCTAATCTGCCAGACCTGTCCCCGGTCGTGGGTTGCGGGCGCCCGGCGCATCAGGATGCGGAACAGATATTGCCGTTCAACCGCTGAAAACCGCGCGTGCCAATCCTCGGTCACGGGGGCGGCCTTTACGATGGCCACTGGGAGTGGCTTGAGGTGATAGTTCAGCGCCTCAGACAGGCGGAACGGGTCCCATTCCTTTGCCATGTCGCAGTGGGCAACCTGCCCCAGGGCGTGAACACCGGCGTCCGTGCGCCCCGCTGCGGCAATTGTGTGGTCGCCCGGCTGAATACGGGACAGGGCCTGTTCGATGGCGCCTTGTACAGATGGTTGATCCTTTTGCCGCTGCCATCCGGCAAACGGTTCCCCCTGGTATTCAACTTTCAACGCATATCTGGGCATGTGCCGCTGGTACAGCGCAGCGCAGGATCGGGCAAGGGGGCGAAAGCGCTGGTATGTGCCGCGACCGCTACCTATCTTGGGTAAAAGGAAAATTGCGGGGCGGCGGATTGGTGATCTCTTCACTGGCAGACAGTCTTGCACGTGGCGTCGAAAGTATCGGCGACAGCGTGTCCGAGACATTTTTCGAGCCGGTCATCCGTTTGGGTGTCACCGGGCTGGCGCGGTCCGGTAAAACAGTATTCATCACTTCGTTGGTTGCCAATCTGCTGGATCGGGGCCGTATGACCGGGCTGGTTGCGCAGCAGGAGGGGCGAATCAATGCCGCCTTTCTGCAACCCCAACCGGATGACACTGTGCCCCGGTTTGATTATGAATCGCACCTGTCCGCCCTGACGGGACCGACACCGCACTGGCCAGACAGCACGCGCGCGGTATCTGAATTGCGCTTGTCCTTCAAAGCCCGTCCCGCCGGGCTGCTTGCCGGGCTGCAGGGGCCGCGCACGGTCCATCTGGATATTGTCGACTACCCCGGTGAATGGCTGCTGGACCTGGCCTTGCTGGACAAGTCTTACGCAGACTGGTCTCAGGAAACACTGGCACGGATTAAGACCCGCGCCGAGGCTGCCGCGTATCTGGCGCTGGTCCAAGATACAGACCCGTCGGTAGGGCACGACGAACCTGCCGCACAAGCTCTGGCCGCGTCGTTCACCGCCTATCTCAACGCAGCGCGCGATGCCGGGTTTTATGACTGTACTCCCGGTCGGTTCCTGTTGCCGGGTGATCTGGCGGGATCTCCGGTTCTGACCTTTGCACCGTTGGCAATCACTGGCCCGTCGCGGCGCAGGACCCTTCAGCGCGAGATGGAACGGCGGTTCGACGCTTATAAATCTCAGGTCGTGAAACCGTTTTTTCGGGATCACTTCTCGCGGATTGACCGGCAGGTGGTTCTGGTTGACGCGCTGGGCGCAATTCACAAAGGTCCTCAGGCCGTTGAAGATATGCGCCGCGCGATGGCCGATATCCTGTCGGCTTTTCGTCCGGGACGGAACGCATGGCTGAGCCAGCTTTTGTTGGGCAAAAAGGTCGAGCGCATCCTGTTTGCAGCGACAAAAGCGGACCACCTGCACCACACTCAGCATCCCCGCCTGACCGCGATTATCGAAGCTTTGACGCGCGAGGCACGCGATCGTGCGAATTTCGCCGGGGCCCGGACTGCGGCCCTGTCTCTGGCCTCGCTGCGTGCAACGACCGAAGAGATACGCAGCCATGACGGAACCGATCTGCCATGCGTGCGTGGCACTTTGTTGGACAGCGGCAAACAGGCTGCTTTTTATCCCGGAGAATTGCCCGAGGATCCGGCGCATCTGTTGGGTCCGGCGCGAAATGGGGCGGAGAGCTGGTTGAACGAAGATTATGGGTTCATGGCCTTTGCGCCTGCAAAACTAACCCTGAAACCTGGTGACGGCCCCCCGCATATTCGACTGGATCGTGCAGCGCAGTTTCTGATCGGAGAAAGATTATGATCGCGACACTGCGCCCCGCACGCACCACAGATGCCGGTACAATCGGTACGATCCTGCACGATTTCGCTTTGGAAAACGACTGGATGCCCAAATTGCACAGCTGTGCTGAAACCATCGCCTTTTGCGGCCGGATGATTGATCAGGGCTGGGTCACTGTGGCCGAGGCAGAGACGGGCGTGGTCGGGTTTCTGGCGCTGAATGGTGGTGAAATCCATTCACTTTATCTGGATGCACAAGCTCGGGGGCAGGGGATTGGTCAGCAATTGCTGGGTCACGCGAAAGCAAGCCAGCGGCGGCTGGGCTTGTACTCGTTTCAGGATAATTCCCGCGCCTGTCGGTTCTATGAGCGAAACGGCTTTGCCGAGGTGGCGCGCAGCGATGGGGCAGAAAACGATGAAAACCTGCCGGACATAAGGTTTGTCTGGCACAGCAGGGATACGACAAATGGCTAAAGGTCCGGTTTTGATCGATCTTGACGATGATGAACCCGCTGCTGATGTCGCGCAGGCAAAACCGGTGCCGGATATTGTGCCGCCTCAGGGGCAGGCGATGCAAAGCGCGGCCCGACTGGCGGCCCGCAAACCCTCGGCCCTTGCGCGCTGGTTCTGGGGGCTTGCGCTTTCCGTAGTCGGGGCGGCCATATCGGTGGCCGCCTGGGATTTTGCAACCTCTCTGGTGGCGCGGACGCCCGTTTTGGGTTGGATCGTTGCCGGATTGTTGGCTGCATTGGTTCTGGTGGTGGTGATCATCGCGCTGCGCGAGCTCGCGGCTTTGGGGCGGTTGTCCCGTGTTGATGGGATGCGCCGTGCAGCGGATATTGCATTGGCTGATGAAGACCTGGCTCAGGCACGTGCGGTCACACATCGCATCATTGCATTCTACAAAGGGCGCGAGGATACCCGCTGGGGTCGCGAGCGGTTGTCCGAGCGTATGGGGGAACAGTTCGATGCCGAGGCGCTTTTAAACCTTGCCGAGGATGAATTGTTGGCCCCGCTCGACGCCGCTGCCAGCCGTGAGGTTGAGGCCGCAGCACGGCAGGTTGCCACCGTGACCGCTCTGGTCCCGCTGGCACTGGCGGATGTTGTAACGGCACTAGCCGCGTCCCTGCGGATGATCCGCCGCGTCGCGGAAATCTACGGGGGGCGGGCTGGCACACTGGGAAGCTGGCGTCTGACCCGTGCCGTCTTTGTGCATCTGGTCGCAACTGGGGCGGTGGCCGTTGGTGACGATCTGCTGGAACCTGTTCTGGGCGGGTCCGTTCTCAGCAAATTGTCCCGACGGTTCGGAGAAGGTCTGGTCAACGGTGCGCTCAGCGCCCGAGTGGGCGTGGCCGCGATGGAGGTCTGCCGCCCGCTGCCATTCTCAAAACGCCACAAACCTTCCACGCGAGGCATCATTAAACGCGCCTTGCAGGGTCTGTTCTCCAAGGGTTGATCCAGAGCAAAGCGTCAGACCACACCCTTCTGCACTCTGCCAGTGAGCAATAGGAGCAAACCATGACGGATCACGGTCACAGTCCGCAGGAAATTGCCGACCGGATCAACGCTCCGCCCGGGCGCGGTGTGTTACGCGACGTTGTGTATGGCGGCATTGATGGTTCCGTCACCACGTTTGCCATTGTCGCCGGTGTCGCGGGGGCGGGTCTCTCCCCGTTTGTTATCGTGGCACTTGGTTTGGCAAACGTTCTGGCGGACGGGTTTTCAATGGCTGCCGGGAATTACTCGGGCACCAAGGCCGAACTGGACAACATACGGCGCATTCGGGCGATCGAGGAACGCCACATCGCACTCTACCCCGACGGCGAGCGCGAGGAGGTCCGTGAAATTCTGTCGCAAAAAGGGTTGTCAGGGGAAATTCTGAACGAAGCCACCGCCGCGATCACGTCGAGCCACGAACATTGGGTCAACCTGATGATCGAGGGTGAATATGGGCTGGGCAGTGTCGACCCACATCCGATGAAAGCCGCGTTGGCAACGTTCTTCGCGTTCCTTGTGGCCGGGATGATCCCGCTGTTGCCGTTTTTGGCGTCGGTGGAGAATGCTTTCGAGATGTCGGTCTGGATGACGATGGGGGTCTTCTTTGCGATTGGTGCGTTCAAAAGCCGGTGGTCGTTGGCGCCCTGGTGGCGGTCAGGTATCGAAACGCTGTTGATCGGTGGTCTGGCGGCACTGATCGCGTATCTCGTCGGGTCTCTGTTCCATCCATAAATGTCGCAGCACGGTAGTCGCGACTGGTCAAAACTTCCCGGATAGGTAGAGTGGCGCAAAACAGGTGCAAAGGACGATGGCAGATCACGAGCTTTCTGGAAAGAACGTATTGGTTCTGGGTGCTTATGGGTTCATCGGCACCGCCGTCACGCGGGCATTGTCGGCCGCAGGTGCCACGGTTCAGGGCATGGGGCGCAATCTTGCTCAAGGGGCAAAGGTCCTGCCGGGGGTTTTGCTGAAACAGGGCGATATGCGCGATCTGTTGCACAAGGACGATTGGCAGGACCTGCTGGCCGACGTCGATGTCGTGGTGAATTGCGCAGGGGCTTTGCAGGATAACGCGCAGGACAACCTTGAAGCGGTGCACCATATGGCGGTCGCAGCCCTTGCAGGGGCCTGCGCGGAAGGTGGCATAAGCATTGTTCAGATTTCGGCCATCGGAGCAGAGCCGGACGCCAGCACGCATTTCCTGTGCAGCAAGGCACGCGGAGATGCCGCTTTGCGCGCATCGGGCGTAACACTTTGGATTCTAAAGCCAGGGCTTGTTATCGGGCAAACGGATTATGGGGGAACGGCGTTGCTTCGAATGCTGGCGTCTGTTCCTTTTATTCAACCGCTGGCTTACCCCGATACACCCGTTCAATGCATCGGGATGCCCGATCTGTGTGACGTCGTGATTGCTGCCGTTGCCGGTCGTCTGCCGCAGGGTAATTACGATCTGGTCGAGGATACCCCGCATAGTTTGTCGGACGTGGTGCGCTGCACGCGGCAGTGGCTGGGGTTTCCCGCTGCGCGCTTCCATCTGGTCCTGCCGCCTGTCCTGACAAAAGCCGTTGCGGCCATGGCGGATTGTCTGGCCCTGTTGGGTTGGCGGTCTCCGCTGCGCAGCACGGCGATGACGGTCATGGCGGATGGCGTGATCGGCGACCCTGGCCCCTATCGTGCAGCGGCCGGGCGCGGAAATGCCGCCTTGCCTGAGGTTTATGCCATGCTGCCTTGCGCGCGCGAGCATCGGTTGACCGCGCGGATGACGCTGTTGATGCCGCTGATCGTTGCAACACTCAGCCTGTTCTGGTTGCTGTCGGGCCTGTTTGGGCTGGCGGGTTTGTCTACGGCTTCTGGTATGCTGGTCGAAGCGGGGTGGTCATCCGCCTTGGCGGTGACCAGCGTTGTGTTCTGGTCCCTGATCGACATAGCACTTGGTCTGGCCATCCTGTGGCGCCGATGGGCGGCGCGGGCCTGTGTGGCGCAGTTGACTGTGGCCATATTCTACCTGATTGCCGCTTCGGTCACGATGCCAGAATTGTGGTTGGATCCGCTGGGGCCGCTGGTGAAAATCCTGCCCGCGATGATCCTGTCGCTTGTGGCGTTGCCCTTGTTTGAGAGCCGATGATGGACCCTGAACTGATCTTGCGATGGCTGCATGTCATCGGTGCATGTGTGCTGCTGGGAACAGGGGCAGGGATCGCCTTTTTCATGCTGATGGCGCATCGGACAAACGACCCGCGCGTCATCGCCCATACGGCGGGTATCGTGGTACTGGCCGACCTTCTGTTCACCACGACCGCTGTCATCCTGCAACCAGTGACCGGAACTCTGCTTGCCTGGCAGATCGGGTGGCATTTGGGCGAAGGATGGATTGTGTTGTCTCTGGTGCTTTATGTTTTGACGGGCCTGTTCTGGTTGCCGGTGGTTTGGGTCCAAATCCGGTTGCGGGACCACGCGCGAACGGCGGCAGAGCAGGGAACGCAACTGCCACCGGAGTATTACCGCTTGTTTCGGTTCTGGTTCGCCTGCGGGGTTCCGGCGTTTCTGGCGGTTTTGACCATCCTTTGGCTGATGATCGCTCGTCCGGCGATTTCTGTGCTTTAGACTTTCTCACGGCTTTCCTGACTGTTGCTGACCGACAGCACAAGATAGCTTGGCCGAAATTACGGATCGGAGAGACTCGGTTGGAAACGCTGCTTGTTCTTATTGGCCTGGTTGTTCTGGCCATCCCGGTGACATTGATTGCACTTCTGGTCGGACATTCCCGATTGCGTCGCCGGGTCGAACAACTGGAAGCGCAGATCAATGCGTTGGTGTCGGGCGATGTACCGGCATCGCTTCAACCGGAACAGGAGGCACCTTCATCGCAACCTGTGGCAGAGGAACAGGTTCACAGCCCGGGGCCGTGGGCCGCGCCAAAGCGACAGGAAGACGAAAGCGCCGAAGATGTAGACACCGACGCCGCTACTCCTGCAATTGTATTTCGCCATGACAGGTTTGCTGCGCTGGGCGCGTGGCTGCGTGAGAACTGGTTTTACGCGGTCTCGGCCCTGTCGCTGGCATTGGCCGGAATTTTCCTCGTGCAATATGGCGTTGAGAACGGATTGTTACCTCCGACGGTCCGCGTTTTCGCCGCGCTTGGTTTCGGCTCGGCTTTGATTGTCGGGGGCGAGGTTCTGCGCCGCAGGTTCGGGGATGACGAAGCGGTGGCCACTGCCTATTTGCCATCGGTCTTTTCCGGGGCCGGCCTTGTCACCTTGTTTGGGGCAATCCTGTCTGCGCGGCAGCTCTATGGCTTGATCGGGGCCGAGACGGCATTGGCAGGGATGGTCGTTGTCGCGCTTGTTGGGCTTGTTCTGGGGTGGTTCCACGGCCCGCTGTTGGCTGCGGTTGGACTGATCGGAGCTTTTGCTGCACCCTTTCTGGTTGGAGGCGCATCTGACGATCCCTCGTGGCTCTATGCCTATTTTCTTTTGGTTGCTGTTTTGGGGCTGGGTATCGACACGGTGCGGCGTTGGGCGTGGATTTCGGTTCTGACGTTGGTCGGGGCTTATGCGGCAAACCTGCTTTTGATAAGTGGCGCTCCGAATACGGAACCGGGATATCTGGTCGCGACAACAGTGCTGGCACTGCTGGCGACGGCCATTCCGGTGCGGCGCGTTTGGCCCGATCATGCAGGGTGCATGATGTCTCAGGTGATCCGAACCCCCGGAACCCGCCCATGGCCCGAGTTTCCAACTCGGCTCGCCGCCGGAGCGATTGCGGCCAGCACAGCAATCCTGTCCTGGCATTGGGCAGACTCAGCGGCTGAATTCTGGTTGGGTGTCTGCCTGCTGTCCGCCCTGCTTCTGGCGCTGCTTTTGTGCGCCAAGGATGCGCCTGCGTTACAGGATCTGACCGTGCTACCTGCGGCGGGCCTTGTGTTTTTTGTTGCCTCTCACGGTCTGGAATACGGCGCAGTTCTGCGCAGCTTCGCTGACACTTATGCCGAGACGCCCGAGGCCGACTTTCCGATGCCAGCCACCGCGCTGGTTGCTTTGGGCGCGCTCATGTCGATTTTGATGGCATGGCGGTCATTCAGGGCAAACCAGTATCGTGCAATCTGGGCCGGGGGCGCTGTAATTCTTGCACCGGCGCTGGCCATCGCTTTGGAATTGGGCTGGCGTCCTGCCACGGTTATCGGTGCGTACGCCTGGGCCCTGCACGCGATTGTCCTGGCAATTCTGATGGTGGTTCTGGCCGGGCGTTTTGGTCGCGCCGATGGCGACGACCGGATGCGGGCTGCTCTGGCCACGTTGTCCGCGTTGTCTTGTCTGGTCTTTGCTTGCGTCATCGTGCTCAGCTCGGCCGCGCTGACGATCGCGCTGGTGGCCAGTGTCATCGCAGCAGCAGCCTTGGATCGCAGGTTCACCTTGCCGCAGATGAGTTGGTTTATCTGGGCCGGTGTCTTTACCGTCACCGTACGCTTGGTACTTGATCCGGGTCTGGACTGGGCCAACGCGGCCCCGCTTCCCGAAATGGCGATGGTCTATGGCGCGGCCACGTTGGGTTTCGTGGCTGGCTGGTGGCTGTTGCGTCCCTTGCGGCGGCCGGTTGCAGCACTGTTGCTGGAAAGCGCGGCATGGGCGACGGGCGGCATTCTGCTGTCCCTGTTGCTACTGCGGTGGCTTGAAGGTTTCGGAGAAGGCGGGGCCGACAACAGCCATTGGGGTCTGGGCCTGCTGGCGGTCATCTGGCTGCTGCTGGCCTTCGCTCAGGTTCAGAGGTTTGGGCTGGGTGGCAAGCTGAATTATGCACGGTACGTGTTGGCGGCGTTCTTTGCCGGTCATGGCGTGTTCCGTCTGACCCTGGCGTTGACCGACCAAAACCCGCTTCTGAACCCCAACGCCGACCCGGTGCTTGGCCCACCGGTTCTGAACACCCTTGTCCTTGCCTATCTGGTGCCTGCACTGACCATTGGATTCTCGGTCTGGCGGATCAAGGACATGCCAAGGCAGATCAGGCTGGCAAGCTACGCCATTGCGGGTGCGTTGATTGCTGTGTGGTTTGGCCTGACTATCCGCCATGTCTGGCAGGGAGCAGCAGGCATGTTTGAAGGCAACGGCGTCACGCAGCCCGAGCTTTATACATATACCCTTGTTCTGCTGCTGGTTGGGGCGGTGCTGTTCTACCAATCTCTGGCACGCGGTTCGGATGTGATGCGCAAGGCGGGGCTGGTGGTGATCGGGCTGGCGGTGGCCAAGGTCTTTCTGATCGATATTGCCGGTCTGGGCGGGCTGATCCGCGTGTTCTCACTGCTGGCGCTGGGGCTTGGGTTGGCCGGTCTGGCATGGTTGAATCGCTGGGCCAAGCTGCGCCATTCGCCGCATGGGCCGGAACCTCTGGACCATTGAAGGCAGGCGTCTTATAAGCGCGGCCATGTATGACCGGACGGCCATCATTATTCGAATTATATCCCCGGCGCTCTGACCCTCTGAGACGCCGGGCAAAGGTGTTTGAGAATTCGCACCGACCGCTTCGATCCTAGTACGACCAGATCATCCAAAGGACGCTCAAAATGTGCGCCGACACGACCCAAACGCCTGACTATAAAGACACGCTGAACCTGCCCAAAACCGATTTTCCCATGCGCGCGGGCCTACCTGCACGCGAACCCGCATGGCTGGAGCGGTGGGAGACCATCGGTGTCTATGACCGCCTGCGCGAGAAAACGGGGCGCAAACCCTTTACTCTGCACGACGGCCCCCCCTATGCGAATGGCCACCTGCATATCGGCCACGCACTGAACAAGACGATCAAGGACATGATCGTGCGCTCTCATCAGATGATGGGCTTTGACGCGCGTTACGTGCCCGGTTGGGACTGCCACGGCCTGCCGATCGAATGGAAGATCGAAGAACAGTACCGCAAGAAGGGCAAGAACAAGGACGAGGTGAACATCGTCGACTTCCGTCAGGAATGCCGCAAGTTCGCCGAAGGCTGGATCGACATCCAGCGCGAAGAGTTCAAGCGTCTGGGCATCACCGGCAACTGGCCTGATCCCTACATCACCATGGACTTCCATGCCGAGGCCGTGATCGCCGACGAGTTCATGAAGTTCCTGATGAACGGCACGCTCTATCAGGGCTCGAAACCCGTGATGTGGTCGCCCATCGAGAAGACAGCGCTGGCCGAGGCCGAGGTCGAGTATCACGACAAGGAAAGCTTTACCATCTGGGTGAAGTTCAAGGTCGTGAACGCGGGTGATCTGGATGATGCGTTCGTCGTAATCTGGACCACCACTCCCTGGACTATGCCGTCGAACAAGGCGGTCGTTTATGGCAAAGACATCTCCTACGGTCTCTACGAAGTCACCGGTGCGCCCGAGGAATGTTGGGCCGCTGTTGGCGACAAGTTTCTGCTGGCAGACAATCTGGCTGCCGACGTGTTAGGTCGCGCCCGTCTGAACGACGATCAATGGACCCGTGTCCGCGACGT
The DNA here is from genome assembly GCF_056538065.1 of Ruegeria sp. BH8. Classification (NCBI taxonomy): domain Bacteria; kingdom Pseudomonadati; phylum Pseudomonadota; class Alphaproteobacteria; order Rhodobacterales; family Roseobacteraceae; genus Ruegeria; species Ruegeria sp. BH8. Next base: position 26,599 of record NZ_JBQFSP010000010.1, on the reverse strand, counting down.
AAGCTCAGATGAGCTGGACGGCGTCCAACTGACCCACCCGCTGGCCGGGGCCGAAGGCGGCAATGGCGAATGGGACGATATCCGCGACTTCCGCGCGGCTGACTTCGTGACCGATACCGAAGGCACCGGTTTCGTTCATTGTGCGCCGTCACACGGTATGGAGGAATTCGAGCTGTACCGCGATCTGGGTATGTTGGAGCAGGTCATCACCTATAACGTGATGGATGACGGTAGCTTCCGCGCTGACCTGCCATTTTTCGGTGGCAAATACATTCTGTCCCGCAAAGGCGGTGAGGGTGACGCGAACAAGGCCGTCATCGACAAGCTGGCCGAAGTTGGCGGGCTGCTGGCGCGCGGCAAGATCAAGCACAGCTATCCGCATTCATGGCGCTCGAAGGCGCCGATCATCTATCGCAACACGCCGCAGTGGTTTGCATCCGTTGACCGCAACCTGGATGACGGCATGGGTGAGATGGGCGACAGCATCCGCGAACGTGCCCTGCGCTCGATCGACGAACTGGTCAAATGGACGCCGCAGACGGGGCGCAACCGCCTCTATTCGATGATCGAAGCGCGCCCGGACTGGGTTCTCTCGCGCCAGCGTGCCTGGGGCGTGCCGCTGACCTGTTTCACCAAGAAAGGTGCCTTGCCCACCGACGCGGATTACCTTCTGCGCAACGCAGACCTGAACGCGCGCATCAAGGCGGCGTTTGAGAAAGACGGCGCCGATATCTGGTACACCGACGGGTTCAAAGAGAAAATTCTCGACGGCATCGCCAACCCCGATGACTACGATCAGGTGTTTGACGTGCTGGATGTGTGGTTCGATTCTGGTTCGACCCACGCCTTTGTTTTGCGCGACCGCGAAGATGGGACCGAGGACGGTATCGCCGACGTCTACATGGAAGGCACCGACCAGCACCGTGGTTGGTTCCATTCTTCCATGTTGCAGGCCTGCGGCACCAAAGGCCGCGCGCCTTATCGCAACGTCGTGACACATGGTTTCACGCTGGATGCCAAGGGCAACAAGATGTCCAAATCGCTGGGCAACACCATCGTACCGGAAGAGGTCGTCAAGCAGTACGGCGCCGATATCCTGCGTCTGTGGGTGGCACAGACCGACTATACCGCCGATCAGCGGATCGGGCCGGAGATCCTGAAAGGCACTGCCGACAGTTATCGCCGTCTGCGCAACACTATGCGGTTCATGCTGGGCTCGCTGGCGGATTTCACCGAGGCCGATCGCGTCGCGCCCGAAGATATGCCGCGTCTGGAACGCTGGGTGCTCAGCCGGCTGGCGGAATTGGATGAGCAGGTGCGCAAGGGTTATGCGTCTTTCGATTTCCAGGGCGTATTCAGTGCGGTCTTTACCTTTGCCACGGTTGATCTGTCGTCCTTCTATTTCGACGTTCGCAAGGATGCTCTTTATTGTGACGGCGACACGCCGCGCCGTCGTGCTGCGCGGACGGTGTTGGATATCCTGTTCCATCGCCTGACCACGTGGCTGGCACCGGTTCTGGTTTTCACCATGGAAGAGGTCTGGCTGGGGCGCTTTCCGGGCGACGATAGCTCGGTCCACTTGGTCGACTTCCCGGAAACGCCTGCGGATTGGCGCGATGCCGAGCTTGAGGCCAACATGGCAAAGGTGCGCCGAGTGCGCCGGGCCGTGACTGCCGCGCTGGAAATCCAGCGCCAGGACAAGGTGATCGGCTCAAGCCTCGAAGCGGCCCCGATCGTGCATGTCGATGATGGCGATACCCGCGATCTGCTGGCCACGTTCGACGTGGACGACATGTGCATCACCTCGGGCCTGACCGTGACCGGCGACCCGGCCCCTGCCGAGGCGTTCCGTGTGCCCGAAATCGAAGGCGTGGCCGTCGTGTTCGAAAAAGCAGAAGGCGAGAAATGTCAGCGCTGTTGGAAAATCCTTCCTGACGTGGGCCGCCACGCCCATGTCGGAGTTTGCCGACGCTGCGATGAGGCGCTAAGCTGATTGAAACCGCCCTCTCGATCCTTCGAGGGGGCGTTTTTCGTTTCACGTCTGCGCGGATTGCGGTGTCGGATTAAACAGGTCAAAGCCTATGGCTGAGTCCTTCAGGGCCTTCCAAACCTGATAATCCGTGAAATATCCGGTGTGACCACCGGGCTCGACCGGAATGTTGCGGTTTGCGGAAATCAGCCCGCCTTCAATCTCGGTCCCTACAAAGTCATCCTGCCTGAAGATGTTGAACCATGCGGCGTTCAGGTTTTTGGGAACGACTGTGAACATCTCGGGAAAATAGCGCTGATAGATATGGGTCACAGGACAGCCCATTGTAATCAGCGTCAGGGTGCGCCCATTGATAAGCTTTTTCACGCGTGGATCAGCCAGCATTTGCGTGGCAATCACCGTGCCTTGTGAATGTGAGATCACCGTGATGTGGTCCGCGGCAAAGATATCCACCACATAATGCAGCGCACGATAAAATCGTTCATCAATCGCCTTGCGATCCGGATAATTGCGCAGCCTCGTTTTCAGGTCCGCTGTCAATAAACACTTGTCGCGAATGGCATAGGTGACGATGTCCCGTGCCACACCCAGCCCTGCTGCGACGAAATCGGAAAAGCGGTACATCAATGCTGTTGCACCCAGGACGATCAGGCCAATCTCGCCCTGTTTGCTTGCCAGTTTGTTCAGAACCCGGCCAATCAGGTTGCAATTGTCCGTTCCGATCTGACACAGGGGATCGACGTGCTGGCTCAACGCGATTTCTCGGATAGTGACCATCGCCAGTACGATTGCACCGAACAAAAAAACCCATTGTGCAAAACGATTGAGGATGGCGCGGCTGATCAGCCCGTCGCGGACATGCAGGTTTGCCTTCAGCCTTCTGCGACCGGCAAACAGCCCAACACCGACAAACGCAAGCAGGACAATTGCCGCGAAGGCAACACTGAGTGTTTCGATGGAGTCACTGAGGAAATTGTCAAAAAGACCGGTCAGTTTTCCATCCGACAGCCCCGGAACCGTGTCGAGCATTTCCCGCAGCATTAGCCACAACCCGGAAATGAAGAACATCCAGAACACCAACATGCCTGCACAAATGCTGGGGTACAGCCGCCTGTGTTCTTTCAGATTGTCTGCCTGAACCTTTTCATCAAGGCTGGTCGCAGAAAGCACGTACAAAATGATTGTCATGAAGATCAGAGAAGCCCAGAAAAACGCGAGCAGGTAGACCTGAAAAGCTACAAACTGCTCCAGCGCCGAAGGGCAAACCGGGCTGTCCGGCAAGGGTGTGCAGGCTCGGATTTCCAGACCAAGCGGACCAATGATCAGGCAGATCAGCAGCAAAAACCCTATCCCGAAAATGCCGCGCCAGAATACGCGTCTTAGATAAGTCGGGGCTGCAAAGCTGCGCCTTAGTCCGTATGCGGCCCCTCCGGCGTAAAGCGTGAACAAGAGCCAAAACAGCAGGATCGTGCTTTGAAAGAAGATCCCGGGAACGCGATCAACCATAACGGCTATGGCACCGATCAGAAGATAGGCATTCAGGGTCGCAACTGCGCCGAAGAAAACCCAGGTAAAAAGGTGAACCAGCCGCGCGGCCAAAGTGTTCCTGCCGTTGACTTGGTCCGAGGCCACATCCGCGCGGCTATGCGTTTGTTCGGCATTGTCCATGGCCAGATAACCCAGCGCAAGAACAACCCAGATCAGGTCCAATGCTGTCTTAATGGCTCCTTTCGGGGCGGGTGAGCGGTCGGCCCAGAAAACCTCGGCAAACATGGCCTCGTCCTGCGGTGCTGACGGTTTCGTCACCTTGCGCAGGTTGACCGGGAATAGTTTTGCGCTTCGGGGCGTGCCGTCGAAGGTTGTTTCGGCCAGCTCTATCATCCCACGCTGAACCTCAATCGGGGGTTCGGGATTGCCATCCAGCCAGGTTGTCGCGGCCCCGACGACCTGATCGACGGTCTCACCGGGTATTTGTTCGCCAATTCCGTGAACCGTCAGGATCAAATGGCGACCCATCTCATGCTCCAAATCTCTTTTTGACAATGCGGCTAGGCTAACATGATTGCGGCAATTCGCAAAATCCGCGCGCCTCGCAGCCCCATGGCTTCGCCACTTGAACTTGGAGGATTGATCTGAAACCGTCAGCCCATGGCGATGATTGCAGTTGATACTCAGTTCGGAAAACTTGGGATCGAGGAAACGGATGGTGCCCTCACGCGGCTGGTCTGGGACGGTCAGGACGACGGCGAACCAACAGCTCTGCTGCGCGAGGCGGCGGCGCAGTTGATGGCCTATGACGCTGGACGGCTTGACCGCTTCGATCTGCCCTACCGCATTCATGGATCGCAGTTTCAAAGGCAGGTCTGTGATCTCATGTATGCCATTCCCCTTGGGGAAACGCGCACCTACGGGGATATCGCCAAGGCGTTGGGGCAACCGGCGCAACCGGTCGGTCAGGCCTGCGGGGCAAACCCGATCCCCGTTATTATTCCCTGCCACCGAGTGCTGGCTGCCAATGGGCTGGGCGGGTTTTCCGGGTGCGGCGGGATCGAGACAAAGGTTGCACTGCTACGGCATGAGCGGGCGGCGGGTCTTTTGATCTGAGCCTCGAAATTCGGTTGCAATCCGGTTCTGGGAAGCACAACTTATATCAGTTGCTGAATTTGAAGGATCGCATTGAATGAGCACCGAAAAAGATCGCGCAGCCCAGAAGAAGGCCATTATCGACCGGTTGATGTCGCTTGAGGCAGAGGAGCTTGCAACGGCGCAGGCCCATTACGACGCATTTCTGAAGGATGCCCAACTGGATGACCGGGAAGGCCACGACAAGGATGACATAGCCGCATCGCGCGAAAATGCCGATCTGGCAGCTGCATTTGACGCGCCTGTTCATGCGCATCATGCCAAAATCGATGTGATTGAGAATACCGATTTTGGTCTGACAGATACAGTCAGGCCGGGATCGGTGATCAGGTTCAACAACCGCAGCTTTGTCGTCTGCGTTTCGACGACCCGGTTCGAGGTGGGTGGAGATACATATATGGGGATCTCGACACAAAGCCCGATCTACCTAGCCATGGCGGGCCTGCAAGCAGGCGACGTCTTTACCCATAACGGTACTGAATTTGAGGTTCAGGACGTTCTTTAAATCCGGTCCGGCAGCGCTCGTGTCAGGTACGGCGCTGCGGAACAACCTGTTGTGCGATACCCGCAAATGTCAGGTACAGGCTGGCGATGACCAGACCCCAGTGGGCCCAGCTTTCGGGATGAAAATCGACCCATGCGGCCCAGCCCGCAAAAAACGTCCAGGCAAGGGCGACCGGCAAGGTCAGACTGCGCCAACGCTCGGTGCGCACGGGGTGAACGAATTTCAAAGGTAGAAACATCGCAAGCGACAGCAGCGTGACCAGCAGCAGGATGATCCAGAAATTGGGCTCCAGTGCGAAGATCACGACAACGAACATGTTCCAGCATCCGGGAAAGCCGGAAAAGGAATTGTCCTTTGTTTTCATCCGGGTGTCCGCGAAATACATCGCGCTGGCAAAGGTGATGACGATGATTGCGAACCAGCCGGTCCATCCATCCATCAATCCGGATTTGAACAGCGCAAAGGCTGGGATGAACACATAGGTCAGATAATCGATGATCAGATCCAGCAAGACGCCGTCAAACTCGGGTGCGTTTTTCTTGACGTGATAGTGCCGCGCCAACGGGCCGTCGATGCCATCGACAATGAAGGATACAACCAGCCAAAGGTACATGAGGCTCCATTTCTCTTCCACGGCGGCCAGCATGGCCAGCATTGCGAAAACAGCACCAGTGGCAGTGAAGAGATGTACGGCAAGAGCTTTGAATCTGAGTGTCATGCTAGGGTCATGACCGATGCACGCCAGAGATGCAAACCAAAAGCCCGAGGTTCCTGTTCGATGTGTCGGTCACGCCTTTGGATGCGCACGGTTGTAGACCTCCATCAGCCGTGCGGTATCCACGGCGGTATAGGTCTGTGTGGTTGACAATGAGGCGTGCCCCAACAGTTCCTGAATGGCCCGCAGATCTCCTCCGGCGGACAGCAGATGGGTGGCAAAGCTGTGTCGCATGGCATGAGGCGTGGCAGTTGAAGGCAGCCCCAGTTGCATTCGTGCCTTGGTCATGACGCCCTGAATCGCGCGCGGGTTCAGCGGACCGCCACGGGCACCCCGGAACAGGGCGGCGTTCTTCGCTTGCGGGTGGGGGCAAAGCTGAAGATACCGGTCAACCGCGTCTCGGGCAGCTGGAAGAACCGGAACGATCCGTTCCTTGTCGCCCTTCCCGACAATGCGCAATGTCTCGGGCAGGGGCGCGTCTGCACCGGTCAGGGACAAGGCCTCGGATATCCGCAGGCCGCATCCATAGAGCAGCGTGACAACCGCAACATCACGGGCCGCGACCCAGTCGGACACAGATTGCAGCTCGACCGTGTCAATCATGGCGAGCGCGGCGTCTTCGGCCAGAGGGCGGGGCAGTTTCTTGGTGAATTTGGGCGCGCGGGTCGACAGAACGGCGGTGGGTTCAAATCCCTCTCGCTCGGCCAGCCAACGATAGAAGCTTTTGACGGCGGACAGTTTGCGCGCAAGGGATCGCGCGCCGATATCCCCGCTGCGCTGATCTGCCATCCAGGCGCGCATGTCCGAGACGGTGATCCGTTCCAGCGCCTTCAACCCTTGTCGTTCCCCTTGATGAAGGGTCATGAAAGACAAAAACTCGGTGACATCGCCGCGATAGGCGGTCTGGGTGTTCTGGGACCGCCCCGCCAGCGCGCCCAGAGTGTCCAGCCAGTGCTGGAGCGCGTCGCGGCAAGCAGGTGAGATAAGGTTCATGACAGCCAGTGGCGCATCGAGCGTTCGAATACGCCGGAAAAGAAGGTGAGAAGATCGGTGCCGAGTTGCGGTGTGAAATGCCGCGGATCACGGGCCCCCATGACGATCATGCCCGGCAGGCGACCCGGACCGAGGTCCAGCTTCAGGCAGGCTTCCGAGCGCAACTGATCCGCCAGCGCGCCGAAAACACGTCGGTTCGGCTGATGAGTTTCGCGCAAGGTCACGTCGCGGACAGGGCCGCCGCGACCATTGGTCAGGTATTGGTTGATGAAGCCGGGCTCTGCGATCGTCAGAACGCCTCCAAGCCTGTCGATGGCAGGATCGTTCTGAGCCACGGTGGTTTCCAGAACCAGCGTGATATGGTCAACCCGCAGGATATTTGCGACATCGGCGCCAAGGGCACGCAGGAAATCCTCGAATTCGACGGGTTCCAGCAAGCGCAAAATCGCGCGGTGTACCTGATTGGTGCCTGCAAGGTTTTCATAGGCCGCAGCGATGACCGAGCGGTGGGTATCTTCCAACCGGTCCAGCCGCGCCTCGAGCCGCTGCATGGCAATGCCGCGCAGATCGATCACATTATCACCCCGGGCGCGTTCGTTCGCGGCCACAAGGGCTTGCATCAGGTCCTTGTCGTCCAGAACGACGTCGGGCTCGGCCAGAATTGCCGCGCGGAGATTATCCTCGAGTTTGGGATTGCTGCTCATGTCCTGTCCGGTCTTTTTTTGTTGGGCGGGTTATAGCATGCCGAACCGGATTTGCCTTGGGAAAAATGCACGCAAGAGTGGATTTCCCCGGATGCTGTGGCGGATAGGCTCCCGCCTGCCACGCCTGATCACAGATCAGGCTTTGGGCCGTTGGGCCGGGCGCGGCGCCTGATAGCGCCGCGCGGTTGCACACCAGATCAGAGGATTTTCTGACCGGTTTTGGCCCAGTCTGCCAGAAAGGTTTCCAGACCTTTGTCGGTCAGCGGGTGATCGGCCAGTTTCTTGATTACGGCTGGCGGCGCGGTGATGACGTCCGCACCAATGCGGGCACTTTCGGTGACGTGGTTCACGGTGCGGATCGAAGCAGCCAGAATTTCGGTTTCGAATCCGTAATTGTCATAGACCTGACGGATGTCGGCGATCAGATCCATGCCATCCAGGTTGATATCGTCCAGACGGCCGATGAAGGGCGAAATGAAGGTCGCACCTGCTTTTGCAGCCAGAATCGCCTGATTGGTCGAAAAGCACAGGGTGACGTTGACCATCTGCCCTTCGTCGCTGAGCGTCTTGCAGGTTTTCAGACCGGCCCATGTCAACGGAACCTTCACGGCGATATTCGGGGCAATCTTGGCCAGCTTGCGGCCTTCGGCGATCATGTCGTCAGCTTCGGTGGCGACAACTTCGGCGGAAACGGGACCGTCGACCAGATCGCAGATCTCCTTTGTCACTTCCAGAATGTCGCGGCCCGATTTCAGGATCAGCGAGGGGTTGGTGGTCACGCCGTCCACCATGCCCAGATCGTTCAGTTCAGCAATGGCGTCGATCTCGGCAGTGTCTACGAAGAATTTCATGAGGGCAGTCCTTTGATGGGTTGGCCTTGGTCGCGGATGGCTTTACCTCAAAGAGAGCCATGCTGGAACCCCCTGCAAAGGATATGCTGTGAGCGCTAACGGATTTTTCGACGAGGGAGAGCTGATTGCGGTGCTGACAACGCAACCGCTGGACCGGACGTTGGATTACAAAGCGCCGGAAGGAGGATGCTTTCTGGGTGCGTTTGTCGAGGTGCCACTTGGTCCGCGCAAGGTGTTGGGGGTTGTCTGGGGGCCGGGGCAGGGTGGATTCGATCTGAACAAGGCGCGGTCGGTGATCCGTGTGCTTGAAGTTGCGCCCATGCGCGAGGAAATGCGGGCATTCCTCGGCAAGGTTGCCGACTACACCCTGACGCCGATGCCCGCGATGCTGCGACTGGCAACCCGCGCGCCGGGGCTGGGTGACCCACCGTCCATGCGCAAGATCTATCGTTTGGGAACCACCTTGCCAGACCGGATGACCGACGCCAGAACCCGTGTACTTGAGGTGTTGCGCGACTATGGCGGGCTGGCATTTACGTTAAAGGAACTGGCGGAACAGGCCGGAGTAACTTCGTCCGTTGTCAAAGGCTTGGTCAAGCAAGGCGCGGTTCGTGAAGAAGACAGCCCGCGCGACCTGCCGTATCCGCATCTTGATCCCGATTTGCCGGGAAAGGACCTGACCGAAGATCAGGCAAGTGCGGTTGCGCAGCTTCGGGCCGGGCAACGGACGGGGAATTACGGCACAACGCTGCTGAAAGGCGTGACGGGTTCCGGCAAGACCGAAGTCTATCTGGAGGCCGTGGCCGAAGCGCTGCGCATGGGGCGGCAGGCACTTGTCCTTTTGCCGGAAATTGCGCTAACCGCAGAATTCCTGACACGGGTTGAGGCGCGGTTTGGCGCGCGCCCTGCCGAGTGGCATTCGGGCGCGACCATGACTGAACGCAGGCGAGTCTGGCGGATGGTCGGGCAGGGGGAAGCTCAACTGGTTGTTGGCGCGCGGTCAGCCCTGTTTCTGCCATTTCGCGATCTGGGGCTGGTCGTGGTGGATGAGGAACACGACACCTCATACAAACAGGAAGACGGGGTGCATTACAGCGCGCGCGACATGGCGGTCCTGCGGTCTGCCATCTGCGGTGCGCGGGTGATTCTGGCCAGTGCAACCCCGTCGCTGGAAAGCTGGGCGAATGCTGAGGCAGGTAAATATGATCGGGTCGACCTGACTTCGCGTTTCGGCGCGGCGGTGTTGCCCGAGATGAAGCCCATCGACATGCGGGCCGAACAGATGCAGGCCGGAACGTGGATATCTCCGACTTTGCGGCAGGCGGTGCAGCAGCGGATCGAGAAAGGCGAGCAGTCGCTTTTGTTCATAAACCGCCGTGGCTATGCTCCGGTAACCCTGTGCCGCGCCTGCGGGGAACAGATCGCCTGTGATCATTGCGACGCGCGCATGGTGGAACACAGGTTCCTGAAGCGCCTGATGTGCCACCAATGCGGTGAGACCAAGCCGATGCCCGAGGTCTGCCCTTTTTGCGGGGTCGAGGGCAAGCTGGCCCCGGTGGGGCCGGGCATTGAGCGTTTGGCCGAAGAGGCCGAAGCAACCTTCCCCGAGGCCAGGATTGCCATGCTGAGTTCTGATCTGTTCGGCTCAGCCCGGGCACTGAAGGCCAAGATCGAAGAAATTGCGGCAGGGGACGCAGATATCGTCATCGGAACGCAATTGGTGGCCAAGGGGCACAACTTTCCCAAGCTGACATTGGTGGGGGTGATCGACGCGGATCTCAGTCTGCATGGCGCAGACCTGAGGGCCGCTGAACGAACATTTCAGCTGATGCGACAGGTTGCGGGGCGTGCTGGTCGGGCTGAAAAACCGGGGCAGGCGCTGTTACAGACTTTCCAGCCGGAACACCCGGTGATCCGGGCGATTCTGTCGGGTGACGAAGAGGGCTTTTGGAAGGCCGAGGCCGCCGGTCGGCAAGCGGCCGGTGTGCCGCCTTATGGACGTATGGCGGGGATCGTGTTGTCGGGCCCCGAGGTCGGACCGGTCTTTGACATTGGCAACGCCATGGCGCGCAACGACAGCCCATTGCGCCAGATTGGCGCGCAGGTGTTTGGCCCCGCCCCAGCGCCGATTGCCCGTATTCGCGGACGTCACCGTGTCCGCCTGCTGGTCAAGGCACCTAAAGGCGCACCAATCCAGGACGCCATCGCTCGTTGGATCGCCCCGCTGCGCCTGAAAGGCGATATCCGCCTGACCGTCGATATCGATCCACAAAGCTTTTACTGACTATTGCATTAACGCAGGGCCATTGTGCGCCGGTCGCTTCCCCCTCGCCAAAGTCGGGAAATGGGCGTAGAGGATTCTCATGCTGAAACCCATGCCCCTTGCCGAGGCGCAGAGCCTTCCGTTCTGGCGTCGTCCTGTCACGCTTCTGTTCGTGATGGCCTTGACCATGCCCATCGCGTTTAATGCATGGAGCGCGCTGTTGAACAACTTCGTCATTGAGGCAGCGAATTTCGACGGGGCCGATATCGGCCTGCTACACACGGTGCGCGAGATTCCGGGCTTTCTGGCGGTCGGCGTGATTGCCGTCATCATTTTCATTCGCGAGCAGGTGCTGGCCATGATCTCGCTGATGATGCTTGGGGTCGCAACGGCTTTGACGGCCTGGTTCCCAAGCCTTGGCGGATTGTTGTTCGTGACCTTGTTCAGTTCAATCGGGTTTCACTACTATGAGACTGTGAACCAGTCGCTTCAGCTGCAATGGCTTCCCAAGGATCGCGCACCGCAGGTATTGGGGTGGCTGGTCGCTATGGGCTCGGCAGCAACGATGGTGGTGTACGGGCTGATCGTTCTGACCTGGGAGCGGTTCGATCTGTCCTACAACTTTGTCTTCATGGCTGCTGGCGGTGCAACAGCTTTGCTGGCCCTGTTTTGCCTGTTCGCCTTCCCACAATTCGATGCCCCCACGCCGCAAACCAAGAAACTGATCCTGCGCCGTCGATACTGGCTGTATTACGCTCTGCAATTCATGGCGGGTGCGCGGCGACAGATCTTTGTCGTGTTTGCCGGGTTCATGATGGTCGAGAAGTTCGGCTTTGAAGTGCATGAGCTGACCAGCCTGTATCTGATCAACCTGATGATCAACATGATGGTTGCTCCGTTGCTGGGTAAAGCAGTGGCCAGGTTTGGCGAACGGCGCACGTTGATCTTTGAATATACCGGTCTGGCAATCGTGTTCGCAGCCTATGGTGGCATCTACTGGTTTGGCTGGGGCGTGCTGTTGGCGGCGACACTCTATGTCATCGACCATGTGCTGTTCGCGCTGGCGCTTGCACTGAAAACCTATTTTCAGAAAATCGCCGATCCGGCGGATATTGCGCCAACTGCCGCAGTAGCGTTCACGATCAACCATATCGCCGCGGTTTTCTTGCCCGCGTTGCTGGGTTTGCTCTGGGTCGTGTCGCCAGGTGCCGTGTTTGGCCTTGCGGCGGCGATGGCGGTCGTTTCTCTGCTGTTGTCCCTGCTGGTTCCGCGCCACCCGGAACCGGGCAATGAGACCGTCCTGAGCAAATACGCGCCAGCCCCGGCGGAATAGGCCGCAAAGCTTGACGTTGGCTGCGCACCGTCCTACGCGCAGTGCCAACTGACACAGGAGTTCCGGATGCCCACATTCACTGCGCTGACCACGCTGACAGGTAAGAAAGCCGCCGAAGGTCTGGGCGAAGCGATGGAGCGTCTGGAGCCCGAACCAACCGGCGTCGGTGTGTTCGAGGTCGAAGACGGTTCGGGCCTGTGGGAAGTGGGCGGGTACTTTACCGAAGCCCCTGACGAGACCGCATTGGCCGTTCTGGCAGTTGCTTTTGAAGCCAAACCTTTTGTTGTGTCGGAAGTGCCTGAAACGGATTGGGTGGCCCATGTTCGGCGAGAGCTTGCCCCGGTTGAGGCGGGCCGCTTTTTTGTCTATGGCAGCCACGATGCCGACAAGCTGCCCGACGGTCGCATTCCACTGCTGATCGAGGCGGCAATGGCCTTTGGTACCGGACATCACGGTACCACGCTGGGATGTTTGAAAGCTCTGGACCGGTTGTTGGATGAAGGGTTCAGTGCCTCAAAAGTAGCGGATATCGGTTGCGGCACGGCCGTTCTGGCCATGGCGGCAGCCCGGGTATGGGATGGCGATTTCATTGCCAGCGATATCGACGAGGTGGCCGTTGAAGTGGCCGAAGCCAACCTGAAGGCAAACGGTATGTCCGGCGCGGTTCAGTGTGTTGAAGCCGCAGGTTTCGATCATCCCGACCTCAAGGCGCACGCACCCTACGATCTGATTTTTGCCAATATCCTCAAAGGGCCTTTGGTAGCTTTATCACCCGAAATGGCAGCGAATCTCCGCCCAGGTGGGCACGCGATCCTGTCGGGAATCCTCAACGAACAGGCCGATGACGTGGTTTCCGTTTATTCACAAAACGGGTTCAATCAGACCTGTAGGGCCGAGATTGGTGAGTGGACGACCCTAATTTTAACCAAACAGGGCGTGAATTAGGCCATTTGCAGGAGTTTTATAGGTTTTTGCCACGTTTTTGTCGCAATCTCTTTTTACCGTTTTCTGAATGAAGTCGAGGGGGGCGGTTTTTGGAGGCTGCCATGACGGGTAAACAACTGGAGTTCAATCAGCGCGTAAGTCGCCTGAACAAGAAACACCAAAAGATGAGCCGTGGCTATCGCGCGACGATGCGCAAGGATGGCCTGGTGGTGATGAGGCCGCAGCGGGTGAGCTCGGCGGTGCCAGCAAAGGTGCTGCTGCTTACGCTTGTGGGTTTCTTCGCCTTCAAAGCATTTCTTTTGTCCCACCTTGGCCCGACCGGCTATCAATATCGGATCGACAGCCTGAACGAAGGTACGCCAGTCGAAAAAGCCGGTGCCTGGGTGATGCAAATCGACCCTGTGTCGCAAGCCCTCGCCGCTCAGCTGAACAAAGTTTTCTACTAATCCGCTCCCTCGGATTAAAAAACACCGCGTACCCTTATGGTGCGCGGTGTTTTTGTGTGCCCCTCAAGGGAGGAGGAAGGGGCAAATAAGTATAGTGGCCGGTTCTTAGCGGCGACCTTCGGCGATGGAGTCGATGTCACCACGGCACAGGCCGATATCGTCCAGTTCGCGGTCTGTCAGACCGGTCAGCGCGTTGCGGGTTACGCGGGCGTCATTCCATTCAACTGCGGCGTTAACGGCCGATACGAAAAATGCGCCGATACGGCCAACAAGGCCGAACGAGCCAGTGGTAGCGACGCGGGTTGTGTCCAGTGCAGCCATATCCTGTTTCCTTCTGGTTAGTGTTCACATTGCATTTCTGCGATCTGCGGGGCATCTAGTGCTGTCATTTCGTTCGCACAAGTTCAGTTTTTGCATGTGTCCTATGCGTTTTCCGCAAGGCTTCACGAAGCTGTAATCCCCTTTAACAATTGGTGAAAAAGCCTTTGGGAAAGTGTCGAATTCAGACTTCACGGGGTCGCAAAACGCGCCCGAAGTCGCGCCTGAGACACGCGTGTCGTTTTCAGCCCTGGGGTCAATTCGCTTGGAAAATGTTCACGCTTCGTGCTAGGCGTTGAAAAAAGATCACACAACCCGAGCAGGCCGAGGCAAAATATGCGAATTCTGGGCATCGATCCGGGGCTTAGAACCCTGGGATGGGGCGTCATCGAATCAAATGGCAGCCGCCTGAGCCATGTGGCCAACGGGTTGTGCAAATCGGATGGGGACGATCTGGGCGAGCGGCTGCTGTCGCTGCACAATCAGATTGTCGAAGTGATTGCGGATCACAGACCCGATCAGGCTGCTATCGAACAGACATTCGTGAACAAGGATGGGGCCGGAACCCTCAAATTGGGGCAGGCACGTGGTGTGGCGTTGCTGACGCTGGCACAGGCCGGTCTGCCGGTGGGGGAATATGCCCCCAACCGGGTGAAAAAGACCGTGGTGGGTGTGGGTCATGCCGAGAAAGAGCAGGTTTTGCATATGGTCAAACTGCAATTGCCGGGCTGTTTGCCGAAAGGGGCCGACGCGGCGGATGCACTGGCGATTGCGATCTGCCATGCCTATTACGGGAAAACGCAACAGGCGCGTGTGAAAGAGGTGCGGGCATGATCGGCAAACTGACAGGGCGGCTGGATTACCGCGCGGTGGATCATGTGCTGATCGATGTTCGGGGCGTCGGCTATCTTGTCTATTGTTCCGACCGGACCTTGGCGGCATTGCCGGGGGCGGGTGAGGCGGTCTCGATCTACACTGACATGGTCGTCCGCGAAGACCTTATGCAGCTTTACGGGTTTCTGTCGCTTGTCGAGAAAGAGTGGCATCGCCTGCTGTGCTCGGTCCAGGGGGTCGGCGCGAAGGTGTCGCTGGCGATCCTGAGTGCACTGGGGCCCGACGGTGTCAGCCGCGCAATTGCCCTCGGGGACTGGGGCGCGGTCAAGGCGGCCAAGGGCGTCGGGCCAAAAACCGCCCAGCGGATCGTGTTGGACCTCAAGGATAAGGCACCTGGCGTGATGGCCATGGGCGGCACGATTGCTCAGGCGATGGACGGGCCGGAACTCGAGGTTGTTGAACCGAATGACACTACGCCCGCGCCGAGACGTGTTTCGAAACCGCCATCGGGTGCAGCGGCCGCGTCTGCCGGGGCGTTGTCGGCGTTGGCCAACCTTGGATATGGGCCGTCCGAGGCGGCAGGTGCCGTGGCTGAAGCGGCTGCCAGTCAGCCGGATGCGGACGAGGCTGATCTGATCCGCGCGGCCCTCAGGCTGTTGGCTCCGAAAGGGTAAGTGAATGGTTGAAGCTGATCCCACCCTGCGCCCGGAACCCCTGCCGGAAGACAATGACCGCGCTTTGCGTCCTCAGGGGCTGGATGAATTCATTGGTCAGGCTGAGGCGCGCGCTAACTTGCGCATCTTTATCCAGTCTGCCCGGCAACGCGGCGAGGCGATGGACCACACCTTGTTTCACGGACCTCCGGGGTTGGGTAAGACGACCCTCGCGCAGATCATGGCGCGTGAGTTGGGGGTGAACTTTCGCATGACCTCGGGCCCGGTTCTGGCCAAGGCGGGGGATCTGGCGGCGATCCTGACCAATCTTGAATCGCGGGACGTGTTGTTCATCGACGAGATTCACAGGCTCAACCCGGCGGTGGAAGAAGTGCTGTACCCGGCGATGGAAGATTTCGAGCTGGATCTTGTTATAGGTGAAGGTCCTGCTGCGCGCACCGTTCGGATCGAATTGCAGCCATTCACGCTGGTGGGGGCCACCACGCGGATGGGTCTGCTGACAACGCCCTTGCGTGACCGGTTTGGTATCCCGACCCGGCTTCAGTTCTACACGGTCGATGAATTGCACGAAATCGTCACCCGGAACGCGCGGAAACTGGGCGCGCCCGCGGATAACGATGGTGCGCGCGAAATCGCACGCCGGTCGCGCGGAACGCCGCGTATCGCCGGGCGATTGCTGAGACGCGTTGTGGATTTCGCCATTGTCGAAGGGGACGGGCGGATCACACGGGACCTGGCCGATGGTGCCTTGACCCGTCTGGGCGTCGATAATTTGGGCCTTGATGGTGCGGACCGGCGTTATCTGAAGCTGATTGCCGAAAACTATGCAGGTGGCCCGGTGGGGATTGAAACCCTGTCTGCCGCGCTGTCCGAAAGCCGCGACTCGCTTGAGGAAGTGATTGAGCCCTATTTGCTGCAACAGGGGCTGATCCAACGTACTCCGCGTGGGCGGATGTTGGCGCAGAAGGCGTGGACGCATCTTGGGATGGCCGCGCCCAAGCGGCAAAGCGATCTGTTCGGTTGAAGCCAGCGCGCTTAGATTTTAAGCCTTTCGGCGAGAGTATTTTTGAAAAGATGAAGGGCTGGCGGTGACACCGGAAGAAATTGAAGCGCTGTTCACACGCGAAAGCGGCGAGTTTCTGTTTGCGCGTTGGGGGCGGCCAATTGTTCCGATCGTTTTCGGCGTCGAAGACGAGACGCTGGCCACCGTAAAGGGGGCTTTTGAGGCGGTTGTCGCGCTGGCTGGTCACCAAATGGCCGAGACGGACCCTGAGCTTGGCGCGAACTGCATGGTTTTCTTTTTCCGGGACTGGCAGGAACTGCTGGAGGTACCGGACCTTGATCGATTGATCCCGGATCTGGAACCTTTGGTCGCGCGTCTGGTCGCGGCAGATGCAAACCAGTACCGCGTTTTCCGATTCGAAGAAGATGGCGCGATCCGTGCGGCGTTTGTGTTTCTGCGCATGGACAAGGAATTGTGCAAGGTTCCGGCGGAAACCCTTGCGCTCAATCAGGTCGTGCAGACCATCTTGCTCTGGTCGGACACTGCATTTCGCAATCAATCTCCACTGGCAATCGCAGGTGAGGCCACGATCCTGCGTCCCGACATCGCGTCCTTGATCCGGGCGGCCTATGATCCGGTTTTGCCACGGGCGGCACAGGATGCCTCGCATGCGTTAAGGCTGTTTGCCCGACTGGAGGCGTTGCAATGAAACACACCTACCCCATCCGCGTGTATTATGAAGACACCGACATGGGTGGGGTTGTCTATCACGCGAACTACCTGCGCTATATCGAGCGCGCGCGCTCGGACTGGGTGCGTAATCTGGGCAATGACCAAAACGCCATGCGGGAGGAGGGCATTGTTTGGGTCGTGCGGCGGGTCGAGGCCGAGTATCTGGGGCCTGCAAGGTTTGATGATGAATTGATCGTCGAAACCGAGGTCACCGAAATCTCGGGCGTGCGTCTGACTATGGCGCAGCTTGTTCGCCGCGGTGAGACCGAAATATTTCGTGCATCTGTCACGGCCGTTTGCATCAATAAAGCGGGCAAACCGATCCGATTGCCGGCAGAGATTCGCGCATTGATGTAACAATTTGCGGACCATGGGTGGTTCTGTTGGCTTTTCATGACCAACTGAGATAGCGTTTGGCAAAATAAGGCCAAACGAACGGCCATCAGGCAAAACAAAGAGCAGGTTCATGGAAGCTGAAACGCTGGCGCTGGCGCAGGAGATCGACTTCTCCATGTGGGGGCTGTTTGCCCGCGCGACCTTTATCGTCAAACTGGTGATGCTGGTACTTACCGGCGCATCCATCTGGTCCTGGGGGATCATCATTCAGAAGCTGATCAACTATCGCGCGGCCCGACGCGAGGCGCAGGTTTTTGATGAAAGCTTCTGGTCGGGCAACCCGTTGGATGAGTTGTTCGAGCAGATCGGAACGCAGCCGGATGGCAGCTCGGAAAAGATCTTTGCGTCAGGCATGATCGAGTGGCGCAGGTCACATCGCAATGATGGCGGGCTGATTGCCGGGGCAACCGCGCGGATCGACCGGTCGATGGATGTCGCCATCGCGAAAGAGGCGGAAACCCTGCAAAAAGGTCTTCCCATTCTGGCAACTGTCGGCTCCACGGCTCCGTTTATCGGGCTGTTTGGCACCGTTTGGGGCATCATGAATGCATTCATCGAGATTGCCGAACAGCAAAACACCAACCTTGCCGTTGTGGCCCCCGGTATTGCCGAGGCGTTGATGGCGACAGGGTTGGGCCTTTTGGCGGCGATCCCGGCGGTGATTTTCTATAACAAACTCAGCGCCGATAGTGACCGGATCGTTGGCGGCTATGAAGCCTTTGCGGATGAATTCGCAACCATTCTGTCGCGCCAGTTGGACAGCTGACGATGGGCGCTGCGATCCAGCAATCTTCGAACGGCAATGGGCGCAGGCGTGGTCGGCGTCGCGGTCGCGCGCAGCCGATGGCCGAGATCAATGTGACACCTTTCGTGGATGTCATGCTGGTGTTGCTGATCATCTTCATGGTGGCCGCGCCATTGCTGACGGTTGGTGTTCCGGTCGATCTGCCCAAGACCGCAGCCAGTGCGCTGCCCGGCGACAATGAAGAGCCTTTGACCGTGACCCTGACCGCTGACGGACGCGTGCAGATCCAGACCACCGACGTGTTGCGCGAAGAATTGATTGGCAAGCTGCGTGCCATTGCGGCAGAGCGGAGCAGTGACCGGGTTTTCCTGCGGGCCGATGGCGCAATCCCTTACGCACAGGTGATGCAGGTCATGGGTGCGCTGAACGCGGGCGGGTTTTCCAACGTTGGCCTTGTGACCGATACCGGCGGGCCGACGCTGGATGAAGGTGGAGAGTGAGGTCGCACGGTGGATACCGGCACCAAGATTTCAGCGATTGCGCATGTCAGCCTGATCGGATGGGCGATATTCGGCGGCACCTTCCGGTCCGAACCGTTGCCGATGGCTGTGCAGGATGTCTCTGTGATCACGGCTGAACAATTCGCGGCCATGACGGCCCAGCGGGATGCGCCGGAACTCCCCGAAGTGCCGACCGCGTTGCAGCAGCCGCCCGAGCCGGAGGCTGTGACCAAGCCGCCGGAACCCGAGAGTGACGAACAGCCCCGCCCTGAACCTGTTGCACCGGCTGAACCGGAACCAGAGCCAGAGCCCATCATCGTGGAAGCGCCGCCAGAACCCGAGGTTCCTGACGAGCCTCCGGTTCTGACGGAACCTCAGATCGAGCCTGTTGCACAGCCTGCGCCGCCCGGTCCGGAGGCACAGCCGCGCCCATCAGACCGCGTCGCGCCTGAGGCAATAGCTCCGCCACCGCCCGAGGCAAAGCCTGATGATTTTGAAACGCCTCCGGTATCCCTGGATGAAGGCGCAGAGGTTCAACAGGAACAGCAGGATCAGACCGCGCCGCAAGAGGCAGCCCCGGAGATTGTGACCGAAGCCGAGGAAACCAAGGACCAGTCGCCCCTGACATCTCCGCGACCGCGCGTGCGCCCAAACCGGCCAAGCCCGCCGCCGGAACCCGCTGTGGCCAAAACGCCTGAGGCGACCCCGGAACCTGAGAAACAAACCGATGAAACGGCAATCAACGACGCCCTGGCCGAAGCCTTGGGCAGCGGGTCCGAACCTTCTGGCCCACCGCTGACCAGCGGAGAGAAAGACGCGATGCGACTGGCTGTCTCTGGATGTTGGAATGTGGGTTCCTTGTCCACGGATGCGCTGAACACTGTGGTTGTTGTCGCGTTTTCACTGAACCGTGATGGTACGGTCGTCGGTGGCAGTGTTCGGATGCTGGACAGCTCTGGTGGCTCGGCGGGAGCCGTTAAACAGGCCTACGAGGCTGCGCGACGTGCTATTTTGCGCTGCGGGGCCAAAGGATATGATTTGCCTGCTGACAAATACGAACATTGGCAGGATGTTGAGATTACATTTAACCCCGAGAGGATGCGGATCAAATGATGAAGCTTCTGACCAGCCTCTTTGTCGGCCTGACACTGATGTCTGCGCCGGTTTATGCACAGAACGGGCCTTTGCGCCTGGAACTGGATGAGGGGATTATCGAACCCTTGCCCTTTGCCGTTCCGAATTTTGTGCCGGACGGCCCGGCCGCAGCTCAGTTCGCGCAGGATATATCGCGCGTGGTGGCGGCTGACCTGACCGGGACCGGGTTGTTCCGCGAAATCTCCTCGGATGCGTTCATCAGCCGGGTCAGCAGCTTCGAAGCTCCGGTTCAGTTTGCGGATTGGAAGGCGATCAACGCTGACGCGCTGGTCACGGGCGCTGTCAATGTGTCAGGTCAGAAACTGACGGTCCGGTTCCGGGTGTGGGATGTGTTTTCGGGCCAGGAACTGGGCAATGGCCTTCAACTGGCAGGTACCACAGACGGGTGGCGGCGCATGGCGCACAAGGTGGCCGATCAGGTCTATAGCCGGATCACAGGTGAAGGCGGTTATTTTGACAGCCGCGTTGCCTTTGTTTCGGAAAGCGGGCCGAAGGACCAGCGCCTGAAGCGTTTGGCGATCATGGATTACGATGGCGCGAATGTGCAGTACATGACCGACAGCGCCGCAATCGTTCTGGCGCCCCGGTTCTCACCCACCGGTGACCGGCTGCTTTATACCAGTTATGAAAGCGGCAGCCCGCGCATTTACGTGACTGAAGTCGGGCGCCCCAAACCGCGGGAACTGAAGACGCAGGACGGGACGATGAGCTTTTCGCCTCGGTTCTCGCCGGATGGCCGGTCGATTGTCTATTCGCTGATTCAGGGCGGCAATACCGATCTGTGGAAGATGGATATCGTTTCGGGTCAAAGCACGCGCCTGACCAACACGCCCGCAATTGAAACTGCCCCCAGCTATTCACCCGACGGCAGCCGGATCGTCTTTGAAAGCGACCGCTCCGGCACGCCGCAATTGTACGTGATGGCAGCAAACGGGGGCGAGGTCACGCGGATCAGCTTTGGCGCAGGCCGCTATGGTACCCCGGTCTGGTCACCGCGCGGCGACCTGATCGCCTTTACCAAGCAGAACCAGGGCCGGTTCCATATCGGCGTGATGCGCATCGACGGGTCAGAAGAACGTTTGCTGACAGCCTCTTTCCTGGATGAAGGCCCCACCTGGTCGCCCAATGGCCGGGTCATCATGTTCACCCGCGAAACGCAGGGGGCCAGTGGTAGGGCATCGCTTTACTCGGTGGATATCTCGGGCAGGAACCTGCGCCCGGTACGTACACCGGACGGCGGCAGCGATCCGTCCTGGGGCCCATTGCAGAATTGATCGCAGCAAAGTTCACAACAAATCGTCCCTGTGGTAGACAGGCGGCAATAAACATAACACGAGGCACCTGAAATGAACGTATTGAGCAAAGTTCTGGCGCTGGGCGCGCTGAGTGTGATCGCCGCCTGCACAAACAATGACCCCTCAGCCTTGGGTGGCGGTGGTGGTAGCGGAGGCATTGGATCCATTGTCCCCGGATCACCGAGTGATCCGCGCTCGCCCGCGTATTTCCAGCAAACAGTCGGGGACCGTGTCCTGTTTGCCGTTGACCAGTCAACCCTTTCGCCCGAGGCGCAAACAGTGCTGCAAGGGCAGGCGGACTGGCTGCTGGCCAATCCGGATTTTGTCGCAACGATCGAAGGCCACGCGGATGAGCAGGGCACGCGGGAATACAACCTTGCGCTGGGCGCACGCCGGGCGAACGCTGCGCGTGAGTACCTGATTTCGCGCGGTGTTGCGGGCAGCCGCCTGAACACCGTGAGCTATGGCAAGGAACGCCCGATCGAGATTTGCAGCACCGAGGAATGTTATTCCAAGAACCGCCGTGCGGTAACGGTTCTGACCGGGTCAACTCTGGGGTAAGATGATGCGCATTGCAGGATGGGTTTTGGCGGCGGTTGTGGCGACGGCTGGTGTAGCACAGGCACAGGATCAACAGACCCTTGCGGACATCCGTCAGGAACTGACGGTGCTACATGTGGAAATTCAGCGTTTGAAACGCGAATTTTCCACTACGGGTTCACCCGCACCTAACCTGTCCGGCAGTTCGGTCCTTGAACGGGTGGATGCCATCGAGGCCGAATTGCAGCGCCTGACCCGCCAGACCGAGCAATTGAACCAGCGGGTGCAGAACATTGTTACCGACGGCACCAACCGCATCGGTGACCTTGAGTTCCGGCTGGTTGAACTGGAAGGCGGCGATTTGTCGACGTTGGGTGAGACCTCGACATTGGGTGGTGACACGGCCACTGTGATAACCGGACCAACAAGTATCGAAACGCCAACGGCGACCGATAATGTTGAACTTGCCATAGGTGAGCGTGCTGATTTTGATGCTGCCTCGCAAGCGTTGGCCGATGGCGATTTCCAGACTGCTGCCACGTTGTTTGCGCAGTTTGAAACAAGCTATCCCGGCAGTCCGCTGGCGCCCGAAGCCAACCTGAAACGCGGTCATGCCCTAGAAGGGATTGGCGACACACGCGAAGCGGCCCGGGCATTTCTGGCCAGCTTCACGGGTGATTCCGAGGGCGCGTTTGCACCCGAGGCGCTGTACGAACTGGGCGCGGCGCTTGGCCGTTTGGGACAGACCGATCAGGCCTGCATCACGCTTAATGAGGTCGGAGTACGCTTTCCTTCTGCGCCAGAGTTTTCGAGCGCCACGCAGGAGATGACCGCGTTGGGATGTACTTGAACCATCACTCCGGCAAACTACTTGCAGACCTGCGCGCCCAGCTACCGGAAACACTTCCGCGCAAGTTGGGGATTGCCGTTTCGGGAGGCGGGGATTCCGTCGCCTTGATGCATCTTTTGCATCAGGTGGCGCAAGATGAGGCCATCACTCTTTTCGTTGCCACGGTCGACCACGGTTTGCGACCCGAATCCGCGTGCGAGGCCGAAACGGTATTTCGGCAGGCGGCTGCGTTGGGGATGTCTCATGATACGCTGCGTTGGCCGGGATGGGACGGTACCGGCAACTTGCAGGACCGGGCACGTCAGGCGCGATATGATTTG
Organism: Ruegeria sp. BH8; assembly: GCF_056538065.1. Lineage (NCBI taxonomy): Bacteria > Pseudomonadati > Pseudomonadota > Alphaproteobacteria > Rhodobacterales > Roseobacteraceae > Ruegeria > Ruegeria sp. BH8. The sequence continues at coordinate 3,849 of NZ_JBQFSP010000010.1, read as the reverse complement.
TTATCCGAATGGGCGAAGGGCCGCGGAATCGACTCCATTGCGCTGGGCCACACCGCAGATGATCAGGCGGAAACACTGCTGATGCGGTTGGGCCGATCATCCGGGGTCACGGGCCTGTCCGGCATGTCGGCTATTCGGAAACGGCGGGGTCTGACGTTGCTGCGTCCGATGCTGGGGATCACCCGTGAACAGCTGCGCTCCTATCTGACTGAGGCTGGCGTAGCATGGGTGGACGATCCTTCGAATCAGGATGCCCGTTTCGATCGGATCAAGGCGCGCGAAGCTTTGGGTGGGCTGGAACCTTTGGGAATTGATGCGCTTTCATTGTCCCGCGTGGCGGATAATCTGGCGCAGGCAAACACGGCACTTGGCCTCTGTACGCAAGAATCCGCAGGGTCCGTGGCGCAGGTGGATCAAAGTGACGTGAGGGTGAATCGGGCCGGATTTGCCGCGTTGCCCCTTGAGATTCGGCGTCGTGTGCTGCTGGGAATCCTCTCGTGGATTGCCGGGTCGGGTTATCCCCCGCGTCAGGCGGCCGTGGATCAGGCAATGGATGCAGTTGCGAATGGGCAATCGGGGTCAGTGGGCGGTTGTCTGATTGTTCCACAAGGCGGGAGTGTTTGGATTTGCAGGGAATTTAATGCCGTGAAATCTCAGATCGCGGCGCCCAGTGCTGTGTGGGATGGCAAATGGCGGCTCAGCGGACCGGCAATAATGGGCGCAGAAATCCGCGCTTTGGGCGGTGAGGGGTTGCAACAGGTGCCCGAGTGGCGTGCAACCGGGCGTCCCAGGATAGCGTTGACGGCGACGCCTGCGGTTTGGATTGCGGACAGGGTGCTGGCCGCCCCGCTTGCGGGTCTCGCGAATGGCTGGCATGCCAGGCTTGCGTCAGATTGGCCCGAGTTCCACGCATCTTTTTTATCGCATTGAACATACGACAATCCTCTCTATTTTAAGAGGTAACTTGGCAGCGTCTCACCTGCCGGAACTTTTAGGAGAATTTCCTTGGGCAACGCTCGCAATATCGCGTTTTGGGTCGTTTTGTTCCTGCTCATCCTTGCACTGTTCAATCTGTTCAGTGGACCGGGCGGAACGCTTCAGAGCAACGAGAAAACCTATTCCGACTTTGTCGGTGCCGTCCAAAGCGGTGAAGTCAAGAACGTGACCCTGGATGGTGAACAGATTCGCTATACCCTGCAAAGCGGTGCCAGCTATGTCACGATCAAACCCGGCGACGCCGAAGTGACCAAGCTTCTGATCGAAGAAAACATCCCCGTTCAGGCCGTAAAACAACAGCAATCAGGCTTTCAGTCGTTCCTGATCACGCTGCTGCCTTTCCTGCTGCTGATCGGTGTCTGGGTCTATTTCATGAATCGGATGCAAGGCGGCGGCAAAGGTGGCGCGATGGGCTTTGGCAAGTCCAAGGCCAAGATGCTGACCGAAAAGCATGGCCGCGTGACCTTTGACGATGTTGCCGGTATCGACGAGGCCAAGGAAGAGCTGGAAGAGATTGTCGAGTTCCTGCGAAACCCGCAGAAGTTCAGCCGCCTTGGTGGCAAGATCCCCAAGGGCGCGCTGCTGGTTGGCCCTCCGGGTACCGGTAAGACGCTTCTGGCCCGTGCCATTGCGGGTGAGGCGGGTGTGCCGTTCTTCACCATCTCGGGTTCGGATTTTGTCGAAATGTTCGTTGGTGTGGGTGCGTCCCGCGTGCGTGACATGTTCGAGCAGGCGAAAAAGAACGCGCCCTGTATCGTGTTTATCGATGAAATTGACGCTGTGGGTCGTCATCGCGGCGCCGGGTATGGTGGCGGCAACGACGAGCGGGAACAAACGCTCAACCAGTTGCTGGTCGAAATGGACGGGTTTGAGGCCAACGAAGGTGTAATCATTCTGGCGGCGACAAACCGCAAGGATGTTCTGGACCCTGCGCTGCTGCGACCGGGCCGGTTCGACCGTCAGGTCACAGTCGGCAACCCGGACATCAAGGGCCGCGAGAAAATTCTGGGCGTTCACGCACGCAAGACGCCGCTGGGCCCCGATGTCGATCTGCGCATCATCGCGCGCGGTACGCCCGGCTTCTCGGGTGCGGATCTGGCCAACCTCGTGAACGAGGCTGCGTTGATGGCCGCACGCGTGGGTCGTCGCTTTGTCACCATGGAAGATTTTGAAAACGCCAAGGACAAGGTGATGATGGGGGCCGAGCGCCGCTCGATGGTGCTGACGCAGGATCAGAAGGAAAAAACTGCCTATCACGAAGCGGGTCATGCTGTTGTTGGTCTGTCTCTGCCCATGTGCGATCCGGTCTACAAGGCGACCATCATACCGCGCGGGGGTGCGCTGGGTATGGTGGTTTCGCTGCCGGAAATGGATCGCCTGAACTATCACCGGGATGAGTGCGAACAAAAGCTGGCGATGACCATGGCAGGTAAAGCTGCCGAAGTCATCAAGTATGGCGAAGATCACGTGTCGAACGGTCCTGCCGGGGACATCATGCAGGCCAGCCAACTGGCACGCGCCATGGTGATGCGCTGGGGTATGTCGGATAAGGTCGGCAATATCGACTATGCCGAGGCGCATGAGGGATATCAGGGCAATACTGCCGGGTTCTCGGTATCGGCTCATACCAAGGAACTGATTGAAGAAGAGGTAAAGCGTCTGATCCAGCAAGGCTATGAACAGGCGCACAAGATTCTGACCGATCAGAACGAGGAATGGGAACGTCTGGCCCAAGGTTTGCTGGAATACGAAACGCTGACCGGTGACGAAATCAAACGCGTCATGAACGGGGAGTCGCCCGGCGATAGCGATGACCGGAACGACAAGTCGGACGAGGGCAGTGCGCCCAGCGTGACAGCCATCCCCAAGACCAAGGCAAAGAAATCACCACCTGAGGGTGGGATGGAACCTGAACCGACAGCATAACCAGCAAGAACCCGGGCTCTGACCCGGGTTTTTCTCTTTCCATCAGAGCGTTACTGAGCATTATGCGCTGGCAGACACCAATGGGAAGGGAAGCGCGTATGCCGTTTTTGCGGGAAACCGAATTTGCAGCCGAAGTTCTTTGGCTGGGCCTTGTTCCTGCCGGCGGATCGCTTCGTGCCAAGCCCGTTGAGTTGCTGGATCTTGGGTTTGAGGGCGTGAAAGGCGAGCGGCACGAAGGTCTGAACCGTGCGTCCTGTGTTCGGGTCTCGAACCTCTATCCCAAGGGCACTGAAATCCGCAATGTTCGTCAACTGTCGGTGCTGTCCTTGGAAGAGTTGCAGCAGATCGCGCAGAACATGGGGCTGGACCAGCTTGACCCGTCTTATCTGGGCGCATCCATAGTGCTGAAAGGTATTCCGGATTTCTCGCACATTCCGCCGTCCTCGCGTCTTCAGGCGGTCAACGGGCTGACGATCACTGTGGATATGGAAAACGCACCTTGCGTATTGCCCGGTCGCGAAATCGAAGCGGATCATCAGGGGTATGGTGCAGGGTTTAAACCTGCTGCCGTCGGACGCCGGGGTGTCACGGGCTGGGTCGAACGTCCCGGGCGCATTCAACTGGGCGATCACCTCAAGCTCTTTGTTCCGGACCAGCCTGCCTGGAGCCCTGAAAATATGCAGGTTTCCGATTAGTTCCCGATGAAGTGACCTGACGACGCTTCGCGACGCCAGAATGTCGGAATCCATGGCTAATCAGATTGTACACAAGGGTATGGAATGCGTAGCGCCGACGTTAGACGTCGGTTTTGCACGGTATTCAATCAAGGACCCCGGCCAATGAGCTATAAATCCGACATCGAAATTGCGCGTGAAGCGAATAAGAAGCCGATCCAGGAGATCGGCGCGAAGCTTGGAATATCCAGTG